>JAWKVF010000018.1:0-1639 GCA_041398145.1 Parvularculaceae bacterium | reverse complement strand
AACCAGCGGGGACAGAACCGATCGGCACGAAGGAGAACGTCAACAGGCCGCCAGCGCCGAAAAATTCGCCAATGCCGTTCGGCGTGAGCGTCACTGACGAGAACGAATTCCGGTCGTCGATCGCGGCGACGAAATGCGTCGTGCTGGGAATTGGCGTCGTGATGTTTCCGACCGCGTTGATGCTTGCCGTCGAACTCGGATCGAACACCATGTAAATCGCCGTGCCGGGCGCAGACCCGGTGGGCGTGCTGTTCGTTCCCGTGCAGCATGTGCCCCAGTCGAGCGTTTCAACGCCGACAGCGTTGACGATGAACGGCGTCGTGTAGCCTGCGTCCGCGAAAAACTCGATCGTATATCCGGCGTCGACCGCAGCATCAAAGCCGACATTCGTGTCGTAGCTGACGCCCCATGTCGTGAAGCCGCTATAAGAGGCGTAGTCGGCGGGCGCGCCCGCTTGGCTCGTGCGAACATAGACGGTCGTTCCGCCCGAAGTGACAGAGAAATTCGCAGCAGTCAGATCCGTAATCGTGTGGCTGAACAGGATCGCTGTAGGGTCTGCCGACGCGACCGTGTTGTTGAAACGCGTCTGCCCCAAGGTGATGTCGTCTGTGAAGAAGACGGCTGGCGTGGCCTGCGCGAGCGATTGCATCGCCGCCACGATGGAAAGGCCGGCGGCGCTGAACTTCAGTCGCGATTTCGAGGATGCGCGATTAACGCGGTTGGCGTGCATGGTAGACTCCAGCTGGCGCCGGCGCATTGGCGCATCGGCGGCGTATTTTCGGGAAAGTGGCTGGGCCAGCTTTCGACTGGAGCCAAGGTGGAAAGGGTCGGATTTCATTCGAATCCGCCGCAAACTCATCCGGACGCAAAGCGAAGGACGCTGCGGTGATTGAAGGCGCTGATTTTCGGGCGCTGAAATGGGAAGGGCGCTTCGCCCTCTGGATGAAAGCATCGCGTACAGAAGTTAAATCTTGCTTATTAACCCTGCATGCCGGCGTTTGCGGTTTGCGAAGGCGCGCCGGGCGGATGCCCTCCCCAGCGAAGAAGAGAGGGCGATAGAAGGAAATTTCGGGGGCGCGCACTTGCGTTCTCCCGCGTGCCGAAGAAGACTCGGGCCTAGGAGCCAGGGAGGAATGGATGAGTTGGGCGGATCTCGTCGCTATCGATATTCATACGCATGCGGAAGTTTCCTGCCGGCAGCCGCATGACCCCATTCAGGCTGAATTCGAAAAGGCCGCGACGGCCTATTTCAAGGCGGAATCAAAGCGCCCGACGATCGCGGAAACGATCGCCTATTATCGCGAGAAGAAGATTGGCTTCGTGATGTTCACGGTCGACAGCGAAGCCGGCACCGGCATCAGGCGGATTTCGAATGAAGAGGTCGCCGAGGCGGCGGCCGAGAACTCCGACATCATGATCGCCTTTGCGTCAATCGATCCGCACAAGGGAAAAGCGGGAGCGCTTGAGGCGCGCCGTCTCATTGCGGATTACGGCGTAAAAGGGTTCAAATTCCACCCGCCGATCCAGAATTTTCACCCCTATGACCGCATGGCCTGGCCGATCTATGAGGTGATCGCCGAGCATGGTCTGCCGGCGATCTTCCACACCGGCCATTCCGGCATGGGCACCGGCATGAAAG
>JAWKVF010000017.1:0-2081 GCA_041398145.1 Parvularculaceae bacterium | reverse complement strand
ATGTGGGGGGCGAAGCCCTTCGAACAAGTCGGCTTTCGACTTTCAATCGCCAACTTCTGATCAATCATAAGGCCCATGAGACACCCGGGGATAAGTTTTTTTTAGCCTTGATTTTAAAGCGTTTTTCGCTCCGTTATGGTTAACGCACGCCGTTGCGGGGGGCGGTTGCGCGCGATATTTTCACGTTACTCGCGCTTGCTCGCCTGTGGTCCGCAAGTAACAAGGTTAACGCCGCGGCTCTTAATAATTCGTCTAAGCGAACGCAGATATCTGGCTGGCGGCGCGTCGAATCGACGACTTTTTGGTCGTCAACAACATGTAACGCGATTGCGGCGATGTTGCGACCGGCAAAAGGCCGTATGCGGCGGTTTTCTCACAACAGCGTTATGTCGTCCGGCAAAAAATATCATCTGAGGATTGCGTGGCGCTGAACAAATGCGGAATTTACGCATGCCTGATGGGCCGATGGTCGCACCCGATACGCATGTCGGCGCAGTTATTCAGACGGGGCGCTTTCGTTCAACAGATCCGGCGCGCCCTGCTCGCGACGTTCCTCTTCGACCTTGGCGGCAATATGGTTTTCCGGTTCTGTGTCTGCGGCATTCGGGTCCGCGCGCCCGGCCGGAGGAATGCCCCTGCCTGTGTTTGCGTTGTCCGCGTCGCTGGCGCGCAATGTCGCACCGGAAATCTTATCTGGCGCTGGCAGTGCAGAGGCGTCGAAACGTAAACGATAAATTGGCTCTGGCAGTGCAAATCCGGCTTCTTCCAGCGCGTTCTTCGTCGTCGCCAGGGCGACCGACCGACTTTTCAGAAAGTCCGATTTTTTCTGGTCGATCCAGGCGTTGAAGCGGATCACAATATTTGAATCGCCGACATTGAGTATATGCGCCGACGGCGCCGGCGCGGACAGGACAAAGTCCAGCTTTTCTATGGCGTTAAGGCCGGTTTCTGTGGCGTCGAGCGGGTCGTCGTCGGCATCCACGCCCAGATCGAATTCAAAGCGTCGTTCAGGATTGCCTGTATAATTCAGGATGACCGCCTTGAAGACTTTGGCGTTGGGTATCCGCAAATGATTACCGTCCGGCGTCATCAAAATCGTCGCCCGTGCAGTCAGGCGAACGACATGTCCTTCATGCTCGTCAATTCTGACAAAATCATTCGGCCGAAACGGCTGGCGTAAGGATAACATGATCGAGGCGATGTAATTTTCAATGGTGTCGCGGACGGCGAAGCCTATGGCGAGGCCAAGAACGCCGGCGGCCCCAAGAAGCGCCCCCAACAGCGCCGTCGCATCGAGCAGGCTCAGCGCAGTGATGGCGGCGAGCACCAGAAACGCGATCCGCGTGGTCGTCGCGGCAAGCTCGGCAATGAAGGCGTTGGGCGTGATGCGCCGCCAGAAAAGCCGGAACTGCGACACCAGCCATCCGATAAACGCGATGCCAAAAAACGCAGCGATGGCAAGCAGCACCAGCGGCAGCGACCGCATCGCATTATTAGCGGCCCGCCTTGCATCTTCAATCGCCGGCGAAACGCGCGATTCAACTGAAACGTCGCGGTCGATCTTGTTTTCAACCGTAACTACCCCGGTGACGCGCGCGGCGATTGTCTCCGCACGGTTTGCCGCATCCGCAGTTGAGGTGGCGCCGGTAAGGGTGACGACGCCGGAGTCAACCTGGACTTCAACACCGGCAAGGGTATCGATTTCGGCAAAAATATCGTTGATGCGCCCGGTGATTTCACTGTCGCTGGCCGCCGGCGGCGCCGCTTCAATCTGGTCCGCAATCGGCGCCGGCGTCTCCTGCATGCGCGCGGCGGCCGGCGCGATGGTCGCAAGCACGAGCAGGAAGGTTATGGCGAAGCGATAGCGGCGCATGTCAGGCCGACATGATGCGGCCTTTCGAAGCGCGTGACAATCGAAGATCAATCGCGCGCCAGTGTGTCCTCGATCAGTTTCGCCGTTGCACCGGCGCCGTAGATTTTCGCAAACGGGCCCATGCGCGGGCCTTCGCTCTGGCCGAACACCACCTGATAGATCGCGGTGAACCAGTCACGGATATTTTTTTCATAGCCGTTCGCCTTGC
>JAWKVF010000016.1:0-2217 GCA_041398145.1 Parvularculaceae bacterium | reverse complement strand
GCCTTCGCCGAAGGCTGGGCCCATTATACCGAAGAAATGATGATGGATGCAGGTTTGCACGATGGCGATCCGGAAACCAGGATCGGCCAGTTGTCGAACGCCCTGCTGCGCGATTGCCGCTACCTGTCGGCGATCGGCCTCCATGCGCGCGCCATGACAGTCGCCGAGAGCTACGAACTGTTCCGCAATGAGTGCTATCAGGACGCCGGCAATTCGACGCAACAGGCGGCGCGCGGCACGTATGATCCCGCTTACCTCAATTACACGATGGGCAAGCTGATGATCCGCCGTCTGCGCGATGACTGGGTTGCAAAGAATTATCCCGATGCGACGGGTCAAGCCGGCTGGAAGGAATTCCATGACGAATTCCTCTCTTATGGCGGCCCGCCAATTCCGATGGTCAGGAAAGCGATGATGGGCGAAGCGGAAGCTGAAGCGGTATTCTGAAATCGCTGAACGGCGCGGCGGAATTCTCGTCGGCCGCGCCGTCGCTTGGCGCCAGAGCATCGCGCAAAAAGTGTGCAGCGGTTTTTGCTTTTCGCGATGCGACCACTGAAGAATAAACCATCATGGCATGAATACGGTTTATTGCATGATGGTTTAGAGCATCGCGCAAAAAGTGTGCAACGGTTTTTGCTTTCCGCGATGCGACCACTAAAGATTAAACCATCACGGCGTGAATCCGGTTTATTGCATGATGGTTTAGGCCGATTGCGCTTGATGTGATTCAGCAATTGGCCCTTAATATTGATAGGGCCTGTTGCGAACCGGTAAACCGGTAAACCACCTTAGCTGCAACAGACTCTACGCCGAGATCATCGTTTCCGTCACAAGCCAGAGTTTCGTCGCCTGAACATCGTCACAGGCGTGAGGCTCTACCATTCCCCAACTCGGCGCGTTCTCGCCGCCAAACGCTGCAATGTTGCAATCTTCGCAATAAACGCCGCCCATACCGTCGAGCAATGCACTCGTCGCGGCCCATATCGTCGTCGAGGCGCCCTGCTCCGACGTTTTGAAATATTTTCTCACCCGATCCGTCAAGCCGCCGTCCTCACTCACCCAGCCGAGCGCGACAAGCTCATCTTTCGGCAGATGGCGTTGCAGCGGAGTCATTATGCCGCCGGGATGAACCGAGAACGCGCGCACGCCATCGCCTTTCCATCTGGCGTCCAGTTCGCGGGCGAAAAGCGCATTGGCTGTTTTCGCCTGTCCGTATGCAGTCCATTTTTCGTACGGCGTCGAAGTAAAGTGGATATCGTCCCAGCGGATACCCGACATTTTATGCGCAATCGACGAAAGACACACGACCCGCGCACCGCCGGATGACTTCAGCGCCGACGCCAGATGATTGGTCAACACGAAATGCCCGAGATGATTGATCGCAAATTGCGATTCCCACCCTGGCCCCGTGCGCCTTTCCGGGCACGCCATGACGCCGGCATTGTTGATCAGCAGGTGCAGCGGCTTTCTGTCCGCGACAACCTCCGCTGCAAATTTGCGCACGCTCGCAAGATCCGACAAATCCATCGCCGCGATGGTAACTGTTGGATAATCCGCCAGCGCGCCCCTGGCCTTGGCGAGATCGCGCGCGGGCACAATCACTTCGGCTCCAGCGGACAAAAGCGCCCGAACGGTTTCCAGCCCGATCCCGGAATAGCCGCCGGTGACGATTGCGCGTCTGCCTGAAAGGTCGACCCCGTTAATAACTTCCATCGCCGTAGATTTTGCGTGAAAGGGAGAGGAGATCGCCGCCTGTTCGCTCATGTTTTATCCGCCGAAATGACCTACCGATGAATACGCAACCCCGCCGTCAACCGCCAGCGTGTCGCCGACAACATAATCGCCGGCACGCGAAGCGAGGAAAACGGCGGCGCCCGCCATATCTTCATCTTCGCCGATGCGGCCCGCCGGCACCATCTTGGCGACTGCGTCGG
Organism: Parvularculaceae bacterium; assembly: GCA_041398145.1. Classification (GTDB taxonomy): domain Bacteria; phylum Pseudomonadota; class Alphaproteobacteria; order Caulobacterales; family Parvularculaceae; genus Amphiplicatus. Next base: position 283 of record JAWKVF010000016.1, on the reverse strand, counting down.
TCTGATCGCGCGCAGCGCGGTTCATTTCAGAAGCGAAGGCGCCCGGCGCTATTCCTGCAACGCATATTTTGTCCGTTATGAGCCGCGCAGCCATACGGCGCGTCAGGTGAACAAGCGCAGCTTTTGACGCCTGATAGGAATATGTCTCCCACGGATTAATCCTTAGCCCGTCAATCGACGCGATCATGATGACTTTTGCCGGTTTCGATTTTGTCGCCGCGGATTTTAGTTTCTCGTGAAAGGCTTGCGTCAGGAAAAACGGCGATTTGACGTTGAGGTCCAT
>JAWKVF010000015.1:0-13080 GCA_041398145.1 Parvularculaceae bacterium | reverse complement strand
AATGATTTCGGCACCATCAAACATACCGGGGCCGACATTTTGTATGTTCTCAAAGGCCCCAAATGGAAGCGCAAGGACTATAACGATGTTCTGTGCCTGATGTTCGAGCTGTTGCGTCTTGCGCGCGAGAGCGCCGTCAAGGTTGAAGAGCACATCGAGAACCCGAAAGAGTCCAGTATCTTCTCGCGATACCCCAGGATTGCTTCGGACAAGGATGCGGTCGAGATCATCTGCGACACCATCCGTTCGATCCTGATGAACTTCAACAACCCGCATCAGGTTGAAGAGCTGCTGGAAAAGCAGTTGGAGGAAATGTTCCATGACAGCCTTCACGGCGCGCACGCGCTCACCAAGATTTCAGACGCCTTACCGGCGCTCGGTATCGTCGCGGCGGTGCTGGGAGTCATTAAAACCATGGCGTCTATCGACAAGCCGCCCGAAATTCTTGGCCAGATGATCGGCGGCGCCCTGGTCGGAACGTTTCTTGGCGTATTCCTGGCTTATTGCCTGGTTGGGCCGCTCGCCGACAAGATCGCCGTCGTCAAATCGCGCGACCAGAAATTTTATACGCTGATACGCGAAACCATCGTTGCGAGCCTGCACATGCACGAGCCGCAAATGTGCGTCGAGGTTGCGCGCCGCAATGTGCCGAAGTCTGAACGGCCAAGTTTCGGCGACGTTGAAGAAGCGTTGAAATCCCTGAAAAAGGAAGCGGCGTGATGCGCGCTTGTATGGCCTTGTTGGCTGCGCTGATGCTGTCGGTTGGCGCAGCCGGTGCGCGAACGCCGTCAGATACGCCGCCGCCAGTAAATGACGACAGCGGCGATGATGCCTTGCAGGTCGCGCGCGCGCGCGCCGCGCTGATGCAGCGGCTAGAAAATGCAGATGCTGGCGTAATTCAGTTTCGCAACGTTGTTGACGCGAATGATGACGAAGTCGCTCAGTCGCCATTTTCTGCGCCAGTCTCGGGGGCATTGCACACGCCAGAGCAACTCGTCTTGCCCGGTCAGTGCGCCGATGCCGGCGTTTTTAACGCCATCGCGGAAAGTATCGGCTCCGAGCCGGTCAAGACAATCGAGGCGCTCAAAACGCTTTCCCGGTCAGCCGATCAGCGCGTCCGTCAGGAAGTGCTGAAACAACTGGCGTTGTCTTACTTCGTCGTTGGCTTTTTTGATGAGGCGGCGAATGTCGCATCGGCGTATCAAGGCGATGACGGCGAACTGGCGCTGGTGTCGGCGTTTGCTTCGCCGTCGCTGGCGATCGCGCCCTGCGGCCCGCTTGAACGGCTTGTTCTTTATGCCGCGGGGGGCGCGGCGCTTAGCGATGGCGATCTGAATGTGCTCGGCGAACTGCCCGCGGCGCTGGCGCAGCCGCTTGTCGAGCGGCTGATGATTGCGGCGGCGACGCGCGGTGACGATGCGGTGTTGGCCGCGCTGGCGCCGATCGCGCGCGCGCAGCCCGAAATGGCGCCATCCGCCGACGTATTGCAGGCGCTTGAAGATGCGCGACCGCAATTCGCCCACCCGAAAACCCCCCGCCCGCAAATTGTGAAGGCTGCCTCGCCTGAAGCGTCCGCGCGCCAATCGCGTGACGCCGCGGTGCAATTGGCGAATCTGTCGATTGCGGGCGATGCGGCGCGGCTGGCGCGGGTCGCAGAAGACCCGGCCGGTTTTGCGGCGCTGGCGAATGATGAGATGCTGGAAAAAACAGCGCTGGCGTTCGCGTCGATTGGCGATGAGCGCGCCCTCAAGGCGTTGCGACTTGACGAGCACCTTGATGCAAGGGCGTCCGGCTATGTCACCGCGCTCGCCGCCTTGCGTGGCGGCGATATTGAACAGGCGCGCGCCTTCGCGCAGTCCGTCGCCGCAGATCCAGAGTATGCAAAATTCGCTTATCTGTGTGCGGTCTGGTCCGCTGACGAAACACTTGCCCGCGCCGCTGCGCGCAAACTCGCCGCGGCGGGCGATCACCGCCCGCTGGCTGAGGCAAGCTGGCGCGGGCGCGACTGGCGCGGTGCGGTTGACGCTTATTCGAAAACTGATCTTGTGGATGATCCGGGTGCGGGCCTTAAAGAGGCTTTCGCGGCGAAAAACGCCGCCATGCGCACGCCGCCTGATCGTCTCTCCGGCTATCAGGCGCTTTTCGCGACCGCACCGTCCGGCAAGGATGCGGGCGCCGTGCGACAATTCATCACAAACGTCCGTAACGAGATCAACCTGCTGAAATCAGGAGCGTTCGATGGGTAACGTCACTTATGTTTCGTTGTCGCGTCAGATCGCGCTGGAACGCGAATTGTCGCTTGTCGCCAACAATGTCGCGAACGCGGCGACGACCGGCTATCGCCGTGAGGGCTCGATCTTTTCCGAATACATTCAGGGCCTGCGCGGCGACAACAACAGCGTGTCACAGACTCGACTTGCTGGCGCCACGATTGACCAGACCTCGGGCGCATATATCCAGACCGGCGAGTCCCTTGATGTCGCGATCAGCGGGCCCGGTTTCTTCGTCGTTGAAACGCCGCGCGGCGAACGCCTGACCCGTAAGGGCGACTTCCAGCTTAATGAAAACAACGAAATCGTCTCCAGCGCCGGCGACCGGTTGATGGGCGGCGGCGGCGCCATCGTCGTGCCCCCTGGCGCATCGAGACTCACCATCGCGACCGACGGCGTTGTCTCGGCCGATGACGCGGTGATTTCACAAATCCGCATTGTTGATGCGGATGCGACCACATTGAAACGCGAATCCGGTGCGATGTTCGAAGCTGTCAACGGTGTTGAAGACTCGACGGACGCAAAACTGCGTCAGGGGTTTGTCGAATCGTCAAACGTCAATCCTGTGCTGGAAATTTCAAGACTTATAGAAGTTCAGCGTGCGTTTGAAATGCAAAGACAGCTTGCGAACGATGAAGCCGACCGTATCCGCAGCGCCATTGAATCGCTCTCGGCCGCCAGATAAATCAAGAAGGAGTCCTAAAAATGCAGGCATTACGCATAGCCGCCACAGGCATGGATGCACAGCAACTTCGTGTGGAGGTCATCTCCAACAACATTGCGAATATGAGCACCACGGCGTATTCCGCGCGCCGTGCCGAGTTCGCTGATCTGCACTATCAACAACTAAAACCGGTCGGCGCGATCTCAAGCTCCAGCGGTCTGGTCGCGCCGTCGGGCGTGCAGATTGGTCTTGGCGTGCGCCCCGCATCGGTCGCGGTTGAGATGCAACAGGGATCGCTGCGACAGACGGGCGGCGATCTTGATATCGCCATCGAGGGCAAGGGCTTTTTTGAAATTATATTGCCGTCCGGCGATGCGGCCTATACCCGCGACGGATCGTTCAAACGCACAGGCGACGGTCTTGTGGTTACGAGCGATGGGTATCCGCTCGCCGGCGACCTGACGATACCGGCCGACGCGCGCAGCATCACCATCAACTCCGACGGGGATGTGTTCGCGTATTTCGACGGCCAGCCCGACGGCCAGCAAATTGGGTCGATCCTTGTCGTCACTTTTGCAAACGACAAGGGCCTGGAAGCGATGGGCGGAAATCTCTTCCGAGAAACCGCCGCCTCCGGCGCAGCGCTGGCTGACGCACCCGGTATCGACGGCCGCGGCACGCTGCGTCAGGGGTTTCTTGAAGACAGCTCGGTCGATGTGGTGCAGCAAATCGCCGAGCTGATCGAGGCGCAGCGCGGTTATGAACTCAATTCAAAAGTCATCAGCGCCGCCGACCAGATGCTTGGCGCGACGACGCAAATCAGGTGACGGTGATGAAAACGGTCTTGTCAATTTTATTATCGTTGCTGTTGCCGACCGCAGCGCTCGCCGGCGCTGTCGCGCGCGAGGGTGCGCCCATGCAAGAATTGGCGACGATCAAAACCCGTGTCGCGGTGCAGGCGCGCCAGATTTTGACTGTTGAAGATATCGAGGGCGCGGGCGCGGATCGCTTTGTCGGCCTCGCCATGAAGCGGTTCAGGCCGGCTGGCGCGTTTATCACCGAAGACGATGTTGGCATGCCGCTGGTTGTTGCGCGCAATGCACCGGTACGCATTGAGTTCCAACGCGGCTCCCTGTCAATCACGGCCGAGGGCAGGGCGCTCGCCGCCGGCGCCGTAGGCGATGTTATCCGTGTTATGAATATTGCATCAAAAATTACCTTTGACGCCGTTGTCGTCAGCGATTCAAAAGTCATGGTGCAATCATGAACGTGTATCGGTTAGCACTTTCATTTTGCGCGCTGATGGGTGCGGCGTCATGCGCCGGCGAACTTGGGCATATGGGGCGCGCGCCAAAGTTCAGCGAGCCAGGCGGCGATGCCGGCCGTCTGGCGGCGCCTGCGGCGGCGCCTGATGCGCCGTTCATGGCGTATGCGCCGCCGGCGGAACATGTTGAAAAAACCTCCGGCTCATTATGGAGTTCAGGGCCCGACTCGCTGTTTGGGGACCGGCGAGCAAGAGGCGTAGGCGATATCGTCACCATTGTCGTCGAGATCGACGACGAGGCGGAAATGCGCAACCGCACAGAACGAAAGCGCAGCGGGTCCGATGAAATCAACGTCCCGGCGCTGCTTGGCGCTGGCTCATTGGCCGAACAAGTGTTGCCGGGCGGGGCCGGGCTCGATCCGGCGATCGATGCGGGATCGTCGGCAACCTCGAAAGGCGAAGGCACGATCCGGCGTAACGAGAAAATCACCCTGCGCGTCGCCGCCATCGTGCGCGGCGTCATGCCCAACGGGCATCTGGTCGTGCAGGGCAGTCAGGAAGTGAGGGTGAATTACGAACTGCGTGACCTTCAGGTCGCGGGCATCATCCGCCCCGAAGACATTTCACGCGCCAACACCATCACCTATGACAAGATCGCAGAAGCCCGCATCTCGTATGGCGGTCGCGGACAGATCACCGATCTGCAAAAAGCGCGTTACGGCCAGCAAATTATCGACCTGATCTCGCCATTCTAGATATGAAGCTTGTAAAAACCATTGGCGTATTGGCGGGCGCCGCGCTTATCGGTGCGGCGGCGGGGATTGGCGCACGGCTGATGCTGTCGCCACCGGCGCTAGCGGCGCAGGGCGAGGAAGGCGACGAGCCCGCAACCGCCGACGCGCACGAAACCAAAGCGCAAGACGGCGGCCATCGCGCAAGCAAGGGCGGCGGGCACAGCTCGGCGCCTGCGACGGCGTTTATTGAGTTCAGCCGTCAGTTTATCGCGCCCGCAATCGAAAATGGGCGACCGGTCGGGTTGATGATCCTCGACATCACTCTTGAAGTGGAAAACTCCGTCAGCTCGCTTGCCTATTCGCAGGAGCCGAAACTGCGCGACGCTGTATTGCGCACGCTGTTGCGCCTTGGCAGCGAAGACAGCCTCGCGGATTTAATGACAGATACTGAAAAGCTGGAACGCGTGCGCGCGGCCATTCTTGACGAATGTCAGAAAGTTCTCGGCGACGGCGTTCTATCCGTGTTAATCATGGATGTCGGTTACCAGCGCTATTGATCAGTTGCGAATGGCGCTGACCTGATCCGGCGCGACTGCATACCCTCCGTCCAGTCCGACGATCAACGCGCCGTTATCGTCCCTGATTTCGGCAACTGTCCTGAATACCGACGCCCGTTCCGTGGCGAGATGGTGTTGTCCGTCGAAAAATTCAACAGAAAGAACATAGTCGCCAGCCGCCGCCGCGCCGCCAGTCGTCGCGCCGTCCCATGACTGGATGGCGCCGGTATTGGCGATGGCGACACGGTCCATCTGCGCGCCGTTCATGTCACGCACGACCAGTTCCGCGCGGTTCGCGTCTGCACGCGGGGCGATGCGGTACTCAACCGGCGCGCCGGCATAAGCCGCCGGAGCCTCATCGGTTTCGACCTGCTTGCCGATCCACCCCGAGAGCTCCAGCAATTTGTCGGTGCGCGCGCCGCCGGCTAATGCGTCGAGGCGCTCATTGGCTTTGACCAATTGCTCGACGGTTGAGAAACTGGCGAGCTGCGCCACGAATTGAGTCGAATCGAGCGGGCTCAGCGGATCCTGATTGCGCAATTGCGCGGTCAGCAGGTTGAGAAAATTTTCAAAATCGGCGTTGGCTTGGGCACGCGCCTGTCCGGCGGCGGGGTTTTGTGTCGGGTCCGGCGCGTTAGTTGCGCTGAACGCCGAATTTGTCGTTGTCGCGGGGGTGATCATGTTCCGGCCTTTCTAAACTGTTCGGTCAAAACCACCGGCGTTCATCGCCAGCGGAAGATGGCCGATGGGCGACTGCTCTTCATCCACCCAATCCGCCGGCGCTGTCGCAGCGATGGTCGAAACCATGTTCGCCGCCGCGCCATGATCGCGGCGGTCTGAAAAATGCAGCGATAGACCGGTAAAACCCTGTCGCTCCAACTCGCGGCTTAACAGATCTCCATGGCGGCGCATCAGCTCCAGTGTTTGCGCGTCATCTGCAAACACCGTCGCACGCGGATTATCAGTGTTCGCGGCGGAGATTTCCACGATCAGCCGGCCAAGCTCGGGCGGGTCCAGCCTGAACTCGAAACTGCCGGCATCATGGCGCATGCTGCGGATTGAAACCTCTATCGCCGGCGGCGTGGCCGGCGTCGCGGTAGCCGGCGCGCTTGTCGGGGCGGGACTTCTCGCGGCTTCGGCCGCAGTCAGAGAGAAAGCCGGCGCCTCCGAGGATTTGCCGTGAGGGTCGGTTAGCTGCGCGAGCGTATCGGCGCCCGCAATATTGTCCGCTTGCGTGATCGCTCCAATACCGGGTTGCGCCGCTGCGTCGGTGCGCTGGGTGAGGGCGACTCTGGATCCGGAGTCTTCAGGGACTTGAGGCCCGATATTTTCCCGAGCGGGATCGGTGATATGCGGCCCGGCGTCATCTTGCTCCGCCGGGGCAGTCCTCAAAGTGGCAGCGTTCGTATCTGCGGCGGGCGTGACCGTATTCGCCGCCACGCCCGATGTCGTGACGTCCGGCATTGCGCGGATGGACAGCGCGCCTGTCCCAAGTTCGGACGGCGTAATTTCTTCGTTGCTGACAGCGCCGGCGCCTGACGGGAGGATGCACGCAAATGTCTGTAACGCCGCCGACATGGCGTCTGCATCTGAAATTGCGTTGAGCGCCGCGTCCACATCAGCCGGCGCCGGGACGTGTTTCGCCCCCTTGCCAGGACTTCCGGGCGGTGAGTTTTCACCGCTGTCCCGGGCATATCCGGCCGGCGCCGTTAAAAACAAAGCCGCGAATTCTGCGGTTCCGCCGGTTCCGTCTTCCGGCCCGCCATCTGGCTCATCGTCATGCAAGGGCGCGCCGCTGGCGGTGGAAGTACCGGCCAGAACATGGAAAATTTGAAAGCTCGCGGACGGCAACCTGAGTAACCTCTTGTTTATAGACTTCACGTATAGGTAGAAATCGTTAGGAAAGGCTTTACCGATGGGCGCCCCGGCGATTTTTTCACCCCGCACGCAGGACGCAGCGTATGCGGCCTCGACGCAACGCGCGGCGCGTCAGTCAAAGCTGAAGGCGACAAGCGAAGAATTTGAATCCGCGTTCATCGCAGAAATGCTTCGTCATGCCGGATTTGAAAAGGCGGTTGTCGGCGACGGCGGACCGGGTGCAAGCGCCATGGCCGGTTTCGTTGTCGACGCCGTCGCCAGAGACATTGCGCGCGCTGGCGGCTTTGGCCTCGCCGAAGTGATTGCAGGCCGGATGAATGGCGATAGCGAGAAAAATGAAACCTGAAACCGTCCTTAAAACGCTCCGCGAAGTTCGCCGACTTCTAAATCTTGAATCAAAGGCGATCCACGCCAAAGACTATGGTGAAATCACCAAAATTGTTCCCGATAAGGAACGATTACTTTCACGCTGCACAGAAATTCTTGCGGAATTTACGCGTGTTGACGCGCCGGAAAAGATCGCCGCTGAGCTTGAATTAGTGCGCCGAAAGGCGGAAGAAAATGCGGATGCGTTGCGAAATCTGCGTGAAGGAGTAGCCGCCGCACAGCGGCGCCTCGCCCTTGTGGCGGAAGCTGAAAAACAGGTAAATTGGTACACCGACAAAATCTCAAGAGGTGCACGCGCCGACGCTTTGTAATTTTGGCGCCTTGGTTTTTCGCTTAAGTCAGTTTCGGGTTATGTGATTTGCCGGTTGATGGTTCCTGTATATCAACACCGGTTCGCATCAGGCTGCATCCAAATTTTAGAGCCGATTGTTGAATCGCACTGGGCGCAGTCGATTCCAGTCGCGGGGATTAACGTAAAATTATAACCTAGGGTTGTAACTGTTGCCAACAACAACCGAATTGAGCGGCGGGCTAAGCGCCCGGCGCGCGCCAGAAAGGCGCAAATGCCCGCGAAAATGTGGGCGACCGGCATATCGGACGAGGCCGGATTGGTTTTCGCCAAACAGTCACGGATCAAACTCGGAAGGAAAATCCAAATGGCCGGTATCTCCACCAACACAAACGCGATGGTTGCTCTGCAAAACCTTCGTACAGTGAATAAAAACCTAGCAACAGTACAAGCGCAGATCTCGACGGGCAAGAAGATCAGCAACGCAAAGGACAACGCGTCAATCTTCGCGATCTCGACCGTCATTAAATCAGATGTCGAAGGTTTCAAGAAAATTTCCGACTCGCTCAATCTCGGCTCTTCCACCGTCGCGGTTGCGCGCGGCGCGGCCGAGCAGGTGACAAGCCTGTTAAACACGATGAAAGGCCTGATCGTTCAGGCGCAGGAATCAAACGTCGATCGCACCAAGATCCAGACGGATATTGCGCAGTTGAAAGACCAGGTCGATTCAATCGTCGGCGCTGCGCAGTTCAACGGCCTTAATCTTGTGCAGGGCGCGGGGACGGTTGACTTCCTGTCGTCACTTGACCGCGATTCCAGCGGCAATGTCACCGCCAGTCATATCACCGTGACCCGGCAAAATCTTGAAACCGCCGCGGGTGCGGCGGTCACGGGTTTTGACACGACCTCGACCACGGGCGTCAACGCCGGCGGCACCGCGGCCGCGGCGCTGGTCGCTGACACCAATACATTCGCGCTCGATATCGACAGTGGCGCGACGTTTACCGCTGGTGATGTGTACACGGTGCAAATTGACGGCAGCCGGTTCGACTATGTCGTACAGACTGGCGACGATCATGACGACGTCGGCCAGGGCATCACCAACCTCATCAATGCGTCCGGCATTGGCGGCGTTACCGTGACGTTCACTGCCGGCGGCGCCGGCGTCGACGCACAGGTCGATATCGCGAATTCATCCGGCCGCACGCTCGCCGTCGACGCCAGTGCAAATGACGGCACGGGCGGCGGCCTTGGCGCGCTTGCCGGCCTTGACGTCAGCACGCAGGCTGGCGCCATCGCTGCACTGAACTCAATTGAAGGGCTGATCCAGACCGCCGTTGGCGCAGCTGCCGAGTTCGGTTCGGCGCAAAAACGCGTTGAGATTCAAAACGAGTTCATTTCGAACCTGATTGACGCGCTCAACACCGGCATCGGCGCACTGACCGATGCAGACCTTGAAGAGGCGTCGGCCCGCCTGCAATCGCTGCAGGTTCAGCAACAACTCGGCATTCAGGCGCTCTCCATCGCCAACCAGTCGCCGCAGAGCATTCTCGCCTTGTTTCGATAAGCTGGTCGCTCCGGGATCGGAAGATCCCGGAGCCGCCTACCGGGTTAGTCAGTAAAAGTCATTAAATGCGTAACGCTTACAAAAAAACCCTTGCCGCCACGGGCGATCCGCGCGCAGTGGAGGCGGAGTTGTTTTCGAGAATTGGCGCGGAACTGTCGATAGCGATTGATAACGCTGAGGACGATCAACCGGGCTATGTCAATGCGGTGTCGCGCAATCTGCAATTGTGGACCGCGATTACGGCCGATATCGTCAGCGACGGCAATGCGTTGCCCGCTGCGCTTCGCGCGCAATTGCTGTCCCTTGCCGGTTTCGTGCGCCGTGCGTCGTTCGATGCGTTATCGAAGGGCGTAACCGCGGAGACGCGGACTCTTGTTGAAATCAATCAAAATGTCGCAGGCGGTTTGCGGCGTTCGCTGGCGTCGGGGCAAACGCCATGACCGGGCTTGTGTTAAAGCTCAAGCCTAACGAAAAATTTCTCGTCAACGGCGTCGTCCTGCAGAACGGTCCACGCGCCGCCCGCATCAGGATCCGCACCGCCGGCGCGTCGGTTTTGCGATTGCGCGACGCCCTGCATCCCACCGCAGCGAACACATCGGCGCGGCGGATTTATTTCTTTGCCCAGCTCGCTGTCGCTGGTTCAAGCGCGCCGGACGAGGCGACTGTCGCGATTTCCGCGGTGTTGCCCGCGTTACGGGCGGTTTGCCGCAGCGAAGACGAGGCGGCGCTTTGCGACCAGATGCATGGCGATGCAAAGGCGCACAGATTTTTCAGCGTCATGCGCACCGCGCGACGAATGTTCGCGCTGGAGGACGAGCGCGAGCGCGGCGCCGTCGCGGCGTGCGCCACAAGGGCTGGGTAAATGTACATCCCCGCGGTAGGCATGTCAGGGTTGGCTGGCTGGAAAGTACTGGAGCGAACGCAGCAAGTTCAGTTTCGCGCCTATGCCGGCCAGGAATCGATTCAGCGCGACGTCGGCTATTTCCGCAGCGTGATTTCAGATGTCGCCGAGCCGGGCGATCTTCTGGAAGACCGCCGGTTGATGTCGGTCGTGCTCACCGCTTATGGGCTGGAGGATGAGATCGACAAGCGGGCGATCATTAGGCGCGTCATGGAAGATGGCGTGACCGACCCCAAAGCCTTCGCCAACCGAATGAACGATCCGCGGTGGAAAGCCTTCGCCAAGGATTTCGATTTTTCTCTGGGGCTGGCGCCGCCGGCCGCGCTTTCTTCCATTCAGGACCGTATTGTTGAGAGTTTCAAACAACGCGGATTTGAACGCGCGGTCGGCGAAGCGGACCCGAATATGCGGCTTGCATTGAATTTCAAGCGCGAGATCAAGCTGATCGCTGACAGCGCGAATGTCGAGCGTATCGGCTGGTTGCAGGTCATGGCGCAAAAACCTTTGCGCGCCGTCATTGAGCGGGCGTTGGACCTGCCGGCGTCGGTCGGCACGCTCGATCTTGATCGTCAGCGCGCTGTTTTTGCAGACCGCGCCGAAAAGGCGTTTGGCGGCGCGTCGCCAATCGTGTTTCGCGACGAAGCCAATGTCGACGCTGCGCTGCGCCGGTTTTTCGCCAGCGCAGAGCGAGAGAGCGGCCCGAATGCGTCTACGCCCGGCCATGCGGCGTTAAGCCTCCTCACCGCGTCGCTGGGGCTATCGAACCTGTTTGATCCCACCTCTCAATAATCCTTGCCGATGATTTCGGCGAGTTGCGAAAACCGTTCATCAAAGGTTGCCGCGCCGATACCGGTGAAAAACGCGTCAAGCGCGGGCCAGATTCTGATTGCGTGATCGAGATCGAGATCGGCGCCGGCCTTGTAAAGCCCGGCCTTGATAATCGTTTCCTTGTCTTCATACGCGCCAAGAAGCGTGCGCGCGCGGGCGAGAATTTGGTTCTGATCAAAGTTCGCCGCATGCGGCAATGACCGCGAGACGCTGCGCCTTATGTCAATCGCCGGAAAGCGGCCGCGCTCTGCAATCGACCGGTCGAGGACGACATGGCCGTCGAGAATGCCGCGCAGGCTGTCGGCGATCGGTTCTTCCATATCGGATGCGCTGACGAGAACGGAAAAGATCGCAGTGATGTCGCCTTCGGCGCCGCCGCGCGCGCCGGGGCCGGCGCGTTCTGCATATCTGGCGAGAAGTTCAAATGTCGACGGCGGATAGCCGCCAAGCGCGGGCGGTTCGCCGCCGGATACCGCAACCTCGCGATGGGCCTGCGCATATCGGGTGACGGAATCGACGATCAACAGCACATTGGCGCCGGCGGTTCGGAAATATTCCGCCGCGGTCATGGCGAGATGCGCGTTTTGCATTTTCATCAGCGCCGGCTGGTCCGACGTTGAATAAAACACGATTGATTTCTTCATCGCCTGCTGGTCGAAATTCTCAGAAATGAAACCACGCACTTCGCGGCTGCGCTCGCCGATCAGCGCGACGATGGTGACGTCCGCCTCGACATGGCGCGCTAGCGATCCGATCAGCGATGATTTGCCGACGCCGGAGCCCGCGAACAGGCCAATGCGCTGGCCGCGGCACAACGGCAGGAAAGTATCGAAAACGGCGTGGCCGGTCGGCATGCGCGCGCCAAGGCTTTTTCGCATCGGCGCCTTCAGCGCGGCGGCGCACAACGCCATTTTGTGCGGCCCGTTCGCGGGCGCGCTTCCATCCTCGCGCCGGCCGCGCCAGTCGAGGACATCGCCAAGCCAGTCTTCGCACGGGAATGCGAACGGGCTGTTGCGGTTCAGCACCGCGATATCGCCGGCGCCGACGCCGTCGGGCGCGCCAAAGCCGAAAGCAATAAGGCGAGCGTCTTCGACGCCGATAATCTCCGCCAGAAAATCTTCCTTGCCGTCGCGTTGAATGGCGATGCGGTCGCCAAGCCGGCCGACGCCGCCCAGCCCGTCGATGACAAGCCTCGCGCCGCTCACACGCGCCACTGTGCCGAACCACTTAGTTGTCGTCTCCAGCGCGTCGGCGCCGAGGGTTGAACGCAGTTTCGAGATCATTTGGTTGCCAGTAAGATATTGTTCAACTTTGACGTGTAATTCTCCGCAATATGGTTAAGGAGTGGTGAAATGACAGCGGATCTCAATCTGTTCGCCATCGCGGGCGCCAAGGCGCGCCACGCCGCCGCGCGCCAGGCGGTGATCAGCCGCAATGTCGCCAACGCCGACACGCCCGGGTACAGGGCGCGCGACATCGAACCCTTCGACGCCGCCTATGCGCGTACGATTTCCGCCGGCGGCGCCGGCGCGAAGTTCTCAGAATTGGAAATCGATACGCCGGGCACGGCCTCGCCGAACGGCAATACCGTCTCAATCGAAGACCAGATGCTGCGCGCCGGCGCGGCAAGCCGTGATCATGATGCGGCGGTGACGATCTATTCAAAGGCGATGTCGATGTTGCGCGCGGCTGTTGGCGTAGGACGATAGGAGAAGCGTTATGAACGCATTTGAGAAAGCGT
>JAWKVF010000014.1:0-26182 GCA_041398145.1 Parvularculaceae bacterium | reverse complement strand
CTGTCCGAGAATTTCCGGCGGCTTGTCGATAGACGCCATGGTTTTAATGACGCCCAGCACCGCCGCGACAATGCCAAGCGCCGGCAAGGCGTCTGAAATCTTGGTCAGCGCGTGCGCGCCATGAAGGCTGTCATGGAACATTTCCTCCAACTGCTTTTCCAGCAGCTCTTCAACCTGATGCGGATTGTTGAAGTTCATCAGGATCGAACGGATGGTGTCGCAGATGATCTCGACCGCATCCTTGTCGGCGGCGATTTTCGGATAGCGCGAAAAGATGCTGGACTCTTTCGGATTCTCGATATGCTCTTCAACCTTGACGGCGCTCTCGCGCGCAAGGCGCAACAGCTCGAACATCAGGCACAGAACGTCGTTATAATCCTTGCGTTTCCATTTCGGGCCTTTGAGCACATACAAAATATCGGCCCCGGTATGTTTGATGGTGCCGAAATCATTCGCCGCGACGAACGCGCCGACGGCGGCGCCGCCGATCATCATCATCTCATATGGCAATGAATGCAGGATGATGGAAAGCTTTCCGCCGGCGAATACATATCCGCCGAAGACCATGGCGAGGGTTATCGCAAGGCCGATCAGGCTACCCATTCGCCGCCCCCATTGCCTGCGCGGCGACTGGCGCCAGCGCGGCTGGCGTTGATGCAAATTCGCCGTTCGCCGCCATGTTGGCCATCATCACGGTGATCACATAGGCACGGTCGGCATTCAGCGTCGCCATGATCGCGGAAGCGCTTTCACCGTCCATCGACATCAATAATCCGGCGGCGAATTCGGGCGCCATCTTGTCAAAGATGGCGCCCGCCATTTGCGGTTTCATCTGGCTATAGATGACGGCGACGCGCTTCATCTCGCCAGTACGCGCCGCGTCATATTTCTCTAACGTGCGCGACAGTTCGGCGTTGATGGCTTCAAGCTCGGCGATGCGGGTGCTGGCATGATCAGCGGCGGCCTGCGCCAGTTGTTCGTCGCCCGCCATGGCGAGTTTTCGCTCATCCAGTTTTTCAAAACCTTCTTTCAGCGCCTGCGCCATTTCACCTGTTATGCATTGCACTTCGCCAGCGCCGGGTGCTTGCGCACCGGCCCCTTCGGAGGCGAGCGCTTCCGCGATCAGATAGCCGCGTCCGGCAAACGCGCTGGCGAAAACCGCCCCCAATATCAACAGCGATTGCGATTTCATGGTCAGGCGGCGTCTCTGCGGCCGGCGCCGGCTTGCCGCGTGGCGGCGACATCTTCGATGGCCCCCACTCGAGCGCGCTCAATATCGTCTGCGGCGATAGAGGCAAGTTCATCCAGCGCATCCATGAGCTGGGTAAGCTCCGGCGCGAGGCGCTGCCCTTCTTCAAGCAGCGCGGTCAGGCGTTCAATCGATTCAAGGCTCGCCTCGCGCGCGACGGTCAGCGTGTGCTTTGTCTGGTCAAGCGCCGTCGACATCGCCGCAATGCTGGCGCCAAGGCCGGCCCTGGTGTCGTTCAGTTTTTTCAGTCTTATACTCAGTATATAACAGTAAACTGCGGCAGCGCCCGATGTTGCAAGCAATACGAGATTTACGATCAGCTCCATGATCTTTCCTCAACTCAGTATAAAGTCTGTGATCAGCACCGCGTCGACGCGCGCCGGAGCAACGACAAGTGAAATCCGTTTGTGCAGCTGCGCGCGAATACGCTCGATGGCGCCGGCCTGTTCCAGCACCATCGGGTCGATGGCCGTCAGATAGGTGGTCAAAACGTCCTTGATGCGCAGGGCATTATTGCGAAACGCCGCTTCGCCGTCAGGCGCGGTTTCAACCGCAATGGAAATCTTGAGATGGCGAATGCGACCGTTCGGTTTTACCGAAACGATGAGCGGCGCGGGCGTGAAATACGCCCGATCACCGGCGATAACGAACGTCCTGTCATCTTCCTCAGCGGCGGCGCCTTGTCCGCTATCATGACCGCCGCCATGCGCTTCCGTCGTCTTCGCGCCATGGCTGTCTGCTTTTTCTGCGTGTTTTGTTTGATTGGTTTTATCACCAACATCCGCGGCTTCTTCCGCATATGCGCCTTCCGGCGTTTCAACCCCCGCTGTTTTCGCATCAGCCTTGGGAAAAAATGACGGCGATATGAAATAGCCCCCGGCCCCTGCCGCCGCGCATAAAACAATGGCAAGGCCGATCAGCAGGATTGGCGGTTTGCTCTTGACCGGAGCGTCCTGCGATTTATCGTTCTCAAGGTTGTCTTTGGCCGACAAGGGATGCGCCTTTGGGTTGTGTTTTTGATTTATCGCAACCTAAAGTAAACGCTACATTAAGGATCAGCCGGTAATTCTGCCCCTCCAGCTCATGCGGGCGATTTGCTGACCGGAAGATCATGTCCTCACTTGTGGAAAACTGGAGCCGCCTTTCCCTGGCGAAACAGGCGAGCGCACTCGCCGCCGCCGTCGGGGTGGCGATCGCCATCGCGGTCATGGCCAACATGGCGAGCAAGCCGCCAATGGCGCTTCTTTATGCCGGTCTCGATTACTCATCGGCGGGCCAGGTGCTTGAAACCCTTGAAGGCATGAATGTCGATTATCGTGTCGATGGCGATGCGATTTACGTCGCTGCGCCGAAGCGGGATTCCGTTCGTATGGCGCTGGCGCGCGAGGGGTTGCCGAACCAGGGTCAGGCCGGGTTTGAACTGCTTGACGGGCTAAGCGGTTTCGCCACGACATCCGACATGTTCGACACCGCGTACTGGCGCGCCAAGGAAGGCGAGCTGGCGAGATCGATCCTGACCATTCCCGGCGTGCGCGCGGCCCGCGTTCACATCGCATCGGCGCGGCGTCAGGCGTTCTCGCGCACAGCCGCAACGCCAAGCGCGGTCGTCACCGTCACCATGGCGTCGGGCCGGCTCAGCCACAGCCAGGCGAAAGGCATCCGGTTCCTGATCGCGCTGGCGATCGCCGACTTGCAGCCCGAGCATGTGGCGGTGATCGATTCCGTCAACGGCGTCGTTCTTGCGCCCGGCGAGACCGATGACGCCGCCGGCTATTCGCTGGACAAGATCGCTGAGCGCGAACGCGCGATGGAGCGCGATCTGATGGGCTTGCTCGAAGCGCGCGTCGGCGCGGGCAACGCCCGCGTCAAAGTCGCCATCGACGTCAGCAATGAAAGCGAAACCTATTCCGAACGCGTCCTTGATCCGCAACAGCGTATTCTCGTGAACCGCGAAACCTCCGAAAAGCAGGAGCAAGGCTCGTCGTCCGCTAGGCCAGTGACCGTCGCCAGCAATCTGCCCGAAGGCGACGGCGCGGCGGGCGGCGGTGAAAGTTCAACCAGAAGCGAAACCACCGAGACCACTCGCTATGACGTTTCGGAACGCCGCCGCGAGCGCGTCATCCCCGCCGGCGCGCTTGAACGCATCCATGTCGCGGTGCTCGTCAACGACATGGTGCAGGACGGCGAAGCGGCGCCGAGACCAAAGGAAGAATTGCAGACGCTGGAAAACCTGATCACCGCCGCCATCGGCTATGACCGCGAACGCGGCGACGTGGTGACCATCGAAAGCATGGCGTTTTCAACCTATGAGCCCGCCGGCGAAGAAGTCGTCAAACAGGGCGTCGCCGATTTCCTGCGCGCACACCTGATGCAGATCCTGCAACTGGTCATTCCCGCGCTGGTGTCGCTCATCCTGGCGCTGTTCGTGCTAAAGCCGATCCTGACCAGCACCGCGCCGGCGAAACAGGCGCCGGCATTGGCGCCAGGTCCGGCGAACCCGCAATTGGCTGCGCCCCAGGCAGCGGCGGTCGCACCGCCGGAAACGCCGGAAGATCAGCTTACCCGTGTCGTCACGCAAAAAATGGACGCTTCGCGCGCCGTTCTATCCGACTGGGCGAGCGAAACCGGGGGCGCGGCATGAATGTTCGCCGGCTGACCCTTGCGGAATTTACCGCAACGCCGTTTGACAAAGCCGGTTTGCAAACGAGTAACGGCGTCGACGCAGCGCAGGCGACAGCGTCCGACGCCGCCTGCCGCGATGCAGAGAATATTTCGCAAAAGCTCGATGCTGCGCTCGCAGCGCTGCACATACAAATGGATGGCGCCGTCGAGACGGTTGAGAACGACGCCGTCACCCTGCTTTGCGAAATATTCCAAGCCTGCGCGAGCAGTCTCGCCGACGAAAACATGCGACGGACCGTCGTTGAAATTTTCGAGGCGCAGGTCAGCATGAAACGCCCGCACATTGAATTTACCGCCTCGCGCGAAACCCTCGACGCGCTTCAGCGCGCCGGCGCTTTCAGTGGTGGGGGCGAGCACGAAATTGTCGTTGATGAAGGCATGAGCGACGGCGATCTGCGCGCACGCTGGGCGGGCGGCGGCGTCGATTGCGATACCGCAAAAGTCATTGACGCCGTCAATGCGCTGCTTCGTGGCGCGACAAACAACAGACAAGCCGCCGGAGGGGCGCAATGAGCGAAAGAAGCGAAGATGAAACCGAAAACGTCTATTTTGGTGAAAACGGCGACGAGAACGGCGCCGATGCGCGCCGGCGACGCAATATTCTCAGCGTGCCGGTTTCCATCGACGTCATTGTCGGCGCCGCGCGAATGACGGTCGAAGAATTGCTGAACGCCAATACCGACACTATCATCAAACTCGACGTGCATATTGACGATCCGGTCGTCTTGAAGATCGGGCAACGCGTCGTCGCGCGCGGCGAATTGCTGGAAGTCGATGACGACCCGTCGCAGCTCGCCGTGCAAATCACCGAGGTGATTGATGAGCCGACGCCTTAAATTCGCCGGCGGCGTTGCTCTCGCGCTGATCGCGCTGTCGCTTTTCAGCGGGAGCGCGCTCGCCGCCGATCCCGCCTTGCCGGGCGTATTCGACACGCCCGCTTTGGGCGGCGATTTCACGCGCCGCCTTGTGCAGATTTTTGTCATCGTCACCACGCTCAGCCTGGCGCCGGGGCTGGCGATGATGTTCACCTGCCTGCCGCTGATCGTCACCGTACTGTCGATACTGCGGCAGGGCGCGGGGCTTCAGCAATCGCCGCCAAACATGCTGATCATGGGGCTGGCGCTGTTCTTGACCTATTACGTGATGGAGCCGGTGTTCACAGAAATCTGGGCGAGCGCCGCCGCGCCGCTGATCGACGGGGCCATCAATGAACAAGAGGCGCTGAAAAACGCCGCCGCGCCGCTTGCCGCATTCATGGAAGGGCGCGCCTCGCCATTGGCGATTGAGACGTTAAGCGACGCGCGAGGGCTGAATGGCGGCGCTGGCGCCGGGACGCCGTTTTCGATTCTGGCGCCAGCTTTCGCGCTTTCGGAAATCCAGCGCGCTTTTGAAATCGGGTTCATCGTGCTGTTGCCGTTTCTGGTCATCGACCTGCTGGTGGCGTCGATCCTGATGGCGATGGGGATGATGATGGTGCCGCCGGCGATCGTATCGCTGCCATTCAAGCTTGCCTTCTTTGTGCTGACCAATGGCTGGATCACGATTTCCGGCGCGCTTGTAAGGTCTTATTCATGAGTGCTGCGGAAAAAAACCTGCCCGCCCTCGCCGGACCCGCGCCGGCCCTGTGCAAGGCGCAAAAAGCGGCGCTGGTGCTCGCCCATCTCAACGCGGAAGCAGCCAAAGCCGTGGTTGCACAAATCAGCGACGCCCATCTGGCGGCGATGGGCAAAGCCCTTGCCAGACTGGACAGCATTTCCGCGCCATTGCTGCGCGAAATTTTTCTGGAGTTCGCGACCGAGGTTGAACACTCGGCCGCAAGCGTCAATGGCGGGCTCGACAAGGCGCTGGAGATCATCACATCGGTATCAGATGAAGAACGCGCCGGGCGCATCGCCGCGATGATCGGCGACAGCGCGCAGCAATCTGTCTGGGCGCGGGTCGAAGCCATCGACGACGAGACGCTGCTTGACTATCTGCAAAAGCAAAAAGGCGCGATTGCAGCAACCATCCTGCAACAATTGAAGTTTGAAAAAACCGCGTCTGTCCTGGCCGCCGCGCCGGTAGAATACGCCCAGTCGATCCTGGTGCACCTGACGCACCCGACACCGCCGCGCGCCGAGGCGATTGACGAAATCGCCGCCGCCGTCGAAGCGGAACTGATAGCGCCGGCGAAAGCGGCCGGCAATCCGCTTCAGGCGAGCGGGCATCTTGCCGAGGTGCTGAACCTGTTGCCGTCGGAACGCCGCCGGCAGATGCTTACCTGCCTTGACGAGGCTGACGCCGATATCGCCGCCAGTGTGCGCAAGGCGCTTATCAGCTTTGAAGATCTCTCCACCCGCCTGACCGAGGCCGGCGCCGCGGCGCTGCTGCGCACCGTTGCAAAGGAAGATCTCATCACTGCGCTGAAGTTTGGCGAAACCAACGCTGGCGAGACGGTGACATTCCTGCTCGCCAACATATCAAAACGCATGGCCGAACAATACCGCACCGAGATGAGCGAAATGGCGGAGATCGATGAGACGAACGGAGAAGCCGCACAACGCGCTGTCATCGTCGCGCTCAAAAATCTCGTTGCGCAGGGCGAAGTGACGCTGAACGCGCCGGCGGCCGCCGAAGTGGAACAGCAATAGCGTTAAGGAATAGCGCTCAACCGGGCGTCGGCATCGCGGCGCCTTAATCACATCACCACAAGTTCGGCGTGAAGCGCGCCGGCGGCCTTGATGGTTTTCAAGATATCAATGAGATCGCGCGGGCCGACGCCAAGCGCGTTCAGCCCTTCGATCAAATCCGCCAGCGAGACATTGCCGTCAACGAGACCGATCTTTTCATTGCGATCCTGATCGACGCTGATCTGCGTGTTCGGTACGACGATGGTGTCGCCGTTTCGTGAAAACGGATTGGGTTGCGAGACGACAAAGCTCTCGCGCACGGAGATCGTGAGATTTCCCTGCGCCACCGCGAACTGCGAAATTTTGACATCGGCGCCCAGCACCACCGTGCCGGATTTCTGGTCAATCACGACGCGCGCCTTTTGCTGCGGTTCAACCCACAAATTTTCGACAATGCTCATGATACGGATCGGCGCCAGCCCACCGGCGGGCAGCGCGATGTCGACAACGCCCGGATCGGCGACGGTCGCGGCGCGCGGCCCTAGCGTCTCGTTGATCGCGTTTTCAATGCGCACCGCCGTTGTCGCGTCGGGCGCCTTCAGCATCAGGCGCAGTTGCTCCATCGCAGAAAAGTCAAACGCCGCCGAACGCTCGACGCGCGCGCCTTGGGGAATCGCGCCGGCCGTCGGCGCGCCGAACGTCACCGACGCCGCCTCGCCCTTGGCGGAAACGCCGCCAGCGATCACCGCACCCTGCGCAACTGCATAAATCTCGCCGTCCGCCGCGCGCAGCGGCGTCATGATCAAGGTGCCGCCAAGCAGGTTTTGCGCGTCGCCGATCGCCGACACCGATACGTCAATCTGCGCGCCGGGCCGGGCAAACGCCGGCAGCGTCGCGGTGACCAGCACTGCGGCGATATTTTTCGACTTGAAGTCTTCGCCCTGCACGTTGACGCCAAGGCGTTCGAGCAGGTTTGAAAACGCTTCTTCCGTATAAGGTGAATTTCGGATTCCGTCGCCGGCGCCGTCAAGGCCGACGACAAGGCCGTATCCAACGAGATCATTGCCGCGCACGCCCTCGACCTCGACGAGATCCTTGATCCGCACCGCCGCGTCAGCATCAGCAGTTAGCGCCAGCGCCGCCAGCAGCGATAGTGTCAGTGCTTTTATCATCTTAAATAATTCGTCAGGGTCAGTTGTGAAAGCCGCGAGGTCAACACATAGGCGGCGTCGATCTGGGCTTCGAGCGATTGCAGGAACGACGCGGCCTCATAGGGATCACGCGCGGTCAGCGCATTGTACGCCGCCGTCAACGCCGGCTCTTCGGCGTCGTGGCGGTCTGACGCCTTGCCGGCGCGCTGTTGTTCAAGGCCAATGCGCGTTTGCACCTCGACCAGGGAATCCGACGCCTCGAACAGGCGTTTCGACGCCGCGGCAAGCACGCTGTCGCGCATCGCCGTCGCCGGGGCCGAGCCGGCGACGCTGGCGACCGCAAGACCGCGCAACAAATCCTTGACCGGCTGCTCGTCGGCTTTGGCGGCGCCGACGATCACCTCGCCGTTGTCGATTTCAATGCCGGAAAGCGCGCCCGCCCCACCCAGATAGATATTGGTCGCGAAACCGCCAGCCGGGTCGTTGAAATAAAAGTCGAGATCGGTCTCAAACTGCGCCGGGCTTGACGCCGCGCCGTAAAGCGCCGCGATATCGGCGACCAGCATAACGACATTCCCCAGCGCCGGGCCGTCGGCGGCGTCGCCCGCGAACACCGAAAGCCCTTCCACCCTGACATTGAGGCGCGAGAACGCCGTTTCCAGATCACTTCTGGCGACGACAGCGTTGGTTGCGATCGCCGCCTCGTCATGGCGCGCCAGCGCCGCAGACATATCCGCGCCAAGACCGGAAACACTGCTGCGCAAATCGGTCAATACCGACTGCACGGCGCCTGTTCGCAAATCAGCGCGCGAAATCGCGCTTCGATAGCTGGAAAGATCGCCTATCGCCTTGCCGAGAAGATGCGCCTCGCCCGCGGCATGACCGAGCGTCTTTGCAAGATCGGCCTTGCGCCCGGTCACGACCTCGCTGCGCGCGGTTTCCGCCTGCTGGCGCAGTTGCCCGGTCGCTGATGCCAGACGCAAATGCGATAGATAAGTAGGAACACCGTAGACGGACATTTTATAGCTCCAGCAATCGCTGTATCATCTGGCTGGCGACCTCGATCACGCGCGCATTGGCCGCATAAGCCTGTTCGATCAGCAACAGGTTCTGCATTTCGCGGTCGGTGTCGACACCGGTTCGCGATAGCTCTGCCTCTTGTAACGTCGTCGCCAGCACGTCTGCGGACTGGCTGACCGCACCAAGTCTGGCATTTTGCGCGTGTACCGATGACGACAGCTCGCTCGCGCCTTCCAGCGCCGAAAGTGCGCGCCCGGCGGCGAATGAGGCGTTGACGGTTTGCGGCGCGTCCCACACGTCGACCATCCGCCGCAGCAGCAGATCCGACCCGGCGGGCCCCGGCGCCGCCGCATATAATCCGTCGCGCAGGCGCGAGGGGTCGCCGCCTTGCGCCGGGTCGACCGCCGCATTCAGCTCGATCCGGCCGGCAAGCCCCGCCGCCACAGGCGGCGCCAATGCCGACCCGGCGTCGGTGAACAAGGCCGCAGCGCCGGGCGCTATCGTCGGGTCGACGCCGGCGGTTTCAAACCGTGAGATGACATCGGCCGCCAGCGCATCAAGCTCGTTCGCCGCGCGCGGCGCATAATCGTCGCGCACCGCGAACAGACCGGCGACCGCTCCTGCCCGCACCGCCTGGTTCGACGCGCCGCCCGGCGTAATGTCGACGCCTTCAACCAACAGCCCGGAAAGCGCGCCCGCGCCGCCGGCATACTGGTCGGCCGCGGCGATCACCGGACTTGGGGTGAACGATATTGTTTTCGCCGTCCCCGCAAGCAAGAAAACCCCTTCATGGGTCATCAGGTCGACAGCGCCGTCGTCGCGCCGCAACTCGCGAACGGGAATTGACTGATTGATTTTGTCAATCGCGGTTTGCCTCTCGTCAAGCAAGGCGGAGGCGTCCTGACCGGCGGCCGTCGCACGGCGAATGGACTCGTTCAACGCTTCAACATCGCGCAACGCCTCGTTCAGACTGGCGACGCGGTGCGCAATCTCGGTATCGGCGTCGGCGCGCATGGTCTGCAAGTCGCGGGCGAGCGTATTGAAGGCGGATGTCAGTTGCAGGCCCGAGGATACTGCACTCGCCTGTGCGGCCGGGTCTGCGGGCGCGTTCGCCAATTGCCGAAGATCGCTGTCGAACGCGGCGAATTTGCCGAACAGAGCGTTGGCGTCTTCAGGACCGCCGACAAGCCGGCTGATCGTCATCGCCGCATCTGCAGTGATGGATGAATACGCTGCGCCCGCGTCGGCATCGCGGCGCTGCGCGGTGAGCGCGGCGTTTTGCGCACGGTCAATGCCGGCGACCATGACGCCGGCGCCCTCGCTTCCAAGCACGCGTTCCGCGAGCGTTACATCCCTGCGGTGATAGCCCGGCGTCAGCGCATTGGCGATATTGTTCGACGTAACGCTCGCTTGCCGCGAGGCCGCGCCAAGACCGGACGTTGCGTTGGAAAAAGCCTGCGAGATTGTCATGACGCTATCACATATTGTTCAGTTAACGGATGATGTCGGTTGTCTCCTGCAACATCTCATCGACCGTCTGGATGATCTTTGCGTTGGAGGAATACGCACGCTGCGTCTGGATAAGGTCAGTCAGCTCGGCGGCGATGTCGGTCGTCGACTGGCTGAGCGAAAAGCCCAGCGTGACGCCCGCGGGGCCGTCGCCAGCATCCCAGAAATAGACGTCGCCGCTGTCCTGCGACACGGTGAACGCCTGATTGCCGACGGCGTTCAGCCCGCGAAAGTTTGCAACATCGGCGACCGGGATTTGGTAAAGCCCGCGCCGGAAGCCGGTGTCGAACACCGCCGTCAGCATGCCGCCCTGGTCAATTTCGATGGTGCTGAGATTGCCGATCGGCGCGCCGTCCTTGGTCACCGATAATGGCGCGAACGTCGCGGAAAGCTGGGTCAGCGGCGACTGACCGCCGGGCGAGCCGATATTCACCGCCATCGGGCCGCTGGCCGTCGTCACCGTGACGTCGCCGGTCACCGGGTCATAGGCCGCGCCGGCGCCGGCGGCGACGGAGGCGACAGAGCCGCCGGCGGCGGCGGTCGCGTCAAACGTCACGTCAAAGCTGGCGATCGCCGTCGCCGGGGTTGCGCTGGCGCTGTCAAAAACTTCGACCGTCCACTGATTACTTGCGCCGCTCGCCGGCACCACGGGCGTGAACTCGAATGTCAGCGTTTCGGTGCGGCCAAGATTGTCGAAATACTCCACCGGCAGCGTATAGGGCGCACCGGCCGAACCCGCGACGGTATCGGACGCCGGCAGGTTGACGCCAAGGCGCATCTGGCTGGTCGGCGACGCGGAAAACTGGTTGAGGTTGATGCGCACCGGCTCAAGCCCGGAGGCGCTGTCGCGCACGGGGTTTTGCACCACGCCGGATGAGTCGAGCGGCCAGCCGAGCAGGAACAGCCCGCTCTGCGTGCGCAGCGCGCCGGTTTCATCCGGATAAAACGATCCCGTCGCCGTCAGCATCAGACCGGGGTCGGCGGCGCCCGGTTGCACGCCGTCGAAATCAGTCACCGGCAACATGCCGCGGCCGCTGATTGAAATATCCGTCGAGTTGGAGGTGGTGATCAGCGCGCCCTGCGCGCCAGCGTCGCGATAGGTCATCGCCCTCACGCCGCCGGCGGAGTAGGCGCCGCTCTGCTGCTGCAAGACGATGTCGGCGAATTCGGTGTCAGCACGTTTGAAGCCGACGGTTTGCGAGTTTGCGATGTTGTCTGAAATGGTCGCCAGCTTGACGGCGTTCACCGCCAGACCGGCGACGCCCGCGTTGAGCGAGGATGAAATGCCCATTTATACCTCCGATAGCGCATTATTTATTATGCTACTATTGGTTGTGTTTCGGAATTCTTAACGTCTAAGGCGTCGCCGGTTCAAACAGAATCAGGGTCTCGCGGCGCGCGCTTTCGGCCCGGCGCGCTCTGGCGTTTTGAGCAGCACGGCGATACGCCGGTTCTGCGCCGCGAACGGATCATCCGATAACGGCTCAGTCGCGGCGCGGCCGACGACGCCGACAACCTGATCGGCCGGCAGGCCATATTCGACAAGCAGGCGCCGCGCGACGCTGGCGCGGTCCGCCGACAGCTCCCAATTGGTGTAACCGCCGGCGCCGGAATAAGCGCGCGCATCGGTGTGCCCGATAATCTGCATGTCGTTTGTCGCGGTCGCGAGCACCGGCGCAATCGCCCTGAGCAATTGCTTCATCAGCGCCGACGGCTCAGACGAACCGACGGCAAACAATGGGGTCGACGCCTGGTCGATCAACTCTACCACAAGGCCCTCCGGCGTCATGCGCGTCTGGATATGGCTGGCGAGATCGTCGGAGGCCAGCGCCTTTTTCGTATCCTGTATTTGTTCAGCGAGGTCGTTGAATGCGCGATCATCTGCCCGCTCAGCATCAAACGCCGCCGGATCGAATCGCTCAAGCGCATCTTCCGGCGCATCGCGCAGCATCGGACTTTTAGAAAAAATCGACTCGCCGTTGAGCGCGCCGTCGCCACCCCCTGAAATCCGGCTGACCGGGATCGACGGATCGAAATAATCAGCGAGCCCTTTTCTTTGATCCTCGGTGGTGGCGTTGAGCAGCCACATCAACAGGAAAAACGCCATCATCGCCGTGACGAAGTCGGCATAGGCGACTTTCCACGCGCCGCCATGATGGCCGCCGCCGGCGACCACCTTCTTCTTCTTGATGATGATAGGCTGCCCCTGGCCGGACATCACGCCGCTTTATTCTGCTTCACCGGGCAGTTATGCGGACCAATCGTGAAACAACCATTACCTGCTTATCATATTATTAGCAATTTGGGGTTGTGTTGCAGTCAGTAGATGACCAGGGTCCGCGATGCCAGAACGCCTGCCACGCCAGACCGGCGTATTGCGCCGAAAAATGCAAGCGCGCGCGATGTCCGGCGTCGCCGAGGAACGCATCGCCGAGATCGCGCTCAACATCAGGCTTGCGTTCTCCGACTATTTCAACACCAAGGTCGCAACACCCGCCATCTCGCACACAGCCAGTTCAACGAGCGCGCTGGCGGCGGATGACGGCGCCGTGCTGTATCATTTTCGCAGCCGTGAGCGCGACATCCTTGTTTGCGCAAAACATTCCTTCATCACCCAGATCGCCGCATCCTCGCTCGGACGCGCCAATGACGGTGCTGAGGCCGCGCCGTCAACACCGATCGAACGCGCTCTGTGTACGAAATTCCTGAAAACCCTCGCCGGATTAACCTTGGGCGGCGATCCGCCTTCCGCCGACTTTTTACTTCAGGCGATCTGCGAGAACCCCGAAGATTTCGTGCTGGCGCCGACAACGCGGGCGCTCGACTGTTTCACCATCACCGAAACCCTCGCCGATGCGCCGCGCCAACTCCTGATTTATGCAGCGTGTACTGATGAAGTGACCAGAGACGCCCGCACCGGCGCGCCGCCGGAGGCGCAGGCGAAGTGGCGGCGCAGGGTTTCACGCGTAGTCAGCCGGTTGCCGCTTGATGTAGAAACACAGATCGGCGTCGTCACCATGGCGCTCGACGATCTGGTGGCGATCAAGGCCGGGGCGCGGTTGACCTTTGCTTCATCGGCGCCCGACCGCGTCACGGTAAAAATCTCGGGCCGCGAGGTGCTGTCCGGCCGGCTGGGCGATCAGGGGGGGCGAAAAGCGGTCAAAATTGACCCGGCGCTTACGCAAAGCTGAGCCGTTGAAAGCCGGAATTACGGCCGCGCGTGGCCGTCGCCGCGTACAATGGTTTTGTAAATCGTCAGTTCCTTAGGCCCGACCGGGCCGCGCGCATGAAAACGCCCGGTGGCAATGCCGATCTCGCCGCCGAACCCGAACTCGCCGCCATCAGCGTATTGCGTCGAGGCATTGTGCAGGACAATCGCGCTGTCAACCTCGCGCAGAAAGCGCGCCGCCGCGTCGGGGTTTTCCGTAACGATGCTTTCGGTATGGCCCGAGGAATATCGCGCGATATGCGCGATGGCGCCCGCAACGCCGTCAACGGCCGCGACCGACAGGACCGGCGCCAGATATTCCGTTGTCCAGTCATCAGCCGTCGCCGGCGCAACGTCGCTGTCAATGGCGCGAACGGCGTCATCGCCGCGCAATTCACACCCGGCGGTTTTGAACGCATCGGCGAGTTTCGGCCATACGTCGGCGAGCACGGCGCGATCAACCAGCAGCGTCTCCATCGCGCCGCAAACGCCGGGCCGGCGCATCTTTGCGTTGAGCGCAACGGCGAGCGCTTTTTCAGGATCGGCGGCGGCGTCGATATAGACATGGCAAACGCCGTCGAGATGGCTGAGCACCGGCACGCGCGCATCGGCCTGCACACGCGCCACCAGTGATTTGCCGCCGCGCGGGATGACGAGATCGACGGCGCCGTTGATCCCCGCCAGCAATTCGCCGACCAGCGCCCGATCAGGCGAGTTTATGAACTGGACGACCCCCGCCGGCAGGCCGGCCTCGCGCAGGCCCGTCGCGATGCACTCATGCAGCATGCCCGAGGTCGACAGCGACTCCGAGCCGCCGCGCAAGATCACCGCATTGCCGGATTTGATGCAGATCGCCGCAGCGTCGACGGTGACGTTCGGCCGGCTCTCATAAATGATGCCGATGACGCCAATCGGCGTCGTCACACGTTCAAACTGAAGCCCGTTCGGGCGGCGCCATTGCGCGATGACCCGGCCGACCGGATCATCCTGCGCAGCGATCATTTCAAGGCCGCTAATAATTCCCCGCAGGCGCTCGGGATTTAGCGCGAGACGGTCGACAAACGCCTCGGTCGCGCCGCCGCTGCGGGCCTGGTCGCATTCGGCTTTGTTCGTATCAAGAATTTCTTCGCGGCGGCGTTCGATTTCGCGGGCGATGGCGTGCAGCGCCGCATCTTTTTGCTCTCGCGGCGCCTGCGCAATTTGCGCGCGCGCACGAACCGCCGTCACGCCAATATCATTAAGGGTATTCATGTTGTCTCACTCGGTCGCGCCGGCGCATTGTCCATCACCAGATTATCGCGTTCAATCGCCGCCGGACGGCACGCATATCCCAATATCTGCTCGATTTCTTCCGAGCGCCGCCCGATGACCGAGCGCATTTCCACCGCGCCGAACGACGCCAGCCCGCAACCGATGCGCAATCCGTTTTCGTCGAGCACCAGAACCGCATCACCACGCACGAAATCGCCCCACACATCGGTGACGCCCGCCGGCAGCAGGCTGGCGCCTTTTTCAATCGCGCGCCGGGCGCCGGCGTCGATACGGATTTCGCCGCGCGTCTTCAGCCGCCCCCCGATCCATTTGCGCCGCGCCGTGCGCGGGTCGGTCGCCGACAGGAACAGGGTCGAGCGCGCGCCGTTCGCAACCGCCTGTATCGGGTGCTCGACGCGGCCGGACGCGATCACGGTTTCGCACCCGCTATCCGCCGCGATCCGCGCCGCGGCGAGTTTGGATTCCATGCCGCCAGACCCGATATTCGCCTCACGGTTCGGCCCCGACGCCATGGCGCTGATATCCGGCGTGATCGCTTGCACCAGCGGAATATGCGCAGCGGCGGCGTCTACGCGCGGATCGGCGGTGTAAAGTCCGTCAATGTCAGACAGGATCAGCAACAGATCGGCGCCGAACAATTGCGCCGTGTGCGCGGCTAGCCGATCATTGTCGCCATAGCGGATTTCACTCGTGGCGATCGTGTCGTTTTCGTTCACGACCGCGACCGCGCCGGCGGCGGCAAGACTTTCAAGCGTCATCCGGGCGTTGATATAGCGGCGGCGATTTTCCGTATCGTCAAGCGTCAGCAGAATTTGCGCGACCGGCGTATCATGGGCGTCGAACGCCTGTTGCCACGCCTGCGCCAATTGCACCTGACCGGCGGCGGATGCGGCCTGCTTTTCATCGAGCCGCAACGAGTTTTTCAGACCCAGCCGGCGCCGGCCAAGCGCAATCGCGCCTGAGGTGACAACGACAACGTCCCTGCCGGAATTGCGCAAGGCCTGAATATCCGCCGCGAGCCCGCGCAACCATGGCTCATTCACCTGGCCGTGTTCATTGCAGATCAGCGCCGAGCCGACCTTGACGACAATGCGTCCAGCACGCGCAAGCGCGCCTTGAGAAGTCTCGCGCGCCAGCGCGTCAGTTGCGGTTTCATCGTGTCCGGTCATGGGTCGGGATCGCCGTTATTTTTCTCGTCCGGTTATTGGCGCGCGAAGACGCGTGGCGCAAGCCTTGTCCAAACCTGACCCTGAGCGTTCGCCTTGGCAGAAAATCTTAGTTTAGCACCAATCCCCGACCCATTTTGAACAAGACAAGGAGATCGATGGAACGCGCCGCCGGTTTTGGTCATTTTGAACCTCCGGTCTGGAACTCTCGCGGCTCGTGTTTTACGCGATCAAGCGGAAAACGATACAATCTCATTCAGCAGCGCCTTCTGCACCGGCGTTGGAAGCCATTGCGACCTTGTCGTGACGCCAATCGGGCGCTGCATTGCCCGCGATTTCAACGGTCGCGACATTAACAAGCCGGACGCTTTTTCGTATTTGATTTGCATTTCCGACAGAAGCATCAGGCGGTCGGATTCCATCAAGATCACACGCGCCGCCGAGAGCGAATTACATTCAATGAGGTTTTCGGGCGGCGCCTCAGGCGAGAACAGCGCATGAAAATTTCGACGCAAGGGAGAATCTCGCCTGGGCGCAACCCACGGCCAGGCCCGTAGCGCCTTCGATGTCAGTCGACTTGCCGTCAAAACGGGATGTCCAGCCCGCATGACCAAAGACAAGGGATCATCGAACAGTTTTTCCTCGGTAAGATCTTTCAAAACGCCTTCTCCTCGCAAGGCGCCAACCAGAAAATCCACGTCGCCCCTTCTCAGTCCGCCGACAAGGTCGTCATAGGCGCCCTCAAGAATAGTGACGCGATGGTTCGGGTGGTATTCGGTGAAGGCTTGAACCGCCGCCGGAACCAGATGACTGCGCGCCAGGGGCATGGCGCCGATTACAGTTCCGCTTACGGTTTCGCCAGAACCCGCGCCAGCGAGATCGGCAATCTCCGCATAAGTTTGGCGGATCTCCGAAAAAGCAAGCGATGCATATCGTGAAAGCACTTCCGCTCGACGCGAAGGCTTGACCCCAAAGCTTGTCGCTTCAAACAGATCGACACCGAGGGACGATTCAAGATCGCGCGCTGCGCGATGGAGCGTCGGCGTCGCTATGCCGGACGCCCTCGCGGCGACTGCAAAACTGCCGTGACGCACGATTTCAACAAGCCCGCTCAACCGAGCGGCGGATACCGCCCGCATACGCTGGATGGCGGCGCGTGGCGAAAGGTCTGCTGCATCGCGAAGGCCGGTTACCAACAGGTCCAGCGCGCGGGCCGCGCGCGCATCGACCAGCGAACCTTCGCGCGTAAGCCCCAGAGCTGGGTTTGTGCGAATGATCAGCTTGGCGGAAAATTGACGCTCAAGCCCTGCAATCGCATGACTGACAGCAGGTTGCGTTAGTTTGACTTGTCGCCCGCCTGCGGCAAGTCCGCCTGCGGCCACGACGCTTCTAAACACGTAAAGATGCCAAAAATTGACATTTTCCGCCCTGCTCTGGGGTATATTCTTCATTTTCAAGACACTGCCTCTATTAGCTTTTCTTTATAGCATAAGTAGACTTCGAATGACCTTAAATTTGTCACCTCGTGCGATATTGCCGGATAGCGAAAATCAAGGAGATCGAATGTGGGCGTTGTCGTCACCAACATCCAACGCACCGACAAGGAAACCATCGACGCTTTTCGGCAAGCCCGATACGGCGTCGCGACCGTGCACGAAGCGCAAGGGCGCAAGGGCTTGCTTGGCCCCCAAATCCGTCCCATTTACTCAGGCGCTTATATCGCCGGATCTGCGGTTACGATTTCAGCACCGCCCTGCGACAACTGGATGATCCATGTAGCGGTTGAGCAATGCCAGCCAGACGACGTTCTGGTGCTTGCCCCAACTTCGGATTCTGACGCCGGCTATTTTGGCGACTTGCTTGCGACCTCGCTCAAGGCGCGAGGCGTTCAGGGCCTTATTATCAACGCCGGCGTGCGCGACACCGCAGACCTCACGAAAATGAATTTCCCGGTTTGGTCAAAATGCGTATTCAGCCAGGGTACGGTCAAGGAAACACTTGGGAGCGTGAACATCCCTGTTGTTTGCGCCGGCCAACTCGTCAACCCCGGCGATCTTGTCATCGCCGATGATGATGGCGTCGTTGTCGTCGCCCGTGAAGAGGCCGCTCTGGTTCTCCAGAAAGCAAAGGAACGCGAAGCGAACGAAGACTCAAAACGTCGGCGTCTCGCGGCGGGCGAGCTTGGCCTCGACATCTACCAGATGCGGGAGCGGCTTGCCGAGCGCGGGCTTCAGTATCTTGAGCAAAAGGAATTCAAACCCTGATGCTACGCGCTATTCCTGCAAGCCTGATACGCGGCGGAACATCCAAAGGCCTATTCTTCGCCGCTGATGATCTGCCTACGGATGTAGCCGCGCGCAACGCCGTCTTGTTGGCGGCCATGGGTTCTCCTGATCCCCGCCAGATAGACGGCGTGGGCGGCGCCCACCCGCTGACCAGCAAAATTGCCATACTTTCGCCTTCTGCCGATAGCCATGCGGATGTTGATTACCTGTTCCTTCAAGTCGTGGTCGATAAAGCGGAAGTCTCCGACAGCCAGCCCTGTGGCAACATCCTCGCCGGGGTCGGGCCGTGGGCCATCGAAAACGGGTTGCTCAAGGCGGAAGGCGGCGTCACGCCCGTTCGCATCCGCACTGTCAATAATGGATCCATGGCGATCGCCCGCGTACCGACGCCAGATGGGGCCGTCGACTATGAGGGTGATGCGCGGATCGACGGCGTACCGGGAACCGCAGCGCCAATTTCAATAGAATTTCTCGATGTCGCCGGTTCGAATTGCGGCGCCCTGTTACCGACAGGAAACATGATTGATGAAATTGACGGTATCGAGGTCACCTGCATCGATAATGGCATGCCGGTCGTGCTGTTGCGCGCAGAGGATTTAGGGCTAACCGGCGAAGAATCGCCTGCAGACCTCGAAGCCAACGCCGACCTGAAAGAAATTATCGAACGAATTCGCCTCAAAGCCGGACCGATGATGAACTTAGGCGACGTCGCAAAAAAAACAGTTCCTAAAATGACGCTGGTCTCACCGCCGAGGAACGGTGGCGTCTTGAATACGCGCACTTTCATTCCACACCGCGTTCATGAAGCCATCGGCGTTCTTGGCGCCGTCAGCGTCGCCACGGCAACTGCGCTTCCCGGCTCTGTTTCCGCACGGTTTTTCAAGGCGCCGGATTTGAATGGACCAATGCGGCTCGATATCGAGCATCCGACAGGATTTTTCACTGTTGATCTCGAACTCAAGATCGACGGTGAAAAACTCACGATTGTACGCAGCGCACTGTTGCGTACGGCGCGGTTATTAATGCGCGGCGATGTCTTCGTGCCGTCCTCGGCATGGGGGGCGCTGTGACCCTTTCGGGAATCGCACTTATCGGATTTGGCGAAGTCGGCCAAATTCTTGCGGAAGACCTCGCGACCGTGAACAACGCCGCCATCTCCGCATATGATATCAAATTCGAGGAAGCAGTCTCCGGCCCCGCTCAAGCGATTAAAAAGTCAAAAGCAAAGAAGGCGCAGACCTCAACCGATTGCGTCAGCAACGCCGACATTGTGATCTGCGCCGTCACCGCCGCGTCAACGGTGGAAGCGGCGCACGCAGCAAGAGGCGCACTCAGAAAAAGCGCCTGGTATCTTGACCTTAACTCCTCCTCGCCGGCCGCCAAGAAGGAGGCGGCCGCAATCATCAACTCCGGCGGAGGGCGTTACGTCGAAGCTGCCGTGATGGCGCCGATAGAGCCGCTGCGTCTTGGCGCGCCCATCTTGCTGGGGGGAGCGCACGCGCAAGACTTTGAACCTTTGGCGGCCTCTCTGGGGTTTGTTGGCGCTAAATTCTATTCCGCCACGCCCGGCAAAACCGCCGCAGCAAAACTCTGCCGCAGCGTTGTCGTTAAGGGGCTGGAAGCGCTGATTTCGGAGTCGATGCTTGCCGCGCAGCACTATGGCGTCGAAGAGGATGTTCTCGCGTCGCTGAACAATCTATTTCCGCACCCAGACTGGCGAAGCCATGCGCGCTACATGATTTCACGGACACTGAAACATGGACGCCGACGCGCGGAAGAAATGCAGGAAGCCGCAAGAACCGTATCAGACGCCGGCATCGAACCTTGGATGGCGAACGCGACGGTCATGCGCCAGGCCAACGCCGGGAATTTATCCGTTGACGAGAGCATCAGCGAATTGGATGGGCTGCTTCGGGCCATGCGCGACAGC
Source organism: Parvularculaceae bacterium (assembly GCA_041398145.1). Lineage (GTDB taxonomy): Bacteria > Pseudomonadota > Alphaproteobacteria > Caulobacterales > Parvularculaceae > Amphiplicatus. The sequence goes on along the minus strand of JAWKVF010000014.1, from coordinate 6,101 downwards.
GACAGCGCCGATCACAAACCATTGGAGACGGCCCTATGATCATCGATTGCCACGGACACCAGACTCTCGTTCCGAAGGCGCATACCGAATTTCGCGATGCGCAAAAGTTCCGTCTGAAAGATCCATCTCTCCCGCGGCCGCCGCTTCCTGGCATGTCCGACGACGAGATCTCAGAAATCATAGAAAACAATCAGCTCAAACTCCTGATAGAACGCGGCGGCGACATCACGATCTTTTCACCCCGCGCATCGGCGATGGAGCCGCATGTGGGCGACCGTGATACCGCCATCGACTGGTCAAAAGCCTGCAACAATCTCATCCATAAGGTCACCGAACTGTTCCCGGATAACTTTATCGGCGTCGGCATGCTGCCGCAGCGGCCAGATGCGCCGCTGTACGACGCGATCAAAGAGTTGGAGCGCGTCGTGACTGAACTTAATTTCGTTGGCGTCAATCTCAATCCCGATCCCTCGGGCGGCCATTGGACAGCCCCGCCGCTTACCGACCACTACTGGTATCCGATGTACGAAAAGCTTGTGGAACTCGATGTCCCGGCGATGATCCATGTTTCAGGCTCATGCAATCCGGCATTTCATGCGACAGGCTCTTATTACATTGCAGCCGACACAAACGCTTTCATGCAATTTATACAGGGAAATCTGTTCAAGGATTTTCCGGATCTAAAACTCATTATCCCTCATGGCGGCGGCGCCGTACCCTATCACTGGGGTCGCTACCGCGGCCTCGCTGACATGCTGAAACAGCCTTCACTCGACAACCATGTCATGAAGAATGTCTATTTCGACACCTGCGTCTACCATCAGCCGGGAATTGACCTTCTCTTCGAGGTAATTGACACGGACAACATCCTCTTTGGGTCGGAAATGATCGGCGCGGTACGCGGCGTTGATCCTCAAACGGGATATTATTTCGACGATACGAAACGCTATGTCGATAATCTCAAAATTCCCGACGCTGACAAACGAAAAGTCTTCGAGGGCAATGCACGGCGCGTTTATCCCCGTCTCGACCGTATTTTGAAAGATCGGGGCTTATGAGCACAGCTTTCAAAAAAACCAAAGGTTGGCTTGACTGGCACGCCAGCCCCGCCAAACCATCATATACGCCGCCGTCAGGCGCGGTGGACGCCCATTGCCATGTCTTCGGACCGGGAGAGGAATTCCCATTCGCACCGGAACGAAAATATACGCCGTGCGACGCATCGAAATCTCAACTCTTCGCTTTACGCGATCATCTGGGATTTTCGCGAAATGTACTTGTCCAGGCAACGTGTCACGGTGCTGACAATCGCGCGACACTGGACGCTATTGCACATTCGAGAGGGAAAGCAAAAGGCGTTGGCTCGGTTAAACCGGCCGTCACGGATGAAGAACTCGACGCTCTCAACGCCGGCGGAATAAAGGGCATTCGCTTCAACTTCGTCAAACGACTGGTCGATCCGATTGCGCCTGGCGATCTCGCGGGTCTGGTCAAACGAATCAACAAATATGGCTGGCACATCGTCATTTATTTCGAAGCGCCTGACCTCCCTGATCTTTTCGAGTTCATTTCTTCGATTGATACGACGGTCGTCGTCGATCACATGGGCCGGCCTGACCTGACAAAGACGCCGGATGGCCCGGAGTTTTCGCAGTTTCTGAAATTGATGAGCGACAACGACCATGTCTGGTCAAAGGTCACATGCCCGGAACGCCTGTCGCATTCCGGCCCGCCAGGTTATGACGACTTCGTGCCATTTGCATCAAGGCTGGTCGAAGAATTTCCAGATCGCGTCCTGTGGGGCACTGATTGGCCGCATCCAAATCTCACATCGCACATGCCGGACGATGCATGGCTGGTGGATATGATCCCGAGGATTGCGCCAAGTAAATCCCAACAACAGCAATTACTGATTGAAAATCCGATGCGGCTTTACTGGCCGGAGGAGGCATCATGACTTTCATTCGAAATCGCTGGTATGTGGCTGCATGGGACGGTGAAGTCGGCGCAGCGCCGATCGCTCGCAAAATCTGCGGTGAGTCAATTGTTCTCTATCGCAAGACAGATGGCGGGGTTGTCGCATTGCGCGACGCATGCCCTCATCGCCTGTTACCTCTTTCCATGGGAATGCGCGAAGGCGACGGGATTCGCTGCAAATATCACGGTCTCGTCGTAGGCCCGGATGGAAAACCGACCGAAATGCCTTTAGCGGAAGAACGGCTTAATGAAAAACTCTGTGCACCTTCCTATTCTGTCACAGAACGCTTTCGCTTCGTTTGGGTGTGGATTGGCGATCGTGACAAAGCCGACACAACGCCGCTTCCGAATTTCTGGCCGTGTGAAAAAGAGGGCTGGGTTTTCGATGGCGGGTACTATCACGTTAAATGCGATTACCGGCTGTTGATCGATAATCTTATGGACCTCACCCATGAGGCCCATGTTCACCCCTCGTCAATCGGCCAGGCGGAACTTCGTGAAGCGCCCATCGACACGAAGGTCGACGGTGATCGGATCATCGTCTCACGCTGGATGGCGAACGTCGAACCCCCTCCTTTCTGGCGAAGCGCTATCAAAAAAGATGGCGCAGTCAATCGTTGGCAAATCTGTGAGTTTTTAGAGCCCTGCTCGGTCAATATTGATGTCGGAGTGTCACCAGTGGAGGCGGAGGACACTATCGACTCACACGAGTCCGGCGTCCGCGGTTTTGTGATTGATACAATGACGCCGGAAACCGAAACGACCTGTCACTATTTCTGGGGCATGGCGCGCAATTTCGATATACACGATAGCGGCGTTACAGCGCGCCTCAAAAACGGCCAGCACAATGTTTTCGCTGAAGACATTGAGGTGCTGGAAGCGCAGCAATTATCCATCGCAGCCAATGCTGACATGAAGCTGAGAACGCTTGCGATAGACTCAGGCGGCGCTCACGCGCGTCGCATTATTGAAAAGGCGATGAGGACGACATGACTTCCGTTCACGACTACCTAGAAGAATTCGACGACATTCCAGGGACGCGGGTCTATACCACGAAACGCGCACGTCAGGGCTATTGGCTGAACCAGTTCGCCATGAGCTTGATGGTGGAAGAAAATCGCACACGCTGGAAAGCGGATGAGAAAAAATATCTTGAAGACTGGCCGATGAGCGCAGAGCAAAAGCAGGCTGTGCTCGATCGCGACTACAATCGCCTGCTTGATCTCGGCGGCAATATCTATTTCCTCGCGAAAATATTTTCCACCGACGGCCTGTCTTTTGTTCACGCCGTCTCGACCATGACCGGCATGAGCGTCACCGAATACCAGGACATGATGATGAACGGCGGTCGGTCTCCCGTCGGTGTCCGCTCAATCAAGGAGGGTAACTGACATGGCGCGCCTTACTGCTGCGATCGGATCAAGCCATGTGCCTTTGCTTGGTGTAGGCATTGATCAAGGCAAAATGGACGACCCCTATTTCAAGCCGATTTACGACGGTTATAATTGGACGAAGGAATGGATATCCAGTCCAGAGAACAAGCCGGACGTGGTTTTTCTCGTCTATAATGACCATGCCTCGGCGTTCGACATGAATTTAATTCCCACATTCGCAATCGGGTGTGCTGATGAATTCGCACCCGCTGATGAGGGTTGGGGTCCGCGGCCCGTGCCGAATGTCCATAATGACGCCGACCTTGCATGGCATATCGCCCAGAGTCTCATACTCGATGAATTCGATATGACCATCATCAACAAAATGGATGTCGACCACGGCCTGACCGTCCCTTTGTCACTTATGTTCGGACAGCCGGATAAATGGCCATGCAAGATTATCCCTTTCGCGGTGAATGTCGTGACGTATCCGCCGCCGTCGGGCAATCGCTGTTATCAACTCGGGAAAGCATTGCGCCGGGCGATCAATAGTTATGAGGAAAAGGATCTCAAGGTCCAGGTCTGGGGCACCGGCGGTATGAGCCATCAGTTGCAGGGGCCACGGGCCGGCCTCATCAATGCGGAATGGGACCAGCGGTTTATGGATGATCTAACGCGCGATCATGATCGTCTCATCAGCATACCCCATATTGAATATCTGCGTGAAACCGGATCGGAAGGCATTGAAATGGTGATGTGGCTGATTATGGCGGGCGCACTCGGAAAAGATCCGCGGGAACTGCACCGCCATTATCATGTACCGGCGTCGAATACCGCCGTTGGGCATATCGTTCTTGAACCAGCGAACTAGCATCTGGAAGGATGACATCATGACAATCAAAGTTGCACTTGCGGGCGCAGGTGCGTTCGGGCTGAAGCATCTCGATGGCATCAAGAATATCGACGGCGTCGATGTCGTTTCGGTGATCGGTCGTCGCGCTGAACCGACTCAAGCGATCGCCAGGGAATATGACATACCTCACGCCTGCACTGATCTATCCGAATCGCTGGCGCAGGATGTGGATGCGGTCATCCTGTGCACGCCAACGCAAATGCACGCTGAACAGGCGATCCAGTGCATGGAGGCCGGAAAGCATGTGCAGGTGGAAATCCCCCTGGCTGATAACTGGGCTGACTCTGAAGCCGTATCAAAAAAGCAGAAGGAAACAGGCCTCATCTGCATGGTTGGTCATACGCGTAGATTCAATCCATCTCATCAATGGCTTCACAAAAAGATTGTCGCCGGCGACCTCGCGATCCAGCAAATGGACGTCCAGACTTATTTTTTCCGACGCAAAAACATGAACGCCAAAGGCCAGCCACGATCCTGGACCGATCATCTTCTTTGGCATCATGCCGCGCATACAGTCGACCTCTTTCAATATCAAACAGGCGAAACGGTTATCGAGGCGAACGCCATTCAGGGCCCGCTGCATCCGGAACTCGGTATCGCCATGGACATGTCGATCCAGTTGAAGACTGAAACCGGAAAAATCTGCACGTTATCGCTTTCCTTCAATAATGAGGGGCCCTTGGGAACGTTTTTCCGATACATTTGTGATAATGGCACCTATCTCGCCCGTTATGATGATCTCGTAACCGGCAATGAGGAACCGATCGACGTGTCAAATGTGGATGTTTCCATGAACGGGATCGAACTTCAGGACCGGGAATTCTTCGCCGCTATCAGGGAAGGACGTGAACCGAACTCGTCTGTCGGACAGGTGCTGGCCTGTTACCGAACCCTGCATGAACTGGAACAGAAGTTGAGCTAGAGCGGCGGAATATGAAAACGCGCAGGATCGGACAATTTAACGTTGCCGAGATCGGTCTCGGCTGCATGAATCTTAGCCACGCTTACGGCGTTCCCCCGGTGCGGGAAAAGGCCATCGCGCTGCTTCACAAGGCGGTCGATCTTGGCGTCACTCATTTCGATACCGCCGCTCTGTATGGATTTGGTCAAAATGAAACTTTAGTCGGATCGGCGCTGAAAGGCGTGCGCGATAAGATACACCTTGCTTCAAAGTGCGGCATCACCGGCGTTGACGGCCAGCGCGTTATTGATGGGCGACCGGAAACATTGCGCATTACAATTGATGAATCACTCCAGCGTCTGCAGACGGATGTTATTGATCTTTATTATCTGCACCGGTTTGACAAGCTAAATGGCGTCCCCATCGAAGACAGCGTCGGTGAATTGAGCCGCATGATCGAGGCCGGCAAGGTTCGGGCCATCGGGCTCTCGGAAGTTTCGGCCGAAACTCTCAAGAATGCCCATGCAGTACACCCGATTTCGGCTGTGCAATCGGAATACTCGCTGTGGTCGCGCAATGTTGAAATCGGCGTCCTCGACGCCTGCTCGGAAATTGGCGCAGCGTTTGTCGCCTTTTCACCTCTGGCGCGGGGGTTCTTGACCAGCGTTGATCTTGACCCGGCTGGTTTCGCTGAAAAAGACATTCGCCGCGGCATGCCGCGCTTTAAAGAGCCGCACTTTTCCAAAAATCAGTCGCTGCTTCCAGAATTTAGACGAATAGCAAAAGATGCAGGCTGTGCCCCCGCACAATTAGCGCTGGCTTGGCTTTTACAAAAGGCGCCGCACATCATTCCGATTCCGGGGACGACCTCCGTTGCGAATTTATCAGAAAACCTTGGCAGCGCAGGGATGACGCTCAGCAACGTTATTTTCGAACG
>JAWKVF010000013.1:0-26593 GCA_041398145.1 Parvularculaceae bacterium | reverse complement strand
GCTACCCGGCAACCCAGCATCCGCATTGGTGACTGCAGTTTTGTTTCTCAAGCCAGCAATTGAAACGATGCTCGGCGACAAACGCCAAATGCCTGATTCATTATTTGCGAAACTCACCCACCCGTTAGATGCAAATGGGCCGAGAGAACACTATCTCCGTGCGCATGTAGGTTTTACTCCAGACAAGAAATTCTGGGCGGCGACAGCCTTTGACCGACAGGATAGCTCATTAACAAGCATAATGGCTGAAGCAAATGCGCTAGTACGACGAAGGGCTGGCGCGCCTGCAGCACGCAAAGGGGATCTGGTTGAATATATAAAACTTAATTGACCATCCAGTCTGGTGGGCTGAATGGTCCGTCATGTTTGTAGCCTCCAACCATTGGCGAGTTTAAAAGGTAATAACCGATCTAATCGACTTACCTTCATGCATCAGATCGAATGCTTCATTAATGCGTTCCAACGGCATTGTATGGGTAATTAACGGATCGATTTGAATTTGCTTATCCATATACATATCGACAATCTTTGGAGTATCGGTGCGACCTCGCGCACCACCAAAAGCCGTACCTTTCCATACTCTACCCGTGACGAGTTGGAATGGCCGCGTAGAAATTTCCTTCCCCGCCTCCGCGACGCCAATAATGATGGACTGCCCCCACCCCCTATGACAGCATTCAAGAGCTTGCCGCATCACATTGGTGTTGCCAGTGCAGTCAAACGAATAGTCCGCGCCGCCGCCTGTTAGTTCGATAATTTTATCGACAACATTATCAACGCCAACTTCGGACGGGTTGATGAAGTCGGTCAGGCCAAACTGTTCCGCCATAGACCGTTTCGAAGAATTAAGGTCAATGCCGATGATTTTATTTGCGCCAACCAGTTTAGCGCCTTGAATAACATTTAGCCCAATCCCGCCCAGTCCAAATACCGCAACGTTCGCCCCTGGCTCGACTTTGGCCGTCCAGATAACCGCTCCGACGCCTGTCGTGACCCCGCACCCGATATAGCAGGCTGTTTCAAACGGCGCGTCTTTACGAATTTTCGCGAGGGCGATTTCGGGCAACACGGTGAAATTTGAGAAGGTGGAGCACCCCATATAATGGTAAATCGTTTTACCGCGCCATTTGAAACGGCTCGTGCCGTCTGGCATCAACCCCTTTCCTTGCGTTGCACGAATAGACGTACAAAGATTGCTTTTTCGAGACAGGCAAGTTTTACACTCCCTGCACTCCGGAGTATAAAGCGGAATGACGTGATCACCAGGCTGCAGGCTCGTCACCCCAGCACCAACCTCGCGAACAATACCCGCGCCTTCATGCCCTAAAATCGAGGGGAATATCCCCTCTGAGTCTTTCCCCTCAAGGGTATATGCATCAGTATGGCAAACACCGGTCGCTTTAATTTCGACCAACACTTCCCCCATTCTGGGACCTTCCAACTCGACTTCATCGATTTCGAGTGGCGCGTTCGGCGCGACGGCTATGGCCGCTCTGGATTTCATTTGTGGCTCTCCGTAACTTCAGATGACAAGATCGACCATAAGCTTGGAGTCGCTCATTGGCGAGTTTTCAGGACAGAAAACGACGTGCCCCGTAAATCTTCCGGCTTTCCTGGTCATTTTGCTTATGTTGAATTTTTTCACGCTCGTCCCGGAGGAGAATGCCTGACCCCATCAGGCTTTGATCGCTCGACGAAGTTATAGGGCGCGACGATTCAGGCGAGCGGCTCGCACAGCGCGCCGGTAAAAAAGTTGAGGCGCACACAGCAATACACGAAGCAAGCGAACCAACACCGCCATGCGCAATCACATAGGCGACGCGAGCCGACAACAAGCAACAATATGACCAGCAACATAGCGTTTTTGCCTAGCAAATCCGAAAGCAATTGATATGCAAGGCGATTTTCAAAACGCTGGTGGGCCCGGAGGGACTCGAACCCCCAACCTAGCGGTTATGAGCCGCCAGCTCTAACCAATTGAGCTACAGGCCCGTAGCACGAGCATTCCCGAACGCAGGCCTATAACAGCTTTGTTTTTGGCTTTGAAGCGTCAATTTGACCATAAGGACAAGGAAGCTGTCCACCGACAGGCTATGGGTGAATCAAACATCCGGCCTCCGGCCGGATACATGCGCCCATAGATTGAAACCGCCAGAAAGCCGGCCAGGGCGTGATGGTCCATCGGCGAAATCTGGCCACGGCCCTAGCGTCGCCCTGAAACCACACACGGCAACTCACTGTAAAATAAAGGCTTTCGCCCATTTGGCGGATTTGCCTGCGCGATGTAGAATTAACCACGATTTTGGGTGGGCATTTGAGAGTTTTGGGGATTCGGAAATGAAGATGTTTTTCACCGTCGCCGGCGTTGCATCGGTTATGCTCCTGGGCGGCCTTGCGCCCACAGGCGTCTTCGCACAGGAAAACGGCATCGGCGCCGACCCTGACCGCGATGGCAACCCCGCCACGAACACGCGGGCGATGGCCCGCATTGGCGACCCCGCGGATGAAAAGCTTGATGCGCCGTTCCGCGTTATCACGTTCGAACCGCCACCTGGCAAGCATGGCGATAAAATCGCGAAAGCATACGCAAAGGAATACGGCGTCACCTTCAGCGACAGGCTGACGCGCCAGATCTGCGAAGGGCAACGATACTTCCAGTACGACTCGTTGTGCACCTATCTTGCGCCGCCATCAGGCGCATACGCGGCCGTATATCGCGATGACTGGAAGCGCCCCCTGTCGATAGACTTCGCCACGCCGGTTTGCGCGGCGTCACTGGCCGTTTATCCGACCGGCGGCAAGGAAGGCGAGAAATTCAAGATCACGCTCCAGCCATGGAACGGCGACGCCAAGCTCTCCCCTGCACGCATTAATCTGACGTGGACCAAAGATACTTTCCGCTGGCGCAGCATGGTCGGCGCGTTTTTCAGCGGCGTTGGCGCAACGCGCCTGGACGTAATGGTGGAAGGTTCAAGCGGCAAAACCGACTTTGTGCAATTTCTCGTTGACGATGTTGCGTTCGTTGAAAGCGGCTGCGAGGAACTGCTTGCCGAAATTGAAAACGCCGCCGGCTATGAAACGGCCGACGGCGAATTGAACGTCGTCGTTGAATAAAGGCGAGACTGCGCCAGAGCCGACTGCGAACAGGTAAACCGGTGATCCAGTTTACCTGTAACAGACTCTAGGCGGTCTGGTCGTCGGTCTTGGCGAGCGGCGCATTCGCCATAACGCTCTTGATGCCGTTCTCGCACGAAGATTCCGATTCATACATCTCGGAATTTCCGATGACCTGATGGTTCGCCGCCTTCAACACGAAGTAGTGCTTGCCGTTTGACGACTGTTTCTTTTCGAAACGGGCCAGAAGATCGGAGTTCTTTTTGACCGACTCGATCCCGTTCGTCGCGCCGGAGCGATCCTTATATCCCTCGCTTGCGAGAATGACTTCGCCATTGCCCGCCTTAAGGCGAAACCGGAATTCCCCCCGCTTATCCTTGTAAAGTTCAAATTTACCTGCCATCCGGTGGCCTCCTTTTCTATAACAACCTTGTATTCTCAACAGATTCGGGCCGCATTTGGGCGCCCGACGCCTTGCGCCCCGCAAGACGGCTGACTTAAGTAATGTTCCAGAATCGTTCTCATTGGTCTAGGCGGTATACATGAACGCTCCGACATCTCTCACTGAACGCGCCATGGCGGGTCTTGCGGCCCCGCGCGCCCTGGAAGATGCGCCCTATCTCCAGGAGTTGAACGACGAGCAGAGGGCGGCGGTGGTGACCACCGACGGGCCAGTCCTCGTGCTCGCGGGCGCGGAACCGTGCAGACGCGGGCGCTGACGACGCGCCTTGCACCCATCTGTTGTTCACCGGCCGCGCCCGGCCGCACAGATCCTGGCCGTGACCTTCACCAACAAGGCGCGCGAGATGAAGGAGCGCATCGGCGCGCTGATCGGCAACAGCGTCGAGGCATGCATGGCTCGGCACGTTCACTCAATCGGCGCGCAGATCCTTCGCCGGCATGCCGAACTTGTCGGGCTGAAATCATCTTTCACCATTCTCGACACGGACGATCCAGGTCCGCCTCGCCAAACAGGTGATCGAGGCGGCAGAGACGATGAAAAACGCTGGGACGGGCGCAGCCTCGCGACCGTCATCGACGCGTGGAAAAATCGCGGGCTGACGCCGGAACCAGCCCCGCAAATGACGCCTGGCATTTTGCGGACGGCAAAGGCATCGCGCTCTACGCCGCTATCAGGCGCGGCTGAAAAGCCTTGAACGCCGCCGACTTCGGCGATCTGCTCTTACACAACCTGACGATATTCCAGAACAATCTTGATATCTCGCCGACTATCAGGACCGCTTCCATTACATGCTGGTCGACGGATATCAGGACACCAATGTCGCTCAATATCTGTGGCTGCGCCTGCTCGCGGAAACGAAAAAACTTATCTGCTGCGTCAGCGATGATCACAGTCGATCTATGGCTGGCGCGGCGCGGAAGTGGAAAACATTCTGAAATTCGAAAACGACTTCCCCGGCGCCAAGGTCATCCGGCTGGAAAGAAACTACCGCTCGACGCCGGCCATTCTTTCCGCCGCATCGGGGCTCATCTCGGCCAACAAGGCGCGGCTTGGAAAAACTTTGTGGACCGATGAAAAGGAAGGCGAACTCGTCAGGCTTCGCGGCGTCTGGGACGGCGATGAAGAAGCGCGCCTGATCGGCGACGACATCGAGTCCGAACAGAACAAGGGCCGCCGGCTTTCGGATCTGGCGGTTCTGGTTCGCGCCTCTTACCAGATGCGCGCTTTTGAAGAACGCTTTAATACGCTCGGCCTGCCCTATCGCGTTGTCGGCGGCCCGCGCTTTTATGAGCGCGAAGAAGTGCGCGACGCGCTCGGTTTTTTGCGCCTCATCCGCTCCTCCGAAGACGATCTCGCCTTCGACAGGATCGTCAACAAGCCGGCGAGGAAGATCGGCGGGCAAACGGTACAGGCAGTGCACAGCCTCGCCCGCGCGCGCGCAATCCCGCTGATGCAGGCGAGCTGCGAAATCATCGAATCCGATGATCTGGGCGCCGCCGCCCGAAACGCCTTGCGTAAATTTATCGAAATGGTTGACCGCTGGACGGGCCAAATCGACCATCTCTCGCCGCGCGACCTGACCGAGCTTGTTCTCGAAGAATCCGGATACATTGATTATTGGCGAAACAACAAATCCGCGAAAGCGGAGTCGAAACTGGAGAACCTGAAGGAAGTGGTTCAGGCGGTGTCTGAGTTCGACACGCTTGGCGCCTATCTCGACCATGTCGCGCTGGTCGCCGAACACAATGAAGCGACCGGCGACGGGCAGGTCTGGCTGATGACGCTGCACGCCGCGAAGGGGCTTGAGTTCCCGGTCGTGTTCCTGCCTGGATGGGAGGAAGGCGTCTTCCCGTCGCAGAGATCGCTTGACGAAGGCGGCACGGCGGCGCTGGAGGAAGAACGCCGCCTCGCCTATGTCGGCATCACGCGCGCAAGGGAAAGCTGCCGGATTTCGTTCGCCGCCAACCGCCAGCTTTACGGGCGCTGGCAGTCGTCCATTCCCTCGCGGTTCATTGACGAACTGCCGCATGACGACGTCGAAGTCCTTTCGCAGCCCGGTCTTTACGGCGCGGCGGCGTCCGACTTCGCCAGTCATTCGCGGTTTGACGCCACCCAAGTTGAAGACGACGCGTATTACGAAAACCCCGGCTGGCGGCGTGCGCGCGCCGCCGCGACGCGCAGACCCGCCGAGGCCCCGACCATTGAAGGGCGCGGCAAAACGGTTTCGGTAAACGCGCCAGGAAAGTCGAAATTTTCCGTCGGCCAAAGAGTGTTCCACCAGAAATTCGGCTATGGCCGCGTGACCGCGGTGGACGGACAAAAACTGACCGTCGACTTTGAACATTCTGGCCTGAAAAAAGTCGTCGACTCTTTCCTGAGCGCGCATTAGAGCCTGTTGCAGGAAAAGTGATTTACTGGTTTTCAGGTTCGCAACGGGCTCCATCAACAAATCAGGGCCGATTGCTGAATCACTTAAGACGCAATCGACTCTAGAACGCCCGCCATGCCGACTTACAAAGCCATCTGGACCGGCCCCGAAGACGTGTTGCAAGACGCCGCCGTGCGATTGACGGACCTGCTCTATCCGCCTGCTGACGCCATAAGCATCACCAAGGTGAACGACACCGCCGAGGATCGCGACACCGCATGGCGGCTGGAGGCGTATTTCAGCGACACGCCAGATCGCGACTCGCTGTTGGCGGCGCTTTCGGGGCTTACGCTCGGTCCCTTTGAGATTGAGGAATTGCCTGACATCGACTGGGTCGCCCATGCGCTGGCGGGCCTTGGCGTCGTCGAAGTCGGCCGGTTCATCCTCTATGGCGTTCACGACGAAGATAACCTGCCCGAAGATACCGATTTCATTCCCATACGTATCGACGCCAACCAGGCGTTCGGCACGGGCCACCACCCGACGACCGCCGGCTGTCTTGAATTGCTGAGCCGCTTCGCCGGCTTTCCGCCGGACCGAATTTTCGATCTTGGCTGCGGCTCGGCGGTATTGTCCATCGCGGCGGCGAAGCTGTGGGAGCGCGACATCCTCGCCAGCGATATTGATGAGCGGTCGGTCGAGATCGCGCAGGAAAACGTGGCGCTCAACGATGTCGATGATCGTATCGAGGTCATCGTCGCCGACGGGTTTGACGCGCCGGCCATCGCCGCGCGCGCGCCGTTCGATTTCATCTTTGCAAATATCCTCGCCGGCCCGCTGGTGGAATTGGCGCCGATGATGGCGAAACACATCGCACCGCGCGGACGCGTGATGCTGGCCGGTCTGATGGCGTCGCAGGAACAAGGTGTCACCGAAGCCTACCTCAACCAGGGCTTTAAATTGCTCAACCGCCTGGACCATCAAACCTGGCCAGTGCTGCTGTTCATCAAGATGTGACCTTGAGACCAGCCCGTCGCCGGGCCATATTCAGGTGGATCATCAGAAAGAACCGTCATGTTCCAGACCTTTGAACCCGTTTCCGACCATAGTTTCGCCGGCGCCCACCTGCCCTTGCTGCGTGAAAAATTGCGCGATCTCAATCTGACCGGGTTCATCGTTCCCCATGATGATGAATATCAGAACGAATATATACCTGCCTATGCCGAACGTCTGATGTGGGTGTCCGGGTTTTCGGGTTCCGCCGGCGCGGCGATTGTGTTTGTCGACAGCGCGGTCATTTTCGTCGACGGGCGCTATACGCTTCAGGTCCGTCAGCAAACGGATGATAAATTTTTCTCTTTTGAAGACATTGTCGAAACGCCGCCCGATCGCTGGCTGGCCGAACATGCGCCAAAAGGCGCGCGCATTGGCTTCGACCCGATGCTGCACACCCTGGATAATGTCGCCAAACTTCAGGCCGCTGCGGCGAGCGCGGGGTTTGAACTTGTCGCTCTCGCCGCCAACCCCATCGACGCCGCATGGAAAGACCAACCCCCGGCGCCAAAGGCGGTGGTTGCGCCCCACGACATGCGGTTCGCCGGAAAAGCTTCGGCCGAAAAACGCGCCGACATTGCAAAGGCAATCGCCAAATCCGGCGCCGACGCGGCGTTGATTACCGCGCCGCCGTCGATTGCATGGCTGTTCAACATTCGCGGCGGCGATGTTGATCGCTCGCCCCTGCCGCTGGCGCGCGCAATCGTCAACAAGGACGGATCGGCGTCGCTTTACATTGCGCCTGAAAAGGTCGGCAACGACCTGCCTGAATTTCTTGGCGACGATGTCGATGTTCGCGGCGAAAGCGATGTCGAAGCGGCGCTCGCCAGGCTGGGCGCCGAGCGCAAGACCGTCGCGGTCGACGCCGCTTTGGCGCCCGTAAAATTCGTTCGCACGCTTGAAGACGCCGGCGCTGCTATCGTCAGGCTGACCGACCCGTGCGCGCTGCCGCGTGCGGCGAAGAACGCCGCCGAACTCGACGGAACGCGAAACGCGCACATCCGCGACGGCGCCGCCGTCACACGGTTCCTGCACTGGCTGGCGACAAGTGCGCAGGACGGGTCCGTCGATGAAATTCAGGCGGCGCAAAAGCTCGAAGCCTTTCGCGCCGAACCTGGCGATTTGCGCGATCTCAGTTTCGACACCATTTCCGGCGCTGGCTCGAACGGCGCCGTCGTCCATTACAAGGTTTCGACCGCAACCTCGCGCAATCTGACCCCCGGCGAGTTGTACCTCGTCGACTCCGGCGCTCAGTATCAGGACGGTACGACCGATATCACCCGAACCGTGCCCATCGGCGCACCGACGCCGGAGATGCGCGAGCGTTTTACGCTTGTCCTGAAAGGCCATATCGCGCTCGCCACTGCGCGTTTTCCAACCGGCGTCACGGGGCACCAGCTCGACGTGCTGGCGCGCATCGCCTTGTGGAAGGCGGGGCTCGACTACGATCACGGCACCGGCCATGGCGTCGGCTCGTTTCTCGGCGTTCATGAAGGCCCGCAGCGCATCGCCAAGGCGGTCAATGCGCAAGCCTTGCTGCCCGGCATGATTTTGTCGAATGAACCTGGTTATTATAAAGCCGGCGAATACGGCATCAGGATCGAGAACCTGATCATCGTGTCCGCGCCAACCGCGATTGACGGCGGCGAGCGCGCGATGATGAGTTTTGAAACCATCACACTGGCGCCGATACATCTTGACCTTGTCGCCGTCGATCTTCTGTCCGAAGACGAACGGGGCTGGCTGAACGCCTATCATGCGCGCGTGCGCGAGACGTTGACCCCGCTTGTGCCGGAAGATGTTGCGAAATGGCTTGCCGGGCAAACGCGGGCGATCTGAGCATTCGACGGCGATCATTCTTCTGCGCCCTTGCCGACAAACTCTCGCCACGCCGCCTCGCTCATCACTTCGACGCCGAGATCCTGCGCTTTTTTCAGTTTCGACCCCGCGCCCGGCCCGGCGACGACATAATCAGTTTTGGCCGACACTGACCCGGCGACCTTGGCGCCGAGCGCCAGCGCCATCGCTTTGGCCTCGTCGCGGGTCATGGTCTCCAGCGTGCCGGTGAACACCACGGTTTTGCCGGCCACCGGGCTGTGCGACGATACAGCCTTTGCCGCTTGCGGCTTAACGCCCTCCAGCAAAGCGTCGATAGCGCGTTCATTGTGGGGTTCGTTGAAAAATTCGACCACGGCCTTGGCAACGACATCGCCAATGCCGTCGATGGTCAACATCTCATCAAACGCCGCTTCGTTTTCGCTCGCCGCTTCCGCGGCCGCACGGAATTTGTCGAAGGCGCCGTAATGGGTCGCGAACAATCTGGCGTTGGTGTCGCCGATATGGCGAATGCCCAGCGCGTTGATGAAGCGGTCGAGCGGCGGCGTGCAGCGGTCGGTGATGGCGGCGAACAAATTGCTGACCGACTTCTCATTGGTCGGCGTCCTCGTCCCATCTTTTTTCTCTTTATAGGTGTAAAGATCAATCTCGCCCGCTTTCTGGCGCGCCTCCAGCGTGAAAATATCCGCCGGCTGGGTGATGATCTCCTGTTCAAAAAACGACTGGATCTGTTTTTCGCCGAGCCCGTCAATATCGAGCGCGCCGCGCGAGACAAAATGCTTCAGCCGCTCCACCGCCTGCGCCGGACAGACAAGCCCGCCGGTGCAGCGGCGCACCGCATCTTCCTTCCCGGTATTGGGATTGACTTCGCGAACCGCGTGACTTTTGCACACCGGGCAGATTTCGGGAAATTTGTAGGCCCGCACCTTTGCCGGGCGTTTTTCCTCAACCACGCTGACGATTTGCGGAATGACGTCGCCGGCGCGCTGCACGATGATCGTGTCGCCGACGCGGATATCGACGACCTTGCCGCATTCATTCAGGCGCATCGGCTCGCCGTCGCGATCAAGACCCTTGATGAAGTTTTCGTTGTGCAAGGTCGCGTTGGACACAACGACGCCGCCGACGGTGACCGGCGCAAGCCGCGCGACGGGGGTCAGCGCGCCGGTGCGGCCGACCTGGATCTCGATCGCATTGACCGTGGTCGTTGCCTTTTCCGCCGGGAATTTATGCGAAATCGCCCAGCGCGGGCTGCGCGAGACAAAGCCGAGACGTTCCTGATAATCAAGGCGGTCAACCTTGTAGACGACGCCGTCGATATCATAGCCAAGCGCGGCGCGCGCCGCTTCGATCTCGCGGTATCGGGCGACAAGCGCACCGACGCTTTCGCACCGGCGCAACAATGGGTTCACCGTAAACCCGAATGTTTCAAGCCGGCGCACCGCCTCCATCTGCGTTTGCCCCAGCGGGGCGCTCAACTCGCCCCAGGCATAGGCGAAGAAGTGCAGCGGCCTTGACGCCGTCACCGCCGCATCGATCTGGCGGAGCGAGCCGGCCGCCGCATTGCGCGGGTTTGCAAACGGCTCTTCGTCTTCTTCCGCCAGCCGCGCATTCAGCGCCGCAAACTCTGCGTGGCTCATATAGACTTCGCCGCGCACCTCCAGAACATCGGGGGCGTTGGGAATCGTCTTTGGAATGTCGGCGATGGTGAGCACGTTCGCCGTCACATTCTCGCCAACGGCGCCGTCGCCGCGCGTCGCCGCCACCCGCAGCGCGCCATTTTCATATCTGAGGCTCAACGACAGCCCGTCGATCTTCGGCTCGGCGGTGAAGTCGAGCGGCGCGGCGTCATCCAGCTTCATAAACCGGCGCACGCGCGCGGCGAATTCGGCGACATCTTCGTCGTCAAACGCATTGTCGAGCGACAGCATCGGTTTGGCGTGCGGCGCCTTATCAAATTTCGTCGATGGCGCCGCGCCCACCCGGCGCGACGGCGAATCCTCGCGCACGAGCTTGGGATACGCCCGCTCGATCAGCGCGTTGCGCCGGCGCAGGGCGTCATATTCGGCGTCCGTCAGCTTTGGCGCGTCATCGCGGTAATAAGCCTCGTCCGCCGCCGCGATGTCGCGCGCCAGCCGCGCCAGCTCCGCGCCCGCGGCCTCAGCGTCGAGGTCTTTTACCGGTGTATCGAGATGCGCTTTCGCCTTCGCCATCGCCCGTTTTTCCGTCAGTTTCGCTCAGGAATACGGATTAACCGTATTTGCCAGCCCGCCGTGGTTTTGCCTGTTATCACGCGTCGCCGCGACATCATCGCGCGACGCGGAAAATCTTTTTCACCCATTTCCAAACCCTTCGCTCTGGTTGTCGCGCCGCCGGTCCGGCCTGCGCAAAATTTCACCAGATCGAACTATACAGCAGTTCCAAAGGGATCGGATAAGTTCGCCAAATCGCCGCCAACATGGTTAACGCTTAACCATATCTGACCCCGATTCCACCCTGTTATCCTCAGGCGCGTTTGCGCTTTGGGGCTTTCGCACGCTTGGCGGCCGGCGCGCCGAGCAGCCGGCGGGCGGCGGCGCGTGCTTCGTCGCTGACGGTCGCGCCGGAAAGCATGCGCGCGATTTCTTCGATGCGTTCATCGGCGTCGAGCGCACGCACGCGCGTCACAGTTTGCGCCTCGTCCTGGTCTTTTTCGACCCGCCATTGCGTCGCCGCGCGCGCTGCGACCTGCGGCGAGTGGGTGACGACCAGCACCTGCGCGTCCATCGCCAGGCGCGCAAGACGCTCGCCGACCGCATCAGCAACGGCGCCGCCGACGCCGGCGTCTACCTCGTCAAAGATAATCACTGTACGGTTTTCTTTCGCGGCGAGCGCGGCCTTCATCGCCAGAACGAAACGCGACAGCTCGCCCCCGGACGCGATGGTTTTCAGCGGGCCCAAAGGCGCGCCCGGATTGGTGGCGACCATGAACTCAACCGCATCGACCCCGGCGGCGCCGGGCTTGTCGTCATTGCGCGCAATGCGGGTTGCAAAAACCGCCTTGCCAAGCTTGAGCGGCTCAAGCTCGCGCGCGACCGCAGCGTCGAGCGTCGCCGCCGCCGCGACACGCGCATCGGACAGCGCGCCGGCCGCAGCAAAATACGCCGCCCGCGCCTTTTTCGCCTGCGCTTCCAGATCGCCGAACCGCGCCTCGCCGTCGTCAATTGTTGACAGCGCCGCCGCCGCCTTTTCGTAAAATTCAGGCAAAAGGTCCGTTGTTACGCCGTGTTTTCGGGCCGCAGCGCGAAGCGCGAACAGGCGCTCTTCGGTTTCCTCAAGCTCGCGCTCGTCGATGCAAAGGCGTTCGGCGGCATCTTCGACCGCGCTTTTCGCCTCCAGCACCTCTGACAGGGCGCGTTCGATTTTCTCAATCGCCTCCGACAGCGGATTATCTTCAGCGCCGAATGCGGCGGACGCACGCACCAGACGGTGCGCCGCCGAAGACAGCCGGCCCTCCAGCGCATCTTCCGACATCACCGACGCCGCGGCGGCAAGGTCTTCGGTGACTTTTTGCGCGGCCATCATCTCACCACGCTTTTCGGCGAGCGCGGTCTCCTCGCCCGCCGCGGCCGCAAGCTCGCCAAGTTCGGCGACGACATGGCGCAGATAGTCGGCTTCGCGAAGGTTCTGGTCGCGCGCGCGCCGGCGCTCGTCGATCTCGCCCTCTATATCGCGCCACGCCGACCACAATGCATCGACATTGCGCGCGCTGACCGCCAGCCCGCCAAAGTCATCCAGCAAACCGCGATGGGTCGATGCGGAAAGAAAACTGACGCCGTCATGCTGGCCGTGAATTTCGATCAGCATTTCGCCGATGGTCTTCAACAGGCCGATGGAAACCGGCTGGTCATTGATGAAAGCTCGGCTTTTGCCGTCGGCGCCCTGAATACGTTTCAAGATGACCTGATCGTCATCGCCGGCGGAAATCGCGTTCGTTTCCAGCGCCGCCCACACCGGATGATCGGCGCCCGGTTCAAAGGCGGCGGCGACAACGCCCTTGGCGGCGCCGCGACGCACCGCGCCGCGCGCCATGCGCCCGCCCGCAGCGAGCCCCAATGCTTCAAGCAGGATGGATTTGCCCGCCCCGGTCTCGCCGGTCAATGCGGTCAGCCCCTGCCCCAGCGGCAAGGAGAGCTGATCGATCAGCACGAAATCCTGGATGTGGAGCGCGGTCAGCATAACCCTGCAACGCTCGTCAGCCTTTCCATCTCAACCCGCGGCGCGAGCGAACACGGTCATTCGCCCGTCGGCTCATCGAGCGGACTGTCAATCGATTCGTCGAGCGGATCTTCTATTGCGTCAACGCCGACTGGCGGCTCGATGATCGGCGCGCCGGCGTCTTTCAGACGTTTTGCTTCGGTCTTGGCCTGTTTTTCGCGGAGTTTTTTCAGCTCTTTCTCCGTGCGCTTGGGTTTTGACCCCGGCTCCAGCAGGCCGCGCTTTTCAAGCAGGCGGTAAGCGTCGGCATACCATTGCGAGCCCGGATAATTATAGCCGAGCACGTTCGCCGCCGCGCGCGCCTCGTCAACGACGCCGATTTGCAGATAGGCCTCGACGAGACGGTACAGCGCCTCGGGCACGTGGCCGGTTGTGTTATAATTCTGGACGACGGTTTTGAACCGGTTGATGGCGGCGATGTGCTTGCGATACCGCAGGTAATACCGCCCGACATCCATTTCCTTGCCGGCGAGATGGTCAAAAGTCAGATCGAGTTTCAGGCGCGCATCGCGCGCATATTCCGTCTGCGGATAGCGACGCACCACGTCGTTAAGCGCCGCCACCGCCTTGTTGGTGTAATCCTGATCGCGCCCGACATCGCGAATGCGTTCATAGTAACACATCGCCCGCAAATAATACGCATACGGCGCATCCTTGTTGCCGGGGTGCAGCGAGATAAACTGGTCGAGCGAGCCGATGGCGTCGTCATAGTCGTTTTGCTGATACTGGCTGAACGCCTTCATCAGCATCGCCCGGCGCGCCCATGCCGAATACGGGTGCTGGCGCTCTACCTCGCTGAACAGCTCCACCGCATCGTCATAGCGCTTGCGCTCCATCGCGCGCGTCGCCGAATTGTAGAGAACATCGACTTCCCGTTCGACATAAGCGAATTTTTCCTTCTTCTTCGACGACGAGCATGCGCCGAGCGCAAAGACGGCGAGCGCGGCGAGAATTAACGGCGCGAGACGAACGCGAGACTGCATGACTGGATGGAACCCTTTTGTCGAAGCTCTTAAGGAACGGCCCGTAACCTAGTGCAATTCAGGCGCAAATGGAAACCGCCATATCCGCGTCTCGCCGGCGCGGCGGGCCAGGAGAAAAAGACAGGCATTACAAAGCCTTCAGGCGGGGGTTTCAGGCTGGCATCCGTACCGCGTCCAGCGGCAGGGCAGTGCGTTCGACCCGCGTGCGCGAGGCGCCGAGCATCGCCGCAAATTTGGTGTTGAGGTCATGGCCCGGCTTGTTCGCCGTCACCGCGCCGAGGAGATGGCCGCCGGCGAGGCGCAGATCGCCGATCAAATCGAGCGCCTTGTGAAGCGCGAATTCATGCGGATCGCGCAACGGCGCCTCGTTGATCATGCGCGCGCCGTCGATGACGATCGCATTATCGAGCGATCCCCCGCGCGCCAGCCCCGCCGCACGCATGACCTCGATATCGCCGAGCCGGCAAAATGTGCGCGCCGAGGTCAACCGCGCGATGCTGGCGTGATCGTCGAGATCAACGCTGACGGCCTGCCGGCCGATGAAGGCGTCGGGAAAATCGATTGAAACGTCAATCACGCGGCCGTTATACGGCTCAACGCGGATGAACCGGTCGCCGTCGCGCAGTTCGATTGGCGCCATCACCCGCAGCACCTCGCGCGGCGCGCCAAGCGGTTTCAGCCCGGCGCGGTAAATTGCATCGACGAACGGCCCGGCGCTGCCGTCGAGGATCGGCAGTTCAGGCGCATCGACGTCAATGATGGCATTGTCGACGCCGCACAGGCTGAGCGCCGCCAGCAGGTGTTCGGTCGTGGCGATCTCCACGCTGTCGGCGGCGGAAAGCCCGGCGCTCAACGTTGTGCACAAAGTGGTGGAAGCGACATTGGCGGGCGTCGCCGGAATTGGCTGCGCGGCGGTCATCGCAACGTCGATCCGCCGGAAAACGACGCCCGCACCAGCCGCCGCCGGGCGCAGAACGGCCGTCACTTTCGCCCCGGCGTGGAGCGCCGCACCGCTGACCGAAACCGGTTTCGCCAATGTGGTTTGCTGAACAACGCGCATCAAATTCTCGTTTCGCGGTCACGCCGCCCGACGGATTCAGCTCACAAGATGGCCGGGCCTGGCGTCAGGCTCAAATAACGCATTATTTCGGCTTGTTGCGACACGGCGACGCCTCAACCATGACGCGCGAAGACAAAAACGCCGCCCTTGCGGGCGGCGTAATGTACGCAACAAAACCGGGCCGATTTAGCTGACCTTCTTTTTCCGAAGGAATGACGGGATTTCCAGCTCATTATCCTCTTCGTCATCGAACAGATCGCCATGGCTCGCCTTTTTTGCGCGAACCGGCTCTTGCACCCGCACTTCCGGCTCTTCGCGCCGCTGCGGCTGGCCGCCAATCGATTTCAGCATGTCGAGCGCCGCAAGCGAGGTGCGCTGCAATTCTTCCGCCGCCTCGCGGAACGGGTTGCGGGCGTTGGCGTGCGCCGCGCCCGGCTCGGGGGTAATCGCCGGGCGAGCGGCCGGCCGCGGAACCGGGGTCGACGGGGCGCCCGATGGCGGCGCTGAAAGCCCTTCGGGCGAGCCTTCCGTCAGCATGCGGCGGATACGCTCGTGCACATCCCCGACCGGATTAACCTGCGTGGCCTGAGCCAGCGGATGGCCGGTCAGTTTCGGCGCAGGCGCAGGCGAAGGCGCGGGCTTTGCGGCAACCACCGGGGCCGGATTGACTTTCGCGGGCGCGGGAACGGGAGCGGGATTGGCCGCGACGGCGGCCGGCGGAGCCTCGCTCGCCGTCGCCGACTCGCGCCACGGGCGCGACACCGACATTGAAACCGTGCGCTGCTGATAGCCATGCGCATCGCGCGGCAGCGCCTCGATACCGGTCGCCACCACGGAAACGCGCACCTTGCCCTCAAGGTCCTGATTGAAGGTCGACCCGACAATGATATTGGCTTCGGGATCCACCTCGGCGCGGATACGGTTCGCCGCCTCGTCGACCTCGAACAGCGTCATATCCATCGAGCCGGTGATGTTGATGAGAACGCCTTTCGCGCCCTTCATCGACACTTCATCAAGCAGCGGGTTCGAGATCGCAGCCTCCGCGGCTTCGATCGCGCGTTTTTCGCCGCTCGCCTCGCCGGTGCCCATCATCGCCTTGCCCATCTCGCGCATGACGGTGCGAACATCGTTGAAGTCGAGATTGATAAGTCCCGGCATGACCATCAGATCGGTAATGCCGCGAACGCCG
The DNA here is from genome assembly GCA_041398145.1 of Parvularculaceae bacterium. Taxonomy (GTDB): domain Bacteria; phylum Pseudomonadota; class Alphaproteobacteria; order Caulobacterales; family Parvularculaceae; genus Amphiplicatus. The sequence continues at coordinate 10,270 of JAWKVF010000013.1, read as the reverse complement.
GAATGCAGAACCTGGTCGGCCAGCGAAAACGCTTCGGCGAATGTCGTGCGCTCATTGGCGATCGAGAACAGGTTCTGGTTCGGAATGATCAGCAGCGTATCGACATGCTTTGACAATTCTTCAATGCCGGCGAGCGCGATCTTCATGCGGCGCGCGCCTTCAAAGTGGAACGGCTTGGTGACGACGCCGACCGTCAGGATGTCGCGTTCTTTCGCCGCTTCGGCGATGATCGGCGCGGCGCCGGTGCCGGTGCCGCCGCCCATGCCGGCGGTGATGAACAGCATGTGCGAATTGCCGACATGTTCGAGAATTTCATCGAGCGATTCTTCCGCCGCAGCCGAGCCGATTTCCGGCAACGATCCCGCGCCGAGACCTTGCGTCGTGCGCACGCCGAGCTGAATGCGCTTTTCAGCTTTTGAAAGGCCCAGCGCCTGAGCATCGGTATTGGCGACAAGGAACTCGACCCCTTCGAGCCCGCTGTCGATCATGTTGTTGACCGCATTGCCGCCAGCGCCGCCGACACCGATAACCGAGATCCGCGGTTTGAGTTCTGTAAGTTCCGGTACGCTGAGATTTAGTGGCATCGAACGGCTCCGCCCCGATTTGGTTAATTAGACGTTAAAGGTTCCTTCAGAACTCTTACCAAAAGGTTAACGCACCCCCTGGCGACAGCGATTCCAAAAGAAAATTCATGGCGCCTAGCGCCTCGCTTTCTTGTTGAGGCGTTCGCGATTCCTGTCACCTGGTAAATGTGGAAAACTTGCCCGCGACGACAAGTTTTTGCGCGGTGCGTGGTCATACTGTTCGCGTAGTTGCGCAGGATCATTCTGTTCGCGCAGTTGCGCAGGGTCAAAAATTTGCTTTCAGCCAGGCGCCGACGCCGCCGACAAACCCGCGCGCGCCGCTGCGTGACATCGTGCGAACGCCAAAGCCGTTGGCGGCAAGTAATGGGCGAGAGCGCATGCGCCGGCTCGCCGCTTTTTCACGCGCGGCATGCTGCAACACGCCGACGGCGACGGCGAATTGCGGCGATGTCGCCGCATCGGGCGCGCCTGACATTGCCGCCGGGCGGCCGAGCCGGGTTTTCACGCCGAGAATTTTTTCCGCAATCTCACGCGCTCCAACGAGAAGACTGCCGCCGCCGGTCAACACCGCGCGGCGGATCGCGCGGCGCCCGCCTGAATTTGCCGGCAACGCCGATAGCGTCAGCTCGATAATCTCTTCAAGGCGCGGCGCGATGACGGCGGTCAGTTCGGCGCGCGAATGACGGGTGATTTCCGACGGGTCGCCGAGCTGAGGAAAATCGACAAGCCGGTGTTCGTCCCCGGCGCCGGCCAGCGCCGAGCCATACAAGGTCTTGATGCGTTCGGCATGCGCAATCGGCGAACCGAAAATCTGCGCGATATCGCGGGTGACATGGCGCCCGCCGACGGCAATCCCGCCGCACGCGACAAGCGCGCCGCGTTCAAACAGCGCAAAATCCGTCGAGTTTGCGCCAATGTCGATGAGGATGGCGCCGAGTTCTTTTTCATCCTCGATCATCACCGCTTCCGCCGCGGCGTAAGGCGCGGCGACAATCTCGTCGAGATCAAGATTGCACCGCGCCAGCATCGCCTCGATATTGGCGGCGTAGCTGTCGCGCACCGACAGGCCGAGCATTTCGGCGCTCAGCACCGACGCGGCGAGCCCGACCGGGTCTTCGACCAGCGGTTCGCCGTCGATATTGTACCGCATCTTCAATGCGTGCAGCGGCGACGAGCCCGGCGGGGCCGCAGCCTGCGCGCCCTGCGCGTAACAATCGGCGATGTCGTCTTCGGTGATGACGCCGCCGTATATGTCGAGGTCGACGCCGATCCGCCGGCACCCGAGCGAGCGCCCGCGCGCGGCGACATAAACCGACTTGATGCGCTCGCCCGCCATTCGTTCAGCCGCCTCGACCGCCGCGCGCAACGACGTCTCGACATCGGCCTGGCGCTCGCGCGCGACGCCGCCATGCTGGCCGACGCCGATGACATCGGCCTCGAACCCGCCGTCGACAACCGGCGTCAGCTCCGCGATCACGCAGGCGGCTTTTGAGCCGCCAATATCAATCGCGGCGACGACGCCGCGTTCTCTAGCTGGTCTGGGCTGTCTCGCCATTGTTCAGTACACTTTTTACACGATCGGATGAGCGGATCGACCTTGATGAATTATCCCGCGCGGGCGCCGCTGATCGCGGCGGTTTCGCCGCGTTTTCGGATCACCATCCGTTCGGGGTCTCGAAGATCAATATATTCGATAGGCTGGTCAAGCGTTCCGTGTGCGGCGTGAAGCAGCGCCAGATCGTCGATGGCGTTTTCATAACCGACCTCAGGCAATTTGATATCGAGGCCGTTGCGAAGCCGCATATTCCACCGCCGCTCGCCGACGCGCACCAGCGCGTAGGTCATGTATTGCAGATCGTCATGGCGCGCGAGCGCCCGCAATATGCCGCTCGCCGCCTCCGGCGCGCCAGCGCCGACGATGAACGGCAGGTTTGAATATTCAAAAGCGCTGACCTGACGGATGACGGCGCCGCTGTCGTCGATCAGCAGCAAATCATTGTTGATTTGCCAGACCGCAGCCGGATCGCGCTCGCGAACCGAAATATGCACCGTATCTGGCAATAACCGCGTCACGGACGCCACACGCACCCAGCCAAGCTGTTCAACGCGCGCGCGCGCCGCATCCGGGGAAAAATGCACGATGGAATCGCCGACGACCGGGCCCAGCGCATCAAGCACTTCAGCATGCGATGTCTGATGCGCGCCGCGCAGCGACACCGTGTGAATTTCCAGGCCTGACCTGACAGCCATGTTGCTGGTCATGCGCGCCAGCGAATTGGAGAGCATGCCGAAATAGCCGCCCGCCCACAGCACCAGAAGCCCGGCGGCGACCAGCACTGTCGCCCCGGCGATGCTCGCCAGCGTGTATTGCTCGATCAGCGCGGCGGCGCGTTCAAAGAAGCCGGGCTCTTTACGCGCGGCGCGCCTTTTGGCTGGTTTTTTCTTCGTCACCTTCGGCATGATGCGTCCTCAATGATCCACGCGCACAAATCGGGAAATGATATGCCGCAATGCTGCGCCTGTTCCGGCGACAGCGACGTTGCGGTCAGGCCGGGCTGGGTGTTCACCTCAAGACAGAAAAGCTGTTCGCCGTCGGCGGACGGGTCGTAGCGAAAGTCGGCGCGCGACAGCCCGCGGCAGCCGAGCGCGTTGTGCGCGCGCACCGCAAGGTCCATCGCCCGCGCGGCGATGTCGTCGGAGATCTGCGCCGGCAAGACATGCTTCGATCCGCCCGGCGCATATTTCGCTTCATAATCATAAAAGGTGAGCGACGTCGTTATCTCGGTGACGCACAGCGCCTTGTCGCCCATCACCGAAACCGTCAGCTCACGGCCGGGGATGAATTTCTCAACCAGAACCTCTTCGCCCAGATCCCATTTGTCGTTTGAAAGCTCCGCCGGCGGGCGGTTGTCGCCGGCGCGCACGATGTAAACGCCGACCGACGAGCCCTGATTATTGGGCTTGATGACGTAAGGCGGCGCCATCACATGACCGCCGGCTGCTTGCGTACGGGAAAAAATGCCGCCCGCCGGCGCGGGAATGCCGGCGTCTTCAAACACCGCCTTGGCGCGCTGCTTGTCCATCGCCAGCGCCGAGGCGAGCACGCCGGAATGGCTGTAGGGGATGTCCATGACTTCGAGCATGCCCTGAACGCAACCGTCCTCGCCCCAGCGGCCATGCAGCGCGTTGAAGACGGCGTCGGGTTTGGCCGCCGCCAGCTGGTCGGCGAGATCGCGGCCGGCGTCGATTTCGACAACCTCATAGCCAGCCGCACGCAGGGCGTTGCCCGCCGCCGCGCCGGAATTGAGCGAGACCTCCCGTTCTGGCGACCACCCGCCTTTGACAACCGCTACGCGCCGGTACTTCATTCGCTATCCCCTGCCGCAGGAAACTCGCCTATCCGCTTGATTTCCCAACGTAAATCCACGTCAAACCCGGCCTTCACATCGCGCCGCAGGCTTTCGACCAGCTCCTCGATATCCGCCGCCGTCGCCGAGCCGCGATTGATCATGAAATTGCAGTGCTGTTCGGACGCCTGCGCGTCGCCGACAACCCGGCCCCGGCCGCCGACGGCGTCTATGAGCTGCCATGATTTGCGCCCGCCCGAAACCGCCGGATCGGGATTGGCGAAAGTCGACCCGCCGGTGCGCTCGCGGATCGGCTGGCTCGCCTCGCGGCTGGTCATGATCTCGCGCATGCGCGCCTCGATTTCCTTTGGCTCGCCTGGCCGGCCTTCGAACGTCGCGCCGGTAAAAATGAAATCCCCTGGCGCGCCGCTGTGGCGATAGGAAAACCTCATATCGGCGCTCGACAGCTCATGACGGTCGCCGGCGCGATCATAGGCGACTGCGGTAACGAGAACGTCCTTCGTCTCGCCGCCATAGGCGCCGGCGTTCATGCGCAACGCGCCGCCGATGGTTCCGGGAATGCCGCGGTAAAACTCAAGCCCGGCGACGCCCGCCCGGCCCGCCTGTTTTGCGACCTGCGCGTCGAGCGCGGCGGCGCCGGCGTGAACACGCGCGCCATCAATCTCGATTTTCGCAAACGGCGCGCCGAGCCGGATGACAACGCCCCTGACGCCGCCGTCGCGCACCAGCAGGTTGGAGCCGACGCCAACCGGATACACCGGAATTTCCGCCGGCGTTTTTTTCAGGAAATACGCAAGGTCGTCTTCATCCGCCGGCGTGAACAAAACATCGGCCGGGCCGCCGACGCGAAACCACGTAATCGCCGACATGTCCGCGTTTTCGACATAACGTCCGCGAACGGATGGAAGGATGTTACTGTTTATTCCCTCGCTCACGCTTTCAACTTTTTCAACTCATCGGCCAGAGTGTTTGCAGTATTGGTGATGCTGCCCGCCCCCAGGCACACGACATAATCATCGGGCTCTGCGACCTCTGCGATGCGCGCGGCCAGCTCGTCGAGCGATGCGAGCGCACGGACGTCGCGGTGGCCCTGGCTCGCCGCGCCGGCGACAAATGTATCGCGGTCAAACCCTTTGATCGGCTGCTCGCCAGCGGCGTAAACATCCGTTACGAACGCGATGTCGGCTTCATTGAGACAGCCGCAGAACTGGTCGAACAGATCGCGCAGGCGCGTATAGCGATGCGGCTGCACCACCGCGATGATCCGCCCCTTGGCGACGGAGCGCGCCGCGCGTAACACGGACGCAATCTCAACCGGGTGATGGCCGTAATCGTCGATAATGGTCACGCCCTTCCACTCGCCGACGCGGGTGAAGCGGCGCTTGACGCCGGCGAAATTAGCAAAACCCGATTTGATCGCGTCATTGGCGACGCCGACCTTGCGCGCGACAATCGCGGCGGCGAGCGCGTTCGACACATTATGCACGCCCGGCATCGGCAGGTGCACGCCATCAATGCGGCTTTCCACTTCGCCGCGACTGCGGAAAATAATATCAAACCGCGATCCGCCATCGGCGAAAGAAATGTTTTCCGCGCGCACGTCCGCCTGTGGGTTGGTGCCATAGGTGATGAGCCGGCGGTCGGTGACGCGCCCGACCAGCGCCTGCACTTCCGGGTGGTCGAGACAGACAACGCCATAGCCGTAAAACGGCGTCGCCTCGATGAACTGGTCGAAACCGCGGCGCAGGTTTTCAAACCCGTCCCAATGGTCGAGATGTTCCGGGTCGATATTGGTGACGACCGCAACCGTCGTCGGCAGGCGCAGGAACGAGCCGTCGGATTCGTCGGCCTCAACCACCATCCAGTCGCCTTCGCCGAGGCGCGCATTGGTGCCGTAGGCGTTGATGACGCCGCCATTGATCACCGTCGGGTCAAGACCTGCCTCATCCAGCAGCGCGGCGACCATGGTCGTCGTCGTCGTCTTGCCGTGGGTGCCGGCGATGGAGATCGTCCATTTCAGGCGCATCAGCTCGGCGAGCATGTCGGCGCGTTTGACGATGGGGATATGGCGCGCCCGCGCCGCCAGCACTTCCGGGTTGTCGCACCTGATCGCGGTCGAGACGACAATGGCGCCGGCGCCGTCAATGTTCGACGCCTTCTGGCCGATGGCGATGGGTATGCCCTTGTCGCGCAGGCGCTGCACATTGGCGCTTTCCGCCGAGTCCGAGCCGCGCACCTCATAGCCGAGATTGTGCATAACCTCGGCGATGCCCGACATGCCGATGCCGCCAATGCCGACGAAGTGCATCACCCCGACATCGAACGGAAGCCTGACCTTGATGTTGCGCGTATTGCTCATGCCGCCGCTTTCGTTTTTTCGTCCGCGATGGCGTCGACCAGATCGGCAAGTGCGACCGCCGCACCTGTTTTGACACGCCCTTTCGCGCTCGCGGCCATGTGCGCGAGCAAGGCCGGGTCCGTCAATATGTCGTGCAGCTTCGACGACAACCGCCGGGTGGTGAATTCCGTTTCGGGGATGATCACCGCCGCATCCGCCTCGGCCAGGGCGCGCGCATTACCGCTCTGGTGATCGTCCATCGCAATGGCGAGCGGCACGAGGATCGACGGCCGGCCGATCACCGAAAGTTCGGTCACTGTCGATGCGCCGGCGCGGCCCAGCACAATATCCGCCCGCGCAATGCGTTCGGGCAAATCGGCGAAGAACGGCGCGACCTCGCACTCTACCCCGGCGATGCGATAGGTCTGGCGCACCGCGTCCGCCTCGGTGTCGCGCGCCTGATGGGTGACGAAAAGGCGCGTGCGCACCGCCGGCGGCAAATCGGCGATGGCGGCGGGGGCGATCCGGGAAAACAGCGATGCTCCCTGACTGCCGCCGAACACCAATAGCGAGATGCGGTCATGCTCGCCCGGCGCATTAAAAGGCGTATGCGCGGCGGCGTTGACGATATCGCGAACCGGATTGCCGACCTCGACCAAACGATCGCGCGCCCGCGCCGGCACGCGCTCTAGCACCGGAAAACCGTGGGCAACGAAACACGCACCCGCCGACACCATCCGATTGGCGCGGCCCAGAACGCCATTTTGTTCGTGTACGCCATACGGGATATTCATCAGCGCCGCCGCTTTCATCGCCGGAAACGACGGGTAACCGCCGAACCCGACAGCGGCGCAAACCTGGCGCTTGCGAAATTCGCGCATCGCCGTCATCAACCCGCCCGCAATCGACACCGCCGCGGCGGCCTTGGCGACGGGCCCGCCAATGCTGGGGCTGGCGGCGGAGATCATGAATCGCTCATCGGCGGGAAAATTCGTGGCGTAACGCGCGCCGCGCGCGTCAGTAACCAGTAATACGCGACGGCCGCGGCGCTTTAACTCCTGCGCGAGCGCTTCGGCGGGGAACATGTGCCCCCCGGTGCCGCCCGCCGCCAGCGCGACCAGTCTTGCGCCCGGCGCCGTCATGGCATCACGTCCTTTCGTCGGTCGGTGTGGAACTGACGCCGCGTCAGCGCCAGAATAAGCCCGACGCAAAGCGCCGTCGCCAGCAAGGACGATCCGCCATAGGAAATCAGCGGCAGCGTCATCCCTTTCGCCGGCAACATGCGCAGATTGACGCCGATATTGATAAAGCTCTGAATCCCGATCAGCGCCGCAAGACCGCAAATCGCACATTGCGCAAACATGGAGCGCGTTTCGCTGGCGCGCGCATAAGACCGCGCGACAAACACCGCAAAAAGCGCCAGCACGATCAGGCAGAGCCAGAGCCCGAACTCTTCCGCCGCAACGGCGAAAATGAAATCCGTGTGCGCGTCAGGCAGCGACAGTTTAACCGAAGCGCCGTCGACCGAGCGCCCGGCGACGCCGCCATTGGCGATCGCCTCAAGCGCCTTGTCGATCTGGTAATTGTCGCCGGCCTGGGGGTTGAGAAATCCGTCGATGCGACGCGCGATATGCGGCGACCACATATACCCGCCAGCAACGCCCGCCACCGCAATGGCGGCAAGGACCGCCAGCCACAATACACTGCCGCCGGCGATGAAAAACATCGTCATCCACACCGCCGACAACAACGCCGCCTGTCCGTAATCTGGTTGCATCACCAGCAGGGCGGCGCAAAACAGATACAGCCCCATGCCAATCGCAACACCGGGAAACCGCGGATTGCGCGCGCCTTCCGCCAGCATCCACGCGGCGGCGATCACAAAGCCGGGCTTGAGCAATTCAGACGGCTGCAACGAAATGACGCCGAGCGGCAGCCAACGCTTCGCGCCGTTGATTTCAGGCGCAAACAATAACGCCCCGATTGCAAGCACAACCGCCAACACGAACGCGCCCGAGCCGAGGCGCCGCGCCTGCAACGGCGTCAGCGTCGAAACCCCAAGCACGATGGCGGCCGCAGGAATGACGAACACCAATTGCCGGATCGGAAAATGAAAGCTGTCGGCGATGCCAAGGCGCGCCGCTGCGCCCGGCCCGGCGGCCATAATCAAAATAACGCCGATCGTCGTCAGCGCCGCAAGGATGCCAAGCGAGACATGATCGACCGACCACCACCAGCGCGCAGCCGCTGAATTGTCCATCCGGCTCGGCGCCTTCATGCCGCTTCTCCGTTCAGTTTGATGGCCTCGCTCGCCGCCCGCCGGAACGCGTCGCCGCGTTCTTCAAAATTTGTGAACTGGTCGAACGAGGCGCACGCCGGCGACAACAGCACCACCGCGCTGGAAAGCCCGCTTTTCGCCGCATCACGCGCAGCCTCTTCGACTGCATTTGCGAGATCGCCGCACTGGCGGCACTTTGCGGCGTCGCCCAGCTCCTGCTCGAATTGCGCCCCCGCCTCACCAATCAGGTAAACGCCGCGCACGCGATTCATCAGCGGGACAAGCGACGCAACGCCGCCCTCTTTCGCGCGCCCGCCGGCGATCCAGAAAACATCCTTGTAGGATTTCAGCGCCCGGGCCGCCGCATCGGCATTAGTCGCTTTTGAATCGTTGACAAAAATCACGCCGCCTTTCGTGGCGACAATCTCCATCCGGTGCGACAATCCCTGGAAGCGTTCCATGGCGCGAATGGCGACGCTTGGCGCAACGCCCTCGCGCATTACGGCGGCGAGCGCGGCGCACGCATTTTGCCAGTTGTGACTGCCGCGCAGCGAGGCGATTTTCGTGATGTCGCCGGCTTCGCCGGATTTTTCTTCGAGCGAATAGAACACCCGCCCGGCAAGCGCGAACACGCCGTGACCCAGCGCGCCTTCGGACGATACGGGGATCACTTGGGCTTGCGCGCGCGCCGTCATTTCGACGCACACCGATTGCGAATACAGATCGTCAACGCCGATGATCGCCGCATCGCGCGCCGTCTGGTTGTTGAAGATGCGCTTTTTGGCGGCGATATACCCGTCCATGTCGCCATGGCGGTCGATATGATCGGGCGACAGGTTCATCAAGATCGCGGTATTGGCGCGAAGGCTCTGCGCCAGATCGAGCTGGAATGACGACAGCTCAAGAACATAGGTGTTTTGTTTCGACAATTCCGGCAGCAGCAGCAAGGGCGCGCCGATATTGGCGCCGATAAACGCGTCGCGCCCGGTCTCTTTCAGGATGTGCCCGGTCAACGCCGTCGTCGTCGATTTGCCGTTCGACCCGGTGATCGCGATCACGCGCGGGCGCTCGTTTTCGTCAAGCGCGTTAACGGCGCGCGCAAACAGCTCGATATCGCCGATAATTTCGACGCCTTCCAGCCGCGCCTTGCGCACGATGACATGCGGCTTTGGGTGCGTCAGCGGCACGCCGGGACTGACGACGAGGCTCGACAGATCTTTCCATGGCCATTGCTTTGGATGTTCGGCCGCATATTTCGTGTTTTCGGTTTTCTCGCGCGCTTCGCTTTTTTCATCCCAGCAGAAAACTTCGGCGCCCGAGGCGACCAGCGCCTGGCAAACGGAAACGCCGGTCAGGCCGAGGCCGTAAACGCCAATCTTTTTCTTCTCTATGCCCGGTATCGTAATCATGGCGCGTATGCGTCCTAACGGAGTTTCAGTGTCGACAGGCCGACAAGGGCGAGAATAACCGCGATGATCCAGAAGCGGATAACGATGGTCGATTCCTTCCAGCCCAATTGCTCAAAATGATGGTGGATCGGCGCCATTCTGAAGACGCGTTTGCCGAACAGTTTGAACGACGCGATCTGGATCATCACCGAGAGGCCTTCAAGAACGAAAAGCCCGCCGACAATCGCAAGCACGATCTCGTGCTTGGCGGCGACGGCGATGGACCCGATGGCGCCGCCAAGCGCCAGGGAGCC
>JAWKVF010000012.1:0-47037 GCA_041398145.1 Parvularculaceae bacterium | reverse complement strand
GGCGAGCAGGCGTTCCAGTTCGACCGAGCGGATTTCAGAGCCGTCCTGGTCGCGCTGGCTGCGGCGCTGATCGCTTTCATTTCGGTCAAGCGCGCGGTCGATCCGTCCGAGACTCAGGTGGAAGACATTGGTCAGCGACCAGAGGAGTGGTTGAAGGTCGCCTTCGAGCCGGGTGTCGGAGAGCGTCGCGACCATAGCGTCGAACATGTCGGCGACGGCGCCGTGGAGCGGCCCTGCTTCGGGGAGCGGTCTTGGATCAGGTTCGTCAGCGCCATCGCAGGTCCGGGGCCGATAGCCGTAGAGCTGAAGTTCTTCGAGCACCTGCGCGGTCGATGAAAGCGTCGGCTGTTCGAGATCGTGGGCGAGGTCTGTCATGGGATCGTCTCCTTGTCCGTCCCCGCGCGGAAGCGCTCGGGGCTCTATGGGCGAGGAAAAGGCCGGATCGGCGCGGGGCCCGCACCCTCTCGGGCCGCAGCAACGCGGAGGACGCCGGGACGAGGATTTGTTGTCGGCGAGGATGGCGGTTCGCTTTCACGCCCGCGCGCAGCGCGCCATCGAACATTCGCCGCCAGGGGAAGAAATCCTCGCCCCGGCGTTGCGGGGCCCGCGCCGATCCGGCACTCTCGCCTGATCATAATCCCCCGAGCGCTCCTGTGCGGGGATGAGAATGGCGATTGATCTGACCGCTGTGCTTCGATCGTCAGCCTGACGGAATCGATGATGCGCGAGTTGAAAGAGAGCACTGCCGATCGTCGTCGAGAAGCTGATCAGCGAGCCGTTCACGGAGTATCGAGACGCCCTCGGCGATCAAGTCGTCGTTGAAGTCCTTGCGCTCGGGTGCGAGGTCGATAACCACGATGCCGAGCGGCTCAAGCCGATTGCGTAGCCTCACCGCCGCGCTTCGGCCGGCCGCGTCTCGATCCATGGCGACGTAAAGCCTGCGCAGGTGCGAGGGCGAATTCCACGCTGCGAGGTGAGCGGCCGACAAGGCGGCGACCATCGACATGCTCGGCATCGCCATGCGCAGCGACAGGACCGTTTCGACGCCCTCGCCGACGGCCATGACGGCGGCATTCGGGCCGAAGCGAACGCCGTTGCCGGCGAGATCGCCCATGGCCTTGCGCATGATCACTCGAACGTCGGCGTCACACCGGCGAAGATAGGTGCGCATGACGCCGGTAATGCAGCCGTCATTGTCGCGGACCGCTGCAAGCATTGCTGGCGAGGCGTCCCGCACTGATCCTTCCAGCGTTCGATAGCAACTCGGATGAAACCGGATGGCGCTGCCGAAGATGTGCGGAGCAATTCCTCGGCCGTGCAAATAGCGGTCGGCAAGGGTGCCGCCGACAGGACGGCCGCTTTCAAAGAGGCGAGCGGCTCTTTCGGCGGCGCAGGCAGGTCTTCGATCGCGTGATGGGCAATCGGCAAAACTCGGCGCCGCCGCCGATCCCAGAAATTTCTCGGCCTCAATGATTGCGTCTGCGTGCGAGGCGGCGCCGATGCTTGCCGCGATGATGTCGAGGATGTCCCCATATTCTGCTGTCGCCGAGTCCGTCCAGCGGCCGGCAGCACTCCGCGCCGTCGCTTTGAGCCGTACATACATGCTGCGGCCCTTGGCGTTGCGGCAGTCGCCGACGATCCAGTAATTGCCGACCCTGCGGCCGTTGGAGAGGTAGCGCCGGCACGCTTCCTCGGCGCGCTCGCTTAAGGCGCGAACGATTTCCCTGGTGCGCTCATGCATGGACGCCTCGCAGAAAAGGGCGCGCCCTCGCGAGCGCGCCCTGATGCTATTGATCCGGAAGCGGCTATTCCGCCGCAATCGCGGCAATTGCCGTGATGTCGGAGGAAGTTGCAGGAAGGGCTTCGCCAACGGTCGCGGCGCCTTGCACCAGACCCGGCGTGCGCAGCGCTGCCGGGAGCCACGCCGAGTCTTTCAGAAGCTCCTCAGCGACTGCGGCCATTTCCGGCTTCTTCATGCCGGCGATGCGCTCGGCGGCGGCTTCGCCTTTCGCTTCACGCACGGCGTCAAGGATTTGCGCTTTTGAGACGCGCAAGAAATACCCCTCCGCCGTCGGCTTCCAGCCGGCCGCAGTCACATCGAGGCCGATCGCGCTAGCGAGAATATCGGCATGGGCGAATGCGGCCGAACGGCGGTCATAGGGCCGGAACACCGCATCGACGGTCAGCGCGACGCAATGCGCGAACAGGAACGCACGTTGCGATTCCTCCATCGCGAGAAGCGCCTGCCAGAGCGCCTCAGGGTTTCCCGGAAGGATATCCGCGAAGGTCTGATGACGGGCGTCGATCGATGCCGCTGCGGCGCTGTCGGAAAGGCCCACGGCGCCGCTTCTCAGAACACACTGGCGCGCCGCGATATCAACGCAGCTCCGGGCGCTATGCGTATAGAAAACATCGAGGCAGAGCGTGTGCAGCGCCGCGATGAAGGCGGTGTCGGGGCATTTGGCGAGGGCGTCGCGCAGCGCGAGTGTCTGCCATTCGGTGAGTTCGATAAGGAGTCGGTCTGGCAGGACGCGGCTGATACCTGCATCTTCGTTCTCATCCTCATCTTCGCAATTTGCGTCCGCGGTATTTGACGCGCTGCCTTCTTCCGCATCGGGGTTGTAAGCATCGTCTCCAACGGCATCCTGAGGCGAAACCGCTGCTTCGGCAGGCGCTTCGTCTTCTGTCTTCACAAAGCCGCGTTCGATGCGCAGGGCACCGGATTGGTCGAGACTGACAAAGGCGCCGGCACGGGCGATCTCCTCGAGCAGATATTGGAACGGGCGCTCCTCGATGGCTTCGATGATGGTTTCGAGTTCACCGAGGCGCTTGTCGACCTCCTCGGGGAGTTCCTCGGCTGTCTCAAATTGCTGCTGCAGGGCGTCGTACTCCGCCTTGAGGTCGTTGTAGGTCTGCTGCTCCTCCTCGCTGAGTGAGGCGCGCTCGCCCTCGATGCGGCGCAGGCCGAAGGTGTGGCCGTAAGGAAAGTCGACGGCGGCCTCGACCCATTTCCAGCTCTCGCCGCGAATTTCGGCGGCGCTCGCTTCGAGCTTCTCGGCGACCAACCGATTGAGGAGACCCGAATCCTGTAGCCAGCCGTCGTCAGCGTCGGAGAAGAGATCGCGGAGGACCGTACCGCCGGCGGCCTCATAGGCCTCGACGCCAACGAAGCGCGCGCGCTTGTCGCCGGCGCGGATGGCGCCTTCCGTGAGCATACGGCGGATGTGATAGGGCTCGCGATTATAGCCGTTCTTCAGCGCCTCCCAGATTTGGCATTGGCGCTGATGGTCGCCGTTCACCGTGAACGCCATCAGCTGTTCGAGGGTCATCGCGTCGTCGGCATAGAGATCGAGCAGCGCCGGCGCGACGGCGGCGAGCTTCAGCCGTTGCTTGACAACATTTGGCGTCACGAAGAAGGCAGCGGCGATCTCCTCCTCGCTTCTGCCTTTCTCGCGCAAGATCTGAAAGGCGCGGAACTGGTCAAGCGGATGCAAGGGCGCACGCTGGATGTTCTCGGCGAGGCTGTCTTCCTCGGCGATCCCCTCGGTACGAATGATGCACGGGATCGGCGCGTCGGGCGCAAGGCGCTTCTGCTTCACCAGAAATTGCAGCGCCCGGAAGCGCCGACCGCCGGCTGGGACTTCGTAGATGCCGGTGTCGGCGCCCGTCTCATCGAGCACAGCACGCACAGTCAGGCTCTGGAGGAGCGTCCGCCGCGCGATGTCCTCGGCGAGCTCCTCGATCGAGCCCCCCGCCTTCACCTGGCGGACATTCGACTGGGAGAGCACGAGCCTGTTGAGAGGGATATCCCGCGACGTGCTCAACGGAACAGTCGCGACGGGTTTCGTCTTCGGTTTCGGTTTGGCCATGGTCTGTCTCCGCGACGGGTCGGCCGAAAGATTCTCTCTCAGCCTCCAAACCCGTCACGGAAAAATCCGGCCTTCCTCTCGCTTTAGAGGCGATACGGCGGATGCACGGAATTCACTTAGAACAATCTCTTCAACGCACCGCATTCCAACGCCATGAACCTGGAAACTCGTTCCACGCCTGAACGCTTTGAGAACACGGTCAGCTTTCCGTCGATCCGATTTATGGATCCGAAGCGACCGCGCACCCTATCCATTGGCAGCCTGCCAGGATCTGAGTATTCGCTCTCGGCAAACGATACCCAAGCGTGATCCGACTCAGTAATCGGATATCGTCCGTCGAAAGCACTCATGCCAGTGATCAGAACGAACCCCGGGTCAACGCGGATAAAGACACCGCTAACCTCCAATTCGCGAATTTCGTTGACATAGTCCGTATAACGACCTGCACATTGAAGTTCAATTTGGGCGGGCGTTGCCCGCGCCACGGCAATAGCCGCAACAAGCAACGTCAGACAAAGCGCGATTCCCCTAACCACTTTGCCCACGTTAATTGGGCTCAGATTTGGCTTGCAGCCCAACTGCATGATGATCAAGAAGGGCGTTCAACTCCGTCTTAATTCTTCGCGCCGTTGGTCCATGCCACGGCGTGGCGACCGAGAGAAATCGCGTCACGATCTCAACTGCGGAGTCGTGGTGATATGTATCGCCAATTTCAGTAAGCCTCTCCATGGCTGAGACGTAAGGATCAGCGCTATTTGCGATTTCGTTTCCCAATCGGCACGAATTTCTGCTGCAATTTCGTGAATGGCTCTGGCTTGCATTTGTTTCCTCGGTTTTCAAAATGAGGCGCGCGATTACGCGGAAACGCGGGCTTCAGTACGTGCCGTCCCTGATCTGCATCAGCGCATCAGCGCGTTGGGCAAGCGGCAAGCTGTCAATCCGCGATTTCTGTGAAGGGAAAGCGCCTTATATATTTGATCGGGCGTAGGGCCGTCTTGGCGATATGAAATAGGCGAAGGCGCAGTTGCTGAAGCAGGGCGGCTCAACAGGTGCCTCGCTTTCGGTCAATATCTGCGGCGCCGCGAAATTCGGTCTCATTTGCAGGGGCAATGTTCATCGCCGCCTGCATTTCTTCAGGCGAAAGCCCGGCTTTCTTTCCGTAGCGGGTGATAATATCGGCGACGCGGAGGGCGCTCCCTGCGTCCGGGGCGTCTGCACGCACAAACTTTACGACAATATCGCTGCGCGGGCGATCAAGCGTGTATGTCCGGCCCGGCGTTATGGTCGTGGTGGAAGTCGCCGTGCCGCTGAGATATCCGCCATAGCTGTTTGCGCGTATGTTCGTCGTTGTGTGGGAAGTCGGCGCCGTCGAGTGATAGGACGTCTTCTCCCAAGTCCCGAAGTCAACGATCTGAAATCGGTCGTAGCCGTGGCTTGACGCCAGCCCGGCGGCTCTGACCATCGCCAGCGCGTTCGTCTTCTCAAACGATGCATTCTGGTTTCCATAACCGCGAATACGGTACGCATCTGCCGCAAGCGGCGTATCCGACACCCCGGATCGGCTAATCCCAAACTGACCGACAAATGCATCATCAAGGCTACTGCCGAGGCCTGCCTCTGAATATGAACCGCAGCCTCCGAGAAGCAGGAAAAAAGCGAGAGCTGTTTTCTTCATTGTTTTGATCCAAATGGCAGCGATGCCTCAAAATGTCAGGTCAAGGTAATCATATGGTTATTGAGGCAAGCTCCTGCGTTTGTAATCGCTTAGACATCGAGCCCGAAGACGGGCGCCATGTACAACAAACGTAAACAAATCCTGAATCGCTTATCGGTCCCCAAGTAGAGATGATGGGAGGGAAAAGGCGGCCTCGAATGAACCCTGCTTATGAGATGAAGGCTCAGCTTACGTTGCCAAGCAGGCGCCTGGCTCGTTCTTCCATCTCGATCCTTGCGTCCTGATGCGCCTTGCCGCGGGCGACGGCGGTGATGCCTTGCACGAAGTCGAAGACGCTGGCGGGCAGGCGGCCTTCCTCGGCGAGCACTGTCTCGATGATGGTCGCGGTTTCGGCTTTCGAGAATCCGCGCTTCCTTAAGTAATCGCTGCGGTCCTCGTCGTTGCGGGCGACGATCTTCTCGCGCGCCGCCTTGACGCCGTTGATGAAGGGCATGGGCGATGACTCGGCGAACCGCGTCAGCGCGGGCGCGGCTTCTCGCGCGAAGCGGTCGGCGGCGTATTTGCTGTGCCGGATGACGATCTCCTGAAAGTCTTCGACGCCCCAGAGATTGCGGTTCTGGCAGACGGCGCGGAGATAGAAGGAGGCGAGCCCCAGCGTCTTCGCACCGACCTCCGAGTTCCAGCAATAAAAGCCGCGGAAAAAGAGATCGGGTGAGCCGTCGGGGAGCCTTCCCGCCTCGATGGGGTTCAAATCATCGACCAGGAACAGGAAGACATCGCGGTCGGAGGCGTAGAGCGTGGTCGATTCGCGGCTGACTTCGGCGTTCGGGTTGTAGACGCCCGTCGACCAGTCGAGGACGCCGGGGATCTTCCAGCGCGTGTCGCCGACGCCGTCGCCGGCGATCTTCATCACCGCCGAGACAAGCTCGTGATCATAGATGCGGCCATAGTCGGGACCGGTGACGGCGCGAAGCTCGGTGCGGCCGTCTTCCGTCTCCAGCGTCTTCACCTGCTCGGCGCGATGCGTCGTCAGCCCGTATTGCAGATTGATCGCCGCGAGCGGCGCCGGCAGCTGGCGCAGATAGGACGCTGGCGCGCCGACGAGCGAGCTCAGCTGGCCGAAGGACCAGTGCGTCGGCGCGACAGGCGCATCGCTCTCCGGCAGGAGGAGTTCAAGCCGCTCGGCATCGTCGCGCGAGGCTTCGACGCGGATCGCCGCGCTCTCGACGGTGCGCGTCCGGCTCTTCGCCGCGCGGCGCTTCACCGACGCATGAAGATCCGTGAGCGACAGGAACCGCTCGTCATTGGGACGCGAGAACCATTCGGAGGAGACGCGCCCGACCCGCGAACCGCGCGAGACATCGACCTTGTAACCGCCCGACGCATCGGACCTAGCATCCAGAACCTGAAGGGACATGGGAATTCTCCGCGACGGGCCGGCCGAAAGACTCTCTCTCGACCTACAAACCCGTCACGAAAAACTTCGCCACGCTCTTACTGATGCAGCTTGATCGCGGCCGCCGGCGACCCGAGGCGCTATCCTTTGGCGGTCGGCTACAGCGTGACGCCGGTTATCCCGAATCGCGCTTTGCCTTCGGTTGCGGTCCGACTTGCGCCTTGATACAAAACGTCGGACAAAACCTCCTTTGATCCGACATTTTGTACCAATGCCAGCAGCGACCCAAACCGAGCGACTTCTATCGATCCTCAGCAAGGCCGGCATCGCCCGGGCCGGCGAGCTCAGAAAACGGGGCATTACAGGCGCCACGCTTGCGCGCGCCGTCGCCGCGGGGGACGTCGCGCGGATCAGCCGCGGCCTCTATCAACTCCCCGGCGCCGAGGCGGACGTCGATCAGTCCCTCGCCGAGACGGCCAAACGCATCCCGAAGGGAACGATCTGCCTTGTCTCCGCGCTCGCCTATCACGGCCTCACAGATCAGCTGCCTCGGACGGTGTGGGTGGCGATCGGCCCCAAGGACCGGACTGCGCGGGTCGATTATCCGCCCGTCCGCTTCGTTCGATTTCGGCAGCCCTATCTTCATCAGGGAATCGAGCGGCATGCGATCGCCGGCGTGAAGGTGCCGATCTATTCCGTCGAAAAGTCGATTGCGGACGCCTTCAGGAATTCAAGACTCGTGGACAAGGCTGTCGCGATTGAATGTCTCCGCACCGCGCTCAAGGAAAGAAAAGCGACGCCGGCGTCCCTCGCCCAGGCCGCACACGAAAACGGCGCCTGGACGAAGATCCGCCCCTATCTCGAGGCGCTGACATCCGATGGCTAAGCCGCCAACGAATATCGCCGCGTCGGTGCGCCAACGACTTCTCAATCTGGCGCGGCAGGAACAGCGCCTGTTCAATGTCGTGCTGGTGTCTTACGGCCTCGAACGAGTCATTTATCGCCTTTCGATTTCAACGCATGCGAACAAATTCATCCTGAAGGGCGGCATGCTGGTGACGCTATGGACAGTCGACCATGGCCGCTTCACGCGTGATGTCGATTTTCTTGGGTTCGGCGCGTCCGACAGCGATCGTCTCATCACGACATTCAAGGAAATACTCGCCTTCGACGCTCATGACGGCCTTGTATTCGATGTCGACGGACTTGCGGCGGCGCCAATTCGTGAAGATCAGAAATATGGAGGCATCCGGCTGAAGACGATCGCCTTCCTCGGCAAGACCGAAATACCGATCACGATCGATGTGGGCTTTGGCGATGCGATCACTGACCCCAGCTACATGATTGAGTACGCCTCCCTGATTGATCTGCCAACTGCAAAACTTCGCGCTTATTCGCCCGCCACGGTGATTGCGGAAAAATTCCAGGCTGTGGTGGCGCTCGGTCTCATCAACGGCCGAATGAAAGACTTCTACGATCTATGGGCAATCCCGCATAGCACCAGGATAAACAGCGCTGATCTTGACGCCGCGATCAAGGCGACTTTCGAGCGTCGAAATACTTCCGTTCCGCGTGAGCGACCCGACGGACTGACTGTCACGTTTGCCGAGCAAAAAAGCACTCAATGGCGGGCCTATGCGCACTCGATCAATCTCGAGAACATTGAGCTTGGGGTCGTCGTCGAGGCGATTTGGACTTGGCTTGAACCGAGCTGTCGTCGCTTGACCAAATAGCGAATGGCGTGGTGACGATCGTGATAGCTGAAACTTGGCAGCTCGAAAAATCTACCGCGGTGGTCATTCGAATGGGCCGTAACGCATCGTCGCGCGCGTTCTCGGCTTGCGCTGGCCTCGCCCGCTTGGATCCTCGCCGCGATGCTTTCTGATCATTGTCGCGATTTCACGCGTGAACAGCTCTACGCTCTCGTCTGGGAGACGCCGATATCTCGGCTCGCGAAATCGTTCGGACTGTCGAACGTCGGACTGCGCAAGATCTGCGAAAGGCACAATATCCCGACGCCGCCTTTGGGCTATTGGGCTAAGCTGGCCCACGGCAAGAAAGTTCGACGTCCTGCCCTTGTCGCTGAAGAAGACGGCCGATCAGTATCCATTCGTATCTATGGGCGCGGGTGGGCCGTGGTCACGCCGGAAGTCGAGAAGGATCAAGTCGCTGCAATCACCGCCAGCCAACTGCATCCGTCGATCGTCGTCGCAGATAATCGCCCGCCGAGACTTCACGCCATAACGGCCGCCACTGCTCGTGCGCTGCGCGCCGCAAAGATGGACCGCGAAGGCTTCAAGAAGGCTAATCCAAATGACGGTGTCTGCCTTACCGTTAGCGACAGCTCCGTCGATCGCGCCCTGCGGATCATTGACGCCTTCGCGCGCGCCGCCGAACTGCGGGGGCACGGATTCGAGGAACACGCAGGCGGAATACGCATTGTCGTCGATAAGGTCCCTTTCGAATGGCGTATGCATGAAATCAAAGACAAGGAGGAACACGAACCGACCGCGAGCGAGCTGACGGCGCAGACGAAATTGGAGGCGCAGCAAGCTCGATGGGGACAAGCCTATTCGCGTCCGCCAAAGGCATATCGCACCTGGGATTACTGGCCGTCTGGACGCCTCTCAATGGCTTTCAAGGATACGACCCTTCCGTCATGGCGGCATGAGGCGCTGATCGGCCTCTGGCGAGACCGCAAGGTCGGCTGTCTAGAAGACTATCTGGATGATGCGATGAACAAGCTCGCGGCCGCCGCTGTCGCCACTCGGCATCGCTTAGCGGAGGTGGCCGAGAAAAAGCGCCTAGAGGATGAAGAGCGCGAAACTCGGCGCCAAGTGGAGGCGCGCCTCGACCGTCAGCGCAAACGCCGCGACTTCCTGATCAATATGGCCGATGAGTACGCGCGCTACCGCCGCCTGAAAGAATTTGCGGTTCATCTGAAGCAAGAAATCGGAGTCGCGCGAGACCAGCCGACCGACAGGCTGTTCGAAGAATTGGGCCTGCTCCTCCGGACCATGGAAACAGAGTTTTTGCGCGAGGCAATTGAGAAGGCGGTCACTCGCCTAGGCCTGTTCGCAGGCGACGACCTGCGCGAATTGCCGGGTGCCGTGGATGCTGATTGACGCGATCTTCTCATTTGCCGACTTCGCGGTCATACAGTCTATCGCGCACACGAAGCGTTTCGACGTTTGCAGTCGGCGGCAGCGGCAGCAGGCCCCGCAATGGGCGGTCTGGCCGGATTTACTGATTTTCTCGACATATTTCAGAGATGCGTCAACGCGATCGAAATGTCTCGGCGACGTGTCGAAAAAGGAGAAAATCTGACATACTCTTTAGCCAAGCCATCCGGCTTGGAAGTTCCATAGGACCGGAAAAATCGCTCAAATGCCTCCGAAAGCGGTGGGACACAAATTCAAAAAAACCCAATAAACTCAGTCAACCAAATGTGTCCCACCAAGGCGTAAGCAACTGAAAATGCTCGATTGTGGGGGTCCTCTTCTGGCACCATCTTCACTTTTCTGACGTTTGCGGACCGGCGCGCGAATCGGCTCGGCGCCTGATCGGGCGCGCGTGACGGTCGATACTTGTTCACGCCGTGACGGCGGCGACCGCCTCCAGCTCCACCAGCGCGCCGGGAACGAGCAATCTGGAGATCACCATGCTGCGCGCGGGCGGCGGAGCGGCGGCGAAAAATTTTTCGTAGACGTCGTTAAAATCAGGGAAATCGTCCTCTCGCGTCAGCCAGCCGGTGACTTTGACAATATCGCCGGCGTTTGCGCCGGCCGCGTTCAGAATGGTTTCGATATTTGCGAGAGCCTGATGCGTTTGTTCGCGAATTCCGCCTTCGGCGAGTTTGGCGCCGGCGTCAAAGCCGAGCTGGCCGGAAACGAAAATGAAGCCGTTCGCTGAAACGGCGCGCGACAGGGGAAGGATAACCCCGTTTGCAAGGCGCAGCGGTTCGCCAATGAACTTTTTCAATGCAAGCGCCTCCCTTGTGCGAGGTCAAATCAACCGGAACCCGAGGGCGTTGTATTGCGCGAGGATTATACTCGCCGCCAGCGCCGGCGATATCAGCAACAAAATGCGCAAACGCGCCTTGCGGTCAAGCGCCGCCTTCAGACAGGCGCCGAGACTGGCCGCGGCGAGCAGGTTGGCGGCGATCACGAAAACAGTAATGCGCGTTAAATGCCCGGCATAGTAACCGATCATCATCGAACCGCCTTCCGGAACGCCGATCAACGCCGCGCCGATCAGGATAGCGCCCGCAATCCCCGCGACGAACGGCGCGATAGCCGCCGCGTTCCGGCCGATGACGAACGGCGCCGACAGGCCGATCAAGGTCAGCGGCAATAGAAGATATATGAGGATCGAATGCAGCCGCGGGCTCGCCCATTGCGCGATCTTGCTGAACGTATAGATGCCGATTTCAGGACTTAGCGTCAAAACGCCCGTGCGCGCGTTCGGTTCTATCACCATCAGCGGGCGCGAGCCGGCGTCGAGAACGAACCGCCCGCCGCCGACGGGAACCCATGGCCCGGCGCCGCCGAGATAAAGGCCGTCATCGCCCGCTTCGACCTTGAGAAGACCCGGACCGAAATACACTAGCGAGGAGATTTCCTCCGCGAAGGTGAAAGGACGCCTGTCGCCGCGATAGAGTCCGGCGTAGCGCGAAAGCCCGTCCATCGACGGCGTGTCGATAGCAGGCGCGCCGCGTTTCGGACCGTAAAACGCGGAAAGAAAACCATTCGCCGTCGCGCTCGCCGACAGCATTGCGGGCGAGGACGGCGCCGCGCGGTCCGGCGCAACGGCCCCGATAATCATATCGCCCAAACCTTGCGGCGTCGCATCGCCGAGGAGCGTTACGTAAAAACCGACGCCCTCATCGGGCAGCAAGGTCATCCACGTATGAAAACCCGCCCAATTGCCGCCATGAGATACAGTTTTTTCGCCCGCCCACCGGTCGACGAAAAACACCATGCCGAGACCGTTAATTTCCGGCGCGTTTTCTCTCGCGCGCGTATGAAGATTGCGGCGCACTTCCGCGCTGAGCGCATCGCCAAAGCCAAGCTGCGCATTCATGAACCGCGCCATGTCCGCGGCCGTTGAAACAATCGACCCCGTTTGCGCGACCGCTGGATTTATCGCGGTGAACCGCGTCGGCCCCGCTATTTCGCCCGCCGCATTGATATCGCCAGGCCGCGCGAGCCCAGCCGGCTCGTCAATTGAAACGGCGAGGTCTGTATCGGCCATGCCGAGCGGCCCGAACAAGCGCGCCTTGAACGCATCGTCAATCGCCATTCCGGTCAGATCTTCGATGACGAGGCCGAGAACGGCGACGCCGAAATTGGAGTAGACGATTTTTTCGCCGGCCGGGCGCACGAATCGCGGACGTAAAGTATCGAAAAGCTCAGCCGACACCGGAATGTCCACGCGCCTGTCCGAACCGATAAAGAAGAACTTGTCTTCAAATCCGGCCGTGTGCGTCAGCAGATGGCGCAACGTGATTTCAACGCCGTCATTGTCGGGAAGATTGTACCGCTTAAGATATTTGTTCGCCGGATCGTCCAGCGAACCGATCGCGCCCTCCTCCATCAACTGCGCAATGATCGTGGCGGTGAACGTCTTTGTCGTCGAGCCGATGCGCACGCGCGTCGTCATCGCCGAAGCCGGCGCCTTTGTCGTCACATCGTCATATCCATACCCCTTTTCGAATATGACCGCGCCGTCCTTGACGACGCTGACGACGGCGCCGGTGATGCGCCCTTCGTCGAAAACGCCGCCGATAGCCTTGTCGGCCCAGGCCTCAACCGATTGCGGCGTGATCTCAGCCATCGCGCCGTCCTGCGCCCTTGCGCCGGCGAGTGCGGAAAACGCGACCATCAGACTTGCAAGGCAGTATCTGAACACTTCAACCATTCCCTTGTATTGCAGCGTTTTCGCAGCCGTGAACACGCGCGCGCCGCCCGCCGCGTTGTTGCGGCGGGCGGCGCTATATTACAGGTCTAAGGCGCGCGGCATATGTCGCGCCCATCGCACCGCCTAGAAGTCGACTTTCAAGACGGCGCCGATTGTCCGCGGCTGGAGGACATTGGCCCCCGCGCGAACGCCGCCGACGATCGGACGGGCCGCGCCGCCGGTGAATGCGTATTCATCAAACAGGTTGTTGGCGTAGACGGAAAGCGTCGCCGGCCCCTTGCGGATACCGGCGCTCAAGTTCGCCACAACATAGTTTTCAAGCGTGAAGTTTGCGATCCGCGGCGTGATCGTTGAACCATCCGCGCCAATTCCGCCTTCAAAGCCGGTGTCGCGGTCCCCGACATAACGAAGCCCGGCGTTTATGAAACCGTCCAGCGACGATGTGATCGCAAAATCATACGAACCCCGGACCGATGCGGTCCATTTCGGAAGCAGTTGGAGGTTTTCTCCCGCCAGCGCGCCGAACGCCGCCGTCTCATCGTCGTCAAGGGTCGAATGCGTATAGGCGAAGTTCGTTATAACCGAAAAGCCGGAAGCGGGACGCGCAGTCAGCGATCCTTCAAGACCATAAGCGGTCACATCGCTGTTCGCGTTTCCGCCCGTCGTTGCGGCGTTGACGAACGTCACCGCCTGGAGATCTTTCCACTTTATGTACCAGCCGGCGAAGTCGTATGTCAGCGCACCTTCGGCGAGATCGCCCTTGGCGCCCACCTCATAGCTCCACAACGTATCGGTCGCGATGATCGCAGGCGCGGCGTTGTTACCCATCGCGTCAAGCAGCGGCAGGTTGGCGTTTTCCGGGCGATAGCCGCTCGCCACCCGCGCATAAAGCGATAAGTCCTCACTCGGCCGATAACGCGCCGTGAAGCTGTATGTGTCAACGACATCATCGCTCGTCGTTTCGGGAATGTCGGCGACGATAATGCCGGGACCGTCCGTCAACGCGACGGAGGATTTGATTTTCGCCACGCGAACGCCGGCGGTCAGGTCAAAGTTCGGCGTGAAATAATAGGTGAGGTTTCCAAATCCCGCCAGCTCCTTGAGTTCGCTGCCGAGATCGACATCGAGGGCGACAAAGTTGATCGGCTGCCCTTCGAGCGTCTGGATATTGCTGCTGTCCTCGTCGGAGAATATTCCGCCGATCGTCCATTCCACCTTGTCGTTATCGGTAGAGGTAAGACGAATTTCCTGAACAAATCGCTCCGTATGCGTCAGTCCGGTGAAGGGTGCGGACGTCACCGACCCGGCGGCCGAACCGGAAAGCAGTTCGACAAGCGATCCGAATGTCGCAACGAGGTCAGCTGAGTTCGAATTTTCGCGTTTCTGCCAGCTTGTCGAGGAAACGAGGCTTGCGAAGCCGAAATCGAAATTCAATGTGCCTGCGTAAAGCGTGAACTCGTCATTGAGATCGTTTAGCCCCTCATCCGTCAGATAGGGACCGTCGGCGAGTGAAAACGGCGGCCCCTGCAAGGCGACGCTGTTTGCGCCCGTCGAGTACAGGTCCGTATGGGCGAACAGGAATGACGAGTTGATATTGTCCGTGGGGTTGGCGACAAGCTTGGCGTAGATGCCCCACGCTTCATAAGCATCGACATTTTCGGCGGCGCCGGTCGGCGAGCCCGCGGTGCGGTCGATAAACCCGCCGAAATCATCATAATACCCGCTGACGCTGACGCCGATCTTGTCCTTGACGATCGGCGCGGCCAGCCGGCCGGAATATATCTGGTTGAAATCGCCCTTGCGCGTTCCGGAAAGATCGGCTTTCAGCGACCCCTCAAATCCGTCAGTACTGGGATCTTTGGTGATATAGCGGACAACCCCGCCCATGGACGAACTGCCGTAGAGCGTGCCTTGCGGGCCTTTGATCAGCTCGATCCGCTCAACATCGCCCTGAACCGCGTCAAACATGAGCGACGGGCCGGAGGCGAACGAGTTTGAAGAACCGATCGGCACGTCATCGATATAAACGCCGACCGTGGTCGCGCGCCCGCTTTGCGCGACGCCGCGCATCGTTATCGTATTTGCAATCGGCGACGCCCCGCCGGCGAAGTTCACGCCCGGCGCGAACTCGATAACCTCGCGCAGCTTGGTCAGCCCGCTCGTCGCAAGTTCGTCGGGTTTCACCGCCGTCACGGAAAGCGGCGTATCCTGAAGCGACTGAGATCTTCGCGAGGCGGTAACCGTAATGACATCGTCCGCCGCTGTTTCCTGCGCCAGAACGACGCCTGAATCCGCGATACAAAGACAAATCACGGACGCCCCCGCCATAAGACGTTTTGTATTGATTAACCGCATCGCCACCTCTCCTGGAGCGCAAATTTTTCGTATTTGAAATTATTTTCATAGTTTAAATTTTTTGACCTGTCAAAACCGTGAGCAGCAAATTTTTACGGGCGGGGCGTCGAACCGCTACGCTTTTCCTAACCCCTTTGACCGGCGATTGCGCCAAAATCCGGCGCAATTTCATACGATTACCCGGGCGTGTGATGTGGGCGCGCGAGTGGCGGAATCAAATTTCATATTTTCAAAATTGAAATTTTCCTGATATGCGTCAAATTTGCAGCACTTGAGCAACCGGGCGCGAAAGACAATGAGCAGCAAACCCAAAACACCGGCCGTCGCCGATGTCGCCGAACAGCCTCGGCCCGGCGACAATGCGATCGGCGCCAGCCTGAAACGGCGCCGGCGCGCAATCAAATGGTCGCTCAAAATCCTCAGCGAAAAGTCGGGTATTCCTGTGTCAACCTTGTCGAAGGTCGAAAACGGTTTGATGTCGCTCAGGATCGAGAAGCTTCTGGCGGTCAGCAACGCCCTCGGCGTTGACGTGATGCAACTCGTCTCCCCGGAAGAATCGGAAAGCCCGGTCGCACTCGTCACGGGCCGCAGAAGCGTAACCCGCAGCGCGGCCGCGCCCCGAACAAAAACGGAAAACACCGTTTACGAACATCACGCCAGCGATTTTTCGCGCCGTCTGTTTTCACCTTCCGTGATTGAGGTGCAGCCCGGAATAGCGCCGGAGTTGATACGCCACCAGGGCGAGGAGTTCATCTATGTCCTGGAGGGCCGGGTTGAAGCGCATACGGAGTACTACGAACCGATAATACTGGAGGCCGGCGACAGCATGTATATCGACTCGACAATGGCGCATAATGTTCGCGCCCTTGACGGCAAGCGCGCGCGAATATTGAACGTATCCTCCGTCAAGCGCAGCCCGTACAAGTCATAACCGCGAGGCGCGGGGAATTCTCCGTCGCGCGCCCGGAATGCTGGCCGTTTCAGCCCTGCACGTTTCAGCCCTTGTATTCCGACAGATCGAAAGCATCCTTCTCCCGCATCATTTCCTGCGCCAGCGCCTCCCCCGAACCGGCGGCGAGCGTCCAGCCGAGATGGCCGTGCCCCGAATTCAGGTAGACTCCCTTGACCGGTGCGGCGCCGATCCACGGCGCGCCGCAAGCGTGCATCGGTCTGAAGCCCGCCCACCTGTGCAGTTCGCCGGATTCATACGCCTGCGCCTGTTCAGGCAGAAGCGCGCGTACGATATCGAGAAGGTTTTCGATCCTGGCCTCGTCGAGCCGTTCATCAAAGCCTGTAAATTCCGCCGTTCCCGCCACCCTCAACCTGTCGCCCAGCGGCGTCGCGGCGGCGTGCAGATCATCATCGACAATAGGAAAGCGCAGTCGCCCTTCCTGAGCGATATCTTTCGCCGACAGCGTAATTGAATAGCCTTTCACCGGCTTGACCGCGATACGCGCGCCGGCCTGGGCCGCGAGGCGCGGCGCGCTCGCGCCGGCGGCGATGACGACCCTTTCCGCGGCGAGAACCTCGCCGCTATCCAGAACGACGCCGCAAACTTTTTTCTCCTCAACGACGAGGCTTTTGACACGCGCATTCCACTTGAAACTTGCGCCGAGCGCGCCGGCCGCGTCCAACAGGCCGCCGACGAATTTGAACGCATCTCCGGATTCGTCTCCGGGAAAATAAATTGCGCCGGCCAGTCTGTCGCGAATCGGCGCGAGGGCCGGCTGGCGTTCAATGAACGCCTGCGGCGATAACGACTCGAACGGGACGCCGAAGGCTTTCATTTTCTCCGCCTTTTGCAATCCCGCGCGCAGCCCCTCCCCGTCGCGGTAGATTTTCGCAGTGCCGGATTGCGCGCCGTCATAGGAAAAATTCATCGACCGGCGCCATTGCGCCATCACCTTCAAACTGAATAGACCCAAGCGCACGTTCAACGCGGTCGCGCGATCATATTGGCGGACATTGGCGGCTTTAAGAAACGCGAGCCCCCAAACGGCCAGAGACGGCAACGCCTTTGTCCGCAGCAACAGAGGCGCATCGTCCCGCCCGCAATATCGCAACAGATCCCGCCAAACGCCCGGCGCGTTCCATGGATCGGCCATGCTGGGCGTCAGCATGCCGCCATTCGCCTCGCTCGCCCCTTTTCCCGGTCCGCTCTCTTGGTCGAGAACCGTCACCGCCTCGCCGCGGCGCGCCAGCGCATAAGCGCTCGACGCCCCGATCAGCCCCGCACCGATAACGATCGTTTCCGTCATGCCCGCCTTTCGTCCGTGCGCCTCATCAATGTTTTCTATATTGAAATTTTTTTCAATGGTGATATTTTAACAGCGCGAGGCGGTTATCGAGGTTTAAACGGAAAGCCCGGCGGGTCTTCACGCCTTTCGCAAACCCGTCTGTCGGACCGGACCAGGCCGGACCGGATTGAAAAGAAATTTGGGGCGATCATTTCGGATGAAGATATTTACCGCCTATTTTGCGCACGAAACCAATTCATTCTCGCCCATCCCCACAAATCTGAAAAGTTTTGAGGATCTCGGCGTTTATCGTCCGGCGAAGGGCGCGCCGGAACACAATGATTCCCTGCTTAAAGGCGCAGCCCATTTCTACAGGGAGGCCAAGCGCCGCGGGCATGAGGCTTTTGTCGGCCTTTCCGCGCACGCCCAGCCGAGCCGGCCCGCGAACCGTGCGGATTACGAGACATTGCGCGACTGGTTGCTGGAGGATCTTAAAGCCGCGGGCGAAGTCGACATTGTGCTTTTGTTCATGCACGGTTCGATGATGGCGGACGGCTATGACGATTGCGAAAGCGACGTGCTGAACCGCGTTCGCGACGTTGTCGGTAACGACGCGCCGATCGGCCTGCTGCTAGACCTGCATTGCAACGTGACGCCGCAAATGCTCAAGGCGGCCGATTTCGTCAAAGCGTGCAAGGAATACCCCCACACCGATTTCGAAAACCGCGCAATCGAACTCTATGATTTGTGCGTTCGCCTGCGCGAGCGAAAAATAAAGCCGACGGTCAGCTTTGCGCGCGCGCCCATGCTGGGCCTGTTTCAGACCGCGAACTCGCCAATGCGCGAGTTTGTCGATTCAATTCTGGCGCGTGAAAAAGACCCTGGCGTACTTTCAATAACGCTTGCGCACGGGTTTCCCTGGTCGGATTTTAAAGACGTCGGCGCCGGCGTCATCGTCATAACTGACAATGATCAGGCGCTGGCCAATGAGATTGCAACCGAAATACGCGACGAGTTTTTCGCGCTTCGAGATCGCGGTCAGGCGCAGCTGACGTCTGTAGATGACGCGATTTCTCAGGCGCTCAGCGTTCAGGACGGCGTCGCGGTAATCGCCGACATGTCGGACAATCCGGGCGGCGGCGCGGCTTCGGATTCGACGTTTATCCTGCGCGCGCTTTTGAACCGGAACATAACGGACGCCGCGATCGCCTATCTGTGGGATCCCGCCGCGGTCGACATCGCTTTCGCCGCCGGCGAAGGCGCAAGACTGCCGCTGAGGGTCGGCGGCAAAGTCAGCCGTTTTTCCGGACAGCCCGTCGATCTCGACGCGACGGTCATCGCGCTCCGAACCGATGCGATGCAGCCGCACATCGCCGACGGCGCGCCGACGCCGCTGGGCCGAACGGCGCTCATCTCCGCCTGCGGCATCGACATTGTTCTCAATGACGTGCGCCAGCAGCCATTCAGCGCCGGCGGCCTCGTCGCCGCCGGTTTCGATCCCTGGGCGAAGAAAATCCTTGTCCTGAAATCCTCCCACCACTTTTACGCCGACTTTCACGACAAGGCCGCGCGGATTATCTATTGCGACGCGCCTGGAACATTGAACAGCGACGCAGGCAAACGTCCTTACAAGAATATCGGGCGTCCTATCTGGCCGCTCGACGATATTGAACTCACAATAGAGACAGACCGCGCCGCCGTGTGTTGAGGATAGATGAAAGCGATAATCGTAATAGGGCTGGTTGTCGTTTTCGCCGCTGCGGGCGTCGGTCTGTCCTACGCGCTCGGCGCCAGCGCCGTGATTGCGTATCTCATATCAGATTCAACTGAGTTCCTGGCCGTCGCGCCGCAGCGGATTTTTTCCCAGGTCGACGTCTTCACCATCATGGCGATGCCGCTGTTCATTCTCGCAGGAGAATTGATGAACCGGTCCGGCGTCACGCGCTCGCTGATCGATTTCTCCCTTCTATTGCTGGGCCGGCTTCGCGGCGGACTGGGGCATGTCAACATCCTGACTTCGCTGTTCTTCGCCGGCATCAGCGGATCGGCCGCCGCCGACGCGGCGGCGCTTTCCAATACCTTCGTCCCGCAGATGCAGCAACGCGGTTATGATCGCCAATACGCCGGCGCCATCACCGCGGCGTCGTCCGTGATCGGCCCGATAATTCCGCCGTCGATCATCATGATCCTTTACGGCGCGATAATGTCGACGGATGTGGCGGCGCTTTTCGCAGCCGGCGTCGTTCCAGGATTGCTGCTCGCCGCAGCGCTTTTTGCAACCAACGCGATCATCGCCGCGCGCGAAGGCCATCCCGGCGGCGCGATCGACGATACGCCGCCTCTCCTGCCGACCTTGAAGCGCGCATTGCCGGCCCTGCTCCTTCCCGTAATCATACTCGGCGGAATCGTATTCGGCGTAACGACGCCTATTGAGGCGGGGGCGCTCGCCTGCGTCGCCGCCTGCGTTATCGGTTTGACGTCAGGCGAGTTGAACTGGCCGTCAATTTACGAAGGCGTTGAGCGGACGGCGGTCCTGACCGGTTCCATTTTCATGATCATCGCCGCCGCGTCTTTGCTCAGCTATCTCATTGTGCTGCACCAGATACCGGACGACATCGCGCAGTTTGTCCAGTCGATCAATCTGACGGGGTTTTCTTTCATTCTCCTCATTATGCTGACGTTTCTGGTTCTCGGCATGGGATTTGATTTTCTTCTCGGATTGACCGTAATCGCCCCGATGCTCACGCCGATCGCAATCGCGCAGGGCGCGCATCCGGTGGCGCTCGGCGTTTTGATCTGCCTAAATCTCGCAATCGGCCTGATCACCCCGCCGCTCGGCGGCGCCATCATGATGGTCTCGACAATAACCGGAGAAGGTTATTGGGGGCTTTGCCGGCGCATCATTCCATTTGTGATCGCGGAACTGATCGTTCTTTTTGTGATCGCGGTTTTCCCCGAGCTTTCGCTCGCATTGCCGCGCGCGCTGGGGTTGATATGAAGCGGCGCGCTTTCCTGACCGGCCTCGGCGCCTGCGCAATTGCAGCCGGCTGCGCGAACCCGCGCAATACGGTCAAGATCGGAATGAGTACGCCGGGCGATCCTGCAAACAACGGAGTTTACGCCTGGATCGACGCCTTCATGAAAACGCTGGATGCTGCGGGGATGCGCGTCGAGGCGTTTCCAAACAGCACCATCGGCGGCGAACGCGAGCGCGTCATGCAGCTTCGCATGGGCCTGCTCGAAGTCAATTCAACCGGCGGCGACGAGGTGAACCGATGGTCGCCCATGGCCGCGGCGGGCGCGCATCCGTTTTTGATCGACACCTATAGCCACCTCGACCGCCTCCTCGGCGACACTCCGTATATCGAACGCATTTCGAATGATTTTGAACGCTATGGATTTCGACTTGTCGATTTCGCCTACACCGGCTCCATGGTCGGTCTTTTCACGCGCGGGCGCCCGGTTCGCACGCTGGCCGATTTGCGCCAATTGCGTTTGCGCGTGTTAAGCGCCGCCGATATGGGATTGCTGCGAGCATGGAACGTACGCGGCGTTCAGGTGGCGTGGGAGGAAGTTGCGCAGGCCCTGCAAACCGGCATGGTCGACGCCTATCTCAATCCGCCCAATATCGCGCCCATGTTCGGTCACGGCGCCGTACTCGATTATTTTACCGATCTTCGCATGGGGCCGGCCACCCGCGTGATTATTATCTCGACACGCTGGATGGATTCGCTTTCCGCTGAACAGCGGGAGATCGTCGGGCGAGCTGTCGCGGCCGGGCGCAGCGCGAACCGACAATGGACGCGCGATGTCGAAAAGCGCGATCGCGAACGGCTGGAGAAAACCGGCATTGAATGGATCACGCTTACCAGCGCCGAGCGGGCGGAATGGTTTGAAGCCAGCCGCGCCATTCCGCCTAGCCGTTGGGAAACGGACGAGGCGAATGCGCAATTCAGGCGCTGGATATATGAAACGAAAGAGGCGAAAGGATGAACGCCCTCCTTCGCACATTGAACCGCCTGTCCTCGTTTCTTGAACGCGGCGCAACCATCTTCGCCTCGTCCAGTCTCATACTCATGACAGTCTGCGTCCTGATCCAGATCGTTGCGCGCTATATATTTTCCGAACCGCCCGCATGGACGGAGGAACTTGCGCGCCATGCCATGATCTGGTCCGGATTTTCAGGAGCGACGGCGGCCTATAGCCGGCGCGCCGATCCCGTGCTTGTCAACTATGCCAATTTCAAGCGCGCATGGATGAGACAGTGCGCGCAATTTATTGAAATCATCGCCGTATTTCTCTTTAGCGGCGCCGTTCTTCTCGCTGCGCCCGCCTTTATGACGCTGCATCGCGACATGCTCACGGAAACGCTTCAGGCGCCGTTGCAGATTGTTATCGCGATCATCCCCCTGTCCATGGCCGTGCTCGCGTTTCACGCCGCTGTTAGGTTGTTGACGCTCATCTTTCACGGTCGGAGCGTTTCGGAGAGTGCGAAATGAGGTCACACTGGTTCTGGCTCCTGGCCAATTGCGCGCTGATCGCCTTCATGTTTCTCGGCATGCGCGTCCTCGAAAACGGGCCGACCCCGCTGCAAACAGATTTCGACGCCGCACGTTCCTTCAAGACGCTTGACTCGCTAAATCCCGGCGGGTTCCCCCATCCGACGGGTTCGGACGAAAACAGGCGCGTGCGTGAGCGAATCGAGGCGACGCTAGAAAGCTACGGATATGAACCGAGCCTTCAGACAACCGATCTCTGCACGTCGATGCATGCGGGATGCACGGCGATTGAAAATATAATCGCCGTAAAGAAAGGCGCCGCGCCCGACGCAGGCGCAATCCTCGTCACCGCGCATTACGACAGCGCGCCGGTCGCGCCTGGCGCCGGCGACGACCTCGCCGGCGTCGCCGCCATGCTGGAGACGGCCCGCGTAACGGCGCAGGAAAATTTCCGGAATGAAATTATTTTCCTGTTTGCGGACGGCGAGGAAACGGGGCTGCGCGGCGCGATGGCGTTCGCCTGGCGACATCCGGCCATGGCGCGCGTCAAGCTAGCAATCAATTTCGAAGGTCGCGGCGTTTCCGGGCCGAGTGCGATGTTTGAAACGAGCGACAACAACGCCCGCCTGATAGAAATCTTCTCCGGTTCGGCGCATCGGCCGGTCGCCAATTCGCTGATGTTCGAAGTCTATCGAAAGATGCCGAACAACACCGACATGACAATCTATAAACAGGCCGGCGCTGCGGGACTGAATTTCGCTTTTTCGCGCGGCGTCGCACTTTATCATTCCTCGCGCGACAATGCGGGCAATCTGAACCTGAATAGCATCGCCCATCATGGCGACAATCTGTTATCCGTCCTGCGGGCGGCGGCGTCGATGGACCTGTCGACGCTGGAGGCGAAAGGCGACGCCAGCTATTTCGATATTTTCGGTTACGCGCTCGTCCATTGGCCGGCTTCGCTGAACCTGCCGGTCGCCGCCGCTGTTCTGCTCCTGATATTTTTTATCGGCGCCAGAACGGGGGCGTTTCGCGCCAGACCGCTCCTGCTCGCCGTCGCCGGCGCCGTCGCTCTGCTCGCCGGGCTCGTTCTGTTCGGCTGGGCGCTTTCCTATCCTTTGGGAATCTGGCCCGGCATCCATCCTCTTGATCACCCGCATCCCTGGCCGGCGCGCATTTCACTTGTCGCGAGCAGCCTGCTCGCCGCCTTTCTTTGCGGCGTTACGCTGTTCGCGCGCGCCGGCGCATCCGCATCGCTTTTTGTAAACTGGACGATCATCACGCTGATCGCTCTTGCTCTCGCCGTTTTCCTGCCCGGCGGCGCCTATCTCGCGCTTGCGCCGGCGCTCATTTTCGCGGTCGCGGGCGCACTCGAAACATTCGTGAACCGGCGCCGGGCGCCCATCATATCGGCGATTCTCGGGCTTTGCCTTGCGGCCTATATGTCCGTTTATCACTTCCTGTTCTTCGATGTCGTTTTGAATTTCCAGGTGAGTTATCTGAAAACGCCGATCCTGGCGCTCGCCGCACTCGCTTGCGCGCCGCTTGTCAGCGTACGCCGTAACGACGCACGCGACGGCCGGGATTCAGCACCCGCGACCGCCATTGTGATCGCGTCTGTCATGGCGCTCAGCGCCGGATTTGCGATGTTCGCCGAACCTTACACCGCCGCGCGGCCGCGTTCGGTCAACATATCGTATTTCCAGACGGGCGCGGCGGACGGCGAGACCAGCGCCCAATCCAGCACCCGATGGCGGCTTTTTACATACGGGCCCGTGGACAAGGCCTTTCGCGCAGCCGCCGGGTTCCCTGAAGAACCGGACGCTTTCCGCCGCTTCGGCGGCGCGGAGTCGAAAGCCTATTTCGTGCCGGCGAAAAATCACCGCCTCGCCGCTCCGCGTATAACCGTAATTTCCGATGATGCCGCCGCGGGCGTCCGCATCATCAAGGGCGAGATTTCGGCCGGTCGCGCCGGCGCGTTTTTCGGCGTCACATTTCCGGCGGATACCAAAGCAACACAGTTCCTGGTCAATGGCGAAGAGTTGATCGGAGAAGAGAAATTTCAATCGGGCGCGATCAACCAATCCTATTTCAACGGGTTCGGCGCGCGCGCCCTGCCCTTTGAGCTGCATGTCGCGGGCGAGGAGCCGGTTGAACTAACTGTGTTCGAAGTCTCGCCGCTTCCCGACGACGCTGACGGCCGCTCGATCATTGAAAAGCGCCCGGCGAACGCGGCGGCGATCCATTTTGGCGATCACGCCGAAGTTCAACAAACCCTCAGGCTTTAGGAATCTTTGTAATGGTATTTGATCCCTCGCCATATGCATGGCCAAAAGGGCGCGTCAGCCGCTCCATCTCTTTCGAGAATCCAACCGGCGCGCCAGGCGCGGGCGCGACCGCGTCAAGCCCGCTTGGAAAAGGACGCAAAGGCTCCGCCGTTCGACATGTTCATGACGGCGAGACGATCGAACTCGCCGACATCGGGGGAAACGGAACCATCCGCCATATCTGGCTGACGACGCACGACAAACCGCATTATCTGCGCGGCTCCCTCATCCGCATTTACTGGGAGGGGCAGGACCATCCGAGCGTCGAAACGCCGCTTTGCGAGTTCTTCGGTTTCGCGCATGGAAAGACCCGTGCGTTCCAGAGCATCTTTCACTCGGTCGGATCGACGAAGGCGATGAATTTCTGGGCGCCGATGCCCTTCGTGAAGCGCGCCAGAATCGAGTTCATCAACCAATCCGGTTCGCGCCTGCCGCTTTTTTATCAAGTCGACTATACGCTGGGCGATGCGCATGCGGACGATGTGGGACGCCTGCACGCAGCGTTCCGGCGCGAAATCCGCACAACGCCCGGCGAAGATTTTGAAATCATGAGCGAGCGCAAAGGGCGCATCCGTTACCTTGGCGCAGTTCTGGGCGTGCGGCCGGACGACCCGCTCTGGTGGGGCGAAGGCGAAATGAAAGCCTATATCGACGGCGACGAAACCTATCCGACGATCGCGGGAACCGGCGCCGAAGATTATATCGGTCAGGCATGGGGCGTTCAAAACGACGCCTTCCTTCACCACGGTTGCAGCTACAAAGAGAAAGACGGCGACGCCGATACGGGAATCGTCTCCGCCTATCGCTGGCATGTGGCGGACCCGATCACGTGCGAAAAATCGCTGCGCGTCACCATTCAGCAGATCGGCCATAGGCCGACGGGCGCGGCGCGAACGATAGATGAATACAAGGCCGAATTGTTCGAACGCTCCGACGACTGGTCGGCGGCGGCGTTCTGGTACGAAGCCGCGCCTTCAAGGCCTCTTCCCGCCTGCCCCTCGGCGGACATCCGGCTGGCCGGGATTGCTGCCCCCGCGAACTGACGAAACCCAAGAGGATAGCCAATGTCCGAAACAGTCCACATTTTCTGGCCCGGCGATTACCGTCCAACCCCGAACGCGCTCGCGCATGAACAGATCGAACAGGCGACCCGCCAGATTGAGCGATGCCTCGACAGGCTCGGCCGACGCAGCAAGCGCATTGAAGGCGTCATCACAAAGCCGCGCGAGTCGATCTCCAGGCTAAGTCCCGTCGATGCGCCAATGATCGGCGTTTACGCGCACTGGGTTTACGGTCCGCATACGGTCGACGGCGTCGTCGGCAAGGATTCGCCTCTATTGCTCGCCAGTAATTTTTCCGGAACGTGGCCGGGCCTGGTAGGACTTTTGAATACGGCCGCCTGTCTTGAAATGGTCGACCGTAAAGCCTCGCGCATCTGGACGTCGGCGCAGGATTGGCGCGAAGACGACGCCTTTATGGCGCGGCTGGAGGAATGGCTCGACAAAGGCGCCGTCTCTTATAGCGATGACGCGCTTCGCGATGCGCCCGCAACGCCGCCACAGGCGCAATCAACGGCCGATGATACGGCCGCCGCCATGCGCGCGCGCCGCCCGCTCGCGCTGATGCTCGGCGACACGTCCATGGGAATGACCAACGGCTATTTCGGACCGCGCCTGCTCAGCAAAATCGGATTTGCAGAACACAAGGTCGATCAGGCGTGGATCATTGCGCGCGGTGCGGGCGTTTCGGAAAAGCGGATCGACGAGGCGTTCGCCTTCGTCAGGGAAAAAGGCGTCGTCTTTCATTACGGCGAAGCGGGCGCGGAGGATTTCGGCCCCGAGGCGACGCGCGAGCAATTGCGCGATTATCTCGTCGTTCTCGATCTTGTGCGCGAGTTCGACGCCGATTGCATCGGCTGGCAGTATCAGTTGGGTCTGATCAATTCGCGCCCGCCGTCAGATTTCGCCGAAGGCCTGTTGAATTCCCTCTGCCGGCCCGAATCGAACGGCGATGTCATCGTCGACGCGACGGAAGCCGACCAGGGAAATCTGGTTCCGATGGAGATGATGAAGCGCCTTTTGAAAGCGAAAGGCCTGCATCAGGCGGTGTTTTTCCATGACATCCGATGGGGCGACGAGGTCGACGGACGTTTTATCTGGCTGCTTCTCAATTCCGGATCGAGCGGCGCCTACGCTTTCAATCACGACCCAGACACGCTGAAGGGCGTACACTCCTATCGTCAGCCGTCGGCGTATTTTCCCGTCGCCGGCGGCGCATTCTCGGGCGAAAGCCTGCCCGGAGACATAACCTGGGCGCGCGCGCATCTTTCCGGCGGCGAATTGTGGATGGATATCGGCCGCGGCGAAGTCATACGGCTGGAACCCGGATTGCGCGATCAGTGGTGGAATGCGACGACGCCGCAATGGCCCTTTATGGCGGCCGACCTTCAAATGTCGCGAGATACGCTTATGGCGCATTATATGAGCAATCATATCGCCGTCGCCTATGGCGATATCTTTCATGAGATGGCGGCGCTATCAGAACGGATGGGCTTTCGCGTCCGCTACATTTGCGACGACAAGGCCGCAAAATGAACGCGCCCTTGCTGATTGGCGTTGACGGCGGAACAGAAAGCCTTCGCGCAGGGGTTTACAATCTCGACGGAGATGAGCTGGCGTCGGCGAGCGCCGCTTACGCGACAATTTTTCCGTCTCCCGGCCGGGCCGAACAGAATCCGGAAGCCTGGTGGCGCGCATTATGCGCCGCCGTTCCCGAAGCGATGAAGAAAGCGGGCGCGCGCAGTGAAGATATCGCGGCCATCGCACTCGATACGACCTGCTGCACCGTCTGTTTTCTGGATAAGGAATATCGCCCGCTCCGCCCCGCCCTGTTGTGGATGGATGTGCGCGCCGACAGACAGGCGGCGCAAATTCTTGAAACAGGCGATGCGGCGTTAAGGGTGAACAATGGCGGCGGCGGACCGGTTTCGGCCGAATGGATGATTCCGAAAAGTCTTTGGGTGAAGGCTAATCAACCGGAAATCTACGACAGGGCAGAAACTATCTGCGAGTATCAGGACTATCTCAATTTCCGCCTGACCGGGGAAATGACGGCGAGCGTTAACAATACGGGCGTACGCTGGCACTTTCAGCATGGCGCGGGCGGCGCGCCGGCTTCCCTCCTTGAACGGATCAATGCGTCGGAACTGGCGTTGAAATGGCCGCAAAGAGTGATTGCGCCGGGTGAGATCGTCGGCCGCCTCACTGCGCGCGCGGCGCAAAGCCTGCAACTTGCGCCCGGCGTTCCGATCGTTCAGGCCGGCGCCGACGCTTTTATCGCAATGGCGGGAATGGGCGTTATTCGCCCCGGCGATCTTGCGCTCGTCACCGGCTCCTCGCATCTGCATCTTGGAATTACCGATACGCCCCTGTCCGCAAAAGGCATGTGGGGCGCTTATGCGGATATTCTCTACAAGGGGTGCTCTGTCGTGGAAGGCGGGCAAACCTCCACCGGATCGGTCATAAACTGGTTTCGCCGCACCCTCGCCGGCGAGGCGTCATACGCCCGGCTTGACGAAGAAGCGAGAATGGCGCCGGCCGGATGCGACGGCGTAACGGCGCAGGATCATTTTCAGGGTAACCGAACGCCGCACACCGACGCCGCCTCGCGCGGCGCATTGACGGGCCTGTCCCTGACCCATACGCGCGGCCACATCTACAGGGCGATACTTGAAAGCGTCGCGTTCGGCACGCGCCTTATCCTCGATACGATGGCGGCGAACGGCGTGCCAATTGAAAACATCGTCGCCTGCGGCGGCGTTACGCGCTCGCCCGTATGGACACAGATTCACGCCGATATCATCGGCCGTCCGATCAAGCTGGCGCACGCCGCCTGCGCGCCGGCGCTCGGCAGCGCCATGTTCGCCGCCATCGGCGCCGGACGCTACGCCGACCTTTCGCAAGCTGCGGAAAAGATGGTGCGTTTCAACGGCGCGGTCGAGCCCGATTTCGCCGTTCATGAATCCTATCAGCCCTATTTCCAGCGCTACAAAAGCGCCTATGGCGCGCTTAAAAACATCAAAGCGTCGTAGCGGAAAAAGGCCAGATGCTCCCGCGTTCATGTAATACCGGAAAGATCTCGGATGCGGCGCGCGATTTCCTGCAATCGCTTCCGCCTTTCGCGGAAAGGCCCCTGCCCCCGCTCGATGGATCGCGCGCGGCATGGCGCGCATTCCAGGATATGATCGAAGAGCGTACGCTTCCGGCCTGCGAGGCGGCGCGTACAGCCTACGATGCAACGATCCGCGAATTCGCCGCCGGCGGTTTGCGAGCCTTGTTCATCACGCCGGCGGGCGCAAATCGCGACGCGCAACCCGCGCTCTATCTTCACGGCGGGGGGTATACGACCTATTCGGCGCGCTCCAGCCTTTCGGCATCGATTGCTGTCGCCGCCGCGCTGGAGCGACCGCTTGTTTCGATCGACTATCCGTTGGCGCCGGCTTCAACCTGTCATGAAACCGTCAGCGAGACTGCGGCGGCCCTCGCCGCGTTGCTAAAGCTTTATCCCGGCGCCTGCCTGATCGGCGAATCCGCCGGGGGCGGTCTCGCCCTCAGCGGGGTCAATCGGTTGCGCATGCGAGGCGTCGCGCCGCACCGCCTCGTTTTGATATCGCCATGGACCGATCTTGGCGAGAATGGCGAAAGCCGCCGGACAATGGCTGCGCTCGATCCGATCCTGCAATACGAACCCGGCCTGCGGGCCAGCGCGCAAGCCTACGCTCCCGGCGCCATGAACGATCCCGACGCCTCGCCGATCTTCGCCGATTATGACAAAGCATTCCCCCCGAGTCTGATCCTTTGCGGTTCGCAGGAAATTTTACTTTCGGACAGCGTTCGCCTTCATGAAAAACTGAACGCCGCCGGAGCGGAAACAGATCTGAAAATTTCCGAAGGCATGTTCCATTCGTATCCTATCCTCGCGCCGGATCTGCCGGAATCGCGACTGGCGTTGCGCCTGGTCAGATCATTCGTGAATCGCCAATGACGAGATTATCGCCGCCAAAATCGCGCGTTCGCGCCGGTTCAGGCGCAGCGCCCGCCCGCACACGCCTCGTGTTCAGCCGGCGCGCCCGCTTAGACAGCGCGACCGGAAAGCTCCCTGATCCGCGCGGCCAGCCAGTTTCGATGCATTTCCAGCTTTCGAACGAAGTCTGATTCGGGAGGCGATTGAGAAAGCAATTCGTCAATCCAAAGCTCGGCCACATTTTTCTGGCTTATCAGCCAGAGCAGCAAAGATCGGGTTTCACCGCGTTCTATCTTCATCATAGTTCCTCATTCGCCGCCGGTTTCGTGATCGCGTCCTGCGGCGAATGGAACGCCGGCGGGCCGCCCGCACACTTAAAATGCGCGCCGCCAGCTCACGGCCGCCTTGAAATTGCGGCCCGGCTGGCTGACGCCGGCTGCGACGACCTCGTAATCGACATCGCCGACATTTTCGACGCCGAGATCGAGCCGGAGACCTTCAAGGACGCCGTCCGCCGGCTCCCAGACAAGATAGATATCCGCGACGGCGTATGCGTCGCGCGCTTCGACCGGATCGTTCACCTCGTTGAATTCACTTGCGAGGAGCGCGCGCGCGCCGACGCGAAGGTCAGCCGCCGGCCATTTCACGCCCGCGTCGATGAAGAGCGTCGAAGGCGACAATATGCCGACAAACGCGCCGGTCTGCGCGTCTACGCCGTCGATCGTTGAAAAGTTGGCGCGCGTATAGAAATAATCGGAATCATAGAACGCCTCGATCTCGACGCCCTCTATTTCCGCATTCGTCACATTCACATTGCGGCTGAAATTTCCAAACGCCTCGCCCGAGCCGCAAGGCGGCGCAAAAGGCGGCGCCATGCCGGGCGAGAGGAAGCATGTGAACGGTATGTTGACTTCGAGATCGATCAGGTTCGTCACATCCGAGCGGTAATAGGAACCCTTCGCGGTTAAGGCGTCGCCGCCGAAGAACAAATCGCTGAAATCAACGCCGGCGCCGACCTCAAAGGTTTGCGATTCCTCGGCGACGAGATCGGGATTCGATATGAAAAAATTGGTGACGAACGCCGGCGGCCCGAACGGTCCGAAGGGCCCCGGAACGGACAGATTCGGAATGCGGAAATGAACGCCGTCTGCGTAAATTTCGTTGAACGACGGCGCGCGAAACGCTTCCGCCCAACTGGCGAAAATAATGAGCCCGTCGATCGGCTTGTAGGAAATACCGACTTTCGGCGATGTCGCTTCATCGTCGGTGGAACGCTCGCCGGGCGCCTCGTTCTGGAATTTATCCCACCGGATCCCGGGGATCACCGTAAGAACGCCGGGCGCGCCGAGCGGACTGTTCAGCGCAAGTTCGGCTTGCGCAAACAGGCCGTAAAATTTTCCCGTCGCGTCCGGCACGCCGCCGCGCGTTCCGTCCAGGGCGGCGCTATCGCGCCCGGTCTGTTCGTCGCGATAGAATTCGCCGCCATAGGTGAATGTCAGATCCCCTGCGGAACCGAACGAAATTCGCGAACGGTTATCCAGCGTCGCGCCGATCGTCTCGACCTTGCGCGAAACAATGCGGCTCGCGCCGATTTCGCTTTCTTCAACGATGTTGCTGGTGAAATACCCGACAAGATTCGCGTTAATCAGATTTGAACCCGCCGGCGCATAATTCAACGCGCCCTGGACCGTATTGGAATCGATGTTTCGATCGACCTCGCTATTGCCGGCGCCGGCGACATTGCCGCCTTGCGGATTGTTCGGATCGACGCTTTCGCCGCCGAATCGGATCCACGAAGCGGAAAATGTCAGGTCGTCATTCGGCCTGAATGTCGATTTAAACAGGGATGAAAGATTCCTGTCATCCGCCGGCAGCGCCAGCCCGCTGCCGAGTTCGATATCGCCGGAATCGCGCATCGTAATATTGCCGACAAGGTCGAAACGGTTGTCTTCGCTGCGCAAGGCCGCAGTTCCGGACACGCGCCACTCATCGTTTACGCCGTGAAAGGCGCCGCCGAGCTTGACGCTCGCCCTCTCGCCCTCGCGCAACAGATCGGCCGCGGTGACAGTGCGCACCGCAATAACGCCCCCAATGGCGCCCGATCCATAAAGTGCGGAATTCGGCCCGCGCACAACCTCCACCGACTGGACAAGATCGGGATCGACGAAGAAGCGGCCGTCATGGCCTGAAAGGAAACTTTGGCGCGCCCCGTCAAAAAGAACGAGAACGCCTTCGCCGGATAGCCCCCGCACATCCGGCGTCTGGCCGGTGCGGCGCGGCCCGCCGCCAATGTTCGAACCGGGAACCGCGTCGAATATGTCGGCGATGGACGAAGGATTGAAATCGTCGATCACATCCTTCCCGATCACCGTCACCTGCCCGGGATAATCGAACGCCTCGATCGGATTTCGGGTCGCATAAACGGTAATCGCATCGGCACTCGCGAGAACCAGAGAATCGTCGGCCTTCGGTTCGGCCCCGGTTTCCTGCGCCAGCGCAGCCCCGCTCAACGCCGCCAAACCGACGCACCCCAATACCCACGCTTTCATAAATCCCCTTTACAGTTGCGAATGATTTGCAGATGCGGGGTTTCATATTTCGCTTTTATTGCGATTGCAACTCAGAATCATTCGCAGTATAGGAAATGAAGGATCAATGACCGGCTGGACCAGACATCCGTCCGCCGCCCACCCAAATCGGAGAACAATAGATGATGCTGAACAACGCCTTTAATCGCTGTCTGGCCGCCGCCGCGCTTGTCGCCCTTGGCGGATGCGCCGCATCCGCCGGCGCCGGCGAGCCGATCAATGCGGTTGCGGGCGATTCAATCGCGAGCGTTAAGCAGGCGAAATTCAACAAGGACCGGCAATCGATCCTCGCCATGGCGGGCGATTACAAGGTGACGTTCGATTTCACGGAAACAGTGCCGTTTGTCGAAGACTACGAATTAAAGGAGCGGAAAACCTCCGGCGGACACGAAGTCGTGCGCGTGATCGCAGACAAGGGCGATTTCATCAGCCTACAGCATTTGCTTGTCGTCGGACCGGAGGAAAGCCCCGTCGTCGTCAAGCACTGGCGTCAGGACTGGCGCTTTGAACCGGCGCGCGTTCTCGTCTTTATCGGCGGCAACGCCTGGGCCTGGCGCGATGTGCCGATGAACGAACGCGGCGGAACCTGGTCGCAGACGGTCTATCAGGTCGATGACGCACCCCGCTACGGCGCCGTCGGGCTCTGGACCTATGATGATGGCGTCGCCGAGTGGACCCCGCCGAAGGAATGGCGCCCCCTTCCGCGCAGGGACATGACGACCCGCGACGATTATAATGCGATCGACGCCGTGAACCGCCATGTTATTACACCCTGGGGCTGGGTGCATGAACAGGACAACGCAAAACTCATCCTGTCCGGCGAACCGAAAGTTCTCGTTCACGAAATCGGCGTCAACACCTATCGCCGCGACGAAAATTTCCCCGTCGCGGCG
Source organism: Parvularculaceae bacterium (assembly GCA_041398145.1). Lineage (GTDB taxonomy): Bacteria > Pseudomonadota > Alphaproteobacteria > Caulobacterales > Parvularculaceae > Amphiplicatus. The sequence goes on along the minus strand of JAWKVF010000012.1, from coordinate 14,257 downwards.
GCCGAAGAATACTGGGCCGCGACAGCTGGTTTCTGGGCCGGCGTCCGCGCCGAATGGAACGCCATCGAAACGGAAAACGCGCGTTTTGCAATCACCATCAAGGGTGAAACGGGGGATTTGTATAATCCGCTGCTAGAACTTGCGCGGGATGTAAGGGACGGTGAGAAAAATGTCGACGACGCGCTTGTTCGCGCGCGCGGCGTTATCCGCAAATATGTGACCGCGAATACCGGAACGCTGGCGGACCGCCTCAGGCCGACGACGAAAATCGCGCACAGGGAATAACGGCGCTGTTTGCCTCGCCTGCGAAACTCTCTCGCTGCGACTGAGTTTGTCAGCGGATCGGCGCCTGGCGGTTCGTATGCGACCGCCGGCGCTTTCCATTTCTGCGCGTTTGAAAAAGGGCGAAGCAATTTTCTCAACGCCGGATGCGCAGAAGCTGGTGAAAATGCTGGAAGAACGAATTCCAGGCGCAAGCGAAACTTGATGCCCCTGACGAGACACTTGCGGCAGCGTAAGCGAAAGCAAAATAAAGACTTCGCCCGCGCCGCCGCCAGACTCAGTCGCCCCGCGCAATAGCGCCGAGTGCGGATTCAAAAGCGTTCAACGCCTTCGTGAGCTGTTCCACCTCGATCACCAATGGCGGCTGGAAACGAATGACGTTGGCGTAAATCCCGCCGACGCCGACCAAAAACCCGGCGTCACGCATTTTCAATTGTATAGCCGCGGCCTCTTCCGCCGCCGGGGTTTTATTTTGATCCTTGACCAGTTCGACGCCGATCATCAGTCCTTTGCCGCGTATATCGCCGATAATGGGAAAGGATTCCTGCATCGTCTTCAGCGCCGCCATAACCATTGCGCCGTCTTTTTCGGCTTTTTCCGCCAGATTTGTTTCCTGGATAAAGTTGATATTGGCGAGTGCGGCGGCGCAGGAGACCGGATTTCCGCCGAACGTAGAAAGGTGATCGCCCGGCCGGTAGGCGGCGGCGATTTCATCCCGCGTCGTGAAAGCGCTTAACGGAAACCCGTTGGCGATCCCCTTCGCCGTAACGATGATATCCGGCTCAACGCCGTAATGTTCGATCGCGAACATGCGTCCCGTTCTCGCAAAGCCGGTCTGCACCTCATCCGCGATAAACAGAATGCCGTGCTTGTCCAGAATTCGTTTGACTTCCCTGAAGTACCCATCGGGCGGCGTGATTATACCGCCCTCACCCATTATCGGCTCGGCGATAAAAGCCGCGACGTCGCCGGAGGTTGCAAACTGAACAACGTCTTCTATCGCGTGCGCGGAATAAATTGCGGTCGAGGCCTCACTGTCAGGCCAGGCCGATCGAAATGCATAGGGCGCTGGCGCAAAGCTAACGCCGGCCGCATACGGTCCGCCGCGCTGTTTCCTTCCCTTGTTTCCCGTGATGCTCAGCGCCCCCCAGCTTCTGCCGTGGAAACTCGCATGCAGCGCGATGAATTCATGTTTTCCGGTGTAAAGGCGGGCCAGTTTCATCGCACCTTCTATCGCCTCGGCGCCGCTGTTTCCGAAAAATGTCTTTGAGAGGCGTCCCGGCGTAATCGCCGCCATTTTTTCCGCGAGGTCGGCCACCGGCTTCGCGTGGTAAATATAAGAAGCGCAGTGAACGATTTTGTCCATCTGCTCCATCGCCGCGCGATTTACCGCGTCGTTGCCGTAACCCGCATTAACCACCGAGATCCCGGAAAAACAGTCGATAAATTCCCGGCCGTCTTCATCCGTAATGACGGCGCCGCTAGCGCGATCGATCACGATCGGCGCAACAGCTTTTACAAATCCCGTCATGACATAGTCACGATATTTGCGAATCGTATCTGACATTTCTTTAGCTCGCAGTTGGAAATTGATAGGATGGACCATCAGAAAGCCCGGCGCTGGGCCATCTAGAGGTTATGACTTTCGCACGGGTGAAGAATGAAACCCCCTCCGGACCGTGCATGTGTTTGTCGCCGAACAATGACGCTTTCCAGCCGCCGAAGGAATAATACGCCATCGGCACAGGCACCGGGACATTAACCCCGATCATTCCCACTTTCACTCGCCGCTGAAACTCACGCGCAGCTTCCCCGTCCGATGTGAATATGGCTGTCCCGTTCGCAAATTCGTTCGCATTGATAAGCTCGATCGCTTCATGAAGCGAATTCGCTCTCAAGACGGAAAGAACAGGGCCGAATATTTCCCGACGGTATACGTCCATCGAAGGCGTTACATTATCGAACACTGTCGGACCGACAAAAAAGCCGTCCGCGCAACTTTCAACGGCGAGTTCGCGGCCGTCGACAACAAGATCGGCGCCCTGATCATCGCCAGATCCGATCGCCATTGCTATTCTCTGTTGCGCATCGCGCGTGATCACCGGGCCCATCTCGCTCGACGGGTCAGATCCGGCGCCCACCTTTATTGCCTTCGCCTTTTCCGACAGCCGCTCGACCAGCTCGTCGCCGATATCGCCGACCGCGATGACGGCGGAGATCGCCATGCAACGTTCGCCGGCCGAACCGAATGCCGCCGAAGCGATCTGTTCCGCCGCAAACGACAGGTCAGCGCCAGGCAGAACGACTGCGTGGTTCTTTGCGCCCCCTAGCGCCTGCACCCGCTTGTTCGATGCGCTCGCTGTCTCATAAATATGCCGCGCAATCGGCGTCGATCCGACAAATGAAACCGCCGATACATCCGCATGCGTTATAAGCGCGTTGACGGTGTCGCCATCGCCTTGCAGCACGTTGAAAACGCCATCTGGAAGGCCGGCCTTTGAAAACATGTCGGCGAGAAGGATTGACGCGGAAGGATCGCGCTCACTCGGCTTCAGGATAAACGAATTTCCGCATGCGATCGCAATCGGAAACATCCAGAGAGGCACCATCGCAGGAAAATTGAACGGCGAAATGCCGACTGCAACGCCCAGAGGCTCCCTGTAGGAATAAAGATCAACGCCGCGCGAGGCCTGATCCGTATAATCTCCCTTAAGCAGCGAGGGAACGCCGCACGCATATTCGATAACTTCAAGGCCGCGCTGCACCTCCCCTTTCGCGTCGTCCAACACTTTTCCGTGTTCTGACGATATCACCTCCGCGATCGTGTGCGTTCGCGCGCTCACGAGTTCGCGGAATAGAACCGCAGGATTTTCGTACGCTGCGATAGCGACGAAGCCGACCACAAGCTTCTCTCAAATCACGGAACGCGCGCTCTGAACCGCCTGATCCACATCTTTTTGCGAACCGAGAACCACCTCGGCGGCAGTTTGCTTGCCCGTTGCGGATCAGCTGGCGCGCGCGCTGAAGAGCGCCGTCGTCGCTTCGCCGGCAAGCCAGTGAGGTATTGTCTTCATCCATCATTTTCCTTGTCAAAAAACCGATACGCTATCGACAGCCATGATCCCATCGTATTTGCGCCGGCTCCGCAAAACAAGGCGTTAGGGTGGATTTTTAAGCCATTGGGCCTGCTGTTTTTATCCGCACTGTCTATATGCTAAACACAAATGGCGCGCGGCGCGCCGTTTGAGACCGGGCAGGCAGCGATGAACCAGAATAGGCTCCGAGCTTGAAAGATGGCGTCGACTGGTGCCAGATTGCGACGGCAGGTGTCGCGGCGCGGTATCGCGCCGGTCCGGCCGTGCCCAATGCAACGATTTCGCAAATTGAATCCGCCAAACTGAACCCGACCGTTAGCATGCTGAAAAAAATACTGGATGGCGTGCCGATGAGTCTGCTGCTGCGTTTTTCGGCGACGACGACCTCGCCAATGATGACAAGGTTTCTTTCCAGTGGTGCCGGTTGATCTGATTGAAATCACCAAGGGCGGCGTTTCTTATCGCCGGTCGGCAAAAACCTTACAGGGAACAGTCCGGTTCAGCTTTTGCACGAGACCTATCAGCCCAGCGCCCACGACCGGAAAATCGCCTATCAAACGTACCGGCGAAGAATGCGTATCATACGCGGTTCGCCAAAGTGACTGTCGGCGCGCGGGCGCAATGCCTGCGAAGCCTATTGGTAAGCGAGCAGCCGCATTCTTTCCGTAGCCGGGAAACCTGCGAACTGGTCTCGGCATGCACCCCGCCGACATTGACCGGCTAATCGTTTTCAGGATCGCAGATATAACCCGGTTACTGGCGCTGTGCGGGCGCTTCAGCCCGGTGACATTCGATCCGGGCTGGGCGCCTGATTTCCATTCGGAAAATGGCGGACGGTTGGGAAATTCAGAAACAGTTCCCCAAATCCGATATCCTCCCGATGAACGGTGCAGATATGCGCGCCAGTCCGAAGCAGCCGCCTCGGACACAAAATTTCACAGGTGAAATCTGTTGCCAGGCCCGCAAGTTTACGCGGAAAATTGTAGGCTCAGCGATATTTCTGCTTTAGTCCGGGGGATTTTCGCGCGTTCAGGATCAATTGGCGACTCGGCCTCAAATCCACCTCAAATCGCTGCGAAATGGTCGCAAATATCTGCTGTCAGGTTTTCACCATTAACCGTTGAACCAGATCAAATCGCACCGGCGTTGTTGGCGGAGCTGTGAAAGCGCCGGGAAAAATCCCGGCGCGCCACCAACAGGATGATTATCGCCGCCGGCGCGGCCATGACGGCGAGAGATGAAATCCCCAATCCGATATCCTTTGGCCCGTCAAACAACCATTCCGACAGGAGCGCTGTGATCGTTGGACCAAAACCGAGCCCAATTGTATTGGTCAAGAGCAAATACACGCTTTGCAACTGCGCGCGAGCCCGTTCCGGCGCAATAACCTGCACGGAAACGGAGGCGAGTGTAGGCGCACCCGCCAACAGGAAAAGAGCAGCTCCCACCAACAGGACGGAAGTCGTCGAATTCGGGGCCAGCGGCGCGAGAATCGCCAGCGGCGCGCCGCAAAGCACCGCCAGCGCCGCAATTAGCGGTAACGCATCCCCTCGCCCATTTGCTGAGAGACGGTTTGCAATCCACGGCAATGTAAGTGAGCCGCTAATCGCGCCGGTCGCGAATGCAGCGCCAAAGCTGTACCCGGCCTCTTGCGGGGTCATTCCAAAATGCCGGATCAAGAATGTGGGAAACCAGGCGCTGAGGCTAAATGGGATCAATGTCAAAATAGCGATCCCCCCCAGCATTCCAAAATAGGCCCAGCCGCTTTCGACCATATGTTTCCACGTTCCGATCAGGCTGATCTTCTGTGGCGCGACTGCTTTGCGTTCTGGCTCAGCAACCGTCATTGCAAAAATCAATCCTAAGAAAATGCCGGGCAATCCTACTGCCACAAGCGTCAGCCGCCATGGCGCAAGCTGCGTCTTCAACATTCCGCTTTCATTCAGGCTTATAACGAGATCGATAATCGCGGCGCCTAAAAAGTATGAGACAGAGACACCCAACATTCCCGCTGTCATCACGATGCTGATGGGAAGCGAACGCCTTTCACGTGGAAAAAGATCGCTGATGATAGAAAGGGCCGCCGGTAAGAAGGCCGCTTCGCCGATCGCTACACCAAATCTGCAAGCCAGCAATGTTGGAAAATCCTGAGCGAACCCCGACGCAATCGTAAGCGCGCACCACAACAGGATACCGACCACGATCAGCAGTTTTCGATTGCGCGTATCAGCCATTCGTCCGAGAGGCAATCCGGCAAGCGCAAATACGCTAGCGAAAGCCATACCGAAAAGCAGGCTCATTTCGGTGTCGTTTAAAGATATCTCAGACTGGATCGGCTGGACCAGCAAGCCGAGAATTAGCCGGTCCAGATAGGAAATCACATAAATCGCGCACACCAAGGCGACGACATACCAGCTACAGCCGCGCATTTGCGCCGCCGGTTTATTCATTACACTCACTCTTATTCTGATCCGCTTGGGCGGCCCGCCAATCGATCTTACCGGACGCGAGCCTTGGAAGCTCGCTCACAAATACGACACTGCGTGGGTATTTATAGGCTGACATCTGTCCTCGCGACCAGTCGATAATTTCGCGGCTATCTATTCGATCTGTGTATTCAGGTTTCAATATGATTAGGGCCCGCACTGTTTCGCCTCGCTTTGGATCGCCGACGCCGACTATGCAAGCCTCGGATACAGCCGGATGATCATGAAGCCGCGCTTCGACTTCAGCGGGCCAGACTTTAAAACCGGCGGCGTTGATCATCCGTTTCAGTCGGTCGACCACGTAATAATATCCGCCTTCATCAAAATATCCGAGATCCCCGGTGCGGAAGTATTTCAACCCGTCGATTTCGATAAAAGCTTCAGCGGTTTCATCGGGCCGGTTCCAGTAGCAATCCAGCACCTGCGGTCCGCTGACGGCGATTTCCCCCACTTCGCCCGCGGGCAAAGGATGTTGATCTTCCTTGTCGAGAATCAAACATCGCGTATTGAAGGTGGGGACGCCAATACAGCGTTCGCGCGCCTTGTCCGGTGGATTCAGATGCGTCTGGCTAATCGTTTCCGTCAGGCCATATCCTTCCACCAGCGGAATGCCGAAGGTTTCCCGCACTCGCCGATGGACATCCTCCGGAATGGATGCGCCGCCGCCGCCGGCGATAAATCGCATCGTGAATGGGTGTAGCAGGTTTTCGTCTTGAAAATTCAGATCTGCAATCATCGCGTGATTCCGATCCATGTTGTGACGCGCGCTCTACCGCCAGTCAGGGCAAACCTGTCGATCCAGCGCTCCATAAGCAGGAGTTCGCCGCCCGTCGCCAGAACCATTCATAGACTGCTGACCGGTGACATGGAAAAGAGCGACGTCGTGCTCAAGATGTACGCTCGACCTGGCGTATGCTGGCACCAGTATGCCGCTCCGAATATGGTCGCCTGCAATTGCGAATGCCTTAGCATCCTTTCGGACGACCGGTTGTGCCGGACGTGTACGGCAACAACGCAACATCCGGCGTCGGCATCAGCGGCGGGGGCCAATGGTGCAGTTATCGTTTCGCTCCAGCCAACAAGGGCCGCCGGATTGTCCGGAAAAGCCAGGCCAACAAGTATGATAATTTCCGGCGCGGACTTTGAATCTGCAACGCGGCTATAGGCTCGTAATGCGTCGTCACCAACACACTGGGTAAGGATCTTCAAGAAAGGCAGCCTCTTCACCTCAGCATCGGGCTGAGCGGCAACATCGCACCACGCCATGCGCCATGGAGAGTAACGGGTCGGGTGAGTTCAGCCACAGAGCCGCAGTCGCCGGAATCGCACGCCCCGCCAGGCGAGATATCCGGCAAAGCGCTCAACATCGCGTTACAGACTTGCGTATGTCCGCACCCCGCCGTCGGCGCGCATCGCGACTTTATTCGCGTACCAGACGGAGCCGACACTTCCAGAATTTGGTGGACGGAACGTCAGGAAACACCATGTCGCGGCAATCGCGGCCCGGTGCGGCGCGCAATGGGACGATCGTTCTTCGTCACCATGTAATTTGTCCGGCGCTGATGATGTCCTGACCAGTCATCTCGTTCTCGCCTTTTTCGAACAAAGAAACATAATCAGTTCGCGACATCTTCCCGCCGGCACGAAGGTTTTCAGCGGCGACATCCCGCGAAGGCAAGGGCGGTGATTTCGTCAAGGGTGACGCCGCGCCGCTCACCGGACCAGCACCTCATCATCCCAGACGCGCTCGCCCGCGACAGCGCCGGAGACACACGGTGATTCCGCGGATTGCGTACGGACCCAATTCGCAAGCGGCGTGCGGTCAATCCGATCAACGCCATTTCGCCGCAGCGCTATGGCGGGCAAGAAACCTCCAGCGCTTTTTCTTACCGGTCATCGAGCCGACATTAACCACAACGCCGGTAGCCGCTTTCTTTCGTGCAGGGATGCATTCGCGTAAAAAAAGAAAGGCGCTTGTAAGGTTGAGTCCAGCGTTGCGTCAGTCTTCCAGCGACAGATCCTCAATCGCCGCCGTTGGCGCCCCGCTGCGCCGGCATTGTTCACCAGAATATCGATTCCGCCAGCATCCTTTGCGCGTTTGTCTCGCGGACCTCTTCGGCAATGCATCCGGCGGCGACCACCTCTAACAGGGCATCGCCAAAGCGTTTTTGAGCGCGTCAAGTTTATCTTCCGTACGGGCGCAGGCGACCACCTTTCGCGCGTAACCGCGAGGAAACTTTCAACAGCTGCTTACCGATGCGGCTCGCGCCGGTCGCGGTACAGCTTTGCTTTTGATCCTGACGCCGCCGCCGTCACCGGTTCATCCATATCGATCCAGGCACCGTCGCGGCGCAACCGGTGGCGAACAGGTGTGGCGAACGAAGCCTGCCAATATAACAGGCTGTCGCCGCCACCTGCACTGAACGCAGACGATCAGAATCCGCTGCGGAGAGATCGATTTCCATGTCAAGCCTGCCGCCGCCGCCCGTGCGCCTTGTAGAACCCGCCACTTCAATATGCGCTTCCCATTCCGACCCACGCCCCTTCACCTGTCGATCAATGGCATCCACCGAAGACGCGAAAGCGCGCAGCCCTGCGTCGGGGAAACAGGAAGTAGACCGGTGACGAAATAGGCGAGCAGCGGCGGCGCAAAGCGTGCGCCGCCAAAAGGCCCTCATCAGTGGCCATGGAAAGGAGGAACTCACCTTCATGGCGCAACGCATCGACCCTCGACTTCAATACGCATGCCTGAACTGGTATTGGCGTCCGCTTCAAAGATGACGGGGACTTTTCTCATCGTTCACCTCTGGACTTCTTCATTGAGATAGGCGAGCGGCGCACCTGAACACGGCCATTCCATCGGAAACCAGACGGCCCGTGCCGGCGAGCGTGATGAAGGCTGTCTTCAAGATCCCCTCGCCACGAACGCAATATTGGTCACCAACGGATCTCGGTATCGATAATTTCTTTTCCGTCCGGGTCACTATACGCTGATCAATCGCCTTCGCCCAGGCGTCGCCACTGAAATGTTCCTTCACTTTTATCCACGGCAAGGCTGTCGAAGAAGCGAAACCCCGGCGCCCTTATGAATCGTCCGCCATGAGCAAACAACGCATTCGGATCTCGCGCCCCGTTTCCTTGGCGCTAAAATCCAGGAATGACCAAGCGAGCGCGACCAGGTTTCAGCCACGTACGGCGTTTTATGGTCGGCGATAAGCCCACCCCGGTCGGCGTGCATATGATTCGCCAATTCGGTGATCCCAGAGCCGTCCGCTTTAGCGTAGAATACGCCGCCGAGATCATGATCTCGATCGCATCTTCCGTGCTCGGAGAAATAAAATCCGCCATTCCAGGTCGAAAACCAAGTCGTTCGGGCTTTTGAGCGGCAGGCCGTGGGGTGTAAAGATTTTTTACGCCCGTCTTCAAGTCGACCGTTTATCGATCCAATTTCATAATCAACGGATTGTCCGCCCGAAATGTTATTCCTGCACCGTGACAAATCCTGGCCGCCATTATCTTCATCACGCTGCCAAAGCAGGCCGTCAGGCCCGACGCTGGCGCTCACCCCGGACCCTACGCCTGTTTCGAGACGGTCTCAACAGCCCGACGAGTAACTCGGCTGATTGCGGCCGCCATTTCCGTTATGATGACGGAGCCGTCCAGGCGCGCGACCGCAGCCCTTCCGGAAAATACATCACCGGCAATTTCTGTGAATCTGCCCATAATCTTGTCTCCTCGCTCGGTCTCGCGCCCATCCGTAAGACAAGCTAACTCTTTTTCAGGTATGCTGAAATCATCATTATTTTCGATGGGAGGTATAACGAGGAGGTAATGATCCGCAGTTGGCGATATTTTCTAAAAGTGGCGGACACTGAAAACCTTACGCGCGCCGCCACCCGTAGCTGCATATGACGCAGCCCGCCCTCCAGTCGCCATCTCGACAGCTTGAGGAGGAAATGGGGTTCGGCTGCTAAAACGCCACGGTCGCGGTGCGCCTTACCGGGCTGGCACGTTGTTTGTCGAACATGCCGGCGAAATTCTTGCCGCAAGCGACGCTCGCGGACACGACACCGGCGAAGTCAGTCGGTTGGCCAACTTTCGATCGGCATGCCCGCTTTCGTGGACAAACGACGATACCTTGTCGCTTACCAGCGCAAGCCCATCGGTAAGTGTGCGCTTGATCGAAGAGCTTGCGACCGGCCCTCTGCGAGAGCGCTCAAACAACAGGAAATACAATTAATACCGTCATCGCCGTATGATCGGATCCGGAGTCGATGCGGCGATTCATTATCTGACGGCGCGTATCACGATCGGCTGAAACTCTATCAGCAAAGGAAAAGTGAATTTGAAGGCTCTCGCGGAGGCTGATCATGCTCAGCCATACGCTTTAACCTTCACCGCGAGCTCGAACGGGCATTGTCAAGCCCGATTGGTGCGACGTAACGCTTGAAATCAACACAATGACATTGTTCGATTTTGTCCGAACAAGGCCAGCTGAACCGGTCGTGCCAGCTTGCGCCGTCTTCAGCTTCGAACGTCATCACAAACTCGGAAATACGGCCCGCATCCGGATTCCGCAACGATTGGGCCAGCAGCATTCGACGCGCTTACCTAAATCCGCAGGCTCTCAAAGACATTTGCGGAAATGCTCAAGAGTTTGTCGGCAATCTGGTCGAGAGCGGTGGTTGGCCGTCAAAACTGACGAACCGGGAGAAACAAGCCCCTTCCGCAAAACAGAAGACGAGGCCGGGAGCGGCCGGGAAGTGACAATACGGTAAAATCGGCCAACCAGCGAAGGCCCGATCGTACGAGCCCGGACCCGGCGCACCGCCAGAACCGGGTCGGCGAGCAAGCTCATGCCGACAACCCATTGGCGATATTCCTTGTCCGCGCCGCATTGCGGGACGAAGATCGCGCCGGTCCACTGACCGGAATCCTTTTTAATTGATAAATAAGTTCACCAACTCGTATGCCGGCTGTGAGGCGACGTCGCGGTGTGGATTGAAATAAATCTTGTCAGTAGCGTAAAGAAATTTGACCTGCAAATTTGTGCTCAAGACCGCCGATTTCAAAATCGCCTGCCCCCGCCAGAAGACGGTATAGGCGATTACGATAACCGGTTGCCCGTAAGATCAATCGCCGAGCGCAAGGTCGGGCAAGGTCACTGCAGTTGAAAAATCCGATATTCCGAATCGGTGAGTGAAAAATTCGCCTGGAAACTCCAGGTGTTCGTTGCGAGGGCAATCAATCTCGCCCTCAACGCCCATAATTCTTGCAGGCAGCGTGGTATCGTGATGTCCGGCATTATTCAGCCTTGTATGCAGTTTCGCTGTAATCATGTGGCAGAACGCTGAATTGGTCCGCACACGCCCATCGAACCAATCGGCTTTTGGCCGCCTTCCGCAGCGTCCAGATCAACTCAGCTCAAGAAGCGCCTGAAGTCCGCGACGTTGAAGCCGCCGCTTTTGAACCGCTGAAACAGTTCCATAAGAAAAGACGTTATCAGCGACCCAATTCCGGTAAATTTTCGGCGTCAGGCTTACGTTCCGTGGTGCGTCTGCGACAGCGTTGCGTTTGGAATGGTCCGGATTTGACGGGTCAAAATCTCTTAGTCAAACTGAGCCTCATCGAGATGTTTGTCTTCGTGCTATAGCGGAGCCTGAGCAGATTAACGCCTGGTCAGTCGGCGCGAAAATTAATTTGGCCGAAAAGCGCCCATGCGCGCGTTTCCGTCTGGCCGCCGATGTCTTGCCCCTGAATGACTCGGTCTGCGCCGCCGGGAATTCTCAGACCAGATGAACTTTTGGCGGAATTTATGTCTCACTGAAATAGTATGCGCCGGCGACGAGGTTGAACCTTCAAATTCACCAGCAAGCTGAAGGCTCCTGCGATATCTGATCGGCGAGTCGTATTGGCTATAGTAGGTCAAAGGCGTCTGTGGCGTCGAGATCCGTTTGCACTCCATAATCCCGTGCTGCGATAGGCCGTTTGAGCAGTAACGGCATTTACATGATAATGGCCGTCACCCAATTCGCGGTCGTTTACCGAGTTAATATCGCTGTATATATCATGATGATTGCGCTAACGCCCGCCGAGCGCAATTCCACCGGAACACGGACAGGGTTTTCCGCGGCGAAATAATGAAGGGTGTTAGAACTGTCGTCTTCGCGGTGATAATCGGCGGTAAAATCGAAAAGATCTTGTATCCGGCTCGACGCGAAATGACCGCGCCGAATGCATGTCGGTGTGCGTGTCCTCACCGGTTGCGAGATTTTCCATAACCATCGACGCTCGAACGGAGCGCAGCAACGCGCCGATACGCCGTCCATCGATACCACCCCAAAAGCGGCCTCCAGTTTCAGGCGTCCATAATCATCAATAGCGATCCGGCCATACCCCTCCGGCTCTTCATGGCGCCCGCGAGATGACGTTTACTGATCCGGCGAGTGGCGTTTCGACCGTAAGCGTGCCTTGCGGACCGCGCAGCACTTCTATCGATCGATATCAAAGCCAGCCGGCGAGGCCGGCGGAAGGAGGCGGCTGCTGTAGACGCCGTCCAGGTGATATGCGACGCGACCTCAGAACCTGGTGAAATCGTGTCAAACCAGGATTCGCGCGCTGGCGTCGTGCGTTCCCGAACTGTTGTCCGAAATTCACATTTGGAACCTGCAGTGAAAGATCCTCAATATTATCGATCTGACTGCGCGCTAACTGGTCCGATGTAAGCGCGCTCACTGCGACCGATGTCGTTTGAACATTCGTAGCGCGCCGTTCGGCCGTTACAATGATCTGATCGAGTTGTTTGCGCTCAATGACTTGCGAATCCTCGACTTGTGCATAAGCGGCGGAACATAAAGCGATAACTGAACCCGCTGTGAACCCCATATTGCAATGAGTCCGTTTGTACTGGATCAATTCAACCTCCCATATCGCTCTTACGCTGCGACTGCGCGCTCAGCTGAGGATTATTTGACGTCTAAATAAGTCTTCGTCGCGACAATTCTTTGTCACTTCGCGGATACGCTATTCGCCGTTGCAACCGGGAACAATGCTCAAAAATTGCATCCAAGCTATGCCTAAATCATTATGATGTTGGCGTGCATTATGTCACCAAGACGATATGGTTCGTACGGTTTGACGCTGCATGCAAATTTTTGCGCAAAACAGAATAACCCGGGGAAACCGGACATTCGCGCGGCGGGCTGACGACGAAGCTGCACGCGGTGACCGATCGCGACGGTCTGCCGGTCGCGCTGAAGCTGACGCCGGGACAGGAGCATGATCTCGGGCCAGCAGGCGACCTCCTCGACGCGGTTTCCGATGACGCAATCATCGTCTCCTCCTCGCCTATCCAAGGCCGGAGAAGTCTAGTTTTCAACTCAACCAATTTCCGGGGGGATTACCCTTGCAATCTCACGTTCTTAGAGACGTGACTGCCAGCGCACATTTTCGGCGATGCCGCAACTTGCTCACTCTGAGCCAGAATGATGTCACCGCAACGCGCGCATCCAAATGGAAAGCGCGGCAATAGTAGACAAAAGCCAAACTCCGACGATTGCTATAGCCGTCCAAGGAATTTCCGGCAGGCGTCCATCCGTTCCGTATCTCAGCATTTCCTGGTGACCGAACCAGACCGAGGCCAATAGTGTGAAGCCGGTTACGAAATAGGCAGCCGTAATTGGTGCGCGCCGACTCGCGGGGTTACTTCGCCGTTGTCGTTTGGCCTGCAAATAAGCCCCGGTCAGGCACAAGCCTGAAAGCCCGACTCCGAAGAGGAACCAGATAGTTTTGCTTACGAGCCCGCCAAAGTTGCCGAAATGCAGAGGGTCAGCCATGTCAATCCAGCGGTGTAGCGGTCGCAATTCTGCGGCGCGGCGAATTGCAATCGTGCTGCCGTCGCGCGCATCGAGCCAGACTCTTGCGCCTCGGTCACGCGTCAGCAACGCGCCGTCCTGACCTTGCACTTCAAACAAACCGGCGGACATGCCATCGAGCACCACGCTTCTGATTTCGAGCGCCGGATAAGCTCGCTCGGCTTTCATAACCAATTCGGAAATTGGCAGCATTGGCCCCGCTTCCCCACTGGCGACTGGCGGATCGGGGAGTGGCGCTTCGCTCGTCACCTTCCACTCAACAAGGTACCAGATGCCGGTCGCCGCAATGAGCGCAATAAACCACAGGCTCCATAATCCGGTCAGTTTATGGATATCGCTCCAGAGCACTTTTGCGCCTTTTCGCGTTTCCAGCTTGAAAAAACCGCGCCAGAAACGACGGTAGAAAATGAGACTGCTGACGAACGAAACAGCCAGGGCTATGCCGCTCAGGCCGACCAGCCAGTAGCCATAGGGTATGCCCCAGAAGCGCCAGCCACCGATGAACAGCGACATATGAAAG
>JAWKVF010000011.1:0-62248 GCA_041398145.1 Parvularculaceae bacterium | reverse complement strand
CGGACGATAGGAGAGGCTTATGAACGCATTTGAAAAAGCGTCCGCTGCAATTTCCTCGGGCCTGCGCGCGCAGGCTTATCGCCTTCAACTGGCGTCTGAGAACATGGCGAACGCCGACACCCACGGCTATCGGCGCAAGATGACCGCGTTTGATCAGGTCTATGACACGGCGTCGCGGCAAGACCTTGTTGAGGCTGACCGGGTGTTTCTTGACCCGTCGCCGCTGAAAGAAACATTCGATCCCACTCATCCGTTTGCGGATGAGCGCGGTTACGTTCAGTCATCGAATGTCAACATCGTTACGGAATTTGCAGACGCGCGTGAGGCGACGCGCAGCTATGAGGCGGGGCTTCAGATATATCGCCAGACGCGCCAGATGTATGCCGGCCTGCTGGATATCCTGAAACGCTAGGTGAGAACCCATGAAAATCGCGCCCTATAACGCAACTCACGCCTATGGCGCCGCCCGAAAGGCGCTGGGCGCACCGGCCGATAGAGTCGCCGGCGGCAATAGGCCGACGGCGGCGAATTCACCCGCCGCAGCCGCCTTCGACGCCGTACACGAACTGACGAAAACCGTTGCAAAGGGCGAAAGCGCGTCGGTCGCATACATGACTGGGTCGGCCGATCCGCATTCAGTTGTTGAAGCGCTCGCGGCTGCCGAGCTCGCGGTCGAAACAGCGGTGACCGTGCGCAACAAGGTCGTGGAGGCGTACCAGGAACTGCTGCGCATGCCGGTGTGATGTCACGATGAGTGAGCAGGAAATATTCGACTTGTTGCGCGCAGCCCTGTGGACCGGCGTCTGGGTCGGCGCGCCGATGATGGCGGCGGCGCTGATTGTCGGCGTTATCGTCGGCCTGTTCCAGGCGCTGACGTCGATACAGGAAATGACGCTGACCTTCGCGCCGAAGCTGATTGTCATGTTGCTGGTGTTCTGGTTGTGCGGCGCGTTCATGGCGCAATCGCTCGTCGCGCTGTTTGAAAACCGGTTGCTGCCGGCGATCGTCGCCGGCGCCGGGTGAAACGCCGATGACCGCCGCCGCCCCGCTTGTATCGTCCGCTCCCGGCGTAAAAAAACGCCTCGCTTTATCGTCAGAGGGTACAACCGCAATTCTGGCGGGCGGCCTGATGGCGGTCATCGCGATGATGGTGCTGCCGCTGCCGTCGGTGTTTCTCGACCTCGGCCTCACTTTTTCGTTCGCACTGGCGATCCTGGTGCTTGCGGTGGTGATTTTCATCGACAGGCCGCTTGATTTTTCGGCCTTTCCAACGGTGCTGCTGGCGTCGTTGATGCTGCGTCTTGCACTCAACATTTCCTCGACCCGGCTGATTATCGGCGAGGGCCACACCGGCCCCGACGCCGCCGGTTCTGTTATCCACGGCTTTGCGATGTTCGTGATGGGCGGAAATATATTCGTCGGCCTTGTGGTGTTCGGCGTGATCATGATCGTCAACTTCATGGTCATCACCAAGGGCGCGGGCCGGATGGCGGAAGTCGGCGCGCGCTTCGCCCTTGACGGCATGCCCGGCAAACAGCTTGCGATCGACAGCGACGTCGCGGCCGGTGCGATCAGCCATGAAGAGGCAAAGGAACGCCGGCGCATCGAACAGGAAGAAACGACATTTTTCGGTTCGCTCGACGGCGCGTCGAAATTCGTCAAGGGCGACGCCGTCGCCGGACTGCTGATCACCATGCTGAACCTTGTTGTCGGCATGGTGATGGGTATCGCCGCCCATAATCTGAGCCTCGCCGATGCGGTGGAGACCTATTCTATCCTGACCGTTGGCGATGGCCTCGTCTCGCAGATACCCTCGGTGATCATCTCCGTCGCCGCCGCAATGCTGTTGTCGAAGGGCGGCGCTGCGGGGCCCGCAGACCGTGCGCTGTTAAAAGAGTTTGGCGCTCACCCGGTCGCGATTTTGACGGTTTCCGGGTGCCTTGTCGTGTTCGCTTTCGTTCCCGGTCTTCCGTTTACGCCGTTTTTCATGGGCGCATTGCTGCTCGGCGGGGTCGGCGCGTATCTCTATCGTCAGCGCGAGACCGAGCGGCGCCGCGCCCGGCAAACACCGGCGCGCGAAGTCAAACCCGTGGAAAAACCAATTGGCGATTTCATCAGCCTTGACGAGATCAAGGTCGAATTCGCGCCGGACCTCGTGCCGCTGGCGCTCGACGCGGCGAGCGGGCTTGAAGCGCGCGTGTCGAAGATCCGCAATTTTCTCGCCGGCGAGTTTGGATTCATTGTGCCGCCGGTGCGTCTGACCGATGACAGCGCCAAAGCGCGCGGTGAATACGTGATCAAGGTGCAGGGTGTTGACGCCTCGTCATTCCGGCTCGAAGTCGACCGATTGCTGGTGCTTGTCGACAAAGACGTTCATTCATCGCTTCCCGGCGCCGATGTCGAAGAGCCGGTTTATCGCGCGCCGGCGCGATGGGTCGACACCTCAGCGCGCGAGCAGGCGATTGCACTTGGCTTGCCGGTCGTTGAACCGGCGGAAGTTCTGGCCACGCACCTTCTTGAAACAATCAAAGCGAATTTCGGGCGATTGATGACGCGCCGTGCGGCGCGCAAAATCCTCGACGAGTTCTCCAATACTTCCGATCCTGCTCGCAATACGGCGAACAAGGCTTTGCTTGATGAGTTCATTCCCGACAAGGCCCCGGTCGAAGTGGTGCAAGGCGTGTTCCGGCTGTTGCTGGAAGAAGGCGTCTCAATCCGCAATGTCGGCGCCATCGTCGAGGCGGTCGCCGAAGCGCGTCCGTGGTGTTCGTCGACGGAACAGATTGTCGAATTCGTACGCCGGCGCCTCAGCCGCCAGATCACCGCGTCGCTGAAGAACGACGACGGCGCCATCGCGCTGGTTCAGATCTCGCCAGACTGGGAGGGGGTGTTTACCGAATACGAGGTGGCGAAAGACAATCACGAAAAAGATGTTGCTTTGCCTCCGGAGGATTTCAATCGTCTGGCGCAATCGGTTTCCAGCCAGCTAAAGCGCGCCGCTTCGAACGATGTTTATGCCGGTGTCGTCACCTTCGCCGAACGCCGGCGATTCATTCGCACGGTGTTGCATGCAAAAGGCATCAACAACCCGGTGCTTGCCTATGAAGAGCTTGACCCCGGCGTCAGGCCGTTGCTTATCGGCGTCGCGGAATGCTGATTGAGTATTTCAATGCGCTGGCGGGGGCGGCCGCAAGCGTTGATCTCAACCTTGTTCTGTTCGCCGGCGTATTTGTGCGCATGAGCGCCATCGCCTCCCTTGCGCCGGGGCTTGGCGAGCGGCCGCTGCCGATGCGCGTGCGCCTCGCGGCGGCGTTCGCCTGTACGTTCATCGCCTGGCCGCTCGTCAGCGCTGCGAACGAGCCCGACGCTTACACGGCGTCTACGCTGCCGTCGCTCATTTTAAGCGAAGCGCTGATCGGCCTCGTCATCGGCTTTGGTCTGCGCATTGCGGTGTTTGTCCTGCACCTTGTCGGGTCAATCGCCGCGCAACATATATCGCTGTCGCAATTGTTCGGGCCCGGTCTCGGCCATGATCAGGAATCGCCGCTTGCGACATTGCTGACGATGGCGGCGCTGGCGGTCGCAGCCGCGGGCGGTATGCACATCAAACTGGCGCTCGCGTTCATTCATAGCTTTGACGCCTTTGCGCCCGGCGCGCTGTTGTCGCCAGGCGATGTCGGGTCGTGGGCGTCGTCAAGCGTCAACGCCGGATTTCGGCTGGCGTATGAGCTGGCTGCGCCGTTCGTGCTGCTCGGCGTTGCGTATTCGCTTTCGCTGGCGGCGATCAGCCGCGCCATGCCGCAATTGATGGCGGCGTTTGTCGGCGCGCCGGCGGTGATCTTTTTCGGGCTCATTCTTGTCGCGCTGGTCGCGACGGTGATCCTTGAGCGCTGGGCCGAAATTCTGGACGGTCTGTACGTCAATCCGCTGGGCGGTATCGGATGAGCGGTGAAGATGACAATCAAGGCGCCGACAAAAGTTTCGAGCCGACGCAGGGACGACTTGATCGTGCGCGAAAAGACGGCGATGTCGCACAATCGAAGGAAGCGAATGCGGCGGCGGCTTATGTCGGGCTGTTGATTGCGCTCAGCATTGTCGGCGCCGACCTCGCTGCGAAGCTCGCCGAGATTTTCACCGCGGCGTGGGACCACCCTGACGGTCTGGCGCGTGCAGTGTTCTTCAGCGCCGACGCCCGCCTTGAATTGATGGTTGCGGTGTTAAAATACACGGCGCCAATTTTCGCCGCGCCGGCGTTGTGCGTGCTGGCGTCGCTCGCCGTCCAGCGCGCCCTGGTATTTGCGCCGTCAAAAGTCAAACCGAAGTTTTCGCGCCTGTCGGCAGTCAAGAACTTCAAACAGAAATTCGGCCCCGACGGGTTTGGCGAGTTTGTCAAAAGCGCAGTGAAGCTGGTGATTGTGATGGCGATTTTCGCCGCATTCGCTGCTAGCAAGGCGGACGATGTTTTCGCCTACGCTTTGATGCCGGCTATGGCGGGTGCAACGCAAATCAGCCGCACCGCCGTCGCGCTGCTGGGCGTCATCGCGTTGTTCTCCATTGTGATCGCAGGGCTTGACCTGCCGTGGACGTTTTCGCGCCACAAAAAGCGATTGATGATGTCGTTTGAGGAGGTCAAACGCGAACACAAGGAAAGCGAAGGCGACCCGGCGCTGAAGCACAACCGCCGCGCACGCGCGCAGGCAATTGCGACCAACCGCATGTTGCTCGATGTGCCTGACGCCAATGTCGTCATCGTCAACCCCGAGCATTATGCGGTCGCATTGCGCTGGGACGGGCCAAAAACCGGCGCACCGGTCTGTTGCGCGAAAGGCGTTGATGCGCTCGCCGCGAAGATCAGGGAAATCGCCGCTGAATCTGGTGTTCCGATCCGAAGCGATCCGCCAACGGCGCGCGCGATCTATGCGGTTGTGAAAGTCGGCGAGGAAGTGCGGCGCGAGCATTACGCCGCTGTCGCCGCGGCCATTCACTTTGCCGAGAACATCCGCCAGCGGGCGAGGGCGACATGACTGATCCCGTCGGCCGGTCAATAAAGCAAGTGCTCGTCGCCCGGCGTGATGCCGCACAGGCTGACTTTATGACCGCCGTTCATGACTATGACCAGCAGGCGCGGATTGTCGACGATCTCGACCGGGCGCTGCGCGAGGCCGATGTATGTTTTGAAGATACCGCCGGCCCGACTGTGCAAACCAAACACCGGCGTTACCTGCTCGCCACACGCGCCAGCGAGACGGCGCGCCTGGAGGCGGCGCTGACGCGCAAAGATGCTGCGCGCGCCGCCCTTGAAGAGGCGTTATCAGAGAAAATCTCATTCGAACTGCTGGGTTAGGCGGTTTAGAAATCTTTTTTCCAGTTCGCCGATACGGTCTGGTCGCCGGTTTGCTTCAACTCGGTTTCGAGCGAGATTGAATTTGTAATCTCATACTCCACGCGCACCGAACCTTCCTCGCCGCGTGCATCCTGCGTTGCGGATACGAACAGGCCGTCGGCGACATATTTGCCGATGGTCAATTTGCTGGCGCCGGCGTCTGAGCCGACATCGACGTTTAACAGATCTAGACCGAGCGCTGAACGCGCCGCGCCGGTGACCCCGCCTCCTGACCCGCCAAACGGGCCGATACCGCCGAGCTGCGCCAGCGCCTGCGCCACCTGAAGCGCTTCAAAAGCCGACAATTCCGTGGCCGGCTTGCCGAACAGAACCAGCGCCATGATATCGTCGGATGGCAGGGTCGGCGTCGAGGTAAGCGATATTTTCGGTTCGGTGGCGCGCCCGGAAATTACAATTGACGCGGTGACTCCGTCGGCTTCGTAATCGGCTTTCATGTCGAGGGTCGGATTGTTGACGGAGAGGCGGTCAAATGCAATTTTTCCGCGGGAAAGGTCAAACCGGCGCCCCGAAAAATCAATCCAGCCGCGGCGGATATCCATCTCCCCGAGAATCACCGGATTAGTCGCCGTGCCGTCGACCGCGACATTTGCTTGCCATTCGCTTTCCACCCCCCGGCCGCGAACGAACACTTTGTCTTTGGCGACAACCGCCACATTCAATTTGATCGGCGCACTGGTTGTTGCGGGCGTCGTCATGCCGTTTTCGTTAAGTTCGGCTTCGTCGAGATTGACAACATTGATAGGCACAAGGCCAGTCGTTTCCGGCGTGGCGATGACTGCATCGAGGCGGTTGATGGCGACATCGCCGGCGAGGCGCAGATTGTCGAGGCGGCCGGCAAGGGTAATCTCGCCATCGGCGACGACCTCGCTGACCGGTCCGGCGGACAGGCGCAGCCCTGTGAGAACGGTTTTGGCGTCGAGCGTCATGTCTTCGCCAATGGCGGCTTTGCCGTCTAGGCGCACGGTGTTGGTATCCTGTCCCGGGCCACGGCCAGCGAACGCGATGGATATGCTTGTCCCGTCCGGAGAGGCGTTCGCCTTCGCCGCGCCATTGATGCCGACAATCGCGACGCCTGAATTCAGTTCGGTGAACGAGGCGCCGGACAACGACGCTTCGCCGATCAGATGTGGGGCCCTCAAACTCCCTGACAGCGCAGCGTCAATGCGGAAAGCACCCTCGACCCCCTGATATTGCGCTGGAAGAAAGCCGGCGATGGTTTCAAGCCGTTCATCAATCTTGGCGTCGCCGGAGATTTCGCCGCTGGCGCGGACGCCAATGGCGTCGCCGCGCACCAGTTCAAGCGGCAGTTTCAGGTTAAACCGCGATCCGTCGATTGATCCGTCATCAGAAATCGAAAACGTGCGTCCGTCCCAGACAAAGCTGCCTGCGATCTTTTCGTCCTCCAAATTGTTGAGGCGCGAAAGTAACGAGAACCCGCCCGTCGCGGTGGGTGCGTTATTCGTGTCGAGATCGACCGTCATGTCGAGCAGAGACGATAGGCCGGCCAGCGGCGCCTGGCTGATAATTGCGTTCGCGCGCCACCGCGACGAGGCAACCGCTGCGTCGAGACGGACGCGGCCATTGCGTCCATATGTTGCGTCGACGCCTTCGATACTGACGCCGTCGGTTAGATTCACCGTCGCCGGCTGCGTCAATTGCAATGCGTTATCGGCGATGACGGCGCGAAGGCTGCGGATCGTGATGGCCTCAAACTGTTGCAGATTAATGCCGAGGCTGGTTTCGAAGCCTTCAATTTCCGGCGCACCGGCGGGCGTAAGCCCTACGGCCTTCGCCTCGACGACAAAGGCGTTCGCCGGGCCTTGCCCGCGCACGTCGAGACCGCGCGCATTTAAGCCGGGAAGCGAAATCGCGTCGCTGGCGATGCTGATCGTATTCGTGCGAGAATGGCGGGACAGATCGCCCTTGATCAAGGCGTCGCCGGCCAGCGTGACGCCGGGCCATGGCTGGGCGTTCGCCTCGCCGGCATATTTCAGGTCCGCTTTTACGCCGTTCCTGTCAGCGGATAAGTCGGCGCGGCCCGTCATCAAAAACGCGTCGCTTTGATAGACGATATTCTGGAGCGTCACGGCGCCGTCGTCTTGCGACCTTATATCGACGTCGAACCTGCCGTTTGTGTTACGCGCGCGAACGCGCACGCCGCCGGTCGGCGCACGCGTCGCATTGCTGAGCTTCACGACGATGTCGAGCGGCGGAACGTTGACCTCGTTATATACGAGCGCGTGCGTGCTCGCTTTGAGATCGACGCCGAGATTGTTTAAATTGCCGGATATATCGGCGTTCCCGCTCACGGCGCCGGATGATGCGATGGTGTCGCTTAGCGCCGTTAGCGCCGCCGGCGACAAAGAAAACTGCCCGTTGAATGCGAGGTCGCTGGTTTTCTGATGAAAGTCGCCAGCCCCATTTACCGTAACCCCGCCAGTGGTTTCCAGAGCGAAGTCGGCAAATTCAATCATCTCATCGACGTTGAAAGACAAGTGCGCGCTGGCGTCAAAGCCATCGCTCAAAAACATCGGCAGCGCCGCATTTTCACTGGCGGTCACTTCAATCGCAGCGTTCAGGTGTTGCAGCTCGGTGAGAGTCGCGTCTTTGGATTGTATATCAAACTTCGGCGTCCCCAACGCGCCGCTGAGTGCAAACTGTTTTTCATTGATGCGTTGCGCGGTAAACTCCAGCGATGCGCTGTCGCCGATGAGGTTTTGTATGTCGGCGCGCCAGTCTTTATTCGGCGATGCGTTCAGAGTCCCGCTGAGCGATGCAATCTCGTTGCGTTGAAACTGTGTTTCCATCGCGCCGCTCAAGGAGAGGGCGGGGCTGGCGAGCTTTAATCTGCGTGCGGCGAAAAGATTTTTCTCCGCTCCGAAATCGACTTCAAAGTCGATATAATCGCCAATCTCTTCGGCAAGCTGTGCGGCCTGCGCGCCGAACGCATATCGCCCAGTGACATTGACAGCCCGCCAGCGCAGAAAGTCACCCGAGGCGTTAGCGGCGAGATTGCCGAGCGTGTCGGAAGAAAGGCTGGCGGTCATTGTAAACTCGTCAATCGGGCCGTCGCCATGCACCTCCAGCATGATCGGGTTCTGCGCTTCCGCCAATGAAGCGATGACGCCACCCGGCGCGCCGTTAACCGAGATATCGACGACGTTTTCACGGCGCCGGGCATTTCGGTCGACGGTGACGGATAATTTATCGAACTCGCCGTCCGAGCCGCCTTCAAGGCGCAGGCTGATGCGCCCGTCGTCAAGCAGCGCCGAGCCAGCGGCGTTGAGCTTTACGTTGGTCCGCGCCTCGCCGTTGTCGATTTCGATGTCGGTGAGGGAAAATTCCGGGATCGAGATTTTTGGCAGGCTCTCCGGCAGTGAAAATGGTTCGCTGTCGTCTGCGTCCTCGGGGCGTGCGCCGGCTTTGACATAAACGCCGCCGACTTTAAGTTTTTCAATGGTGATCGGTTGGGCCAATAGAGACAATGGTCTCCATACCGCGTAAAAATCCGCGATGCGGATTACACCGCCGTCATCACCTCTGGCTTCGATATCCTTGGCGATGATTTCCACTGGCAAGGCGCCGCCAAGGGCGCCGATGGTGACGTTTTTTTCAAGCGCTGCGCCAAGCTGGGATTCAACAATGCCCTTAATACCAGCGCGTCCGGCGGGGGTGAGGAAGACGCCCGCATAGATGGCGACAAACAACAGCGCCAGCACCGCGATGACGAGGAATATGCGTTTGGTCAGACCCATCAGAACGGCTGCCCCAAGGAAATGTAAATCTGGAAATCGCTATCGGTTGCGCGTTTTTCGAGCGGGAAGGCGATGTCGGCCCGGATCGGGCCAATGGGCGACAGGTATCGAACGCCCCCGCCAGCGCCGATATAGACGGTGCGGTCGAAACTCGGAAAGGCGTCAGGCGAAATCACGCCTGCGTCAGTGAACGCGGCGAGTTGAATGCGCTGGTTGATCTTGGCGCGCGCTTCCAGCGCGCCCTCAACGACCGAGCGTCCGCCCAGCGGAATGCCCGCGGCGTCGAGCGGGCCGACCGCCTGATAACCGTAGCCGCGTATCGACGCCCCCCCGCCGGCGTAGACGCGTTTGTTGACCGGCAGCGACGTCAGCGATGAGCCAAGCGTGGCGACAACACGCGTGCGTCCTGCAATTGTGAATTTGTCGGTCGATCCGAAATTGAGGCGCGAGCGCGCCGCAGCCTCAACTCTGGTGAACTGGTCCGACCCGACATAAGGGATCACGTGCAACGAGGCGTTAACGCCGCGCGACAATGAAAGCGGGTCGTCTTCGGTGTTCCACGTCGCTGATAGCGGCAGTGAGACAAAATACGTTCTGTCATCGGCCTGACCGCCTAAAGTGCTTGAAGCCGCCTCCAGTCCGGATGTTTCAAATGCAAGGCCGGCGCGGGTTTCCAGCCGGTCGTCCAGCCATTTTCTGGAAGCGCCGCCGCCAAGCATGATCGATCGTGCGTTATAGGCGTCCGTCGTTTCGTTGGTGAATGAAAAATTGGCGTAAACGTCGCCGGGAAACGCCGGCAGCGGTTTGTTGAGATCGAAAGTCACCGATTGTTCGAGGCCGGACGCCGCAAGATCGACTCGCGCCCGCTCACCGCGTTTGAACAAGTTGCGGTATTCCAGAAACAACCGGCCGCCGGGACCTTCCGTCGTGGAATAGGATAGGCCGGCGCCGACGGTGCGGCGTTTTCGTTCTTCGAGATCGACAAGCACCGGCGCTTCGCCGTTTGCATCGGGCGGGCCTGGCTCAACATTTACCGAAGAGAACAGGCCGGTATCGCCCAGGCGATCACGATAGGCGACCAACTTGGCGCGATCGAATATCTCCTCATCCTGCCAGGTTTTGAGCTTCGTAAGAAAGTCGTCTTTGGTTCTCTCATTACCGGTGAAAACGATCTCGCCAAAGTTCGAGCGTGCGCCGGTTTCAAAGCTATAAACTGCGCGTGCGAATGTTTCCTCCGGTCGTATCTCGACACGTCGCGCGGTGATGCGCGCGCCCGGATAGCCCGCGCTCCAGAGCGCAGCGAGAAACGCCTGCTGGTTTTTTTGCAGCGTGGCGCCGTCGGCTGCGTCGCTGACTTTTACCTTGAGATCTTCAAACGAACGCGGGCGTTCGTCTTTCTGATCGTCCTCAAAAACGATGACTTGTTCGGCGATCTTGAACCTGGCGCCGGGCTCGATTTTGAATACGGCGCGCAACCGCTTTTGTTCCGCCGCCGGGTCTTCCAGTTCGAAATCGACTTTGGCGGCGAAATATCCGGCCGCCTGCAACGCCTCGCGCACCCGCGCGACGTCTTCGCGCGCGACGCGACGGATCGCCGCCGATGTCGGGTAGGGGCGGCGTTCGGTGGAAAGATAGGTGATCTTGGCTAGCGTTTCGGCGATGTCGGCGGGCGCGCCGTTAAAAACCACGACGTAATTGTCCGCCGCGCGGGCCGCGCCCGCCGACGAGATGGCGATGAAGCTCGCCGCAAATAGGCTTTTTACCAGACGCCGCAATCCGCCCTGCCACAACTATTCTACGCCGCCGCTCCGCCAGACCAGGCGGGCTCTAATTCTATAACAGTCTCTATAAATGGCATGCGGGCGTTAACCATACGTTCTATAAAGTATTGAGCGTCGTATGATCGAGAATTGCGCCGGAATTTTGTCAGCGCCGCAGGGTGGTCACGTGTTGCGGCGTGGGCTCTGGCAAAATTCAAGAATCAGAATTTTGCCGTAGCTTTTTGTTTGTACGTGATTTTTTACGAAAAACCGGTTTCCACTTTTTCGCGTCATGCGCTAAAGGGCGGGTTATTGCTGTAAGGTTAACGCTGGAAATACGCGATGGCTCACCCATTAAGCGGTGCGAATATTGGAACGCTCGCGGCGGTTGCGGCGCGCGCGGGCGCGCCGGACAAATTGCTGGCGTCTGCGGCCATCGCCGGCGCGTCGATTGGCCGATGGCCGATTTCGACCGCCGAGCGCCTGTTGATGGAAAGCAAGCTGCCGGCGGCTGGCGATCTTGCGCCGCCGGTGTTCATCCTCGGCCATTGGCGCTCCGGCACGACCCATCTTTACAACATCATGTGCAAGAGCGGCGACTGGAGTTTCGTGCCGCCGGTGGCGACCGGTCTGCCGTGGGATTTGTTCGGCATTGCGCGCGTCTTTGCGCCCCTGCTTGAGCGGGCATTGCCTGAACACCGTTATATCGACAACATCCCCGTGCGCTCCGACAGCCCGCAGGAAGACGAGATCGCCATCGCCAATATGAGCGAGCTGTCGTTTTATCACGGCATCTATTTTCCAAAAGCGTTCACCGAATTTCTCGACCGCGGCCTGTTCTTCCGGAACTGTACGCAGGCCGAGATCGACGGCTGGCGCGAGCGTTTCACCTATCTCATGCGCAAGCTTTCGCAGTTGCAGGACGGCCGGCGGTTGCTGATCAAGAACCCGGTCTATACCGGGCGCCTCGCAATGCTGCGCGAGATGTTTCCGGGCGCGAAATTCGTTCACATTCATCGCAATCCGTACGAGGTGTTTGTCTCGATGCGGAATTTCTATCGCAAGCTGCTCGCCGAATTCGCGCTTCAGGATTATGCCCATGTCGATATCGACGAGGCGATCTTGAGCGTTTATGTCGAGATGATGACGCGGCTGGAGCGGGAATCGGAAGGGCTTGGTGCGCCTGAATATATCGAAATGCGCTATCAAGATCTCGACGCCGCGCCGATGGCGGCGCTGGAGCGTATTTATAGCGAACTGAATTTGCAGGGATTTTCTGAGGCCAAGCCGCATTTCGAGGCCTATCTTGCCTCCGTGCGCAGCTTCGAGAAAAATAAATTCGCATATTCCGATGAGGCGGCGGCGCTGGTCGAGGGGCGTTGGGGCCATTTCCTTGAGAAATGGAATTACAAACGGCCCTGATAAGCGTCATGGCGGCGCAAGGCTTCATTGTCTAATTGGCCGGGGGGCTGGGTTCGTGGTGAAAAGTGCGCCGTTATTTCTGAGTTTGTGCGCCGCCGTATTGGCTGGCTGTTCCAATGAAAACCGGGCGGCGGCTGAATTTTCGTTGCAGGCATGCAGGCGGGTCGCGCTTGCCGATTCCATCACCGGCGCAGCCATTGTCGGCGCAGAGGACCTGGCGCCTGATGTTCGCGCCGGCCGGCTTTATGTTTCCGCCTATGATCGGCGCGCGGTCGAAGCGGCGGTGAAGGTCAATGCGCACGAACTGCCGCAGGGCGGCGTGTATTCGGTTGAAATCGCTGAGCTTGCCTCTGGCGCGCCAAGCGTGACGGCGACGCCGCTGGCGCCCGTTGACGCCATCCCCGGCGGGCTGCGGCCGCACGGGCTTACCTATGACGATGAATTGGGCGAAATCATTTTCATCAACCGCGCCTATGTGAAATCGGGCGACAAATGGGTGATGCAGCCGCGTGTCGAGCGCATCAATGTCGACGGGGCTGCGGTCGTCGGCGACGCCGGCAGCCCGCCCTGTGCGGCGAATGATATTGTCACCATCGGCGATGCGACGTTTGTTTCGTTCGACCATGCCGCATGCGGCGGCGGTGCGATTGTTGAAAACCTGTTCGGCTTCAAGCGCAGCGGCGTCGCCGACATTCACGGCGCGCCGATTTTCAGCCATGCGCTGTTCGCCAATGGCGTGCTGGCGCTAAGCGAAGACCGCTTGATTCTGGCGGCGACGCGCGAGAAGGCTCTTCTCGTGTTGGAAAAAGACAACAAAAACGATTGGCGCGTGACGCGCCGGATCAAGCTGCCGGGCGCCCCCGATAATCTGACCCGCGCCGCCGATGGCGCGGTAGTGGTCGCCCTGCATCCGTCATTGTGGCGAGCCGGTGCGCATCGACGGCTGGGCTGGCGGCGCGCGCCGAGCCGGATTGTGAAAACGACGCTTGCAAATGGCGATGCGCAATTGCTGTTCGACGATCCGCGCGGGACATTGTTCTCCGCCGCGACGGCGGCGGCGGTGGCCGATGATTTGCTGGTTGCGGGTTCTGCGACCGATAGCGGCCTCCTGGTCTGTCAGAAGGACATGTCGCAATTGTGAGCGTCTCGCTCGTCACCGGCGGGGCCGGCTTTGTTGGAAAGACATTGGTCGAGGCTTTGCGCGCTCGCGGTGAGCGCGTGCGGAGTTTCGATCTTGCGCCGCCGCGCCATGGCGATGACGTACAAGGCTCGATCCTTGATCGCGACGCGCTCGGCGCGGCGATGGTCGGCGTGGACGCAGTGTTTCACCTTGCCGGCAATGCGCAATTATGGGCGCGGCGCGCTGAGTTGTTTGACGAGGTCAATCATCTCGGCGCGCGCAATGTGGTGCAGGCGGCGCAGGCCGCCGGCGTGGAAAAGTTTGTGCATTGCTCAAGCCTGACGACGCTGGTCGGGCGATCAACGCCCATCGGCCGCTCGACGGCGGATGAAAATCTTTTCCTCGGCGAAACCGAAATGCTCGGCGCGTATCCGCTGTCAAAGCTGCGCGCGGAACGTGCGGTCATCGACGCTGACGGTGCGATGGAGCGGGTGATCGTCATCCCGACTGAGCCATTGGGGGGCGGCGATGAAAGCCTGACGCCGCCGTCGAAAATGATTGTTGATCTGGTGAACGGCAAAACTCCGGCGACGATTGACTGCACGCTGAATTTTTCGCCGCTTCACAGTCTTGCGCAGGGCATGATCGCCGCGCGCGACCGCGGCGTGAATGGCGAGCGGTATATTCTCGGCGGTGAAAATGTTTCGATGCGGCGCCTGCTCGTCGCGCTTGAAAAAATCTCCGGCGTAAAAATGCCCAAGGCGCGATTGCCTTACGGGCTCGCGCTGCTCGCCGGCGTTGTCGACACCGGCCTTTCCGGCCTCACCGGCAAGGCGCCGACGGCGCCGCTGACCGGCGTGCGCCTCGCCGGGCGACGGGTTGAATTTTCCAGCGAAAAGGCCGCGCGCGCGCTGGGCTGGCGGGCGAGCCCGTTTGAGGATGCGTTGCGTGAGGCGGTGGACTGGTTCCGCCAGCGCGGGGTTATTCGCTGAGCGACGGTGAGGAATAGGCGCGGCCCTTCCACTGGCCGCCGCGCCCGCGCAGATAGCGAAGGCCCGAAGATAGTGTCATCAGCGCATAGAAAAACGCCGCGACCGGCAACGCGAATGTCTTCCACGCGGCCTGATCGTAATTCCGCGCGGTGGGCGCATAGCTGAACGCCATCACGCTCCACGCCGCCGCAGCGATGGCGCCGGCGCCGGCGTTTCCATGAAACGGTGTTGTCAGCGCAATAGCCGGCGGCGCGAGATAGATAAGCGCCATGCCGGCGACTGACGCGATGAGCAACGGCCATGAATGGCGCAATTGCGTGAATGCGGTGCGCGCCACCATGTTCCAGATCGATGAAAGCGTGCGATTGTCGCGCAGGCTGACGGCCTCGTCCCGCGCAAGCCCGATCCACAGTTTCCCGTTGTTGTCTCTCAGCGCGCGGGCGAGCGCGCAATCGTCGATCAACGCGCCACGAATTTTTCTGACGCCGTCAATGGCGTCAAGCGCGCGCCGGTCGGCCAGCATGCACCCGCCCGCCGCCGCCGCAACATCGCTCGACGCATCATTGGCGGCGTGGAACGGATAAAGCTTCTGGAAAAAATACACGAACGCCGGAACCAGAAGCCCGCCCCAGAACCCGCGCGCGTCGAGCCGCGCCATCAGCGAGGCGAGGGCGAGATTGTTCGTCTGCGCCTTGGCGACCAATGCCGACAATGTGGGTTTCGCCAGCACAATATCGGCGTCGGTCAGCAGGATGTAAGCCGCATCCGGGGTGATAGCGGCGGCGTGATCGAGCCCTGTCTGCACCGCCGACAATTTACCGCTCCACCCCGCCTCAAGTGCTGGCGCGGTGATGATCTCAATACGCCGCCCGTCTGACAGGCGCGTGAAAGAGCGCCGGCATTCATCGCCGATGAAGCCTTCCGCCAACGCCGCTCTGGCCGCATTCTCGGCAGTGGCGTCTGAGGAATTGTCGTCGACAATAATGATGGCGAAGGCGCCGGGGTAATCGGCGCCGGCGTGGGAGGCGATCACCGCGCCGATGCTGGCGGCCTCGTCGCGGGCGGGGATGACGGCAACGACGCCCGGCGGGTCGCGCGGCGGCGGCGATGCGGCAAGGCGCGGCGGCGGCTCATGAGTGCGAAACCGGAATCCGGCGAGCCACAACCAGACGATCAGGCAAAACAGGGAAAGGCCGAGTAAAATCATAGCCGTATTGCTAAAACCTGCACTGTCGTTGCAGCCTCGTCCGGCCGGCGCCCCGCCGCAGTGATTGCGGTTTGCACCGGCGCTAAAACCCCGTAAACCACAGCCGGAGCACGAGTAAAGGCATCATGTCGACAGCGACGGACATTAGCGGCGGCGACGGGGCGGTTGAGACCCCGTCGGGCAAGGGGGCGGCGGATGAAAATTTCCCCGTCGGCTCGTTCCTGCTGCCGAAACATCTGCGCCCGCATGTTGCGACCTTTTACGCCTTCGCCCGCGCCATCGACGACATCGCCGACGACGAGGCGCTGGCGGCGGGTGAAAAGGTAAAACGGTTAAAGGCGTTTGACGCGGCGCTGCGCGGCGAGCCGGGCTATGGCGCGGACTACGTCAAGGCCCACGCCCTGCGTGAAAGCATGGCGGCGACCCATGTGCCGACCGTCCACGGCAGCAACCTCATCGCCGCTTTCGTGCAGGACTGCGAGAAACTGCGCTACCATTCCTGGGATGAAGTGCTCGGCTATTGCGCGAAGTCGGCGAACCCGGTGGGGCGCTATCTCCTCGACCTGCATGGCGAGGACAAGGCGGGCTATCGTTATTCCGACGCGCTGTGCTCGGTATTGCAAATCGTCAATCATCTGCAGGACTGCGCCGACGACAAACGCACGCTCGACCGGGTTTACGTCATCGACGCATGGCTGGCGCAGGAAGGCGGAAGCGTCGCCGATATCGACGGCGAAAAATGCTCGCCCG
The DNA here is from genome assembly GCA_041398145.1 of Parvularculaceae bacterium. Lineage (GTDB taxonomy): Bacteria > Pseudomonadota > Alphaproteobacteria > Caulobacterales > Parvularculaceae > Amphiplicatus. Next base: position 45,838 of record JAWKVF010000011.1, on the reverse strand, counting down.
CGCTGCGCCGGGTGATCGACCGCATGCTCGACGGCTGCGATGACTTGATGATCGACGCGCGCCGCTTGCCTTTCGCTCTGGAAAGCAAACACCTCGCCATGGAATCGGCGATCATCGTGCGTCTTGCTGATCGGCTGATCCGCTTGCTGCGCAAGGGCGATCCGCTGGCGACACGGGTTAAACTCACCAGGGTTGATTTCGCCCGCGCCACAATCGCCGGCGCCGTCTCCGGTTATTTCGCGGCGGGAAAGGGCGCCTGAGATGAGCGCCGTCGCGATTGATCCGAAGGCCGCGCGCCGTCACGCCGAAGACGTGGTGAAACAGTCGGGCACGTCGTTCGCCGCCGGCATGTCGATCCTGCCAAAGCAACGCCGCGACGCCATGCACGCGGTCTATGCGTTCTGCCGCGAGGTTGACGACATCGCCGACGATGACGGCATATCGCGTGACGCGCGCATTGCCGGGCTCGCCGGCTGGCGCGCCGAGATCGACCGGCTTTTCGCCGGCGCGCCGCAATTTCCGACCGGCGTGGCGCTGCTCGAACCGGTGCGCGCATTCGGCCTCGACCGCGATGAATTCCTCGCGATGATCGACGGCATGGAGACCGATGCGAACGGCCCGGTCGTCGCGCCGTCGATGCAGGATCTGTTCGCCTATACGCGCCAGGTCGCCGGCTCGGTCGGCATGTTGTCGATGCCAGTGTTCGGCGCGCCGAAAAGCGAGGCGGCGACGCGCTTTGCCTTATCGCTTGGCGATGCGTTGCAACTGACGAACATCCTGCGAGATGTCGGCGAGGATGCGGCGATTGGCCGGCTCTATCTGCCGGCGGAGCTGCTCGACAACTATGGCGCGCCGAAAGACCCGGCGAAAATCGTCGGCGCCGACGGCCTTGCCGATGTCGCGCGCGATCTCGGCGCCATGGCCGAGCAGAAATTCACTGACGCGCGCGACGCGCTGCAATCGTTCGACTGGCGCACCGTGCGCCCGGCGCTGTTGATGATGGGCGTTTATGAAGCCTATCTGCACAAACTGAAATCCCGCGGCTGGGACAAGACCGGCGAAAGCCTGTCGCTCCCGAAACTGCAAAAACTGTTGATCACCGCGCGGTACGCCATCGCGCCGCCATTGAAGACGCCGCCTGCATGAGCAAACCCGCCCGCCATTTTCACATCATCGGCGCCGGCCTTTCCGGGCTCGCCGCCGCAGTGCGCCTTGCTGAGGCCGGCGCGCGCGTGAGCGTTTACGAATCCGCCGGGCGCGCCGGCGGGCGCTGCCGCACGTTTTACGACAAGGCGCTCGACCGCGAGATCGACAACGGCAATCACCTCATCATGTCGGGCAACCGCTCAGCGCTCGACTATTTAAACCGTATCGGCGCGCCTGATGCGCTGACCGGCCCTGCTGATGCGGCGTATCCCTTCGTCGATGTCAAAACCGGCCAGCGCTGGCGGGTGCGCATCAATGACGGATTGTTCCCCGCATGGGTGTTCAACAAAAACGCGCGCGTGCCCGACACCGGCGTCGCCGACTATATTAAAGCCGCGACGATTGCGCTGGCGCGCGATGACCAGACCGTCGCCGACGTCATCGACGCGCGCAGCGTTCTTTATTCGCGCTTCTGGGAGCCGCTGACGCTGGCGGTGTTGAATACGACGCCGCAGATCGGCCAGGCGAAACTTTTATGGTCGGTGATCCGCGAAACGTTTGCGCGCGGCGGCGCGGCGTCGCGCCCATTGGCGGCGAAGAAAGGGTTGGGGCCGGCCTTCATCGACCCGGCGGTCGCGTTTCTCAATGGTCGCGGGGCGCAGGTTCGGTTGAACGCGCGCCTGCGTGCGGCATGGTTCGACGGCGATCGCATCACCAAGCTGAACTTCGCCGAAAGCGATATCGATATCGGCGCCGATGATACGGTCATCTTCGCGCTGCCGCCGTCGCGATTGAAACAGATCATCCCCGAACTTGATCCGCCGGAGGATAACGCCTCGATCCTCAACGTACATTACCGCCTGCCGCGCGCGGCGCCGCCAGAGGCTCTGGGTGATGCGCCGTTTATCGGCATGTTGTCGTCGGGCGCGCACTGGGCGTTCGTGCGCGACGACGTGGTGAGCCTCACCGTCTCCGCCGCGCACGCCATCGGCATGGACGACGTGCCGAACAAACAGGCGGCCGATTTGATGTGGCGTGAAACGCAGATCGCGCTCGGCCTTGGCGACATGCACTATGACGCCGTGCGCGTCATCCGCGAGCGGCGTGCGACGCCGGACCAGTCGCCGCAAGGTGCGGTGAAACGCTTGCCGCCGCAAACAAGATGGAAGAACCTTTTCCTTGCGGGCGACCATACGGATACGGGCGTGCCCGCAACCATCGAAGGCTCGATCCGGTCGGGGGATCGCGCGGCGCGGCTGGTGACAGCAGGCGCATGAGTTTCATCGCCATCATCTGTGGGCTGAAGTCTGAAGGCGCCGTCGTGCGTGCGGCGTTGTCGGCGGCGGGCGTTCATGCCGATAAATTTCGCCTTGGCGTTTCCGGCGCCGATGCGGCGTGTGCTGAAGACCTGGCGCGCAAGGCGTGCAACGCCGGCGCGGGGGCGGTGCTCTCCGTCGGCGTTTCCGGCGGACTCGACCCGGCGCTCCGCCCCGGCGACCTTGTCATCGGCGAGACGGTGATCAGCGACAATGACGGGCGCCATTTCGACGCCGATCTTTATTTGATGCGCGCCCTGGCGACGGCGATCCCGGCGGGCGCCAAAACTGCGACCCTGTTCGGCGCCGATACGATCATCGCCAGCGCCGCGCACAAATCGGCGCTGTTTAAAAATCACGGCTGCGTGGCGGTAGATATGGAAAGCCATGGCGCGGCGCGCGCGGCGCAAGGCGCAAAGGTTCCGTTTATCGCCATTCGCGCCATCGCCGACCCGGCGGACCGGGCGCTGCCGAGGGCGGCGCTGGGCGCGGTCGCGCCGGACGGGTCGACGAAAATAATCAGCACACTGATTGAATGTGCGAAACGGCCGGCGGAGTTTCCCGAGCTTCTCCAGCTTGGCCGCGACAGCGATGCGGCGCTGAAAACCCTACGCCGCGACTTCGGAAGGCTCTTTGCCGCCCTTCTTCTCAGCCTCGATCTTTGACATCTGTTCGCTGACCAGCTTGTCGTGCACGTCGACAGCGGGGCGCGCGTTGGTCAGGTCGATTTCCGGCGCCATCGGGCCTTCAGTCGCGATCTTGAACATCGACGAAAGTTTGAACACTTTCATCGGGTTCTTCACCGCGTCCATCGCCGCCGTCGGCTCATAGCCGCAATGGGCCATGCAGTTCGAGCACTTCTCGTATTTGCCGGTGCCATAGCTGTCCCAGTCGGTCGTATCCATCAGTTCACGGAACGATGAGACATATCCTTCGCCAAGCAGATAGCACGGCTTTTGCCAGCCAAACACGTTGCGCGTCGGCGAGCCCCACGGCGTGCAGTGATATTCCTGGTTGCCGGCGAGAAAATCGAGGAACAGCGTCGAGTGCGACAAATTCCATTCGCGCCCGCGCTCCTTGCCGATGCGGAAAATGTCGCGGAACAAATTCTTGGTCTTTTCGCGAGACAGGAAATGGTCCTTGTCTTCGGCCCGCTCGTAAGCATAGCCGGGCGAGATCGAGATGTTGCAGCCCATATCGGTCGCGAAATCGAGATAATCGGCGACCTGTTCGGCAGTCATGTTGTCGAAGATCGTCGCGTTGACGTTGACCTGGAAGCCTTTTTCCTGCGCCGCCTTGATGGCTTTGACGGCGATCTTGAACGTGCCTTTCTGGTCGACCGCGCGGTCGTGCTCTTCCTCCAGCCCGTCGAGGTGGACGGAGAAGAACAGAAAAGGCGAGGGCTTGAACAGGTGCAGTTTCTTTTCCAGCAAAAGCGCGTTGGTGCACAGCGATACGAATTTCTTGCGTGCGACAATGCCCTCGACAATCTCGCCGATTTCATGGTGGATCAGCGGTTCGCCGCCGGGGATGGCGACAACCGGCGCGCCGCATTCGTCGACGGCGTCGAAACATTCCTGCGGCGTTAAGCGCTTGTTGAGGATCGGCGCCGGGTAATCAATCTTGCCGCAACCGGGGCAGGCGAGGTTGCAGCGGAACAGCGGCTCAAGAAACAGCACCAGCGGATATTTATCGCGCCCCATGACCTGTTGCTTGAGGACGTAAGCGCCAACGCGCATTTGCTGGTGAAGAGATACCGTCATGTGCCGAACTCCAATTCTTATATCTTATGCGTTTTCCGTCGCCCAGGCGTCCATCGCGCCTTTCGGGCGTGGCACGTCGGCAAGGGCCGCCGGCAGTTTGAAATGAACATTCTCGCGCACGCCGTCGAGGGTTTCGACGCTGACCTCGCGATGGCGTTTCAGGCGTTCAATGGTTTCCTGCACCAGCGTTTCCGGCGCCGAGGCGCCGGCGGTGATGCCCACCGTGGCGACGCCGCCGAGCCAGGCCGGGTCGAACATCGTCGCGTCTTCAATGAGATAGCTGGCGATGCCGAAATTCTCGCCGATCTCACGCAGGCGGTTCGAGTTCGAGGAATTATGCGCGCCGACGACAAGCAGAAGATCGACCTGTTTGGCCATGGCGATGACCGCGGTCTGGCGGTTTTGCGTCGCGTAACAAATGTCGCGGGTGTCGGGCCCGACGATATTGGGGAAGCGCTCGCGCAGGGCGGCGATGACGTCCTTGGTGTCGTTCACCGACAATGTCGTCTGGGTGACGAAAGCGACGCGCTCGTCGTCGGCGACGTTCAGCGCGGCGACGTCTTCAGGTTCTGAAATGACATGCACCGGGCCGGGGATCTGGCCAAGCGTGCCCTCGACTTCCGGGTGGCCGATATGGCCGATCAGCACGATGTCGAAACCCTTTTCGGCGTAGCGGCGGCCTTCCTTGTGCACCTTGGTGACCAGCGGGCAGGTCGCGTCGATGACGTCAAGCTCGCGCACCAGCGCGCCGTCTTCGACCTTTCTGGCGACGCCATGGGCGGAAAACACGGTGACGGCGCCGGTCGGCACTTCGTCAATTTCCTCAACGAAGATCGCGCCGCGCGCGCGCAGCGTGTCGACGACGCGCTTGTTGTGAACAATCTCATGGCGGACATAGACCGGCGCGCCGTATTTTTCGAGCGCGCGCTCCACGATGTCGATCGCGCGCTCAACCCCGGCGCAAAACCCCCGTGGTTGCGCCAGAATGACCTTCAGGGCGCTGTCCTTCCCGTTTGCCGACATCAGCAAGCCACCTTTCCTTCGCCCGCGGCCTTGCGGGCGTCGCCTGTTTCGTCGGGCGCGTCGAGTGAGCCGTTTGCCGCCCGCCGGAATCCGATTTCACCGGTTATTTCATGGCCGCCGGGGGCCGGCAACCGCCGCCATTCCTTTGGGTCGGCCTGTGTTGCCCGTGGGCTATAGCGTGAACTGCGCGGCGCCGCAAAAGGTCCCGGCGACAAATCCGCCCGAAATCGGCGCTGGCGGTGCCCCGGTAACGCTGAATTGACCACGGGCGTTGCCCGCGCGCCTCGGTACTGTAAGGTGGCGGCGGGGCGCGGGTTGCGTGGTGTGTGGTTTAGCAGGGGTGGTTTTTCATGCTGTCGAGGTTTTTTGGCAAGGCGCAAGCGCGCCTTGAAGACGGGTTTTGGCCGAAAGAGCGCATTCTCGCCGCGCTGCGCGGCCGCTATGGCGCGGTTGAGCATCTTGGCGACGAACACCAGTTCTGCCTTTACGGCGTTTCTGACGGCGATATCCGTTTCGCCGTGGTGCTGGTCGCCGCTGTCGGCGCGCCGGACAATATCGGCGAGGTCGGTTTCATCGCGCGGTTTTCTGATTTCGAGTTCACCGACGCCGCCGTCGATTCGATGAACCGCAACCTGCACATTTCCGTCGCCAGCCATGAGGGCGACGGCGATCTCTATCTGATCGGCGGCGTTGTAGCCGCCGGCGAGTTCAGCGATTCGAGCTTCGGGTTGATTCTTGAGGCGTGGAAGCGCGATCTGATGATCGTGCTCAACGTGTTGTCGGGCGGGCTTACCTTCGCCAGCGCGTTTCCGGCGGCGCGCTTTTCCGCGGTGCGCGATTTCGCCCGCAACGCCGCGCCGGCGCGCGGCGACGACGGCGCACCCGCGCGCGATCTGTTCGCCTCGTTCGCTGGCGGCGCGCACCGCCACATGGCGGTGTGCAATGGCTGCGCCGGCCGCGGCAAGACCGGTTTCATCGCCCGCCAGTGCGCCGATTGCGACGGAACGGGCTTCGTCGCGGCGCGACAATAAAGTCACGTCGCGGCGCGACAATAAGAATTCGTCGCGGCGCGAATGTAACAGCGCCCGCGCCCGGAAAGGGCGGCAGGTGCGGGCTGGCGTTTTCGAGCCCGCTTGTCTAATCAGCCCCACGGCCGGGCGCGACCATCGCCCGGCGACCACCGGAAGGCGCCCTTGATGTCTGAATTCACTGCCAGAATTTCCGAAACCGCGACGCTGGTCGAAACCGCGCTCGACAGTTTTCTGGGGCGCCGCGACGGCCCGCTGGGGCGCGTTGTCGATGCGATGCGCCATGGCGCGCTTGATGGCGGCAAGCGGCTTCGTCCGTTCCTGGTGATCGCCGCCGCCGACATGTTCGACTGCCCGCGCACGCGTTCGGTGCGCGCCGGCTGCGCGGTCGAGATGATCCATTGCTACAGCCTTATTCATGACGACCTGCCGGCGATGGACGACAGCGATCTGCGCCGCGGCCGCCCGTCGGTACACAAGGCCTATGACGACGCGACGGCGATTCTCGCCGGCGACGCGCTGTTGACGCAGGCGTTTGAGATCCTCGCTGAGCCGGCGACCCACCCCGACGCCGAAGTGCGCTGCGCGCTGGCGCTTGAACTCGCCAAAGCGTCGGGCCGCGAGGGCATGGTCGGCGGCCAGATGATCGACATCTACGCCGAGCAAAAGGATTTCGATCTCGCCGGCATCGAGGAGTTGCAGCGGCTCAAGACCGGCGCGCTCATCCGGTTTTCGGCGATCGGCGGCGGTCTTGTCGGCGGCGCCTCGCAAGGGGAAGTGGCCTCGCTGCGCGCCTATGCCGAAGATCTGGGCCTCGCCTTCCAGATTGTCGACGATTTGCTCGACGCGTTCGGCGACGCCGACGCGCTTGGCAAGCCGGTCGGCCAGGACGCCGACATGGACAAGGCGACCTTCGTCAAACTGCTCGGGGCCGAGGGCGCGCGCACCCAGGCGAAAAATCTCGTCGAACGCGCCAAGGGCCATCTCGACCGCTTCGGGCCTGCCGGCGGCGCGCTGAAAGGCGCCGCTGACTTCGTGTTCGCCCGCAAGAATTAGCCCGCCGCGCGTCGGGGTTTTTCGCGGGGTTGTTCGCGGGGTTGTTCGCGGCCGGGGCGAATTTCGCGCCGTATGGCCGGGCACGAAGCAAGGCTTCATGCGGGGTGTGGCGTTTTTTTTCGCATTTTCCGTATACGCTTGATTGGTGAAGGCCGCGCGCAACGCGCCCGCAAAAGGCGCGCGCGCGAAACGGTGCGTTCCGCCGGGCGTGATGGCGGCGATGTTATTACGGGGCTGCGGCGCCAATTTCTTTCCTTGCACTCCTTTCCTTGTAGGCGAGTGAATGAAATCGAGCGTGCATCATAGGGCGCCGGGAAGGGAGGGGGATAAGTCGGGGGATAAACTGTAGGATAAGTGGCGGGATAAGTCGGGGGATAAGTGGCGGGATAGATTTTTGTTTCCCTGCAATATCAACGGGATAATTGGTTAACGGAATTTTTTGCGGCAGTGGCCAAATTTCCGCTCATCCCGGCGCCCGTCGGCGAATGCCGACAGGCTATGAACGTCGGCGAATGCCGACAGGCTATGAACGTCGGCGAATGCCGACAGGCTATGAACGTCGGCGAATGCCGACACAAAGATAGAGCCGGGCGCCCTACTTCAAACAAAAATGGACCCCGACTTTCGTCGGGGTGAGCGGAGTGTGTGGAACCGCAAAGCAAAAAAAACCGTGCGAATGCCGGTAAAACAGAACACGCCAGTCATCCCGGAGATGTGGCGTACGACAAACGCTAACCCCACGCCGCTCATCCCGGCGAAAGCCGGGATCCATACTTCAATCAACAAAATCGACCCCGACGACGGCGCGGTTATTAATTCGCGGCTTGCAGGGTTTCCTCGACCCGGCGCTGGGCGATCGGGTGATAGCCGGGGCGCGCGGTTTCGAAAATCTCTTCGGCGAAAGCGCGCCGGCCGTTTTCGGCAAGCGCCTTGTAGAGCGGATATAAAAACTTGCCGCGTCCGACCTGGTGCAGGAACGCCGACAGCGCTGGCATCGCCGGTTCATAGCCGGTCTTGACCGCTTTCATGTACCACGCGAAAGCGACTTCCGCATTGGTGCTGTCGGTGAGGCCGTAGGCGGCGTCGAGCTGGGCCATGCGATCGGTATCAAGATCGTCCGGCAGGGTGTTGACGAAATAAATCCATTCATGGGCGGTCCAGCCGCCCGTGTTGATGGCGGCGCCGCTGGCGAGCCAGTTATCGATCTGGGTGCTGATCTTTTCAAATGCATCAGAGGCGGGTTTGGGCGCGCTCGCGGGCAAGCCCTCGCCATAGAGCCATTCGGTCAGCTCCACCTCGCTCACCGCATCGGGGTGATCGGCCGTCAGGTGCTCGCGCAGATACGCCTCGAAATCGGCGGTGATCACAGTCTTGAACGCGAAGTGGTCGAAATATTCGCTCAGGAAGGCGTCGAAAATATCGCGGCCATAGCGCTCTTCGAGGAATTGCAGGAAGAATTGCCCCTTGGAATAGGCGACGCCGGTGAACGCGTCGTCGGGATGGTTGAGCGTCGCCGGCAGGTGCAGCCGGGTGCGTTCCGGCGCAAGCTCGGCGATTTCCTCTTTCAGGTCGGCCATGGCGAGGGATTGCTCCATCACGGCGCGGTCGCGGCCGTAAATTTCTTCCATCACCCGATTCTCGACATAGGAGGTCACGCCCTCGTTGAGCCAGGCGTCGCGCCATGTGGCGTTGGTGACGAGATTGCCCGACCAAGAATGCGCAAGCTCGTGAGCGACGGTGTTGGTGAGGCTTTTGTCGCCTGCGATCAGCGTCGGCGTCAGGAAGGTGAGGCGCGGATTCTCCATGCCGCCAAACGGATATGACGGCGGCAGCACCAGCATGTCATAGCGGCCCCAGCGATACGGCCCGTAAAGCGCCGAATTGGCGATCTCCATTTGTGGGGTGTCGGAAAACTCGGCCGCCGCCGCATCGACGACCGAGGGTTCCGCGTAAACGCCGATGGTGTCGCTGATCGGGCGGAACGCGATGTCGCCGACGCTGATCGCGAGGAGATAGGGCGGCACCGGCTGCGGCATTTCAAAATGGTAGTCGCCGTCGCGCGGGCCGGCGTCCTGTTCCGCGCTCATCACCGCCAGCAGGTCGCCCGGCGTGCGCACCGTCGCCGAATAGGTCATACGCACCGCCGGCGTGTCCTGCAGCGGGGCCATGGTGCGTGCATAGATCGTCTGGTTCTGGCTGTATACGAACGGATGCGTTTTGCCGGCGGTCTGGGCCGCATCCAGCCATTGCAACCCTTCCGCATGCGGACTGGTCTTGTAGGTGACGCGCACGCGGTCGGCGCCGTCGGGCAGGGTGATGGCAAGCTCAGCGCCCATAACCGGGTCGGCCTGGCCGAGAGTGAACGGGGTTGGCGCATAATCCTCGCCATTTGCGCCTGAGACGCCGGCCTCGACCGAGCGAATGTCGAGGTCGCTGGTGTCGAGCGCCAGCGTTGTCGCCGCCGGGTCGAGACGGACCAAGCTCAGCACCGCCGAGCCTTCGAGCGTGCGGGTGTCGAAATCGACCGCGACGTCCAGCGCCAGATCGCTCACGCGCACCTGGTTGAAATTGGCGTAGCTGAACTTGTCGCGCCGCAACTCTTCATAACTTTCCGCCGCTTCGGCGATGGCGGATTGCCCGCTTGCGGCGGCTTCGCTGCTCGTCTCGTTTTCGGGAGCTTGATTTTCAGCCGCGGCGTCGGCCTGCGTCGCCGGCGTCTCGTTTTGCGGCGTTGCGTCTTTCCCGCACGCGCCAAGCGCAAAGAGGGCGGTGATGGCGAGACTTGAAGCGGCGATTTTTTTCATGAGCGTTGACTTCCCGTGTTGGCGAATGATCGTCTGGCGCGGCGCGCACCCTAATCCATTGCGGCCGCGATTGGCTGCGGTTTTCCGCCGCCATACGACAAAAAACCACACGGCGGGCGTGAGTGGATTTCACTGCGCACTTTTGAGGTGAGTCATTCGCGCGAAAACAGCCGTTCATGCGAATTATTATTGGTTAACAGGTCGATGATGTAGTGTGGAAAATCTTAATTGGCTTTAATGTTGCACTGCCGAAGACCTGTTCGGCTGGTTACTGAGTTAAAGGGGGACTTTCATTTCCATGCGTAAAACCTTCGCTGCGACGGTGGCTGCGGCTGCGTGCCTCGCCTCTTAGGCGTTCGCGAGTGTTCTGACCATTGGCGGCGGCATCGCCACCGTCAACTGTTCGCCGAGCTGCGACGGCATCATCGGCGGCAGCGTGACCTCGGCGCCATCATTGGGCGTCACCGGCGGAACCGCCGGCACGCTCTCGGGCGCGGCTGCTGATCTGTACAATTTTAAACCGTCAAACCCGACCGCTGAAGCAACGGCGCTGAACATCCTCACCGGCGGCGCGACCAGTTTCTCGACCGGCGTTCAGACCGATGCCGGCGGCGTCGACCAGCTTACGTTCTCGACCACGGCGCAGTGGATTGCGCTGAAACTTGGCGCGGGCACGTTCTTCCTGAAGAACACCGGCGGCCCGGTGACCCTGCTCATTGATTACGTCAAAGCGTCCGGCAAGGCCGGCGCGGGCGGCGGCTTCAGCCACTACACCGAGTTCGGCAATGTCGTGCCGGTCCCGGCGGCGATCTGGCTGATGGGCGCTGGCATTGCGGGCCTCGGCTTTGCCGGACGGCGTCGCAAAACGGCCTGATCAGGCGTCAAAAACCAAAGAGTCGAAAAGGCCCGTGAAAAGCGGGCCTTTTTTTGCGCGCCCGGCCCGTTCGCGGTTTGACTCGCAGGCCCCGTCCGGGTAATAGCCGCGCCTTCTTATGACGGGTGGCGCGCCGCCGCCGTTGCAATCGCCTCAGGGATGGGCCCTGAAGCCGGAGCGCGCCGAACAGTGAGGACACGTGAGCAAGCGTATCAACGCCAAGCACAAGCTTGACCGCCGCATGGGCGAAAACATCTGGGGCCGACCCAAATCCCCGGTTAACAAGCGCGAATACGGCCCCGGCATGCACGGCCAGGCGCGCAAGGGCAAAACATCCGATTACGGCCTGCAACTCAAAGCCAAGCAAAAGCTGAAAGGCTATTACGGCTCGATTTCCGAAAAACAGTTTGAAGCGATCTTCAACGAAGCCGGCCGCCGCCGCGGCAACACCGCTGAAAACCTGATCGGCCTGCTTGAAAGCCGTCTGGCGGCCGTCATCTATCGCGCCAAATTCGTGCCGACGGTTTTCGCCGCGCGACAGTTCGTCAACCACGGCCATGTCATGGTCAATGGTGTGAAAACCAATATTCCGTCCTACCGCGTCAAGCCGGGCGATGTCATCGAGATCCGCGAGAAGTCCAAGAACATGGCGCTGGTGCTTGAAGCGCTGCAAAGCCCCGAGCGCGACGTGCCGGACTATATCGACCTCGACCCGAAGAAAATGACCGCGACGCTGCTGCGCCTGCCGGAACTTGCTGAAGTTCCCTATGCCTGCACGATGGAGCCGAACCTCGTCGTCGAATATTATTCGTCGTAAGATCTGTTAACCAACCGGCGTAAGCCGGCGGGACTGAAGATTGTGAAAACCGCGCCTCTGGCGCGGTTTTTGCTTACCTTAACGGCGCGACGCCGTGACCCGGGGAGAAAATCTTGTGGTCGCAAGATCTAGGGTGGGAGTCCGGTGACCGGAAAAAATTCGCCGAAACAAACAGAGGAAGATAAGGCCTCTGGTGAACAGCAGGGCGTGGCTAACGATCCTTCACGGATTAATTACTTCAAAGTCGGAGCGTTAAACCCGGCTTTGCGCCACCCGGACCTGTGGCGACCGGAAGCTTATCGCTCTATCTCGCGTTACCAGTGGGTCGATTTCCTGCGCGGCGTCGGTTGCTTATTGGTGATTTTCCACCACAGCCAGATACCGGTTCTCGGCTGGTTCTGGTGGGTGCTTGATCTGTTCTTCGTCACGTCCGGCGCGCTGATCACCCGTATCATGCTGCAAATACGCGATCACGACCGGCCGTTGATGGAGTTTTTCGTGTTCAGGGCGGGGCGCCTGCTGCCGGCGATGGTCTTGTTCTACCTCGGGCTGGTTCTCGCCACGCCGGTGCTGGGCCTCGATACAAAAATCGCCGACCTGCTTCCCTATGTGCTGATGTATCAGAATACGGATTTTTACCTTCTCGACGGCGCGCAATTGCCAAGGGTGAGAGTTCTCGGCCATTTCTGGTCGCTCATCGTCGAGGAGCATTTCTATCTGCTGTGGGGCGTTTTCGGGCTTCTCTATCTGTTGCCCAAAATCAATTACACGCGCCTGTTCATCATTGCGGCGCTTCTGCTTGCATTCGCCATGACCGCGCGGATCGCCGGCCTGCACATGTGGACGCTGGTGGCGCGGCTCGACAGCTTTGTTGTCGGAAGTCTGATGGGGGTGCTGATCTTTGCAGACGTCGCGTTGCCGCCTGCCATCGCCGCCAGAAAAAAGACGATTTATAAGGTTTATCTGGGCGCGGTCGCGCTGTCCTTCCTTTGGGCGTTGCGCGGAATTTACGTGTTCATCGTGACGCCCGACTACGGGGACTTCGGCGTTTCGCCCTGGTTTGATGTTCTGCCCAACGCGATCCTTTGTTCCTATATCGTTTTGTGGATGCTTCATCTTGATGCTGTCCGCCGCAAGATGAGCGTTTTGTCAAAATCGTTCGCCTGGTTTGGTGTTATCAGCTATGAGGCTTATCTCTTCCACTTTCCCTATTATTTTGGGCTCAGGAAGTTCGGATCAGTGGAATTTAGAAGCCAGCATCTGCTACAATTCGTGATTGTGCTTGGCGCCACTATGGTGACGGCGTATCTGGTGAACCGGTACGTAACGAGGCCGGTGATGAAGCGGCGCCAACTGCTGTACGACATCGTGAACAGGCTCATTCCGGCGCGGACCGCTTAAGGCGCCGGGCGAAAAAGCGCGAACCCGCAACCGGTGAACCACTTTACCTGCAACAGACTCTGATCGCCTGATGATCTACTCGCCGAATTGGGACTGAAGCCCGGCGATCAGCGCGTCGATGCCTCTTGCGCCGCCGCCATTATTGGCGATCACCGATTTGAACTGGCTTTGCTGTTCTATCGCCAGCCACACCCCTTGCGCGCCGGCGTCGATGACCTTTGGTTCGGCGTCCGGCGCCTTGCGATAGACGCGCCAGTGCACGACAAGGTCAGCATACGGATCGCCGGACTTGGCGCCGACGACCCGGGTGTTGACGATGACGTCTTTCGGGCTGCGATCAATACTGCCATCGACGGTAAGCTGCTGGCCGGCATATTCATCCAGCGTCGACTGGTAGACGCTGGTTGCGTATTTGCGGAACAGCGGCGTGTAAACCGCCATCTGCTCGTCGCTGGCGACGCGCGCATACTGGCCGAGCGCAAACCGCGCCACCCGGTCCATGTCGACATATTTGTCGACAAGGCGTTCGACGCCGGCTTCGCGGGCCTGTTCGTCGGTTGCAGCGAACACCGCATTCGCCTCAACCAGAATCTCGGCGACAAAATCCTCCGCCGCCTTGTCGGCGAACGCCGGCGACAGCGCCGCGGCGACAAACGCCAGTGCGGCGACTGCGACGCGACGGATGGAGCGACGGATCGGGGTCAAAATCGGGTTGGTCATGTCGTACTCCAGCACGCTCGGGTTTATTCCAGCTCGTCGAATTCTTCAAAATCGCCAATATCGGGCAAATCGCTGAAATCCGTGCGGCCATTGGCGATCTCGCGTTGTCGCGCCTGAAGATAAAAAGAGCGGAACGATGAGTAATAATCCAGCGAATTCGATTTGATTTCTTCCAGCGGGTCGAGGAACTTCTCGCGCGCCGATACACCGCCGACGCCGGCGATCGCATAGCGCGCCGTCGCGGTGGCGTCTGTGCGTATATAGACCAGCGGGTTGAGGCCGACGCCGATACCCGTGCCAATGCCGTCGCGCACCGACGTGGGCCCGAGCAGCGGCACGAACAGATACGGCCCGGAATCAATGCCCCAGACGGCGAGCGTCTGGCCGAAATCTTCCGTATGCCCCTCAATGCCCAGATGCGAGGCCGGGTCGGCGAACCCGCCGGCGCCGATGGTCGAATTGATGACAAAGCGCGACATCGTTTCGCCGGCGCGGCCGAATTCGCCCTGCAACACATCGTTCACGAAAATGCCGGGCGCGCGCAGATTGGCGAAGAAGCGCCGCACACCGCGTCGGCCTTTTTTCGGCGTTGTCGCCCGCCAGGCTTTCGCCGCCGGGATGAGAATGATCTCGTCAAGGAACATGTGGGCCGCGAACATCTTGCGGTTGAACCCTTCCCACGGGTCGGGCGTCGCGCCGGCCGCCGCCGGCAAGGGGGCGAGCGCCGCGTCGATATCGGCCTGTTCGGCGCCGGATGGGCCACTGGTTGGGTCCGGCGTCTCGCCGCCGGCGCTTTGCGCATGCGCCGGCATCGCCATCGCCGCCATGGCTGAGGCCATTATGATGGTCACAAATTTTGCAGCGCAGTTCATGATTACACCCAGCCCTGTTCCCCAGCCTGACCACGGACGAAAACGCCTATCGTCAGGGGCGCCCGTGTTCAGGCAGGCGCCATTAAATACCCGAATCCGGGCGAAACCTTGGCCGGAATAGGGGCAAGTGTCCACACAATGTCAGCCAATGCGTCCGCCAATGCGGCAAACATCCCCGTGAGGGGCGGCGCCCGCGAAGATATCTTGCCGAACATATAAGGATATGTTTATATGTGACAAGGGAAGGATAACGAACGCCGTCATGACGCTGGACAGCCTGCTTAACGTTTTTCGCGCGATTGGCGAAGAAACACGCCTTCGCATCGTCGCGCTGTTGCTGCGCGGCGAGCTGACGGTGAGCGAGATCACCCAGATTCTCGGCCAGAGCCAGCCGCGTGTGAGCCGGCACCTGAAAATCCTCACCGACGCCGGCATTGTCGACAAGTTCCGTGAAGGCTCGTGGATGTTCTACCGTATTGCTGCCCAACCGCCGGAAGCGGCGGGGTCGATCTTTGGCGCCGTCAATGTTCTCAACGCCAGCGCCGACCGGCTGATCGCCCGCGACCGCGACCGCTTTGAACAAAGCCGGCAGGCGCGGGCGGCGGAAGCGGCGGCGTATTTCGAGAAAAACGCCGACGAATGGGACACGGTACGCGGCCTGCACATCGAGGAATCGGCGATTGAAGAAAAAATGCGCGCGCTCATCGGCGATGCACGCATCGGGTCGTTTGTCGATCTCGGCACCGGCGCCGGGCGCATGCTGACGCTGTTCTCGCTCGCCTATGAAAGCGGCGTCGGGTTCGATTTGTCGCGCGAGATGCTGGCGGTGGCGCGCGCCAATCTCGACAAGGCCGGGGTGACGCACGCTCATGTCCGTCATGGCGATCTGTTTTCGCTGCCGCTGGAATCCGGCGCCGCCGACGTCGTCTGCCTGCACCAGGTGTTGCATTTCCTGGCCGAGCCGGCTGCGGCGGTGAAGGAGGCCGCGCGCCTGTTAAAGCCGGGCGGGCGGCTCATCATTTCCGACTTCGCCCCGCACGAGCTGGAATTCCTGCGGACCGAGCACGAACACCGCCGGCTCGGCTTTCCCGACGAGGAAGTCGCCTCGTGGTGCGCGGCCGGCGGTATCGAGCTTGTCGAGACCGCAACGCTGGCGCCGGGCCGCAAGGACGCATTGACGGTGAAAGTCTGGCTCGCGCGCGCTGGAAACCATTCGTAAACTGAAGAAACGCGTCGCCTGACGCATATATCCGAGGCCACATTGTCCGACCTGCACGTTTCATTTGAATTTTTTCCGCCCAAGACCGAAGCGATGAGCAACAAGCTGTGGGCGGCGGTTGAAAAGCTTGGCCCGCTGGCGCCGGATTTCGTGTCGGTGACTTATGGCGCGGGCGGCTCGACGCGCGAGCGCACGCACGAAACCGTCGGGCGCATCCAGAAAGAAACCGGCTTGCCGGTCGCGGCGCATTTAACCTGCGTCGCCGCCACCAAAGACGAAGTCGATCAGGTGTTGAAAGATTACTGGGCCGCCGGCGTTCGCCATATCGTCGCGCTGCGCGGCGACCCGCCGGGCGGGCCGGGCGAGCGTTATGCGCCGCATCCGGGCGGCTACGCCAACGCCGCCGAGCTGGCCGCCGGCGCGAAAAAAATCGCCGACTTTGAAATCTCCGTCGGCTGCTATCCTGAAAAGCACCCCGACAGCGCATCGGTCGCCGCCGATATCGACATGCTGAAACGCAAGATCGACGCCGGCGCGACGCGCGCGGTAACGCAGTTCTTTTACGACAACGCCGCCTATTTCAGATATCTCGACAAGGTGCGCGCCGCCGGCGTCGACATTCCCATCGTTCCCGGCGTCATGCCGATCACCAATTTCGCCGGCGTCAGGAAAATGGCCGATATCTGCGGCGCGACGCTGCCGGGCCGGCTGGTCAAGCTGTTCCAGAATCTCGACGCCGATCCGGCGACGCGCCAGCTCGTCTCGGCGACCGTCGCCGCCGAACAATGCCTTGATCTTGCAGAACATGGCGCCAAGCATTTTCATTTTTACACGCTCAATCGCGATGATCTTGCCTATGCGCTGTGCCTGATGCTGGGCGTCAGGCCGAAAGTATCAGTTGAAGAAAAAGCGGCGGCGAAATGAGTCTTTCAAACTTCATCAATATCGGCGAGCGGACAAATGTCACCGGCTCGGCGAAATTCCGCAAGCTGATTAAAGACAGCCTCTATGAAGAAGCGCTGGCCGTCGCGCGCCAGCAGGTCGAGGCCGGCGCCCAGATCATCGACGTCAATATGGACGAGGGAATGCTCGACGGCGTCGCGGCGATGCGCACGTTTTTGCGCCTGATCGCCTCAGAGCCCGATATCAGCCGCGTGCCGATCATGATCGACTCCTCAAAATGGGAGGTCATCGAGGAGGGACTGAAAAACGTACAGGGCAAGTCAATCGTCAACTCGATCTCGCTGAAAGAGGGCGAGGAGCCGTTCCTCGCCCAGGCGCGCAAGGTGATGCGCTATGGCGCCGCCGTCGTGGTCATGGCGTTTGACGAAAAAGGCCAGGCCGACACCGTCGCCCGCAAGATTGAAATCTGCACGCGGTCCTACAAACTGCTGACCGGACAACTCGGCTTCGCGCCCGACGATATAATTTTCGACCCGAATATTTTCGCGGTTGCGACCGGTATTGACGAGCACAACAACTACGCCGTCGATTTTATCGAGGCGACGGCGGCGATCAAGAAAACGCTGCCGGGCGCAAAAGTGTCGGGCGGCGTTTCAAACATCTCGTTTTCGTTCCGCGGCAACGAGCCGGTGCGCGAGGCGATGCACTCGGTTTTTCTCTATCATGCGATCCGCGCCGGCATGGACATGGCGATCGTCAACGCCGGCCAGCTCGCGATCTATGACGAGATCGACCCGGCGCTGCGCGAGCCGGTGGAGGATGTCATCCTCAACCGCTGTGACGGCGCGACGGAAAAACTGCTGGAGGTCGCAGAGCGCTATCGCGGCGAGGGCGGGCGCAAAACCGAAGCCGATCTGTCATGGCGCGAGGCGCCGGTTGAAGAGCGCCTCAAACATGCGCTGGTCAAAGGCATCAACGAATTTATCGTCGAAGACACCGAAGAAGCGCGGCTGAAAGCCGACCGCCCGCTGCACGTCATTGAAGGCCCGTTGATGGACGGCATGAACGTCGTCGGCGATCTCTTTGGCGCCGGCAAGATGTTCCTGCCGCAGGTCGTCAAGTCGGCGCGGGTGATGAAGCAGTCGGTGGCGCATCTGATGCCGTTCATGGAGGCGGAGAAGAAAGAACTCGGCCTCGACCAGGGCAAGCCCAATGGCGTTGTCGTCATGGCCACGGTGAAAGGCGATGTGCACGATATCGGCAAGAACATTGTCGGCGTTGTTCTTCAGTGTAACAATTATGAAGTGATCGACCTTGGCGTTATGGTCCCGGCCGACAAGATCCTCGCCGAGGCGAAAAAGCGCAGTGCAGACATTATTGGGCTATCGGGCCTCATCACGCCCAGCCTTGACGAGATGTGCCACGTCGCCGCCGAGATGAAGCGGCAGAATTTTGACATTCCGCTGCTCATTGGCGGGGCGACCACCAGCCGCGCGCATACCGCGGTAAAAGTCGCGCCGAATTACGACAAGGGTGTCGTCTACGTGACCGACGCCAGCCGCGCCGTCGGCGTCGCCGGCTCGCTCGTCTCCGACGAAAAACGCGGGGGCTATCTTGCCGACGTCGCTGCGGAATATGACCGCATCCGCGTGCAATTCGCCAAGGGGCGCGAGCGCAATCCGCGCATCGCGCTGGCTGAGGCGCGGGCCAAGGCGCCGAAAATCGACTGGGCGGACTATACCCCGCCAAAGCCGTCTTTCCTTGGCGCGCGCGCGTTCCGCGATTTCGATCTTGCGGCCCTGCGCGACTTTATCGACTGGACGCCGTTCTTCGCCTCGTGGGAGCTAGCGGGCAAATATCCGCGCATCCTCGACGATGAGATTGTCGGCGAGGCGGCGCGCCCGCTCTTCGATGATGCGCAGAAAATGCTCGACGACATTATCGCCGGCAAGAAACTGACGGCGCACGGCGTCGCCGGGTTCTGGCCGGCGAATTCGGTCGGCGACGATATCGTTCTTTATAAGGATGAAAATCGAAAGGATGTTCTGGCGACGCTGCATGGCCTGCGCCAGCAGATCGCCAAGCGCGACGGCGGGGCGCCGAATTACTGCCTGTCCGATTTCGTCGCGCCGGCCGACAGCGGCAAGGCCGATTATATCGGCGCCTTCGCGGTAACCGCCGGCGTTGGCGAGGATGCGCTGGCCGCTTCGTTCGACGACGCCCATGACAATTATTCTTCGATCATGGCCAAAGCGCTCGCGGATCGTCTTGCAGAAGCGTTCGCTGAATTGTTGCACGCGAAAGTGCGGCGCGAGCTTTGGGGCTATGCGGCCGATGAAAAGCTGTCGATGGAGGATGTGATCGGTGAGAAATATCGCGGCATTCGCCCGGCGCCGGGCTATCCGGCCCAGCCTGACCACACCGAAAAGGGAACGATTTTCAACCTGCTGAACGCAGGCGAAAACGCCGAAATGGCGCTTACGGAAAGTTACATGATGACGCCGCCGTCATCGGTGTCGGGCGTTTATTTCAGCCATCCTGAGGCTTTGTATTTCGGGGTGGGGCAGATTGCCCGCGATCAGGTCGAAGACTACGCCCGGCGCAAGAACATGGCGCTTGCAGAAACAGAGCGCTGGCTGGCGCCGATACTCGGCTATGATCCGTGATTTCCCGTCAGGCGGGTCGCTTCAGGAAATGACGCCGCTGACGAAAAGCGCGATCACCATGAAAGCGGCGCCGCAAAGCACGCCGCCGGCGATGATTCGCAACTGATCCAGCAGAGTCTCCATGGCCCGGCCCCCTTTGCAACGCCCCTTTTCGGCGTCCCTGATCGGCGTCCCTGATTCCTGCAGTCTTGTCCTCCAAAGACAGGCGATAGTTGCGCTGCGGGCGGGGCTTGGCAATCGCGCCCGCCGGGCTGTGGGCGCATCGGTTGCGCGCTGCGGCGCCCAACAGCCTCTAAACTTTGGGAAAAAACTTTTTTCCCCATGAATTTTCCACATACTGCGGGCGTGGTTGTGGATAATCCGGCTGGCTATTTGCGGTCGGCGCCGTTAAAGCCGGGGCCGCAAATTGCAGGGAAGAACCTTGAGTTTCTGGGACCGAATTGTCGCCGCGCTGGACGAGGCGAAAAAACGCACGCTCGATGCGGCGATGGAGGCGCTGGCCTCGCTGAAGGCGCGGCGCGACGAGGCGGCGTTCTCGATGGCGCTGATCGCGCTGTCGGCGAAGATGGCCAAGGCCGACGGCGTCGTCACCGATGACGAAATCGAGGCGTTTCGCCGGTTCTTTGACTACCCCGAAAGCGAGGCGGCGAAAGTGCGCATGGTCTATGACCTCGCGCAACAGGATGTCGCCGGGTTCGAGCATTACGTCGCGCGAATCGCCAAGCTGTACGAGGCCGAGCCGGCGGTTCTCGAAGATGTGCTCGATTGCCTTTTTTACGTGGCGATGGCTGACGGCGTGGCGCATCCGCGTGAGATGAAACTGCTGGAGGCGGCGGCCGACCGTTTCGGGCTGTCCGCCGGCGCCTATCGGCGGATCAGGGCGGCCCATCTCGGCCATGACGAGGACGATCCCTATCTCATCCTCGGGCTTTCCCATGACGCCGGCGACCGCGTTGTGAAAGACAAATACCGCGCGCTGATGCGCGAGCATCACCCCGATGCGCTGACCGCGCGCGGCGTGCCGCTCAATCTCGTCAAAATCGCCGAGAATCGCTCGGCCGCGATCAACGCCGCCTATGAAAAAATCATGACCGAGCGGGCGTGAATTCGGCGAAAACGCGCCATGGTTTGGTCGTCTTTTCGCGCTATCGTTGAATTATCGGCAAAATCGGGCGGGTCGCTGGACGCCGTCGGTGCGCCGTGATTAGATCGAGCTGGCGAAAGAAAAGGTGTGTTGAGTGGGTGAAGATTTGGGGCATTGCGGTGATGATCTGCATCGGGCCGATGTGCGCACGCGCGCCGGCCGGTTGATTGACGCGGTATTGTTTCTCGCCGTTCTCGTGTTTTCCGCCGCGGCGCTTGTCGTGGTCGCCATCGCGGCGCCGCTGGCGCTGGCGATTTCCGCCGTCGCCGGCGTCTTCGCCAAAGACGGTCACGCGCGCGGCTGGCGCGCCGCGCATTATTCTGTCTGACAATCCCTTGATGGTTTTTATTGCGGCTGCACAAAGCCCGTCGTAAGCCGGCGCGAGCGCATTGTGCTGTGGAGCCATAACCGTTGAGCCCGCGTGAATTCGTCATCTTCGCCGGCATGTGTGTTGTTTGGGGCTTTCACTTTGTCGTCATCAAGGTGGCGGTGGGTGAAATTCCGCCGCTGTTATACGCCGCGCTCAGGATGAGCCTTGTGGCGCTGGTGATGGCGCCGTTCCTGCGCTGGCGCCCGGGGCGCATGGCGCCGGTGTTCGCCGCGGGCGCGTGTTTCGGCGCGTTCAACTATGCATTCATGTTCTCCGGGCTGAAACTCGCCAGCGCGTCGGCGGGGGCGGTGGCGATGGAGCTTCATGTCGTGTTTGCGACCCTTCTTTCGGTCATCTTTCTTGGCGAGCGCATCCACCTGCCGCGCATCACCGGCATCGCGCTGGCGTTTAGCGGCGTCATTCTCATCGCGCTTGGCCAGGCGGGCGATGCAGCAGGGCCCGGCGCCATGCTTGGCGTCGTTCTCGTCGCCTGCGGCGCGATGGTCGAGGCCACGGGCTCGATCATCGTCAAGAAGGCGAAAGGCTTCCGCCCGCCGGAATTTCTCGCCTGGTTCGCCGTGATTGGCGCGCCGATTTTGTGGGGGATGACGCTGGTGATCGAGGATGGGCAGGGGGCGGCGCTGGCCGCCGCCGACAAGCCATTGCTGATCGGCGCGGTGTTTTACTCCGCGCTTCTATCCTCGGTGTTCGGTCATACGGCGTATTACTGGCTGATCCAGCGGCTGCCGATTTCCATAGTGGCGCCGGGCAATCTGCTAACCACGGTGCTTGCGGTTGCGTTCTCAATCGTCATACTCGGCGATCCGTTTACGGTGCGGTTTGCGCTTGGCGGCGCCTTGACGCTTGTCGGGGTCGCCATTGTGCTGATGCGCGGCGCGCGGTCTGCGTCGCCGGTTCCGGTACTCACTGCTGAGGAGCAAAAGCCATGAGCGCGCTTTCCTTTATCAACGCCCCGTCGGCGAATTTTGACGAACGCGGGGCGGGCGTCGACATGGTGGTGCTTCACTATACCGGCATGCAGACTGGCGCCGCAGCGCTCGACCGGTTGTGCGACGGCGCGTCGAAAGTCTCGTGCCATTACCTGATCGAAGAGGACGGGCGCATTTTTCGCCTCGTCGATGAAAGCATGCGCGCCTGGCATGCCGGCGTTTCAAGCTGGCGCGGCGAGGCCGGGGTCAACGCCCGCTCGATCGGCGTCGAGATCGTCAACCCCGGCCATGAGTTCGGGTATCGCGAATTTCCCGCGCAACAGATCGACGCGCTGATCGACCTCGTAAAAGACATCCGTACACGGCGCAAAATCCCGGTCAATCGCGTGCTCGGCCATTCCGACGTCGCGCCGATGCGCAAGGAAGACCCGGGCGAGCTGTTCCCGTGGGGCCGTCTTGCGCGCGAGGGGCTTGGCGTCGGGCCGTATGAGGGCGAGGGCGATGCGTCTGTCAGCTATGACGAGGCGTTCGCGCTGTTAAAGGCGGTCGGCTATGACTTTCCCGAGCGCCAGCACGCCGCCGCGCTGGTCGCGTTTCAGCGCCGGTTCTGCCCGGCGGCGCTGGGCAAGGGGTTCAGCCCGCTCACCAAGGGTGCGCTGAAATGGGCGGCGCAGGCGATGAAATAATTTAGAGCCGATTGCGTCTCGTGCGATTCAGCAATCGGCCCCAGACTCTAATCCGGCGCGCCAATGGCGAGACTGATCGGCGCGAGGCCGTCAATGCCGCCGGCAAGTTCATCGCCGACATTGACCGCGCCGACGCCCGCCGGTGTTCCGGTAAAGATGAGATCGCCGGGCGCAAGATGATAATATGTCGACAGATCGGCGATGATCTCCTCGCAGGTAAACAGCATGTCGCGAAGATGCGCGTCCTGACGAACCTCGCCATTGACCTTTAGAAAAATCCGCTGCGCGCCGATAGCGCCGACATCGCCTGCCTTTGTCAGGGCGCCGATGATCGCCGAGTTTTCAAACGCCTTTGCGGTGTCCCACGGGGCGCCGCGTTTTTTGGCCTGCGCCTGTAAATCGCGCCGCGTCATGTCGAGGCCGCAGCCATAGCCATAGATCGCGGCGGCCGCATCGGCGGGCGCGGCGTTGAACACGCTTTTGCCGATGGCGATCACCATTTCCATCTCGTAGTGAAAATCCGACGTGCGCGGCGGATAGGGAATGGTCGCACCGCTCAACACAATCGCGCTTGCCGGCTTGGTGAAATAAATCGGATAGGATTTGTCGGGCTCGCCGCCCATTTCGCGGGCGTGGTCAGCGTAGTTTTTGCCGATGCAGAAGATCCGCCGCACCGGATAGCGCCCGGCCTCGCCGGCGACCGGCACGCATGGCGCCGAGGGGATGTCGAACAGGACAAATTCAGACGCCGTCATTTTGCAGTCTCCGCAACTTCATCTGGGGTGATGGAAGTGTTGCAGAGATTTCATCGCAGGGCGAGGGCTGCGCCCCGTCGCGGGCATGCATGCGGGTCGGATTATCGTCTCTGGTTGTTGGTGGAGCTTGTTGCGAACCGCAAAACCGGTGTCCACTTTTGCTGCAACAAGCTCGGGCCCGCTGGTCATTCCCGCACGGCGCGCTAGTATGCCATCTGATGACGCTGGGGCGGCGACTAAGTGGAGGGGTTATGAGGTTCATTCGTGAGACGCAGGCGATGTTCGCCGCCGGCGCGGTGATGGTTGCGGCCGCAAGTGCGCAAACTGTTGTTGGCGCGCAGACCGTGGCCGGTCAAACGCTGGTCGGGCATTCAACGGTTTACAGCGAAGCGACGAGGGTCAATCTCGGCGGGCGCTGGGTCGTCGCCGACATCACGCTGTTGTCGGATGACGCCGCGCTCGACCATGACCGCATTCGCCTGGCGCTGGTCACCGACGTGACGAAATTCATCGCCGAAACGCAAACCGATCTTGAGAACTGGATCGCCGCCCATCAGGAGCGCTGCGGCCAGCGCTGGGGCGCGGGCGATCCGGTGATCGACTTCCCGCCGGGCGAGATCCGCTTCGCGCTTGAGCTTGAACTTGAGGTCTGGACTTGCGGGTGGAACGGTCAGGCCGACCCGTCGCGGCTTGCGCGCGAGGCGGGGTTTGTCGACGTCACGCTTGAGCCCTTTGTCGAAAACGGCCGGTTACAGGCGCGGCTTGCCGCCTTCACAGTCACCGAACGCGAGGGGCTGTCGAAATTCCTGCCGCTGGAATTTGTCACCAGCCAGGTGCTCGCCAATGAATTGAAAAAGCTGAACGAGAACAAAAAATTCTATCAACCGCCGGAGCCTCTGTTCGGCGAGGGCTTTGAGTATGAATCCATCGTCGGCGACAAGGCGGCTGACGGCGCGGTCGTCATCACCGCGCGCTACAAGGCCGCCGGCGGGCGTGACAAGATTGACCGCGTGATCGAAAAACTGCGCACAGATGGTCTCACCCAGTAAGGCGGCCTGACGCAATAGGGTAACGCGCATTGGGCGTGTGCTGACGGTCTGACGGTTGATGCGCGCAGCACGGCGCGCGCTCAGGTGGCGGTTTTCTCCCCATGCGCTCGTTCCCTGTGGGCCCGCTTGATTTTCTTCGCGAGACTCCATTTGTGCACTTCGGTCGGCCCGTCATAGATGCGGAAGGCGCGAATTTCCCGGAACGTCTGCTCAACCATGGTGTCGCCGGAAACCCCGGTTCCGCCCATCACCTGAACGCAGCGATCAGCGATGCGCATCAAGCCTTCCGACACCGCGACCTTGGTCATTGAGCTTTCCGCAACGCCCAGCGATCCGGTGTCGAGAACGCCGGCGCACCAGTCGATCATCAGTTCCGCCTGACGAAGGTCGATCAAATTGTCCGCCAGCATGAAGCCGACGCCTTCATGGTCGATGATCGGCTTGCCGAACGCATGACGCGTGCAGGCGTACTCCGTCGCGATTTCATTTGCGCGGATCGCAGCGCCCAGCCAGCGCATGCAGTGGGAAAGACGCGCCGGTGAAAGCCGGACCTGCGCATATTTAAAACCTTCGCCGGGCGCGCCGAGCATTTGGCTGGCGGGTACGCGAAGATTGTCGATTTCCACCAGCGCGTGCCCGCCCGGCATTGAGCTGTCGATTGTATTCTGTATGCGTTCAATCCGTATGGCCGGGTTTGGCAAATCAACAAGAAACATGCACGCGCCGTCGTCGGATTTCGCCATGACGATGCCGACTTTCGCACCTTTGGCCCCGGTAATGAACGCCTTGCGGCCATTGACGATCCAGTGATTGCCGTCAGGCCGGCAGGTCGTTTTCATCATTGACGGATCCGACCCCGCACCGCCGTCCGCCGCCGGCTCCGTCATGAAAAACGCAGACCGTGCACGCCCCTCGACGAGCGGTTTTAAAAACTGCTCTTTCTGTTCGGGTGTGGCGACATGGCCGATGAGATACATGTTGCCTTCATCCGGCGCCATAGTGTTGCAGGCGACCGGGCCAAGCGGCGACAGGCCGGAACGGATGAGCACCGTCGCCGTTCGCGTTGCGTCATGTGAGCGCCGTCAGCCAGGATGTGCGGCGTCAACACGCCGGCGGCTCTCGCTTTTTCACGTAACTCCGTAACCAGCTCCTCCGAAGGGCCGTGAGCGCCGCACCGCGCATCGCCCTCATAAGGCGCAACGGTT
Source organism: Parvularculaceae bacterium (assembly GCA_041398145.1). Classification (GTDB taxonomy): domain Bacteria; phylum Pseudomonadota; class Alphaproteobacteria; order Caulobacterales; family Parvularculaceae; genus Amphiplicatus. Next base: position 20,071 of record JAWKVF010000011.1, on the reverse strand, counting down.
TCGCGCACGAAGCGCTCAACCCGTTCGGCGATTTCTGCGACATCATAGAATTGTTCCGTCATCTGAGTATTCCTTCATTCGCGGCGCGAAGGCGCCTCGTCGGGCGCCGCGCGCAGGCGCCATATCGCGAAATGCCGGCTCGATCCGGTCTTATGCGCTGCGGCGGGCAATGCAATGACCGATCAGCGCGGGGGCAGGTGATGATTTGGGCCATTCGTTCGGCTGGCGGCCCGGCGCCGGTTAGCTAAGCCGGCCGCGCGTGGGCTCTTTTGTACACCATCTCAGGCCCATTCCGTCATGTGTTTGCGGTCTGAATTGTCATATCCAGTCGTCGCCACGAAATCCTGCGGTATGCGTGGGCTGTAAATAATAATGACGTCGGGAGGGATTAAGACGATGACTGCCACTGCCAGAACTGTGAGTATTTTCATGACCGCCGCTGCGGTCAGCGCCCTTTCGACGGCATTCGCCCAGGAGCCGGTGCGCGACGAGATCGTCGTCACCGCGCAGCACAAGGCTGAACGCATTCAGGACGTGCCGATTTCCATCGCCGCCGTCAGCGGCGACGAGCTTGAAGAATTGTCGATCACGTCGCCGGTCGACGTGCTGTCGCTGATCCCCAACGTCACCGCGCAGCTTCCGACAAGCGGCACTGGTTTTCCGATTTTCAACATTCGCGGCGTGACGCTGCTCGACTTCACCGACACCAACGAGGCGTCAGTGGCGACCTATGTTGATGGCGTTTATCTCGGCAGTCCGGCAATCCAGAACGGGCAATTGTTCGATATCGACCGCGTCGAGGTGCTCAAGGGCCCGCAAGGAACATTGTGGGGCCGCAACTCGACCGGCGGTCTCATCCAGTTTCTGACGCGCGCCCGACGGATGAGCTGGAAGGCTACCTCATGGCGAGCTACGGCAAGTACAATTATTACAAGGTCCGAGGGCGCGTTTCCGGCCCGCTCAGCGACCGCGTGCGCGCGCCTTGCGGGTTTCGTCAACGGCCGCGACGGCTGGCAGAAGAACACCTTTCCGGGCGGCAGCAGGATTTCCGGCGACATCGACACCAATGTCGGCGCCCGGTTGACGATGGAATTCGATCTCGCTGACAATTTGCTGTTCACGGCCAGCGGCCATTACGGCAATTATCGCGGCGAAACCGAACAGCGCGGGTTTTTCGGCAAGGGCGACCCGATCGATGGGTCGATCTGCTCGATCGAGCGAATTCTTGCGTCTGAGTGCATCGATTATTCGACCGGCCACTCCGATCCCAATGGCGACCCTGCGCGGGTGGCGATTGATCTTCCCGCCGCGCCGGTCACCAATGAAAACTACGGCGCCTGGGGGCGTTTCGACTGGAGTTTGGGCGACAACATTACGGTGACGTCGATCACCAGCGCCGACACGGTCAGCAAATACCAGGTTCTCGACGCCGACACCTCGCCGGCGCCGCAATTTGAACTGGCCTTCACCGTCGATCATGACCAGTTCAGCCAGGAGCTTCGCGTCGCGGGCGGGGGAGCGAAATTCGACTGGCTCGTCGGCGGCTATTATTACAACGACCATCGCTTTTTCACGGTCGGTTTCCCGCAGCTTGGCGGCTATGGCAGCTTCGCCGATCAGGATATCGAGACTTACGCGTTTTTGGTCAGGCGACTTATGCGCTGACGTCTTCGCTCAACCTCACCGGGGGTCTGCGGTACACGGACGACAAGCGCGATCTGAACGAGATCGCCGCCGTGCTCGGCACCGTGCCGGGAACCAAGCAGGGCTTGCAGCTTTACAACACCTCGCGCGCGATTGACGAAAACAAAGTGACCTGGCGCGCCGCGCTCGACTGGCGTCTGAACGAGATGAACATGGTCTACGCCAGCGTTTCGACCGGGTTCAAGAGCGGCGCGTTCAACGCGCTGTACCCCGGCGCCGTGACCAATGTGACCACGGCCTTGCCGGAATCGACGACGTCTTATGAAATCGGCCTGAAAGGCGCGACCGAGTCCGGCGTGCTGGTGTATAACTTCGCCGCTTTCTACACGGATTATGAAGACGTTCAGGCGGCCGGCACGATTGTCATCGGCGGCACGCCGCAATCGGCGCTTTCCAATGTCGCCGACGCAACCATCTGGGGCCTTGAGGGCGACATTGTGTTAAACCCGTTCGACGGGCTCACCGCGACGATGGCCGCCGGTTTTCTTGATGCGGAATACAAAGCGCCTGCCACGGCGTTGTTCAACGGCGTGCCGATTGACGGCAAACGCCCGGTCATGACGCCGGAATTCAGCCTTTCAGGCTCGTTCCGTTATGAGCATCCCGTGCCGGTCGGGGGTCGCGCGCATATCGCCGCCGACGCGAACTGGACCGACAAGGTTTACTTCGGTCCGGAAAATTATGACACTGAATCGATGAACGCTTACGCGCTGCTGAACCTGCATGTCGGCTGGACGTCCGATAATTCCGGCTGGCGCATCGCGGGTCACGTACGCAACGTCACCAACAAGCGCTACTTCACGCACGCCGTCGACGGCGCGCCGGCGGCGCCGTTCCAGACGGGGTTCACGGTCGGCATGCCGCGTACGTGGACGATTGATATTTCGCACGCGTTCTAAGCGTCTTTGCCGTCATGGTTTGCCACCGTGACGGCATTGCCGGCTCGTTTCTGGGCCGGCTCGTTTCTGGAGACGCAGCTATCGTGAGCGATACCGCGAAAGATATACGCCTCGCGCCGTCAGACCGCGCATCGAATATGCGAACATATACGCTCATCATGCTGATGATCGCCTATGTCTTCAACTTTGTGGACAGGCAAATTCTTGCGATCCTGCTTGAGCCCATCAGGCAGGATCTGCATTTTTCAGACAGCGCGCTGGGGTTCCTGACCGGCTTTGGCTTTGCGCTTTTTTATGTCTCGCTTGGCATTCCGCTGGCGCGGTGGGCGGATCGCGGCAATCGGCGCGACATTGTCGCCCTGTCGCTTGCGGTGTGGAGCGGCATGACCGCCATTACCGGCTTTGTGCAGTCGTTCTGGCAATTGGCGGCGGCGCGAATTGGCGTCGGCGTCGGCGAGGCGGGGTGCAGCCCGGCGGCGCATTCGATGATCGCCAGTCTTTATCCGCAGAAAGAGCGTTCCGCGGCGATGGCCGTTTACGCGCTCGGCGTGCCGCTTGGCGTGCTGGTCGGGTTTTTGGTTGGCGGCTGGGCGAACGAGCTGTTCGGCTGGCGCGTTGCGTTTTTTACTGTCGGCGTGCCGGGGATCATTCTGGCGGTGCTGATACGCCTGACGGTCAGCGAGCCGCCGCGACAGGCAAACGCGCAGGCTGAACAGCCGCTTCAAAAGGCCAGTCTTTCCGCCGTCATCCGTCATCTCGCCTCGATGCCGTCATTTGTTCATCTGGCGATCGGCGGATCGCTCGCGGCGTTTGTCGGCTACGCGATTTTGAGCTGGATGCCGTCCTTCCTGATGCGCACGCACGACATGTCGACGGGCGATATCGGCGTGACGCTCGGTCTGATCATGGGGATTGCGGGCGGGATTGGCATCATGGCCGGCGGTCGGCTCGCCGATCTTCTGGGCAAGGACGATGCGCGCTGGTATCTGTGGATTGTGGCGATTGCGATTTCGGTCGCTTTCCCATTTTATTTCGGGGTTTATTTCTGGCCGAACGCCGGCGGTGCATTGTGGTTTCTCGTCATCCCGGTCGCGCTCGGAAATTTCTATCAGGCGACGACATTTGCGCAGACCCAGTCGCTTGCGCCGGTTGAAATGCGCGCCACGGCCGCCGCCATTTTGCTGTTTATCCTCAATGTTGTCGGGCTCGGCCTCGGCCCCCAGGCGGTGGGTATTGTCAGCGATCTGTTGCGGCCCCGCTTTGGCGAGGATTCGCTGCGCTACAGCCTGATGATTTTTTCTGTCGTCGCGGTATGGAGCGCCTATCATTACTATCGCGCCGGAAAATTCCTGCCCGCCGATCTCGCGCGCATGTCCGAAGATGCCGGCGCGGCGCCGCCGCGGTAAGAACTGGATGAGCCCATGAAAGCCCAACTGAACAACGGTCTCACGCTGGAGTATGAATGCTTCGGGTCGGCGCGCGATCCGGCGATCCTGTTAATCATGGGCTTTGCCGCGCAGCTCACCCACTGGCCGGTGAATCTTTGCGAAGCGCTGGCGCGCGACGGGTTCTACGTCATTCGTTTTGACAATCGCGATGTCGGACTGTCGTCAAAGCTCGACAATTTGAAACCGCCAAACCTGCAATGGAAGGGCTTGCAGCGCGCCATGGGGTTCACCCCGAAAGCGCCGTATAACCTGAATGACATGACGTCAGACGCGATTTCGCTGCTTGACGTTCTGGGGATCGAGCGCGCGCACATCGTCGGCGCGTCGATGGGCGGCATGATCGCGCAGCTTGCGGCCATTATGTACCCCAGGCGTGTCCTGTCCCTGACGTCCATCATGTCGTCGAGCGGCAACCGCAAACTGCCCAATCCCGACAAGAAAATAATCAAGGCGCTGATGACGCCCGCCGACGATCCGAATGACCCTGAATCGGTGGCCCAGCGTTTGGCGATCAATCTTAAACTGCTGATGAGCCCGCTTTACCCCACCAGCGACGCCGATTTGCTGGCCAAGGCGCGCGTCGACACGCAGCGCGCTTATCATCCGCCCGGCCGGATGAGACAGCTCGCGGCAAGCCTGACGGCGACGGATCGACGGAAGGCGCTGCGAAAGTTGAAAATTCCGGTCGCCGTCATTCATGGCGACAGCGACCCGTTATTGCCGCCGGCGCATGGCGAGGATACCGCGCGGTCGATCCCAGGCGCCCAGATGCACATGATCGAAGGGTTCGCCCACGATTTTCCCGTGCAGCTCATGCCGCGTCTCGCCGCGATCATCAGCGAAAACGCGTCGCGCTCGAAAGGAAGGCCATGACGGTCTCTTATGAGAACCTCGAAAATGCCGTCGCGCCCGATGTGCTGGTGACGATTGACGGCGCGTTGTCGCTGGTCGGAAGTCGCTGCGTGAATTGCGGGGAATATTTTTTTCCGATTCAGCAGGCGTGTGCGGCGTGTTCGTCGCAAAACATGAAAACAGTTTCGCTTGGCGACGAGGGCGTGTTGTGGAGCTGGACGGTGCAGCGTTTCCCGCCGAAACCGCCATTTGACGGCCTCAGCGCGGGGCAGGCGTTCAGCCCTTACGCGGTCGGCTATGTCGAGATGGCGTCGGGCGTGAAGGTCGAATCGCGTCTGGTCTCGGCGCCGGCGGATGACTGGCGGATCGGCATGAAGCTGCGGCTTGTGGCCGAAGCCTATGCGACGGATGACACGGGCCGTCCGGTCATCACCTATGCGTTTGAAAAAGGCAATCATCAGGGTTCGTCATGACCAAAGTCGCAATCATCGGCGTCGGACTGCACAAATTCGGCCGGACGCCGGAAAAGTCGGGCCTTGATCAGGGTGCCGCCGCCGCGCGCGCGGCGCTGAACGACGCCAATATCGACTGGCGGCAGGTGAATGTCGCCTTTGGCGGAAGCATGGACGCCGGCGACGCCGATGCGCTCGTCAACCGGTTAGGCCTGACGGGTGTTCAGTTCACCAATGTCTGGAACGGGTGTGCGACGGGGGCCAGCGCGCTTGTCAGCGCGGTCAACGCCATTCAGGCCGGCGAGGCCGATATCGCGATGGCCGCCGGTTTCGACAAACATCCGCGCGGGGCGTTTAACGCCGACCCCGAAAGTCTCGGCCTACCGTCCTGGTACGGAAAAACCGGCATGATGCTGACGCCGCAATTCTTCGCCTTGAAAATCCAGCGATACATGCATGAATTCGGCCTGTCGCAGGAATTGCTAGTCAAGGTTGCGGAAAAGGCGTTTCGCAATGGCGCGCTCAATCCGCTCGCATGGCGGCAATCGGCGATGACACGCGACGAGATCGCCCATTCGCCGCTGATTTGCGACCCCTTGCGCAAATATATGTTCTGTAGCCCGGCCGAAGGCGGCGGAGCGATTATCCTCGCTAGCGAGAAAGCCGCCGCGCGGCTTGGCGTCAAACCGATCTGGGTTTCCGCCTCGGTCGTGCGCAGCCGCTCTTACGGCTCGTTTGAGGTTTATGCGCCGGGCCTTGCGGCAAAGCAGGCGCCGTCGGCGACGGTGACCGCCGCAAAGGCCGCATTTGAAAAGGCCGGGATCGGACCTGAAGATGTCAATGTCGCGCAATTGCAGGACACTGACGCCGGCGCCGAGATCATTCACCTTGCCGAAAACGGCTTCTGCCGCGATGGCGAACAGGAACACCTGATCCGTGACGGCGCGACCGAGATCGGCGGCCGGCTGCCGGTGAACACCGACGGCGGGTTGCTCGCCAATGGCGAACCGATCGGCGCATCGGCGCTGCGGCAGATTCATGAACTCTGCCTGCAATTGCGTGGACGCGCCGGCAAACGTCAGTCGCCGGGCGCGCCGCGGGTCGGCTACGCCCATGTCTATGGCGCGCCCGGCGTCAGCGGCGTGACGATCTTGAACGCTTAAGGATTGCGGAGGGAAAGGTGACAGCCAGCGCGATGGAAACCGCAGACGCCGCTTTCCGCCAACAGGTGAAGGCGTTTCTCGATGAAAAATTGACGCCCGATCTGCGCCGCGCCGGCAAGATGATGTCGAGCATCTTTTCCGATTTTGACTCCGCGATGATCTGGCATCGTATCCTGTTTGAAAAAGGCTGGATCGCGCCGGCCTGGCCGGTTGAATTTGGCGGCGCGGGGTGGACGCCCGCACAGCGGGTCATCTTTCAGGAGGAATGCGCGCTCGCCGGCGCGCCGTCGCCGTTGCCGATGGGCATTCAGATGCTCGGCCCCATTCTCATCCGGTACGGCTCGGCTGAGCAGAAGAAAACCCTGTTGCCGCGAATCCTCTCCGGCGAGGATGTCTGGTGCCAGGGATATTCCGAACCCGGCGCCGGGTCCGACCTCGCGTCGCTGCGCATGAAGGCGCAAATCGACGGCGATGCGTTCATTCTCAACGGCTCAAAAATCTGGACCAGCTTCGCCCATCACAGCAACTGGATTTTCTGTCTGGTTCGCACCGAGCCGGATGTAAAACCACAGGCGGGCATCAGTTTCATCCTTGTCGAGCTGGATCGTCCCGGCGTCAGGGTTGAACCGATTGTCTCGCTCGACGGCGAAGTCGAGCAGTGCGAAGTGTTTTTCGACGATGTGCGCGTGCCGCGGGAAAACCTCGTCGGCGCGCTCAATCAGGGATGGGAAATCGCCAAATACCTGCTTGAACATGAACGCGGCGGCTACAGCTATTTCGCCGCCATCGGGAAACAGTTGAACCAGATCAGCGAGCTTGCATCGGAATACGCGGCGGACGGCTATCGGGCGTTTGACGATCCGGTTTTCGTACGCGAGCTTGCGGAAGCTGAAATTGACCGGCTGGCGCTCAAGGCGCTTGAAGAACGCATTCTCGACGGGGCCGTGGGCGAAGACGCCGGCGTCTTCGCCTCTCTCGTCAAGGTGATCGGCAGCGAACTTGGCCAACGGGTCGACAAGATCGCGCTTTCGCTGCTCGGGCCGGACGCCATGCCGGTGCAGAACGGGTCGTTGAGTTTCGGTTATAACGGCTTTGTCCGCGGCCCCGATTCCGGCGCCAATATCGCCAACCGGTATCTCAATAATCGCGCATCGACGATCTATGGCGGGACCGCCCAAATTCAGCGCAATATCATCGCAAAACAATTACTCAGGCTTTAGGTGGCGCATGGCGAGCATTCGGTTGACGCAGGAACAAAACCTTCTGAAAGACTCCGTACAAAGACTTTTCGGCGATCTTTATTCTTTTGAAGAACGGCGGAAAATTGTGCAGTCGCCGGCAGCGTTCAGCGAAGACATCTGGGCCAGGGCGGCGGCGCTCGGCTGGTTGCCGATACCGTTCGACGAGGATGAAGGCGGGCTTGGCGGCGGCGTTGTTGATCTGAATATCCTGTTTGAACAGATCGGGCGCTCGCTCGCGGTTGAGCCGTTTTTAGAAACGCTTGTCGCCGCCGGCGGCGTCATTCGCCGCAGCACGCATGAACGCCGCGCCGAATGGATCGACGCGCTGATCGCCGGCCGGCTGCACGGCGCGTTCGCCTGTATGGAGGCGCATGGCCGTTGCGAACCTGATGAAATTCAAACCCTCGCCACGGAAAATGACGCGGCCGACGGCTATGTGTTATCGGGCCGCAAGATCAATGTCGGAAACGCCGAACAGGCGGACCTGATCGTCGTGTGGAGCCTTTTGCGCCGCAAAGGCGGCCGGGACAAGGCGGCGCTGTTCGCCGTAACGCCCGATGCGGCGAAGATGAAACTCGACGCCTATACGACGATTGACGGGCGACGCGCGGCGAGCATCGAGTTTGATCAAACGCCGCTCGCACGTTCCTGCCTGCTGGCCGAAGGGTCGGCGGCGACGCGAATTTTTCAGGAGGTGTTCAGCGACATCTCATTGGCGCTGTCGGCTGAACAGGTCGGCGCGATTGACGCGCTGATAGAAAAAACCGCGGATTTTGCGCGCGGGCGCCGCCAGTTCGGATCGCCGCTCAGCAAGTTTCAGGCGATCCAGCACATGCTGGCTGACATGACCATCCAGGCGGAGCTGGCGCGGTCGCTGACCCATGCGGCCGCGCGCGCGGCCCATGACGGCGACCCGGACGCGCCGGCGCTCGCCGCCGCGGCGCGCGCCAAAAGCGATGCGGCGGGGCGCTTTGTCGCCGAGACCGCAATACAGATTCATGGCGCCATCGGAACGACGCAGGAATTGTCAATCGGTCATTACCTCAAACGCAATCTTGCGTCCGGCTGTCAGTTCGGCGGGTATCGTGATTTCATCGGCCGTTTCATCGCGCAATATCCGCTTGAAAACTGCGGCGGCGCGCCATGAAAGCCAAAACCGTCGGCGATGTCATCGAACAACGGGCAAAACTTCACCCTGACCGATTGGCAAGCGTTTACCATGACCGCCGCACCAGCTATCGCGCGCTTGATGAATATTCGAACCAGGTTGCAAACCGGTTTTACGACTGCGGCGTGTCGCGCGGCGACCGGGTTGGTTATCTTGGCAAAAACACCGACGCGTTTTTTGAGATTTTTTTCGGCGCGGCCAAAAGCGGCGTGGTGTTATCGACGCTCAACTGGCGCCTCGCAGCGCCGGAAATTGATTTTATCGTTCGCGATTCAGGTCTGAAACTGCTATTCGCCGGCGCTGAATTTGCGCCGGTGCTGCGCGATTGCGCCAGCATAGACGAATGCGGCGTGAGTGTTGTTTTTCTGGAGGCGGGACACGGCGAAGGCTTTGCGCACTGGCGCGCAAGCGGCGCTAGGAATTCGCCTGCCGTTTCTATCGACCCTGATGATGTTTGCGTGCTCATGTATACCAGCGGGACGACAGGACATCCCAAGGGCGTATTGATCACCCACCGGAATTTTCTCGCCCAGCGTCACGCGGAAGAAATGCTGGGGGGGTGGGCCTTATGGGCGGACGGCGAAGTCAATCTGGTGTCGATGCCGGTTTTCCATATTGGCGGCAGCGGCTGGGGTTTTCTGGCGTATTATAATGGCGCGACAAACATCATTCATGAAACGCCGGATGCGCCGCGCATTCTGGAAGATATTGCCGTACACGGTATTACGCGCATGTTCATTGTGCCGACGGTGTTGCAACAGATTGTCCAGCTTGCCCGCACGGCGTCGATAGACCTGTCGTCGATGCGCTGTGTCGTCTATGGCGCCTCGCCGATCTCGCCGGACCTGCTGAAAACGGCGCTGGCGTATTTCGACTGTGAATTTGTCCAGCAATATGGCATGACCGAAGCAACGGGCGCGGCGACGTTTCTGCCGCCGGGCGATCACGACGTCGCGGGAAACGCCAGGATGCTATCGTGCGGCATTCCCTTTCCCGGCATTGAAATCCGGATTGTCGATGAAAACCGGCGCGCACTCGCCGCCGGGGCGATTGGCGAGATCGCCATCAAATCGCCAGCGATGATGGCGGGCTACTGGAACCGCGAATTGCAAACCGCCGAAGTGTTGCAGGACGGATGGTATTTTTCCGGCGATGTCGGTTTTCTCGACAGCGACGGTTATCTGTTTCTCGTTGACCGAAAAAGCGACATGATTATCTCCGGCGGCGAGAATGTTTATCCCGCCGAGGTGGAGCGCGCGCTGGCTGCGTATCCGCACATCAAGGAGATCGCCGTCATCGGCGCGCCAAGCGAAAAATGGGGCGAGGAGGTGAAAGCCGTCATCGTGTGCAAGCCGGGGGCGGAATTTGCAACGGCGGACCTCGTCGCCTATGCCCGCCAGCATCTGGCCGGGTACAAAATCCCCAAATCGGTCGATTTCGTCGAGGCGCTGCCTCGCAACGCGTCCGGGAAAATCCTGAAACGCGAATTGAAGGCGCGTTACTGGAAAAATGCCGGAAGGCGGGTCAATTAACCCGGAGCCGCATTTTTATATTGGCGTTTGCATTGTAGTCTGGAAATGATGGCGTCGATTGACAAATCACATCGGACTCAACCGCGGCGGGCGAAACCGCCGCGCGCCAAGTCGCCGCGCGCCAAATCCAAACGAACGAAGCCGCGCCGGCGGATGCGGGACGCCGCGGCGATGGTCCCTGTCGCCGACCTGGCGCCGTTAAAGGCGCAACTTGGCGCGGAAGGAATATCGTTAGAGGAAATTTTCGCCGATCTCGGGCATGAGGTGGATCTCGGCGAGGGCGCCGGCCATGGGGCGAACGGCGTCGTGCCGCTTGCCGTCTATTATCGCGCGCTTGGTATTCTCTCAAAACTTACCGGCGATGAAATCTATCACCTTTCGTCGCGGCCGTTCCTGCGCGGCAGCAATGATTTTATCACGACCAGCGCGCTCGAAAGTTCCAATCCGTTTGACGCGATGCAGGCGATCGCCAGATCAACGAACCTGCTTTACGGCGGCAAGGTCAATATCGTCGAGAAGCGGGGAAAGCTGGTCAACTTCATCATTGATGACGAGAATTTTCCCTACAAGTTTGACGCCGCGCCGTTCAATTACCTCACGATGGAATGCGCGATCTTGTACATTATCGGCATGCTCGACTACCTGTCGTCCTACAAGGCGCTTCGATATATGCGACGATTTTGCTGCAAGCGGCCGGAATACGACCCCGAACGTGATTTTCTCAGCCATCTCAATGTGCCGCTCGAATTTGGTGCAAGCCGCTATATGATTCAGTTCGATGCCGCGCTCATTTCCGTACCGATGATTTCCACCTGTCCGCCGGTGAACGTGTCAAAAGTCGTCGCCGAACATGTTATCGCGCAGATCGAAGGCAAGCAAAACGTCAGCGGCCGCGAAAAAAGCGCGACGCAAAATGTCATTCAGGCGCTGGAAAACGGCCGGCACACGCTTGGCGACGTCGCCGAACACCTTGGCGTCAGCGCCACGACGCTGAAGCGTCACCTCAAGCTTGAGGCGACAAGCTTCCGTGAGCTGATGAATGACACGTTTTGCCGGCAAGCCAAATCAATGATTGCGCAGGGCGTGCACCCCATCGAGGTTTCAGAACGCCTTGGCTATTCGGAATTCCGGAGCTTTTACCGCGCGTTCAAGAACTGGACGGGGCAGACGCCAAACACTTACCGGGCGAACGCCGCCGCATCTTCCCCTGGGCCGCCGCCGTCGTGAGCGTGATTTGCACGCTTCGCCCGTGTCATTCGTCGAAATACAATTCGATCCGGGCGCGGCGGTTCGCCGGGTTGCGGGCGCCATCTTCGGTCGGTTGCGCCGGGCTGGTCTCGCCGAAGCCGCGAATGAAGATGAGATCGCGTGCTACGCCAAACGCGGTCAGATATGCGCGTACGGCGTCGGCGCGCAGCACCGACAGGTCCTGGTTCAGCGCTTCGCCGCCGGCGGCGTCGGCATGCCCCTCGATAATGATGCGGGCAATTTTCCTGTCTGCGGTTTCCGCGAGCAGGGATTGAAGCGTTTGCTTTGCATCAAACGACAGGCCCGCATGATTGAACTCGAAAAAGATTACCGCTTCTTGCGTGGCCGGCGGCGGCGCGGGAAGCACAGGCGGCGGGTCAGGCGGTAGCTCAGGCGGCTGGGCGCCGGCGTTGTCGTCCCCGCCATTCCCGCCGCCTGCGCCGTCAACGCCGGATGTATCGACACAATTCTCATCGCCGCCGGTTTGCATTGAACAGTCGAGATCAAAAATCGACTCGCCGGCGAGCGAGGCCATTTGGCTCGACATCATGTCATAAACGCCGGCGGCCTTCGCTTTCGCCACCGCTGCTGCGTGAACCTGCGCATAGGCGCCGGCGTCAGCCGCGAATCTGTTGAGATGACCCGGCAGGCAAAGCGCATAACGCGAGCTGTCGATTTCATAATACGGCATGTCGCCCTGACGCCGGCGCACCAGCGCGCGGTTTGAAAGATCGACGCCGTGAAAATTGCAGGCGATATCGTGAATGACATTGCCGGCCGCTGCAAAATATCCGTGACCGAACAAATCAGTCGCAAACCCTGTTGCGTCGATTGAGGTCACATGCTTGCGGACATAGATGCCGTTTTCTCCGATCTCGCCCAGCCGGCCCCGGCGGTCGCGGAAAAGACTGGTCAACGCATTCACCCGTGTCGAGGTTTGCAGGGCCGTGTCCTCTTTTGAGGCGTAAACAGTATATCCCGCCTTGAACGAGGTGCGTTCGACCTCGTCCATGACACGGTCATAGACATCCTGATCGACATCGGCGGCTGCGTGAATGATCCGTATGGTCACGCCGTCGCGGTACGTTTGCGTGTAATCGCGGGCAAAGTCGGTGATTGCATTCACAAGCACGCGGTTCCCCATCGAGTGTACGACAATGTTCAGCGCATCGACGCCGCTATCCTCGGTGATGAGGTCAAGAAATGAGCGCAGATGCGAGGCGGATTTCTTCGCCAGGCGACGATCATCGACATAGGTAAACGCCGCCCCGCCATTGGGCCAGCTGAACAGGACGGGCTGGCCAAGCTCATAAAACGTCTCGGACGGGGGCGCATTTTCATTAAAGCCCAGATCAATCGCCAATTGCGCTGAACGCACCACCGCAGAATCAAAATCGACATTATAGCCATGGATGAACATCAAAATCGACTTGTTGTTCCCGGCGACCGCCTCGCGCAGATTATCGACGAACAGTCGCTTTTCATCCGTTTTTGAAATTGTCGTGATGGAAACGAAATGCTCGGTTGCGTTCTTGCCGCGGGGCGGGCCGTCGGTCGCGTGATCGACGACGCCGCGCTTGCGTCCCTCGGGGTAGAGGTCTGACACCAGATAGGGCATGACGACCTGCGCCCGCCCGAAATGCAGTTTATTGTCGAATTTGTTTCCATACCCGCCGGCGAGAGAAAAGCCGCCGTCATCACCGCGAATCTTCGAGCGTTTCGGGATTCGCGTCGTGCCGTAATACAGCGTGACGCATTTTGCTTTTGCATTGTCCGAAATCGCCAACACCTCGGCGCACGGGCGGCCAAACTCGGCGTGACGTTTATAGGCTTTCTCGCCGCCGACGCTCACAAACAGCAGCGCCAGCGTGATAATCATCGCGGCGCTGACCAGCAACCGACGTCTTTTAATCGTCAGCCAAAGCGAACCGACTTTCCTGTTCGTCATCAATCGCTTCCTAGTCGTCCGCTAACGGAACATATAATTTTGCGATGGAACCGCGCCCCTTGCGGCTTTTGATCGTCCACTCAAGGCCATGCTCTTTTGCAAGCGCGCCGACAATCGACAATCCAAGACCTGCGCCGCTGTCGTCGCCCGCGGCGCTGTCGCCCCGGCGGAAACGCAATTTCACCGCGTCAAGTTCAGCCTCGTCCATGCCGGGGCCGGTGTCGTGCACCTCAAGGGAGAGGCGGTCGCCACAGCGCCGGGCGCCGATTCGCACGCGCGAACCGGGCGCATAGCGAATCGCGTTTGAGACAAAATTCGACATGATGCGAAGAACCGGAAAGGGCGCTGCCCGCACCGAAAGGCTCGACGTCACGATCTGCAAGTCGACATCGTTCTTATCCGCATCGGCCCGGAACATGGTCAGCAGCGATGTAAACAGCTTGGTGGCGTTCAAAATTTCTGCGCCGTCCCGATCGGTGGAGGCGACCAGCTCGTTTTCCTCCATCGCCTCACCAAGGACCGCTTCAACAAGCTTTTCGATATAGGAGAGCGAGTGTTCTATCTCCGCAGCATTTGACGGGGCGCCGTCTCCGGCGCCGATTTCGCTGAGACTCGCCCGCAAAGCGTAAAGCGGCTGGCGCAGATCATGAGTCGTATCGACAAGGCGCTGGTTGGTTTTCTCGGCAAGCGCCTGGGCAAGATGATAATTCTGTTCGAGCCGCCCGAGACGGCTGTGCAGGCGAAGATTCGCGCTTAGCGTTTTCATTCGTTCACGGCTTAACTTCTCGCGGTCGCGCTGAATGTCGACGACGCTGACGACGCTCGCCAGCCCCAGCATCAGCGCGTCAAACACCATCGCCACGCGCATGATATCGAGCGATTGCGCGCGTGAGACGTCCAGCTCCGCCCAATGCACCAGCGTCATGATGATCGACGCACACAAGATGCCGAGCCAGCCAATCACGAAAAACAGGGTGCGCCGTCCGTATTGCCGGTAAGCGGCGAGGCCGATCCCGAAAAATACGGTGATGGCGAGGGTCGTCGTCAGAACCGCGAGTTTCTTTGCGGCGGACGCGCCGATGGCGCCGGCCGAGCAGACGACGAGGATCTGCATGGCGATGATCGTCAGCAGAATTTTATCGATGCCGCGGTGTAGACTGTTGGTTTTAAGATAAGCGCGGGTGAAAAAGGCGGCGAATATCGGCAGCGATGAGCCCACGGGAAGCGACGAGAAATTGTTCCACACCGGCGCGTTCGGCCAGAGATATTGAAACGCGTATCCGTCTCGCTGAAAAATATACAACAGCACCGATGCTGCGTAAAAGGAGTAAGCGATGAATGTCGGGTTACGCCAGAACATGCGGCCAAGAAGGCTTGCCATGATGAACATCGTCATGACCCCGTAAAATGCATAGTCGACCGTCACACGGGCGTTCGTTGTAATGGCGAAACTCAGCGGCGTTTCCAGCGATATCGGCAGAACCGTGTTGCCTTCCGAATGATAGCGCACATAGATGTCGCCGCGCGTATTCGCTGGCGCGCTTATCGGCGCGACAAGTTGATGATACCGGACCGGGCGGGTGCTGAACTTTGAAGTGAGCGATTGGCTCAGTACATGCTCAAGCCCGTCGCCGGCGGTGAAGTAGACGTCGATGTCGCGCATGAAATTTGTATGCAGGACGAGCATCTGTTCAACATTGACGGGCGTATCGTTCCGTATCGGTATTTTCAGCCAGATGCCGCGATCATAGTAGCCAAAATCAGCGGCTGAGGTGGTTATCGGCTTGAATTCGTCTGCGAAATCAGGCGCGCTCACAATATTGATCGACAGCGCGGCGCCTTCCTCCAGGAACGCGGTGACATAGCTGTCAATCGGGCCGACGGCGGCGCCGGGCGCGATTTTTACGACGCGCTCCAGTGCGGGGCCGGCGGCTGGCGTGGGTTCTGCTGAGGCTGTTGACGAAAACAACAGGTGAAACGCCGCGCAAATTATGGCAGAGACGATATTGAGTACTTTCATCACGCACTCATGGGGCGGCGGCGTTTTGCGACAATTTTCGGTCATCATCGCGGACGATCATCAACTCGTTCGTAACAGCATCCGGCGCATTGTCGAAGCCTCGCCCCATTTCGTCGTGGTCGGCGAAGCCGAAGACGGGATGATGGCCGTCGCCGAAGTCCGTTCCATGCGGCCGGACCTCGTCATCCTCGATATCGCGATGCCGCAGTCGACCGGTGTTGAGGCGATTGAAGAGATTCGCCGCTGGAGTCCGGACACGAAAATCGCGGTCGTGACGGGAATGACGGCAAAACGTCTGTTGACGCTCGTCTATCAAAGCGGCGTTGAGGGCATATTCATGAAGGCCGGCGACCCGTCGGGCTGGGCGGAGGATCTCAAAGCGATTTGCGACGGCGAGCGCCGCATCCCCGATGCGGTTCTTCAGCTTGCGGAAGAACCCTCCGCCGACGAAGAGCTGACCCGTCGTGAGCGCCAGATTCTCTTCAGAATCGCCCGCGGGGAGAGTAATGCAACGATTGGCGAGCATCTCAATATCAGTGCAAATACGGTCGACCGTCACCGTACGAAAATCATGCGCAAACTGGGCGTTCACAGCGCGACCGAGCTGGTGGCGCGGGCGTTTCGCGACGGTTTGCTCGAAAGCGAAGATCATCGTTAACGCGCCCCCTCAATATTCAATTGTCGGAAATCTCCAGGAGTAACTTCCGACAAAACGCCTGAAAACAGTCCGTTTCGTCCCTTTACCACAACCAAAACCTCCTGTGGATCGGGCCGCGCGGAAAATGGTGGAATCACACCATGGAGGATCGGGCGCGCTTGCGGTACACATATAGCACGCAGGAAAGCAAGGCCGCTCGGTTGTCCACAGCATGCCGCTTTTCGCCAACGGGCCGCCGATAGGCCATGTGTCGCCGATGGGGGAGTAATTCATGAAAATTTTCGCAGGTCTGTTGCTAGCCGCCGCCGCAATGTTCGCTTCGGCGCAGGCTGCGCTGATCACGAATGGCGATTTCAGCGCGGGCGGTACATCCGGATATTCGGTCACCGCGTGCGGGTTGGGCGTCACCAATGTCAACGTTCCGGTGTGCGGGTATACGAATGTTATCGACCCGACGCCTTATGTTCACGTCGCCCAGAATGGCGCAGATGATTATCTGCAGGTCCAGACCGGTTTTGGCATTCTGCTCGGCGTGATCACGCAGTCGATCGACATTACCTCGAATGCGCATATGCTGAGTTTTGACGCTGGCGTTCTTGGCGGTACGCCGGGCTTTGGGTCCGGCGTCTTTCCCGACAAGGTAACCATCGGCGTTCGCGACAATGCAGGCGTGTTCTCCCGTCTTTTCTCGATGACCGAGAACGGCTTCAACGCCTACAACACGAATGGCTTGTCGACGACGCTGACGCCCGCGAGCAGCGGTTTCTTCGGAACCGGCGTGCTGGCCGATCTGTCGTCATTGATCGGCATGTCGGTATTTCTCGAAATCCAGTTATTTTCAGAACTGGACGGTCGTAATGTCGCGTTCGCGCTTGATAATTTCGATCTCGCCGGCGGCGTTTCGCAAGTGCCGATTCCAGCGCCGCTCGCGCTGTTTGCAACCGGGCTTGCGTTCCTGCGCCTTCACTCGCGCCGCACGAGGATGCGCGCCGGGTAACGCGCGTTCGCAACTCAAAGCCTGACTTATTCGCTTGCAATCCAGTTGGAGGGATCGGCCATGCTCGACCTGAAACCAGTTTCCGTACCTGAAAACTACGACCCGGCGGTTGAACCGCTTCCGGTCGTCGACCCGATCACGGATGTTGCGAACGCAAGCGACGACACGCTAGAGGCAAAAATTGCCGAATACCATCAAAAGTCGCCATTTCTGGCCGTGCATCACAATTGGGGACAGGATCAGTTGCGCATCTCCAAGGGCCGGTTTGAAAAGGTGACCGAGTCGGTTGTCGTCCTGCAGACATTGCTCGACGCGGCGGCCGCGGTTGCGCCCAACCAGGAGCTTTTCGTCGAGCAGGAATTGTTCAATCTCACTGATGAGCAACAACAAACGCGCGACGCCATCGCTATCGGCGGAAGCGGCGCCTCATTGCTGCTCAGCATCTGGGCGGTCACCCGCAAGATCGACGCCGTTGCTGAACTGGCGCCGAACGCCGGGCGGCTGGCGCGCATCATCCATGGCGCAAAATCCAGTACGAAACTTGTCCGGGCGACGCGCGCGCTCGGGGCGATCGGCGCCGCCGCTTCGCTCGGCGTCGGCATTGTTTCCTTCGTTGACATGGCCGAAACGCAAAAGCGCCGCCGCGCCTATCTTGAATCGCTTGTCAATGATTACAGATCATGGTTCGACGCAACGACGAATAACTACCACATTTACAAAAGCGCCGTGGAGGAACTGGAAGGCGAAATCACCGCGCTGCAGGACGAGCTTGGCTTTCCGCCCGGGCCGGCCGGCTATGACGCCATGGTCGCGGCGCTCGCCGGAAACATACAAAAACTTGGCGCGCTGACGGCGCGGCTCTCCTCGTTGCTGCGCCTGCTTTGCCAGCAAAAAGACGTGCCGGCGGCCCAGCAGCTCTCGGATGCGGAGATCGCGGGCATTTTGTCGTTGCCGGAAACCACCGTTGCGAACCAGCGCGGTGAAATCGCCAGTAATCCCAATCTTTGCAACTCCGTATTGGCGGCGTGAGCGCGCCATGAACTGGTGGACCGACTTTACCAAAACCGTGTCCACCGGCCTCACCACCGGACCCGTCAAGGTCGCAACGGATGCGGTCGCCAAAACGGTCACCCAGGATATTCCGCGTATCGTCACCAGGGATATTCCGCGGGTCGTCACCGAAGATATCCCGCGTGTGGTGACAGAAGATATTCCCCGGATCGTGACAAACGACGTGGCGCCGGTCGTCACCCGCGACATCCCGGATTTTTTCAGCAAGGAAGTCCCGGCGTTTTTCGAAGATCTCGCCGAAGGCCCGGACCGCGACAGGAAAGACCCAGGCCTGCCGAAACGACGGGCGGCGGTCGCCGCGTTACGCAAACGCTTTGAGCAGCGCAAGGAGGAGTTTTTCGCTGAACGCGCGCGCCTTTCAGCGACACGCCGGGACTATGAAACGCTGGCGGAATCGTATGATCAAAACGCTGGCGTCGCGACATCGGCGCCGGCGACATTCATCTCCGAGCGAACATGGGAAATGCCCGGCGGGCCGCCGAACACGGCGCCTGAAGCCGTCGAGAACGGTGTTCGTTACGTCCTTGGTTTCGTGACATTCAATCTTACCGAACACGCCTGGCACGGCAAGGATATCCGCCGGGAACATGACTATCTCAACCGCCAGGAAAAAGCGCTAAAGCCGGTCGTTCGCCAGCTCGATCAGGCGATCGCTGAAATGACGGCGGAGCGGGCGCGTCTTGAAGACGCCAGCGACAAGATCCGCGTGGATCTTGAAGCGGCTGGCCTCAGCCCGACAGTCGAAGGTCTCAGCGAAGCTCGCCTCAACGAAGTTGAGCAGGCCGCGCGGCGCTCGCTCGCGCAAAAAATGCTCGGCGACGGCGTCAGCGCCGACGATATCGCTTTTGTCACTGGTCTCTCCGTAGACGAAGTTTCCGGCCTGGCGCCCGAGTCGGCGGAACTTATCAATGACGAGCAGGCAAAAGCGCTGTTCGAAGCGATGGCGAAATAACGCATAGGGGAGCAGCGCCAGAATGGAAATTGACTTCGATGATTTCTTCCTGACCCGCTCATGGGCGACAAACGACCTCAAACAGGAGCTTGATAACGTTCGCCGCGAATTGCTGGCGATGAAAGACAGGTTCGACGAGAAGGAAAACCAGCTTCTCGATGTCGAGCGCGAGTTGGAAACGATGGAGGCGAAAACCCGGTTCATCGTCACGGTTGTGCGCGAAACCGCGGTTCTGTTCACGCCGCCGCCGCCCGATGAAAAGGAAGTCGCTTATGATCACGCTGAAGAGCTGGCGTTTTCAAAACTCAATTTTCTTGAAGGGCTGACCGCCGGTGTTGGCGGGGCGGCGTATCTCGCCGGCAAGCTCGGGCCCGGCACGCTGAAGCTGACATCGAAACTCGGCCGGCTTGCAATGGGCAACAAGGCCGCCGCCGCCAGCAAGATCGGCAATGCCGGCTCCTCGCTGAAACTCGCCAAAACCGCGCGTGCGGCAAAGGCGGGCAAGCTGACGACCGCGGCGAAGTTCACCAAATTCGGCAAAGGCGCGATGGGGCTTTCCGCCGCCATCATGGTTCTCGATATCGGCCTGAAAATTTCAAGCGCGGGCGAGTTGAATGACTATTTAAAACGCGAGAAGAAATCGCTGGAAGGGATGATCAAGACCGCCGAAGGCGAGTTGCGCAACTACGATCAGGCGATTGCGTCGGGACGTTCGCTG
>JAWKVF010000010.1:0-76484 GCA_041398145.1 Parvularculaceae bacterium | reverse complement strand
ATGATATGGCTGGTGGTCGTGAATGTGTGAGAAACGCCGGGGATTGACGGGAAAAGACCAAGCATGTTGGCGAGTAAAATGTATATGAACAGCGTGAAAACGTAAGGAAAGAACTTCATTCCTTCCTGGCCGATGGCGCCGCGCACCATGTCGGCGACGAATTCATACATCACTTCAGCAACCGATTGCAGGCGGCCGGGGATGAGCGCGCGGGAGCGTGTCGCCATAACGAAGAAAACGATGGCGACGCCAACGGAAATCCACATCCAGAGGGCGGAGTTCGTGAAAGAGATGTCTATGTCGCCGAGCGTAAGCGGAATCAGTCTGACGATTTCGAACTGTTCCATCGGGCCGGCGGCCTGGAGATTGACCATGCTTCTTCACGCCTCTTGGAAAGAGGCAATGTTGCGCCCGCTTTCCGGTTAATCCTGCGCCGTCTCGTCAGCGCTATTGTCTTTCATCGCCGCCGCAACATTTTTTACGCCCGCCGCAAAGCCGACGAAAATGCCTAACAGCAGACCCCAAGGAGCGGTATCGGCAAGCTTGTCAACGCCTAACCCAAGCACGGGCCCGACGATCATCGCCGCCAGCAATTCCGAAGCGAGGCGAAATCCCTTTCCCATCGCTGCGTTTCGCCCGCTTTCCGCGCTCTCTTTCGGGTTTGAGGCGCCGCGAACGGCGTCCAAACGCTTTGAGAACTCCTCCAGCGACGACGATTCTTGCTTGCCGGCGTCATCCGCCATGGGCATGCCTGAAGATAAGCGCGACGACCGCCGCACCCTTGAAATCGGCGCGGACCATAACGGCGCCTCCATGTAGCGTCAAGAAAAGCTTTAGGCCGCCAAGCGACTGTTTTTCAATAAAAAAATGCGCCGCGGCGTCCTGCCGCGGCGCATAATTCCGGCAAATGCCGCAACTGCTCAGTCTTTATCCGGAATCGGGAAGCCGCGGTCGCGCATCAAAGGCTCGATTCCGGGCTCTTTTCCGCGGAACATCCGGTAGGCTTCCGCCGGATCCATCGAGTTTCGCGGGGCGAAGAGGTACTTCACCAGCCGCGCCGCGACCTCGTCGTCGTAAAAGCCGCCCGGGGCTTCGGCGAACGCTTCCGCAGCGTCAGAGGTGAGCACGTCGGCCCACATATACCCATAGTACCCGGCGGAATATCCCTCACCGGAAAAGATGTGGCCGAAGTGCGGGGAGCGGTGGCGCATCGGCAATTCGTCGGGCATGCCGAGTTCCGCCAAAGTCTCGCGCTCGAATGCGTCCGGGTCGAGGCCGGTGGGATCGACGGTATGGTAGCGCATGTCCACCAGCGCCGAGGCCAGGTATTCAGTTGTTTCAAAGCCCTGATTGAATGTTGCGGCTGCTTTGATTTTCTCGACCAGTTCGGCAGGAATGGGTTCGCCGGTTTCATAGTGGACGAGATAATTGTCGATCACCTCGTCGGTGGGAAGCCACCGCTCAAGGAGCTGCGACTGAAACTCGGTATAGTCGCGAACGCCGCCGTTAAGGGTGGGATAAGCGACATTCGACGAAAGGTAATGCAGCGCGTGCCCGAATTCGTGGAAGTATGTGTTTGCATCATCCCATGAAATCAGAACCGGCTCGCCGGGCGCGCCTTTGACGAAGTTGGAATTGTTCGACGCCAGCACGGTTTGTTCGCCATTGAAGGTTTCATGGCTGCGATAGCTTGTCGCCCATGCGCCGGAGCGTTTGCCCGGCCGCGCGAACGGATCAAGATACCAAAGGCCAATATGTTCGCCGCTGGTTTTGTCTGTGACTTCCCAGACTTTCACGTCCTCCTGAAACACCGGAACCGATCCCTCAGCGACGGGCGTGAAGTCGAAATTGAACAACTCGCCGGCGACGAAGAACATCGCTTCGCGCAGCCGCCCGAGTTCGAGGTATTGCTTTACCTCGTCTGAATTGAGATCGTATTTTTCCGCCCGAACCTTCTCGGCGTAATACCGATAATCCCAAGGGCCGATCTTGATGTTTGCGCCTTCCGCGTCGGCGATCGCCTGCATGTCGGCGACTTCCTCCCTCACGCGGCCGACAGACGCCGGCCAGACCGCCATCATCAAATCGAATGCGCGCGCCGGTGTTTTCGCCATGCGGTCTTCAAGGCGCCACGACGCATAATTTTCATAGCCGAGCAAAGCGACGCGCTCGTCGCGCAACTGTAAAATCTCGGTGATTATGGCGTTGTTGTCATACTCGTCGCCATTGTCGCCGCGATTGTAATATGTGCGCCAGACTTTTTCGCGCAGGTCGCGCTCGGTGGAATAGGTCAGGAACGGGTCCATCGACGACCGGGTATTGGTAATCGCAAATTTGCCTTTCTCACCGCGCGCTTCGGCCGCCGCCGCCGCAGATTTGATCAACGATTGCGGCAGGCCGCCGAGCTGGTCGTCGGTGAGATAAGTGACGTAAAATTCTTCATCGTGCAAAACATTGTTGGCGAACTTGGTGTGCAGCTCCGCCAGACGTTGGTTGATTGCCGCGTAGCGAGCCTTGGCGTCGCCATCAAGGGTGGCGCCATTGCGGGCGAACCCGTCATAAACAAGCTGGATGAGCCGCTGCTGGTCCGGGCGCATCTTTTTGACGGCGCTGGAATCATGAACCGCCTTGACGCGCGTGAACAGCTTTTCGTTTTGTGTGATCTTTGAATTGTACTCGGCGAGCTTGGGCGCCATTTCCTGTTGGATGGCGCGAAATTCAGGTGAAGAAAGATTGCCGCTGAGGATGCTGTAATAGGCGTATATCCGATTGATATCGCGCCCTGAGTCTTCCATCGCGAGAATGGTGTTTTCAAAGCTCGCCGGGGCGGGATTGTTCGCGATCGCGTCAATCTCGGCAAGGTTCATCGCAATCGCCGCTTCGAGCGCCGGTTTCAATTGGGTTAGGTCGATCTTGTCAAAGGCGGGAACGCCGCCATAAGGGCCGGTCCATTCAGCCAGGAATACATTTGTCGCCGGATCGACATCGACTGACGCGGCGGCGGCGATAAGATCGGCTTGTGGCCAATCGTTGGCGACGGGTGCTGTAGTGGCCGCACAGGCGGCGATGGCCAGCGCGGAAACGCCAGCAGCCAACAGTTTCAGATTTCGCATTTGATACCCCTCTCGTGATGCGACCAATTTCGTGGTTCGGGTCGCTTGCAAACCAGGATACAGCCAGACCGCGCCTTGCAGGCTGCGCGCTATAATTTTTGCGGCGAAGCGGTGCTGATGTGCGTCCAACTGAGACCGGGGCGGTCTATTCCGCGGCCGCCAATTGTTCCGCCTTGTGCAGATCGACGGAAACAAGTTGCGATACGCCGCGCTCGATCATGGTCACGCCGAACAACCGGTCCATGCGCGACATGGTGAGCGCATGGTGCGTGATGATCAGGAACCGGGTCTGGGTCTCTTTCGCCATTTCATGGAGCAAACGGCAGAAACGCTCCACGTTTGCATCATCAAGCGGCGCATCGACCTCGTCGAGCACGCATACCGGCGCCGGGTTCGCCATGAATACCGCGAAGATAAGAGAGGTCGCGGTCAACGCCTGTTCGCCGCCCGACATGAGCGACATCGAGGCGAGTTTTTTTCCGGGCGGCGAGGCGTAAATTTCAAGCCCCGCTTCCAAAACGTCTTCTGAATCGATTAACCGCAACTCCGCCTGACCGCCGTTGAACAGGCGCGTAAACAATGATGAAAAATTACGGTTGACGGTTTCAAACGCGGCGTTCAGTCGTTCTCGCGCTTCCCGGTTCAGGCTGCCTATGGCTGCCCGAAGTTTGCGAATCGCGCCTTCGCAGTCTTCGCGTTCGGCAGTCAGCTCTTCAAGGCGCGTTGAAACTTCCTGCATCTCTTCATCAGCGCGCAGATTAACGCCGCCGAGATTTTCACGTTCGCGCTTATAACGCTCCAGTTTGCGATCAATCTCAGCGCGCTCAGGCAGATCGGCGCCGTCCTTGAATTCGGCGATGGCGGGCAAGTCTTCCGGCGCGGCGCTGCATGTTTCATGCGCGATCAGCGTGGCTTCTTCGACGCGCTCGTTTGCGCCTTCAAACTGGGCCTCAATCCGCGCGCGCGCTTCGCGCGCTTCGGCCGCAGCGCCGTCTGCGGCTTTTGAGGCGCGGTCAGCCTCGGTTGACCGCGTGACCGCGCTCGCCAGCGTGTCCGCGGCGTCGTTTCGGCTGGTTTCTGCGCTAGCGATCTGGTCGAGCAGGGCGCTGCGCTTGCGTTCGATCTCGGCCGGCGCCTGCACGGCGAGTTCGCTGGATGCTTTTGTCTCTTCCAGCCGGGTTTCTATCTCGGCGATGCGCGCCCTGGCGGTTTCGCTGCGCGTATTCCAAACGCTCCGTTCACGGATGATTTCGTCGAGACGCCTCGTGCGCATTTCCGCTTCGCGGGTGAGATCGTTATAGGCCGCGCGCGCCTCGGTCGCTTCTGCGCGTGCCGTAGAGACACTCTCGCGCGCTGCGCCAAGGCCCTCGGCGATGATCGCGGCGTCGGGTAATTGCGCGCGCTCTTCGTTTGTGGTTGCAAGTTCGGTTTCAATCTCGGTTCTGTCGCTTTCCGCGATGGCGATCGCTTCTGCAATCGAGGCAAGACGGCTTGTCGTGCGCTCATGCAGGCGTTCAAGATCGGCCAGCTTGCCGCGAGCGGAGTCAAGCGCGTTTCGCGCCTCGCCAAACAGTCCGCGTGCGTCACGTTCCAGGCCCTGGCGTCTGGAAAATTCCGTTTGCGCCTCGTCATGACCTGATATTGCGGCGCCTGCACGGTCCTCCGCGACGCTACGGTCGCTTTCAAGCTGGTGCAGCCGGTTGCGTTGCTCCAGTCGGATCGCCGCCGCGGTCTTTGCTTCCGCGCGGGCGACAAAACCGTCCCACCGCCACAAATCGCCCCGCCGGGAAACCAGTCGCTGGCCGGCGCCAAGGCGGCCGGCGAGTCGCGGCCCCAGTTCTTCCGCGACAACCCCAATCATCGACAGGCGCAGCGCTAACGGGGGCGGCGCCGTCACGAAACGGCTAAGCGGCGCAGCGCCGTCTGGAAGATCGGCCGCCGGCGCGCCGAAGCGCTGGGCGCCCCAATGCGCCGGGGCGTCTTCGTCGAGCGCGGCGAAGAGATCATCGCCCAACGCCGCCGCGAGGGCGTTTTCATATCCGGGTTCGACCTCAATGGTTTCGATCAGCGCCGGCCAGTCGCCATCGGCCTGAGAGGCCAGCACGCGAGAGAGCGCATCACATTCGGCGCGAATTTCCGACAGGCGCTGTTCGGCCTTTTGGCGCGGCGCGCGCAGGGCGGCTTCGCGTTCCTCGGCCGCTGCGCGATCTTCTTCCGCACGGTGGTACGCCGCCTCGGCGGCGCGTGCGGCTTCCTCGGCGGCGGTAAATCGTGCATTCGCCGCGTCGAGGGCCTGCGCCTGTTCCGGCGTCGGCGTAATGCGCTGGCGTTCCTCGCCGAGCGCAGAGAGCTGTGTGTTGGCTTTGGCGAGCCGGCGCTGGGCGTTTTCGACCGCTGCGGCGATGGCGCGCCGTCGCGCATCGATTTCAGCGGATTCGGCGCTTTTTTCGTCGAAAACGGCTTCGGCGGATTGAACGGCTTCCGACGCGGCGGCGAAACGCGCTGCGGCCTCTTCGAGGCGCTGTTTTTCGGCGGCTTCACGCTCTTTCAGGCCGGCGTCTTCAAGGGTGAGGGTTTCAACGGCCTCGTCAGCGTCCTGGCGCAGCGATTTCTCGCGGCCAAGATCGGCGCTCAGGCGCTCGATTTCCGATTGCAGCCGGCGAATTTCGGCGTTTGCGCGCTGGGCTTCCTCGTCGAGGCCCTCGCGGGCGACGGTCAGGCGGTGCAGGCCCGCGGCGGCTTCCGCCTCGGCCAGCCGCAGCGGATCAAGCGCCTCGTGGGCGTCGCTTTGCGCGGTCGACGCCAGCGCCGCAGCGCGGACGGTTTCTTCAATCAGGATTGAAATCTCGGCGAGGTGTTGCTGCGCCGCCTCGCGGGCGTCGACCGCCTCTTTCCAGCGCAGGTAGGCGGCTGCGGCCTCGGCGCGGCGAATATCGCCGGAGAGGTTGCGATAGCGCGTCGCCTGGCGCGCCTGACGGGCGAGGGCGACTTTCTGGTTCTCAAGCTCGCCGATGACGTCTTCAAGGCGCTCAAGGTTCTGCTCGGTGGCGCGCAGGCGAAGCTCGGCCTCGTGGCGGCGCGAGTGCAGGCCGGTGATGCCGGCGGCTTCCTCGAGCAGGCGCCGGCGGTTTTGCGGCTTGGCGTTGATCAGTTCCGAAATCTGCCCCTGGCGCACCAGCGACGGCGAATTGGCTCCGGTCGAGGCGTCGGCGAACAGAAGCTGGACGTCCTTGGCGCGGACTTCCTTTGAATTGATGCGATAGATCGATTGCGTGCCTTCATCCTTGTGCAGGATGCGGCGGGAAATTTCGAGATCGTCGGCGTCGTTATATTCCGCCGGGGCGGTGCGGGCGGAATTGTCGAGGCTCAGCGTCACCTCGGCCCAGTTGCGCGGCGGGCGCATCGACGTGCCGGAGAAGATGACATCGCCCATGCCGTCGCCGCGCAGCGCCTTGGCCGAGGTCGCGCCCATCACCCAGCGCAACGCCTCCAGCAGGTTGGACTTGCCGCAGCCGTTCGGGCCGACGATCCCGGTCAATCCATCCCGGATTTCGAGGTCGGTCGGCTCGACGAATGACTTGAAGCCGACGATGCGGAGATTTGTGAACTTCACGATAGCGGTCCTGACGACAATGGCGGCCGGGCGGAACCCGCACAGACCGCAACCCCAATCAGGCCACTCATCGCCGATTCTTCGGCCGGGGCAATTTTCCCGACCGAAAACAAGCGCATCTGGTGAAAACTTCTCCGGCCGATGTTACGCAACGCAGCCGATCCTTGTACTCAATTGCCCGCCGCCGCGATGGCGTCGTCGAGAGCCTTGGTGAAGTCCTCCTCGGTCCGCAGCGGCAATTTCTCGCCATCGAGGATAAACGCCGGAGTTCCCTGAATGTTAAATTTTTCAATAGCTTCTTTCGTGTTGCTGTTAATCAGGTCGACCAGTTCCTGGCGTTGCAAACACGTGTCGAAGGCGGCCTCGTCCATGCCGGTCTGGGCGGCGATTTTCAGCAATTCCGCCTTTGGGTCTTCGCCATAGATCCAGTTGCGCTGGTCCTTCATCAGCGAGGCGATGATTAAGAAATAAGACGAAGCGTCGGCTTTTTCTGCGGCGCAGCGCGCCATCAGCGAACCGATCAGCGAGAACTCAGCCGGCGGGGTCGGGTATTCGCGAAACACCAGTTTCACCTTGCCGGTGTCGATATATTTTTCCTTGATGTTGGGCAGCATGGTCTCATGGAAAGTGGCGCAGTGCGGGCAGGTGACAGACGCGTATTCGATCAGCGTCACCGGCGCCGCCGCATCGCCCAGCACCATGTCGGTCGGCTTGAGGGCGGCGGCCTCGGGGCCGCTCGTCTCGGTGGCGTCCGCCGGTTTGTCGCTGGCGCCATTAGATGACGCCTGGCCGCACGCAGCCAGCAGGAACGGGGCGGCGAGGAGCGCGGCGCGCAATACGGTCAGTCGCATGGTGATACCTTTCAAGCACTTGCGGCGGATCGCCCGCCCTTACTTTGTTGACGCTAAAACTCGCCCAGCCGGAGACCAGAGTCGAGCAGACAATATAGGCAATGCCGCGCGGCATTGGAACACGGGCGGGGCGGACCGCTCAGCCGCCGCGAAACCGCGAAAGTCCGCCCGGTTTCTCCGCCGATCCGCCGCCACGCACCACAACGATGCGCTCGATCGCGCCGGGGCCGAAAAACTCGTTAAGACGCCGTTTCAGGGTCTCGCTGGCGAACTCGACCGAGGCGGCGGCCGCGCCATGGGCGACGATCACCTCGAAACTGCGCCCGCCCTTGCCGCCGCCGGTAAGCCGTCCGGGCCGGCAGATCCGCGACAGCTCAGGCCCGGCGATCTCGGTCCAGCGCGCAGCGACGTCCGGATCGACAAACCGGGTCTTGCGCGCGAGGTCTTTGAGCACGCCGGCGGAATAACGCGAGAGCGCCGGCGGCGCGGCGCGCGCCGGGCGGGTGTGAATGACATTACGCGGATCGAACTTGTTGGCCACGCCGGCGTCCTTTCAACATCCCTCCGTAATAGCATATAGCGTGACGATGCCCGATCCCAGAGCCGTCAGCCGGAAACTGCTCACCTGGTACGACGCCAATGCGCGCGTGCTGCCTTGGCGCGTCGGCCCCGCTGCGCGCAAGGCGGGTGCGGCGCCGGATCCGTATCGGGTGTGGCTGTCGGAAATCATGCTGCAACAGACAACGGTGGCGACCGTCGCCCCGCGCTTTGAAGACTTCATCGCGCGCTGGCCGCAGGTCGAAGACATGGCCGCCGCGCCGATTGAAGATATTCTCGGCCAGTGGGCGGGGCTTGGCTATTACGCCCGCGCCCGCAATCTGCACAAATGCGCGCGCGTCGTCGCGGACGGGCACAAGGGCGCCTTCCCGCGCGAAGAGAGTGCGCTGCGCGAGCTGCCCGGCGTTGGTCCGTATACGGCGGCGGCGATCGCCGCGATTGCGTTCGATGCGCCGGGGGTGGTGATGGACGGCAATATCGAGCGGGTCAGTGCGCGCCTGTTCGCCATAGATACGCCATTGCCGAAAGCAAAACCGGAATTGAGGGACGCCATCGCTTCCGTCTGGCCGGGCAAACGTTCCGGCGATTTTGCGCAAGCCCTGATGGATCTCGGCGCGCGGGTGTGCAGGCCGCGCAACCCTGACTGCGGCGCGTGCCCGCTCAGCCCGTACTGCGCCGCCTTCGCCGGCGGCGTGCAGAACGATCTGCCGAATAAGCAAAAGAAAGCCGCAAAGCCGACACGCCGCGGCGTTGCGTACGCGCTGGTCAACCACCGCGGCGAAATGCTGTTCGAACGCCGGCCCGAAAAAGGCTTGCTCGGCGGCATGCTGGGATTGCCGGGCAGCGACTGGCGCGAGGGCGAACCGGCGCCCGCGCCGCCGGCGCATGCAAAATGGACGCGCGCCGGCGCCGCGCGCCACACGTTCACGCATTTCCATCTTGAGCTTGAAATCATGCGCGCGCCCGCGCCAAAGGGCTTTCGCGCCAACAACAACCAGTCGTGGATCGCGCCGGAAAAAGCGCGCCTGCCGACGGTGATGAAAAAGGCGGTTGAAAAGGCGCTCGGTTAGGGCGACGATCAAATTGCGCTGCTCGCAAAAGGAAAAAGCATGGGTTTCGCCGCCGTTAATCGCCGCGCGTTCATCGCCGGTGCTGCGTTCACCGCCGCGCTTGCCGCAACACCGACGATCGCGAAGAAAAACAACCACCCGCTTGTCGTCAATGCGCTCGGCGGTTTGTGGAACCCAAATGGCGGCCCGCCCGGCGAAGACGACATCGCCAGTTACGTGCTCGACCCGCGCGCCCTCGCCGATGCGCGCGCCGCCAATATCGGTGCGATCAATCTGACCCTCGGCCATGTCTTTGGCGAGGGCGACGCCTTCGCCGACACCATTGACGATCTCGCGTGGTGGAACGAGGCGGCGCGCCGCAACGCCGGCAAGGTGATGCTGGTTCGAAGTGCGCGCGACATTCCCGAGGCGAACGCCGCCGGCCGCGTCGGCCTCATCTTCGGGTTCCAGAATTCTGAAATGTTCGGCGGCGACGCCGCGCGTGCGCGCCTGTTCAAAGACCTTGGCGTGCGCGTCGTGCAATTGACCTATAATCTGCAAAGCGCCGCCGGGGCCGGCGCGCTTGTGCCGGAAAATACGGGCCTTACCGAATTCGGTCGCACGCTGGTCGGCGCGCTCAACGACCAGCGCCTGCTGGTTGATCTGTCGCACGCCGGCGAGAAGTCGACGATGGACGCGCTTGAAACATCGCGCGCGCCGATTGCGATCACCCACACCGGCTGCGCGGCGCTTAGCCCTCATCCGCGCAACAAGACCGACGCCGAACTGCGCGCGCTCGCCGACAAGGGCGGAGTGATGGGGGTTTACTTCATGCCCTATCTGACGCCCGGCCGTCAGCACATGGCCGCCGATATCGTCGCGCATATCGAACACGCGATTAATGTCTGCGGCGAGGATCATGTCGGCATAGGCACCGACGGCATGGCGACGGCGATTGACGACATGCCGGGGTTTTTGAAAGCCCACCGCGAAGACATTGCGCGGCGCGCAGCGCTTGGCGTCGGCGCGCCGAACGAAGACCCCGACATCATCACCGTTCCGCCCGATTTGATGGGCCCGACCCAGTTCGAGCGCCTTGCCGACATGTTGTCCGTGAACGGACATTCCGATGCGCGCATTGAAAAAGTCATGAGCGGCAATTTCTTGCGACTGTTCGGGGAAGTTTGGGGCGGGTAGGTCTGCGCTCATCCCAGCTCTCTCCCGCTTATCCCGGCGCCCGCGCGCGAAGGCGCGCAAACCAAAAACCGCGCGCGAAGGCGCGCAAACATGAACGTCGGGGATCCAAACGGACGGCTGCAATGGATCCCGGCTTTCGCCGGGATGATCGGAGCAAATGGTTAGATAGTGTCACGCTCCACAGCCGCTCACCCCGACGAAAGTCGGGGTCCATTGATGTCTGTGGGCCTTCGCCGGTTTTTATAGCTTGTCGGCCTTCGCCGGTTTTTATAGCTTGTCGGCATTCGCCGACGGGCCTCGGATGAGCGGCGGTGGAGGCGTGCATCGCCATATGCGAGGCTCACCCACAAGCCAACTCCGCAAATTCGCACAGCAAGGGCCGCGTGTCGCGCGGGTCGATGATGTCTTCGACGAGGAATTGTTCCGCCGTGCGGAACGGCGAGGTGACGGCGTTCAATCTCGCCTTGATATTTGCAAGCTCCGCCTGCGGATCGTCGGCGCGTTCAAGGTCCGATTTATACGCGACCTCGATGCCGCCCTCCATCGGCATCGAGCCCCAGTCGCCGGACGGCCAGGCGAAGCGGTATTGAAACCGCGTGTGGTTCGACATCGCCGCGCCGGCGACGCCGAACGCCTTGCGGATGATCACGCTCGCCCATGGCGCGGAGCACTTGTAGATCGCGTTCATCGCGTCGACGCCGCGGCGGATGGTGGCGGCGCGTTCGGCCTCAAGCCCGATCATGAAGCCGGGATTGTCGACAAGGTGCACGACCGGCAAATGGAACTGTTCGGCCAGCGCCACGAAGCGGCGCGCCTTGTCGGATGTGTTCGCCGTCCACGAGCCGCCGAGATAGGTCGGGTCCGACGCCAGCACCGCCACCGGATAGCCGTTAAGACGCGCAAACGCGGTGATGACGGCGCGGCCCCAGCGCGCGCCCATTTCAAACACGCTGGCGCGGTCGAACACCGCGTCGATGATGCGGCGCATATTGTAGGCGGCGCGCTTGTCGTGCGGCACGGCGGAGATCAGCGAGTCCTCCCGGCGGTCGACCGGGTCGGTATTGACGGCGCGCGCGGGTTTTTCGTTCACCGAGGACGGCAGGTAGGAAAGGAAGGCGCGGGCGCGGGCGAAGGCATCGATCTCGCTCGCGGCTTCATCGTCGATGACGCCGTTCTTCGCGTGAATGTCGGCGCCGCCAAGCGCTTCGTTGTCGAGTTCGGCCTCGCCGATGCCGGCGGCGACTTTCGGTCCGGCGGTGAAAATCTGCGACAGCCCGCGCACCATCACCGAATAATGACTGGCGACTGCGCGCGCCGCGCCAAGCCCGGCGGTCGGGCCCAGCGCCAGCGCGACGACCGGCACGGTCTCAAGGTTTTTCACCACATGCTCCCAGCCGGGTACGAACGGCACATAGGTGAACCCTAACTGCTCCAGCGATTTGACCGAGCCGCCGCCGCCTGTGCCGTCGATCATGCGGATCAGCGGCAGGCCAAGCTCGTGCGCCATCTGTTCGGCCTGCGTGAATTTGCGGTGGATGGCGGCGTCGGCCGCGCCGCCGCGCACGGTGAAATCATCGGCGCTGGCGACGACCGGGCGGCCGAGAATGCGCCCGCGCCCGAAGATGAAATTCGACGGCGTGAAATCCGTCAGCTCGCCGGCGTCATTGTAATGGCCCTTGCCGGCGATCTTGCCGATCTCGCGAAATGAGCCGGCGTCGCACAATGCCGCGATGCGCTCGCGCGCGTTCAGCTTGCCGCGCGCTTTCTGGCGGGCGAGTTTTTCTTCGCCGCCCATTTTCTCCGCCAGCTCGCGCCGCCGGTTCAACTCGCCAAGTTCCTTGCGCCAGCTCATGCGCGCGTCTCCTTCGCGTGAGCGCTGGCGCTTTGCGCGGCGGGCGTAAAGTCTCCCGCGCAGATTGCAATCGCCTTGCGTGATTTACATGAATTCCACAGGGGGCTGCCTGCCACGAATCCTTTTTCCATGCGGTGTGCGGCGTTTTTCTGCGTATTTTGTGTAGAGCTTTTTTCGCCTTTGAAGTGCGCGCGCGCCGGGGTGAACATGTCGTCTCCTTGTCTTTCGCCCTTGCCGCCGGGAAATTCCGACACCGCCATCATAAGGCGCCTTTTGGCGAGGGGGATAAACAGGGGGATAGAAATGGGGATAAGTCGAAAACGCCCCTTGCAACACCTTGTTTGCGCTGGCGTTTCAATTTCCGGCGGGAATCTTGCGGGCGCAAGGCGTTCGCGCCGAACGGGTATTTTACGCCGATTGGCGGTAGCGTTTTACTCGCCAGACCATTTGCGCAGGGCGTCTTTTTTCATCTGGCGCTTTTGTTCCGTCGTCAGCTTGTTGTCATAGCCGAACAGCGCCGATTCCCACGAGCCATAGGTCGGGTTCGGAATGACTATCCAGTCGGCGCCCCAATGCGCGCGGGCTTGTTCAAACGCCGCCTCGCGCTCGGCGAGCGAGCCCTTATAGGCGTCGGAAAAGTCGCCGAAATTGTCGCCGACCAGCATGACGATGCGATATTTCTTCGCGATCTCGGCAAGACGCGTGCCTTTCTTTGATCCCCATTCAGGCTTTTCGCCCTTGGTCATCAGCCGGTCTTCGGCGTCGGAAAGGGGAAAACCCTCCGCATCGAGATTATCGGCGGTCGCCGCCTCGGTCACATGATCGCGATTGGTGACGTAGAACACCGCAACGCCCTTGTTCGCCGCCGCATTGGTGAACTCGCGCGCGCCGGGAATGGCGATTGACGATTTTGTACTGACAAAGGCGTTCCACGTCTCGCCGCCAAACTCGCCGCCGCTTGCGACCAGCCACGCCTGATAGGCGGAATTGTCGAGCACGGTTTCATCGACGTCGAGCACCACGGCGGGCGGCAAATGTTCATACCCCGGCGCCTGAAGGTCGGGCCGCGCGGCGGCGGCCCGGTCGCTGAGCGCCGCGTCAAGGCGCGCGCCGGCGTGTGCGTAAAGCGCCAGCGTCGTCGCCTTGTACTCAATCGCGGTCTGCACAAAGGCGACGGTGTTGAGGTTGTCGTTCGCGGCGTTCGCGGCGTCGGCCGGGGTGCTGGCAGGTGCGCCGGTGGTCGTCGCGGTGGCGCAGGCCGATGCGGCGGCGAGTATTGACGCAAGGAAGAGTTTTGAAATTGCGGCTTTCATGGCGACCCCCAAATGATGTCGCGGGCACGCTATCTCATGGCGGCGATAAATAGAAGCGCCAGAGCCTGTTGCAGGAAAAGCGGTCTACCGGTTTTCCGGCTCGCAACAGGCTCCATCAGGCGTTTAGCAGGCTGCTGAATCACTGAATGCGCAAACGGCTTTTACGCCTTCATATCCTTGCGCATTTTCTCGCGCAGGAAGTCGATGGGTTTCAGGCCGGTCTTGGTCTCGTAATGCCAGAACGTCCAGCCATTGCACGACTCGGCCTGTTGCACATGCGCGCCGATCTTGTGGATCGAGCCTTCGACCGCGCCGTCGTCTTCTCCATTTGCGCCCTTGACGGCGATCGAGCCGTCGGCGCGCACCCGCGCGGCGTATTTGCGCCGGGGCGCGTAAAGCGTCGCGCCTGGTTTCAGCAATCCCTTTTCAACGATGGAGCCGAACGGCACGCGCGGCGCGGCGCGTTTCGACGGCGTCGTCGCCAGCGCCGCCGCGTCGGTTTCCTTCACCGCGGCGATGCGTTTCGACGCTGCGGCGATATAGTCCGTATCGCGATCAATGCCGATGAAATGCCGGCCGAGCATTTTCGCGACCGCGCCGGTAGTGCCCGAGCCGAAGAACGGATCGACCACGACGTCGCCGGGATTGGTGGTCGCCAGCAGCACGCGATAGAGCAGCGCCTCGGGCTTTTGCGTCGGGTGAACCTTCGCGCCCGACGCGCCTTTCAGCCGCTCATTGCCGGTGCAGATCGGCAGCATCCAGTCAGAGCGCATTTGCAGATCGTCATTGGCGGTTTTCAGCGCCGAATAGTTGAACGTATAGCGCGAGTCTTTCGACTTCGACGCCCAGATCAGCGTTTCGTGGGCGTTGGTGAAGCGGGTGCCGCGAAAGTTCGGCATCGGGTTCGACTTCACCCAGACGACGTCGTTCAAAATCCAGTAATCGAGGTCCTGCAACGCCGCGCCGACGCGGAAAATGTTGTGATACGAGCCGATCACCCAGATCGCCCCGTCGGGCTTTAAAATGCGGCGCGCCTCGGCCAGCCAGGCGCGGGTGAACGCGTCATAATCGGAAAACGAATTGAACTTGTCCCATTCGTCGTCGACGCCGTCGACGCGGCTGTTGTCGGGCCGGGTGAGATCGCCGCCAAGCTGGAGGTTGTAGGGCGGGTCGGCGAAGACGAGATCGACGCTGTCGTCGGGCAGCGACTTCAACATCTCGATCGAGTCGCCTTTCAAAATCTTGTCGAGCTTCGCGTCGAGCGCGGAGGCGGATTTTTTCGAAACCGATTTCGATTTCACGACTTTCAACGCCGCCGGTTTCCTGCGCCCGCTCATTCATCCGTCTCCCAATCAAAGGACGCGGAGGATGAGTCAGGCGGCGGAATCCGTCAACCCTGAAATCAAAAATTTCTGAATGGAGTCAATCCGTTAAGGGAGGTTAACGAAGACCTAACACAGGCTGTCTGACGACTCTGAATACAACATCTTGTGGATCGGCGCGAAGGACTTGCGATGATGTGGGGTGACGCCGCAACGGTCGAGCGCCTCGCGATGGGCCGGCGCGCCATAGCCTTTATTTTTTTGCCACTGGTAATCCGGGTAATCGCGCGCCAGTTCGCGCATCATCCGGTCGCGCGTCGTCTTGGCGATGATCGACGCGGCGGCGATGGAGAAGGATTTCGCGTCGCCCTTGATCACCGTATAGGCGGGGCAGCGCAATTTCGGTTTGATGTGGCCGTCGACCAGCGCAATCGCCGGGACCACCGGCAAATTGGCGACGGCGCGCGACATCGCCAGCAGCGACGCGCGCAAAATGTTCATCTGGTCGATCTCGTCGACGCTGGAAACGCCGACGCCGATGCGCGCGCATTGCCACAGCGCGCCAGCCAGCTCCTTGCGCCGCTTTTCGGTGAGGGTTTTGGAATCGCGAAGCCCCTCGGGCATCGTCTCGCGGTCGAGCACCACGGCGGCGGCGACCACAGGGCCCGCCCACGGCCCGCGCCCCGCCTCATCGACGCCGGCGACGACGCCGTCAAAGCCGTCTTCAATCTCGAAACTCGGCGTGACCACCATTCTTGCGCCCGTTGGTTTGAGGCCCGTTCATTTGAGGAGAGAAACAAAAAGCGCCGATTCGCACAGGGCGCCAAAACCGGCGCGGCCGTGGCGACGGGGCGATCAGCCGCGGTTTTTGTGCGCCGCCTCGAACGCCGCCAATTGCTCGGGCGTGGCTTCCTTGTGGTGCTTCGCTTTGAATTCTGAATACGGCATGGCGTAGATCATTTCGCGCGCATCGTCTTTCGAGATTTCGACCCCGCGTTCGGCGGCGGCCTCGCGCGACCAGTCCGCCAGGCAGTTGCGGCAGAACCCGGCGAGGATCATGAGATCGATGTTCTGCACGTCCGGGCGGTTGCGCAAATGGCTGAGCAGCCGGCGAAACGCGGCGGCCTCGATATCGGTTCGGGTTCTGGCGTCAAGTTCGCTCATTGTGCAATTCGCCTTCATTCAGGTTCCTGTTTCGTGACGGTGGATATCAAGAGCTGAGTCATGTTGGAAGGACCGGCCAGGGCGGAGACTTTTTCGTTACGCCTTTTCACTGAGCAGGCGCGGCAGATCGAGAATCAGGAACAACAGCCAGACGAGCGCAGTCACCGCGAGGCCTGACAGGATGAACGGATGGTCGATCGTCAGGGCTGACCAGTCGAACTCGCCCTTGTTGATTTTCTTGACGTGATTGAAATTCTGCATGACGCCGACGACGAGGCCGTAAAATCCGGCAAGGGCCGCGATGAACCGCCAGAACAAAACGCGCGTCCACGGCGACACGAGGATCAGCGCGAGTATGCCGAGCGCCGCGCGCTGTGTCCTGCAATAGGGACACGGATAAACCACGCCGAGCACGTCGAGCGTCAGGGTGAGTGCGACGATTATGAGGACGAAAGCACCGACGAGATAGCGATTGAGCAGCGCTTCTCCAGCGAATTGAATCAGTTTGTTCATCGGCCCTTCCTTCAATTGACGATGCGCCCCGGCGCGCCTTTTTGGCTGGCCCGGATTTTTCAGCTTCCCCGGGCTTCTTGAACAGGCGCAAGAAATTTCGATGTAGCACTAAACCATCATGTAATAAACCGGGTTCACGCCATGATGGTTTAATCTCTGGTGGTCGCATCGCACAGAACAGTTGACGGGTGGGAACCATTGCCGCTGCAAAACGGCGGCGGTCCGAAGCACAAAATGACCGTAAAGTTCCGGGCTGCGCCTTCTACATTTTGCGCTCCGGGGCGCCGTGGCGCGACCTGCCGAAACAATATGGGCCGTATACGACCGTTTATGACCGCAACAGCCGCTGGGGCGAGCGCGGAAGGTATTGAACGCTCACGGGGCGGTCGCGATGATCTGTCCTTCGGTGAAGATTTCCTCACGCCGTCCGGCTACTCGTCAAACAGCGATAATTGCGGCGTCGCCGCCGCGGGGCGGGCGAATGCGGCCGCATCGAGCGGGGGAAAGGTGTTCTCAAGCTCCAGCCGCTTGACCGCCTTGTGGAAGCGCTGCGCGATGAGCTTTGCGACCGGCGATTTCGGGCTCGCCGCGCGGCTCCATTTCGGGTCGTACTCCCTGCCGCCGTTCATCTCGCGGATATGGCGCATGACGCGCGCGGCGCGGTCGGGAAAGGCCGCCTCCAGCCATTCGCGGAACAGATCGGCGACCTCAAGCGGCAGGCGGATGATGGTGTAGCCGGCCCATTGCGCGCCGGCGTCTTTCGCCGCGCCAAGAAGGTCTTCAAGTTCATGATCGGTAAGGCCGGGAATGACCGGCGCGGTCATCACCCCGACCGGCACGCCCGCCGCGCGCAGTGCAGAAATCGCCTCAAGGCGTTTTTTCGGCGTTGACGCGCGCGGCTCCATCGCGCGGGCGAGCTTGCGGTCAAGCGTCGTCACCGACAGCATGGTGCGCACGATGCCGGCGTCCGCCATTTCCGCCAGCAGGTCGAGATCGTTCAGAATATTGGCCGACTTGGTCAGCACCGACACCGGATGGTTATATTTTTTCAAAACCGTCAGTATGCCGTGCATCAGCCGGTGCTTGCGGTCAATCGGCTGGTAGGGGTCGGTATTCGTGCCGATGGCGATGTGGCGCGGCTTGTAAGACTTCGCCGCCAGTTCGCGGTCGAGCAGCGCGGCGGCGTTCGGCTTGGCGAAAAGTTTCTGCTCGAAGTCGACGCCCGCCGACAGCCCGTAATAGGCGTGGGTGGGGCGGGCGAAACAATAAATGCAACCGTGCTCGCAGCCGCGATAGGGGTTGATCGACCTGTCAAAGCCGACAAACGGGCTCTCGATATAATTGATGATCTTGCGCGGCGTCTCCAGCGTGACGTCGGTTTTCAGCGGCGCCGGCTCGTCATCAAGATCCCAGCCGTCGTCAACGCGCTCGCGCGAGAGTTTTTCAAACCGCCCGGAGCGGTTGGAACGCGCGCCGCGGCCTTTAGCCTGGTCGGGCGGAGGACCTTCGGTCTGGCGGGTGAAGGCGGCTAAATGGTCCGCGGCGCGTGTCATTGACGGAGAATAACGGACGAAAAGAACAAAGCAAGAACATTTTATCCACAGTTTCGTGAACGCCGCCCGCTTTCCCGGCGGCGCTGAAGCCCGTAAGCGATGCCAATGATGCAAGGGGCCGGTGATGGAGAGGATTAACGAGAAGATGCCGCAAATCTCCGTCGTCATCCCGACGCTGAACGCCGGGTGCGGTCTCGCCGAGGCGCTGGCGGCGCTGGTCCCGGCGGCGCTTGACGGGCTGGTGCGCGAGGTGATCGTCGCTGACGGCGGCTCGACCGACGAGACGCTGGCGATCACCGATGACGCCGGCGCGCGCCTCATCGGCGGCGAGAAGGGGCGCGGGGCGCAGCTTGCCCGCGGCGCGGCGGCGGCGCGCGGCGACTGGCTGTTGTTCCTCCACGCCGACACCGTGCTTGAGGCGTGCTGGGCGAGCGAGGCGAGGGCGTTCATTGACGCGGGGCATGATGAGCGCGCGGCGGTGTATTCGCTGGCGTTTGACGATGAAGGGTTCGGCGCGCGCATGGTGGCGGCGGGGGCGATGATCCGTACCCGGCTTTTGTGCTCGCCCTATGGCGATCAGGGACTGTTGATCTCACGTGGGCATTATGATGCGGTTGGCGGCTATTGCGATATGCCGCTGTTTGAGGATGTCGACATCGTCGACCGGATCATCCGGCGTGGCGGGCGCAAGGCGATTGCGGTCCTGCCGGCGAAGGCGGTAACGTCGCCGGTGCGCTATCGCCGCGACGGTTACGCTGCGCGGGTGGCGCGAAATTTCTGGTGCCTTGCGCTATATCGACTCGGCGTCGCGCCGGAAAATATTATCGCTACTTATAAATGAGGGGGACGCTGATCATCTTCGTGAAAGCGCCGGTGGCGGGCCGTGTGAAAACGCGCCTCGGCGCCGCGCTCGGCCCGGCGCGGGCGGCGGCGATGTTTCGCGTGATGTCGGCCAATACGCTGGCGCGTGCGTCGGCGGGGCCATGGCGCACAATGCTGGCGGTCGATCCGCCGGGCGCGGTTGCCGGGTTTGAAAATCTGTGGCCGCCGCGGTTTTCGCGCCTCGCCCAGACGCGCGGCGATCTTGGCGCGCATGGCTGCGGCTTTCGCCGCTGCGCCGCCGGGGCCGGTGGTGATTATCAGCCGATGCGCCGGGCGTGGCGCCCCGCCACATCCGCGCCGCTTTCGCCGCGCTCGCCGGCGGAGATGCGATTGTTCGGCCCGGCCGAAGACGGCGGTTATTGGCTCATCGGCCTGTCGCGGCGGCGCGCTGCGTCTGGTCTGTTCAAAAACGTGCGCTGGTCGAGCCCGCATGCGCTCGCCGACACGCTGGCCAGCGCGCCGGCGCACTATCGCATCACCATGATCGAGCGGCTGCGCGATCTCGACGATGGCGAGGACTTTGCGGCGTTGGGCGCGCGCGCGCTGCGGCGTGTGCGCCCCAGTGTGGCGGGCGGCGGCGAAAACGCATAACCTGAAGCGTCGCCGGTTCAAACAGAATCAGGGCGTCGCTTTAAGTTCTTGTATCAACGCGTTTCCGGACGGCGAACCGCGCGCACTTCGTCAGGAAACGCTTCAGCCGCCGGGCGGCGACACTTTCGGCGCGTGAAACAAGGGGCGTGATATGGGCAGAATAGTTCTCGGTTTGCTGGTGCTTGTCGCCATCGCGCTGACGGTGTTTTTCTTTGTCCTGCCGGGGCGTATCGACGCGCGGATGAACCAGGTGATCGCGCACGCGCCTTACCCGGTCAGCGAGACGGCGGCGGGTTTGCATGCGCGTCTTCGCGTCGCCGACCTGCATGACGACGTATTGTTGTGGGATCGCGATGTATTGAAGCGCGCCGCGCGCGGCCATGAAGACCTGCCGCGTCTTGAGGAAGGCGGCTTTCGCCTCCAGGTTTTTTCCGCCGTGACGAAAGTACCGAAAAATCTCAACTATGACGAAAACACCGGCGACAGCGATCAGGTGACGCTGTTGACAATCGCCCAGCGCTGGCCGCCGCGGACGTGGTCGAGCCTGCTTGAGCGTGCGGTTTACCAGTCGGAAAAGCTGCACCACGCTGAGGCCGCTTCCGGCGGGCGGCTGAAGATCGTTCGCACAAAGAGCGATCTTTCAGGTGCGCTTGCGGGCGACGCGCTGGCGGCGATCCTCGCGACCGAGGGCGCGCACCCGCTTGAAGGAAAGCTCGAAAATCTCGACCGGCTGTATATCGCCGGCTATCGCGTTCTCGGCCTGCATCATTTCTTCGATAACGAACTTGGCGGGTCGCTGCACGGCCAGTCCGGCGCCGGGCTGACGGATTTCGGCCGCGCCGTGGTGATCGCGGCGCAAGACAAGGGGATGATCATCGACCTCGCCCATTCGTCAGAAGCGGTGGTGCGCGATGTTATCGAGCTTGCGCGCGCGCCGCTTATCGTTTCCCATACCGGGCTCAAAGGCGATTGCGACAACGCGCGCAATATCGACGATGCGCTGATGCGCGATATCGCCGATCGCGGCGGGCTGATCGGCGTTGGATTCTGGGACGGCGCGGTGTGCGAAACGTCGCTTCAGGCGGTCGTCGACGCAATCGTTTATGCGGTCGGGCTGGTCGGCGCCGATCATGTCGCGCTGGGTTCTGATTTCGACGGCGCCACGACGACGCCGTTCGATGCGTCGGAAATGGCCGCGCTCACGCACGCCCTCATGGCCGCCGGTCTTGACGAGGCGACGATTGCAGCCGTGATGGGCGAAAACCAGATCCGCTTTTTTGCAGAACGCCTGCCGGCGCAATGAGCGGCCTTAAAACTCGGTGCGGAATGTCAGCGAAAAGCGCCGCCCGACCGGGTCGTAATATTCCGGCGCGAAGTTTCCGACGCGGTTGTATGCGGTGATTTCCGGTTCAGTGTCCGTGAGGTTCTGCACGCCGAACTGGACATAGCTATTGGCGTCGAAATTCAAACGCGCGCTGACGTCGAGGTAAAACGCAGGCGAAATATGCGCCTCGGGAATATCGACATCCGATGTCAGCGCGCGGCCGCGGCGATTGCCGAACAGGGCAAGGCCCAGCTTGCCGCCTTCGACGCCAAGGGTGAACAAGGTGCGGTGATGCGGGTCGCGCGCCTGACCGTCGATGCGATTGCGCGCGCCGTCGCTAAAGCCGGTGACGACGCGGTGGGTATAGGTGTGCAGGACATTGACCCAGAACCGGTCAATCGGTCCAAGGTCCAGCGGCTCATAGGCGTAGCGCAATTCAAGATCGAGCCCCTGCCAGCGCATGTAACCGAGATTGTCGATAATCGCGTCTGTTGAAATCACCCGGTGCGATACCGGATCGCGCACAATTACCGGCGC
This sequence comes from Parvularculaceae bacterium, assembly GCA_041398145.1. Taxonomy (GTDB): domain Bacteria; phylum Pseudomonadota; class Alphaproteobacteria; order Caulobacterales; family Parvularculaceae; genus Amphiplicatus. The sequence continues at coordinate 55,052 of JAWKVF010000010.1, read as the reverse complement.
GCCGGTCGTCGGATTGACGCCGCAGGCGCTGTCTGAAAGGCCGACGCTTTCATAGCAGGCGACCAGCGGGTTCTTGGAGGTGTTGATCGCATCATCGATTCGATAGTCGAGCCATGTGCCGGTGATCTGAAGCCGCCCCGGCAGGTCAGTGAACATGTCGGTCGGGGTCAGGGTCAGCCCGTAAGCGCTGCTGCGGATTTTTTCAGATTCCGCCTGTGGGTTTCCATAAGTGGTTTGCGACGCGACGAGGTCGGTTTGCATGAAACCCGCCGGCACGCCGAGCGGGCCGGCGCTCGCGCAATTGGCGATGACCACGGGCGAGGTCGGATCGCTGCACGGATCATTATAGAACGCTTCGACAGATGTTCCGATCAGGAACAAATCGGCGATGGTCGGGGTGCGACGTCCGATATGCTGGCGGGTGAACGCCATTACCCCTGGCGCGGGACGCCAGTTGACACCGGCTTCAAAGTTCACCGCCGGATCGAAGGTCGGCGAAATCGTCGCGCGCGCTGCGAGTGTCGCATCGATGTCGCCAACGGCCGAGCGGTGCAGCACCGGCATGTCGACTTCGGCAAACGCGTCCAGCGCGTCAAGATGCGCTTTATTGGAATTGACGTTGAATTGCCCGATGGGCGCAACATTGTCCGGCGTCAAATCGAGATCGGCGAAGATTGTCCGTTTCAGATCAAGACCTGCGGCGACGCTGCCGCTGGCGCCGTTGTCGAACGACATGTCATGGGATGCGCGCGCGGAAATTTCATGTTCCTGCACGGTGAGGCGGCGCTTGATCTCATCAATTTTGATATAGTCGAGCACGTCGGGCGCAAGCCCGCCATAGGCGAAGATATCGCCGGGCACGCAGCCGGGGCTCGCCTGGCACAGCGCCGGGTCGAGCGCGGCGGTCAGCCGGTTGCGGTCGATGCGGTCGTTTTCAATGCTGACGACCCGGTTGTTCGCGTAGCGGTAGGTCAGTGAATAATGCGTATCCTGACCAATATCGGCATCCATCCCGAATGCGAAATCGAGATAGCTGCGATCAACCTGCTGGCGGCGCGGGCCCAGCTCGACGAACCGTTTGTCGATGATCAGCGCCTGCGCGGCGCCGCCAAACGCGGCGGTCGTGGCGTCGCGCAGCGCCTGCGGGATGGTCGGGCTGGAAAGCGGCACGACGGCGGCGTCGCCGACAACCGGCGTTGCGCCCTGTAACCGCGTGCCCGGCAACGGCGCCAGCGAGCCATCAGTCGCCGAATAGCCGCCAAATACGTCGGCGAACAGGCGAACCGACGGCGAAACGTCCCTTGAAACTGAGACATATCCAAGCGCGCGATCATTCGGCAGGGTGACGCTCTGCCATTCCGCCCAGTTGAACAACTGGTCAAGCTCGGCGTTGAGCGGGCGGATCGACCCGTCGAAATCCGTGAAATAGCGGACAAACCCCGGGAAGAGCGCCGACTGTCCGTTGTCGAGGAGAACGCCGCTGGCGACCGGCTGGATGGAGTTCGAACTGCCGCCATAGCCGGGAAGAAACTGTGCGCCGGGCGGCTGCGATATGCGTCCGTTAAGGCCAAAACCCCATGGCGTCGCGGAAAACTCGCGGTCACGCCCGATCAGGCCTTCCATGCGCGTGAAGTTGACGCCGGCGGAAATCGACCCCTTGCCGTTCGCGAATGTGTTTCCCGCCAGAAGGTGCAGGGACATTTCCTCGGCATCGCCTTTTTCTGAAATGCCGAAGCGCGCGCCGCCCTCGACGCCCTGAATGTTCGACTTGGTGACGAAGTTGATGGCGCCGGCGACGGCCTGCGGCCCGAAGCGCGCGCCGCCGGGCAGGTTGTGAACTTCGATCCGTTCAAGGAAGGGTTCGCCAATCGAGTTGAGATCGACGCCCAGAATGTTGCTGTTGCCGCCGCTGGTGACGGTGCGTTCGCGCCCGTTCACCATGACGACGGTGTGCATCGGATTAAGTCCGCGCAAATCGGCGAGGCTGATGCCGGCGGCGGCGCCGAACAGCGCGGTGTTTGACGGCGTGAACGAGGCGAGCGATTGCGGCAGGTCATAGAGCGCCTCGGCCGGGTTCGAGACGTTCATATAGGCAAGCTGGTCGCTGTCGATTTCGAAGATGCGGCGTGAGCCGGCGGCGGCGCCGGCGATGGGCGCCGTGGCGAGAACCACAATCGTATCGTGCAGGGGCGGCGCGACGATTTTTGCAACCGGCGCCTGATCGACAGGCGGGGCCGGCGTGTTTGCCGGCGCGATTGCAAAGGTCGTCGGCGTGACCTTGTGAAGACGCAGATCGACGGCTTCGAGTTCACGGCTGAGGGTTTGTTCGGGTTCGGCGGCCGCGTCGACGCGCGAGACGATTTTGCCTTTGACCAGCCGGCTGTCGAAGATGAACGAAAATCCGTTCCGCAATTCCAGCGCGCGCAACACCTCTTCAAGCGGCGCCCGCGGCGAGACCGGCGCCGGTGCGCGCCCGAATGAAACCGCCGCCAGTTCGTCGCCCGCGGGTTCGGCCGGCGCGTCGTCGGCACGGGCGTTTGCGATCGCGACGAATGCGGCGAACCAGGCCGCCGAGGCGGCGAGTTTTATACGGCGGCGCGGCGTCATTGCTCTCGCGGGGCCAGAACGATGCGGGCCGGGGCGGGCTGCGCATCAAGGTTGAAACTGAGCGTCAGCGCGCGGATCGCGGCATCCTGATCGCGAATGTCGAACTCCCCGGTGACCGGCAGGGTTTCCAGCGCCGCATCGCCGAGCGAGATCGGCGTTCTGAAATAGCGGTTCAACTCGGTAACGACTTCGCCGAGCGGGCGCTCATGAAACCGCGCCTTGCCCGCGCGCCAGGCGAATACGTCGCCGGGATCGAACCGGATGACCGCGCCGGTCGCGCCGTCCGCATCGACCGCGACCTGATCGCCCGCGAGCAGGACGGCGCCGGGCCCGAATTGCGGTTTGACGTCGACGGCGCCCGACAGCACCGAGACCACGACGCCGTCGCCATGTTTCGACACGTCAAACGCGGTGCCGGTGACGGTGATGGTCGCATCGCCGGCGTCGATGACGAACGGGCGCGCGCGGTCAGGTTCGACATTGAAGAACGCCTGACCGGCGGTGAGTTTGACGGATCGTTGCGCGCCGGAATAGGCGACTTCAATGCGGGTCTCGGTGTTCAGGTCGATTTGCGATCCGTCGTCGAGGGCGACGGCGCGCGCATCGCCAATGGCGGTGGCGTAGACTTGCGGCGCCGGCGCGGCGGAATTGCGCAGGAACAACGCGCCTGTCACGGCGATTGCGGCGAGCGTGACCGACGCGGCGATCGCCATTCGCCGCGTTGAAGTGTGTTTTAAAGACGCTTCCTCGTGAAGTTCACGTTCAAACTCCGCGGTCAGCACGTCAATGTCTAGCGCATCGCTCAACGACAGCGCCCGCTCCATTTCAGCGAAAGCATGGCGGTTTTCTTCAGCGGCGTTCAGCCATTCTTCGAAGCTGCGGCGTTCTTCCGCTTTCATCGCGCCTGACATCTTGCGCGCCATCCAGTACGCGGCAAGATCGTCCGGCGCGCCCGTTGGCGTTGTTGATTGAGCCCTCGTCGTCATCGTCATTCTCTTCTACTTTTGCCTGCGCCGGTTTCTCCGGCTTTGCAGATTGATGATTTTGGTTTTCTTCTCATCTCCGTCCACGGCTTTTCGCAGCGCCTTTAATGCGGTGATGATATATTTTTCGACGCTGCTTTCCGACACGTCGAGGATCACGGCGATTTCCCGATAGGTCTTGTCTTCAAACCGGCTGAGAATGAAGGCGCGCCGCGCCGATGTCGGCAAAGACGCAATCGCCGTCATCGACGCGGCGATTTCCTGACGCACGACGGTCGCGGCTTCCGGCGACGGCGCCATCGAGGCGACCTGTTCTATCGGGTTGTCGATCGCCGCATTGGGCGTATCGATGCGGATCGCCTGCATGCGCTTGCGGGCGCGAAACTCGTTCGCCGCGAGATTGGCGGCGGTACGGAAGATCAGCGCCTGGGGGTTTTCGATGGTTTCCGTCTGGGCGTAACGCCAGACGCGCAGATAGGCGCTCTGCGCGATATCGCGCGCGGTTTCCTGATCACCGAATTTGCGCGTCAGCCACCGCACCAGCATCTGGTCGTTGTGGCGGATGGCGCGGTCAACCTGCCCGCCGTCAGCCTGCGGCGCGCCATCTCTCGGGCGCTTGTCCCGCCTTTTTGCCGATACGTCTTTTATTCGGTCTTGTTTTGTCTGGTCTTGTGACACGACCCAGCCTCACCACTCGCGGACGCATTTGCGCGCACCGTTTGTCCTCCATCGTCCCGCCCAAGCCGCTTACGGCGCCCCGATTATTTTTTGAGGGGGTCGCCTGAACCGGTGTCTCTTGGGTGTGACTTCGATGGTGAGCCCGTCGATAGTCCTCCAGTAGACTGGTCGGAATGTCTGCAAACATTCCGACCGCTTTTGGGAGCTTAACGTCGAGGACGTCCCAAAAGCAATAAAATCGACGGAAAAATCGTGGTTTTTCAGCCACAGCCGTCGTTCGAGAGCATGACGCCGCCCGCGAAAACAACCGGTTCTCGCGGCGGGTTTTCGTGCGCCCGGTCTTGCGCGGTTTCAGGCCGCCGCGGCTTTCCCGGCGTCAGACATGATTAAGCCCTGCGATCAATATGATACGCGGCAAGCGCCGCACGGCGCTCGCCAGTCGTTAAAATAATGCAGGCGATCCGAGATTGTGGCCCGGAATTGCAGCGATATCAGTGTCCGCCGGCGGGCTTTATTGGCGCGGCGTCATAGGCGACCCTGAAACCTATGTGATTTGTTCCAAGTCCGGTGTCCTGGGCGTGGCGGGCGGCCGGGCGGTAGCGCATGCAATAATTCGGTGCGCAAAGATATGATCCGCCTTTCAGGACGCGCGACGGGACGCCGGATTTGCAGGGTCGCGCGAGTGCGCCTCGTCAGCGCGCCGCCGGGGTTAATCGTCCTTCCGCGTGCCAGCGGGCGTACCAGTCGGATGTCCATTCAGACATTTTGGCATATCGTAAAGGCCGATGGCGCTGGGCGCGAAACCTGCCGTCAGCCACGCGCTGGAAAGCCGTCTGCCTCTGTATTCTGTACAGGAATATTCCCTGCCATGTATTGGCGTTGTCAGGCGCGCGGCGCGGGTCGGTTTGTCTCAGCCGCGCCGCGTATGGGCGGCGTATTCCCACTCGGCCTCCGTGGGCGGGCGGCCTCCGCCCATTTTGCAAAAGCTTGCGCGTCTTCAAACGCGATTTGTGTCGCGGGTTCATTGGGGCCGGCAAGGCGCGGCACGCAGTTCTTCCGGATAGAGATAGGTTGCGCCCGGCGCAAGAACTTTCCGCAGTTCACATAGTTCGATATGTTGCTCGATTGCAGCGGCGAAAAGACGGCCTCCAGCAGCCAGCGAGGCGGATCGAGATCGGGATAGAGCGAGGCGTCAACCGGGCGTTCGGCGAGCGTGACATAGCCGGTCGCTTGCGTGAACGCCTGCATGCGTTCGACCGTGACTTCAGTTGGGTCGAGAAAAAAGCCATCGACGCTCACTTCCCGTTCGGGCGTTTCTTCCGGGTACAAGCTGTCGTCGCCCATGATGAATTGTCCGCCTTCAATCCATACAGGGCTTAAATCGGTTTCGGCGCAGGCGCTCGCGATGGACGACGTGTCCCCGGCGTCGTTTCTTGCGCAAGAAACAAGGAGGCACGCGGCAATGAGTGCGAACAGGTTGAGTTGGGTCTGCGCGACGGCCGCCAGTGACTGCGAACCCGATCCAAGGCAATGCTGCCAATCGAGTAAAAACTTGTTATAGAATGTCTTCAATCGCCAGTTTTTTTACGCCCGTTTCAGCCATATCGAACGAGAAAAATTATGAACGCCGAGTCGATCCGCGATGTCCTTTTCCAGCCGCTCAAAATCAACGGCGTCACGGCGCGAAATCGCCTGGCGATGGGGCCGATCGCCGCCCACGGGCCTCACCCTGACGGGAGGGCCAGCGATCAGACCGCCGCTTTTTTTGAAGCGCGCGCCAGAGGCGGCATCGGGCTGATTATCGTCGGCGGCGCGATTTCGACAACGCATGGCTGGGAAGGGCACATTCCAAATCCCGATCTCTTGCGTCTTGATCGGGACGACTTCGTCCCCGACCTTCAGCGCGTGACGGAGGCGGTGCATCGCCATGACACGCCAATATTTGCACAGATCAATACCGGCCAGGGGCGCATGGGCGTTCCGGGGCCAAACCATATCGCCGCCAGCGCGAAAGCCGTCGACGCCGCCGAAGAAGCTGTGCCCAATGGCGTGGTTATTCCGGGCGGTCTTCATTTGCCGCCGCCGCGCGAGGCCTCGGCCGATGAAATCCATATGCTGGAAGCGGATACGGCGGCGTCGGCGATCCGGATGAAGCGCGCCGGTTTCGATGGCGTCGAACTCGGCGCCCATATGAGTTATTTCCTCTCCTCGTTTTTGTCGCCGCGTACGAATTGGCGTGAAGATGAATATGGCGGCGGGACACAGAACCGGGCGCGTATTGTCTGCAATATTATCAGGCAAATCCGCGCTGAGGCCGGGCCCGACTTTCCCATCGGCGTCAGAATGTGCGTCAATGAACAGGTCGAGGGCGGGCAGGGGCCGGCCGGTTATGCGGAAATTGCGGCGGAGTTTGAAAAGGCCGGCGCCGACTATATCGCCATGACCAATGGCGGCTATGAAAAAATGAATCTCAGCCTGCCCATGCGCGACGGCGCTCTGGTTGAAAACGGCGAGCCGGCGATCATGCGAAAGGCGGTTTCTATTCCGCTGTTGATGCAGAGCGTCCACGATCCCGCAAATGCGGCGACTTATATTTCGGCGGGACATGCAGACATGGTGATGCTGGCGCGCCAGATGCTCGCCGACCCCGATTATGCAAACAAGGTTCGTGACGGAAGGCTCAACGACATCACCTGGTGCAATCGTGAAAATGTCTGTCTGCGACGCCTGATGATGGATATGCCGGTGAAGTGTCCGCTAAACCCGCGATCCGGAATAGAAAGTCAGGCGCCCGGCGCGGCGCCGTCCGCCGGGCAATGGCTTCAGAATGCGAAAGAAGCTTTTCTGTTGACCGTCACGAAATCACGCACCGTCACAAAAATAGGCATGCGCCTTAAAGGGCACTGATGCGTTTGATCGGGTGCTTCCGTTTAAGCCGCCGCGCCCGTTGACTGTGCGGCCCGCCTATTCAGATGCAATCGCGCACCAGTCAGGCTTGGCGGTCAACGGCTTTCCGTTTGCGTAGGGCCATGGCCTCAAATGCCCGGCGGCGATAGCGGTTTGCGCAACATCTTTTCCGTTTGCGGATAAGTTTATCACCATCCGTCCAAACGGGTCGTGACCGAATTCTTTCGTTATTTCGAGCCTCGCGTTCCGCGTCAGTTCCTGCATATACGCCACAGCGGCAAGACCTTTGTCACGTTCGGCCTGGCAAGCGGCGCCATCGCGCGCGCCGGCGTCTCCTGTTTCAGGCGCATCGACATTGGCCAGTTGAAATCCGATGTTATCAATCTCGCCGCTGTCGCCGTCTTCCCAGGTAATATTCGTGTCGATTTTTTCAGAACCGGCCTCTCCCGCGCAGCCGCAGACCCCAAGCATGAGTGTTGCGACGATCAGATCAGAATGGCGCATTTACCCCTCCATCAATACATTTTAGGCTGAGCGTTTCTTCTCAAGGCGGAAGGCGTGCAGCAGCGGCTCGGTGTAACCATTTGGCTGGCCTACCCCTTCGAAGATCAGTGCGCGTGCGGCGCGGTACGCAACGCCGTTTTCAGAAAGGTCTTCATACAACGGATCGTCCGCATTCTGCCGGTCTACCTGTTTCGCCATTTTTTGCAGTGCTGCATCAACCTGTTCCGGCGTTGCTACGCCGTGTTTGAGCCAGTTGGCGATATGCTGGGAGCTAATTCGCAAGGTGGCGCGGTCTTCCATCAGGCCGACATCGTGAATGTCCGGCACCTTGGAGCAGCCGACCCCCTGGTCAATCCAGCGCACGACATAGCCAAGGATGCCTTGCGCATTATTTTCCAGCTCTTCGCGCACTTCGGCGTCGCTCCAGTTTTTACCCGAAGGCGATGCCGGGATCGTCAGCAGCTTTTCCAGCGGCGGGGTGCTCTGTTTCGCGAGCCGGCGCTGGACGTCGAAGACGTCAACGGCGTGGTAATGCAAGGCATGCAAGGTGGCGGCCGTCGGCGAGGGCACCCAGGCCGTGCTCGCCCCCGCTTTTGGATGGCCGATCTTTTCCTTCACCATGTCGCGCATCTTGTCCGGCGCCGCCCACATGCCCTTGCCGATCTGCGCCTTGCCGGAAAGGCCGCAGGCGAGACCGATCTGCACATTGCGCGCTTCGTAAGCCGAAATCCAATCGGTTGATTTCATCTCCGCCTTGCGAATCATCGGCCCTGAAAGCATCGAGGTGTGAATTTCATCGCCGGTCCGGTCGAGGAAGCCGGTGTTGATGAAGACCAGCCTGCCTTTGAGCGCTTCAATACAGGCCGCGAGGTTGGCGGACGTGCGCCTTTCCTCATCCATCAAGCCCACCTTGATCGTGTGCCGGGCGAGGCCGAGCAAATCTTCAACAGCATTGAAGAGGTCATTGGTGAACCGGCATTCGTCGGACCCGTGCATTTTGGGTTTGACGATATAAATGCTCCCCGCGCGCGAGTTGCGGAACTTGCCGCGGCCTTTCAGATCGTGAAGGGCGCATAGCGAGGTGAACACGGCGTCAAGAACGCCTTCCGGCGCTTCTTCTCCGTCCGCTGTCAGCACGGCCGGGGATGTCATCAGATGACCGACATTTCGTACAAAGAGCAAGGCGCGTCCGGGCAGGACCAGATTGTCCCATTGCCGGTCGGGCTCAAGGGCGCGTTGCATGGTGCGGCCGTTCTTTTCAAACGACGCGCTGAGGTCGCCGCGCATCAGGCCGAGCCAGTTTCGGTAGGCGTTGACCTTGTCTTGCGCGTCAACGGCGGCCACAGAATCCTCAAGGTCGACGATAGCGGTCAATGCCGATTCCAGAATGACATCGCAAATGCCGGCAGGATCCGTCTTCCCGATCGGATTGTTGCGATCAATCCGGATTTCGATGTGCAGCCCGTTGTTTTTCAGCAGCAGGCCAGTTTCCCTGGCTGCGACCAATTGGGACGCATCTTTTAACGCCAGTTCGCCGCCGTCCCAATCCTTCCAGCTTCCGGTTTGCAATGGCGCCGCGTCATCGAGAAACGCCTTGGCGTAGGCGACAACGGCGTTCCCGCGTTCAGGATCGTAACCGCCGGCCTTTGCTGGCGGGGCGTCAAGCGCGTCGGTGCCGTAAAGCGCGTCATAAAGACTTCCCCAGCGCGCATTCGCGGCGTTGAGGACGAACCGGTCATTGAGGACGGGAACGACGAGCTGCGGCCCGGCCATTGCGGCAATCTCGTCGTCGACATTTGAGACGTCGATGGAAAAAGGCGCGGGCTCCGCCTCCAGATAGCCGATGGATTCCAGAAAGCGGCGATAGCTGGAGATATCTTCGACCGGTCCGGGATGGGCTTGATGCCAGTCGTCGATTTTCGACTGTAACGCGTCGCGAAATTTTAAAAGCGCCTTATTCCGCGGAGCGAATTCATCGAGAATGCCGGCGAGGCCGCGCCATAGCGCATCGGCTTCAACGCCGACGCCTTCCAGGGCGGAATTTTCAATAAATTCAGCAAGTTCAGGGGCGACGCGCAGGCCGAATTTTTCCAGATAGTCGCTCATTTCATGTCCTTGAGTTTACGCTCGCGTCACGGCGAACTTTCGGCTTGACAAATCGGTACGGTAACGTACGGTACTCATACAGGATGGAGGGCCGACATGCAAGAGGCGCAGGCTTTTGGATCTGAACGGACGGCACGCGAAAGCGAACTCCTGCAAGCGGCGATAGATGTCTTTCTTGAGCACGGATTCGATAAGGCGACAATCGATCAGGTGGCGCGAAAGGGCGGCTATTCCAAAGCGACGATTTACAAACAGCATGTATCCAAAGAGCGCCTGTTTCGAAATGCTGTCGAATATGCCTGTGGAATCATCAGACCGGTTCAGTGCGAAGCTTCGTTAGAAGACCCGTCGCTGGTGCAGGAACTGACGGAGTTTGGAGAGCATTTCCTGCAAATGATGTGGCGGGAAGACACCCGTCGGCTGCGCTTTGTCATCGCCGCTGAGGCGAACCGGTTTCCAGAGCTTGGGGAGGCCTTCCTCAATGCGGGTCCGCGGCGCGACTGCGACTATCTCGCGGGCGTTTTAAGAAAACACCAGATTAAAAACGGCATCATCATCCAGAATGCCCGCAGCTCGGCGGACAGATTTCTGTCGTCGCTCCTTGGCATCCCTGATCTGGAAATCTGCATGGGCCTGCGGCCGATGATGACCTCGAACGAGCTTCGCCGCCACGTCTCGCAATCCGTTGATCTGTTTTTGCATGGCGTCGCCGCAAACCCAGTGAAAAACGAGAAATGATGGAGGAAAACATGACAGCGACTGTGATTAAAAACGTCAAGATTTTTGATGGCTCGGGTGAAGCGCCTTTTCCCGGCTCGGTGCGGGTTGAAGACAACAGAATTGTCGCCGTCGAACGAGGCGACAAGAGCCTGGCAAGCGGCGACGCCCGCGTCATTGACGGCGAAGGCGGCACGCTCATGCCGGGCATGGTGGATGCGCACGCCCATCTCGCGCTTGGCACGTCGGTCGAGACGCTCACCAAAAAACCCGGCAATCACCCTGCTGAAACGCTGGCGCTTATTGAAGCTCACTGCGGTCGGGTGATGCTCGATCACGGATTTACCAGCGCCTATTCAGGGGGCTCAGGTTCAGTTGAAGCCGAAGTTGCCGTGAAGGAAGCCTTCGACGCCGGATGGTTGCCCGGGCCGCGGCTTGTCACGTCATCTTTTGAGCGCATGCCGGGCGGCCCAGTCGGGCTTGTGTTCAAGTTTCCCGGCTATGAAACCCGTAAATCGCATCCTGAAGAGATCGGCGCATTTGTCGAGGAAATGGCCAACAAGGGCGCGCAGGCGGTGAAATTCCTTCTCAACGGCGTCAGCGCCTTCGATCCGGGGAAGAATACAACCGAACAATTCTATGACGAGGAGGTCATGGCCGCCGGCGAGGCGGCGCGCCGCAAAGGCGTATGGCTGACCGCGCATTGCTATACGCCGCATTCCATCAAGCTGGCCATCGCGGCCGGATTTCGCACGCTTTACCACTGCAACTACGCTGACGAGGAAGCGCTCGACGCGATCGAGGCGGCGAAGGACCGTATTTTTGTCGGTCTGGCGCCGGGGATTGAAGAATCGCACGTGCTGCGCGCCAAGAAATTCGGCGTCATGGCCAGCCCGGAACAGGTCGAAGAACAAGACAGCGCCATCGAACATATTAAAGTCACCGGGAACGAATTGCGCAAACGCGGCGTGCGATCAATGATCGGCGGCGACTATGGCTTCCCGTGGAATCCGGTCGGCATGAATGCGCGCGACCTTGAGCTTTTCGTCGACTGGTTCGGTTACACGCCAACGGAAGCGTTGGTCGCCGCCACCAAACTTGGCGGCCAGATCATGGACATGGAAGACGAACTTGGCCTGATCAAACCGGGCTATCTCGCGGATGTGCTTGTGGTGCGCGGCGACCCCGTCAAGGACATCACGCTGATGACCAGGAAAGAAAATCTCGCGGTCATCATGAAGGATGGAAAGGCTCCACAAAGGCATGGGGCTGGTAGAGGCGGTCTGCAGGTGAAGTGGATCACCGTTGATGGCGCACATCCATCAACACCGGTTCTGTGGGCCCGTAGAAAAAAATATAGAGCCGATTGCTGAATCATACAGACGCAATCGCTCAAATCAATTCGACAAGAAGGTTTGTTGCCTATCGCGCTTTGTCTTTCGCGCTCATTACGCTGATGCAGACTACGGACGGCTAGCTGTTTTTATCGCGCATTGTTCCGAAAACCAGGTCCCCACTTTTCGGAATGCGCACTAATATCTTCAGGCGTAGCGTACGTTTTGTAATAATGACGCGCGCCGTTAAAAGACTACAGTTCGATGACCGTTTAGAAAGACACGATCATCAAGAAACTGATGAACGGCCGTCGCAATTACGCGGCGCTCGCCGATATCGCGACCTTCCGAACAAGCACATCGGGTGTATCCGCATGCGAAACAGGCTCTACGTCCTGGTGAGATTATCGGTCCTTCATCGAGATCGGCTGTTACAAAATGTGCTGTAGCGCCAATCATCTTTACGCCGCGATCAAAAGCTTGATGATATGGCCTGGCGCCTTTAAATCCGGGGAGAAAACTGTGATGTATATTGATACAGCGACCGGATAGAAATTGCGCCATGTCGTTAGAAAGAATTTGCATGTATCGCGCCAGGACAATAAGTTCCGCCCCTGTTTCTGAAATGACTTCCTCTATCCGGTGTTCTTGATCTGTTTTAGTTTCCTTCGAGACTGGAAAGTAGTGATACGGAATATCATTGATCAATGATGTTGTCAGGTGTTCGCGTTGGTGATTTGAGATAATGGCGACGACTTCCATATTCAGTTCGCCAATGCGATAGCGATACAGGAGATCGCCAAGACAATGGTCAAATTTCGAGACCATCAAAACGACTTTCTTCGGCGTATTGTTGTCGCGAATCGACCATTCCATCTCATATTCGCGGGCTATCGCCGCAAAATCACCCTTAATCCTTTCTACTGTAACTGAAGTGCCCGGCGTCAAGACGACGCGCATGAAAAACCGCTGATTGCCTGGATCATTATATTGCTGGGCATCAACGATGTTGCATCCAGCTGACGCCAGAAAGTGAGCGACGCGGGCGACGATGCCCGGCCGGTCGTTGCATTGTAATCGAAGTGTAAAACCTTTCACTGTTGGTGCCTCATAGTAGTGCGCGCATTGTTCATTTCTCGGCAAAAAATCCCCGCCGAGACAATTGGTCTGCTGAAGATACCTATCGGCGATAGGTTTCGCGAATTTTCGATTGAACGGGACTGGCCGTCACTACCGCGCGAACGACCGCCTGTTTGTGTCGTTCGACGACGGGGCGTATCGATCCGCCGTCAGGTTCGCCCCAGATTAATTCGACTTTATCTCCTTCGGAGACTTTCGTTTCATCGATCAACGCAAGAGAAATCCAGCGCCGAATATTTGAGCTATAGACGACATATGTCGAGAAGCCGATCCTCTCGTTGTTCAGTTGAACAGTGTCAAAGGGGAATGTCGCGTAATATGCGGCTGGCGCGTCCATAAATTTACAGCGATCATTGCCGTCATTAAATTGTGAGCGGAATATCGAGATTACGTCTTCGTTGTCCCAAATCAGCGTAAATTTCTTTAAGTGGGGCTCGTCTTTTTTCTCCAGCAACGCTGATCGTCCAATGAACTCATGATCGAAGTCTATAAATGAATAGCCGCAATCCCAAGGCGTGGAATAGTAGTCACTAAGGTCTTTAGAAACAAAGCTGCCGCCCAAAGAGGCATTGGCTTCAAATCCCGTTGCAGGCAACCACTCGCGATAACTCGCCAATTCCGGATCCGTATATACAGCCGGTAATACAGATGCGAACCATCCAGATTCTGTGCTCGCGGTTGAGTAGGCCTTTGCGCCACCTTGCAAAAGACCAAAATCACGGCCTGCGTCCAGTAATGTTTGGCGAACTTCCTCAGCTTCTTCCGCTGGCCCCCAAATCTCGAGTCCCGGCGCCGCGGCCATGCCGTGCTTAAGTGCGCGAACAATTCGTCCATTGATTCTTATTTTGCCCATTGAGAAGAACTTAATATCCTCAATCGGACCGCCATTGACTTTTTCGAGGATGGACCACGCGTTTGGCCACTTGCACCTCGAAACGATACAGCGACGGCCTCGCGCATTGTTCACGGACCGTTCGTCGCGTTCGACGACTACGTCGTACCCGCCAGCGACGGCATTGTATTGCGCCCAGTTCGGTACATGTGGTCGCCCCACGAGATTTACGCGAAAGTCGTCCAATCCAAAAAGAACGCCGTCGCCAATCAGGTACCCTTCGTGGTTGCAGGCGACAAATTGCTTGGCCCTGTTTCGACCGAAATTTTTGAACTTATTTATTCCAAGATCAGATAGCAGGCGGATCGTGTCTGGGCCCTCGATATACAGATCTGTCATGTGATGCGATTGGTCGAGCAGCACGGCAGAATTGGTCCACGCCTCGCATTCGTCGCGCCAATTCGAGAATTCTGCCGGAATCGGAAAGACGTATTGACCGATTTGGGATCCCCTCAACATGGGGAGCGCGCCACCAGCTCCACCGATTTTTTGCTGCAAAGAGGTCATCTCATCACCACCCTGAATTGATTATTGTTTTCACGCGACCCGAAACCGGACTGAATCGCGAACAGCAAATTTGTATCCCAAAAAGTCAACGGTTGCAAGAATAATAGGTAATAAGTAGCAATTATAGGACAAATAGGATCCCATAAGATCGCATCAAATTGAAGGTGGCATTCCGGCCGAATAGTCACGCCGCACAGGCATTTGTTACCGTGGCGGATTTTCAATATATATTTCAATGAGTTCACTGATTCCCAATAGTGGTTGATCACAACACTATTTCCGAGTTGATGCATTTTTCATTGACCTGAAAGTAAACCGCCTCATTATCGAAAACGATAAAACAGACCTGATTTAGGATCCCGTCTAAAAGGGCGTCGGATTCGTTCGACGAGTTAATGTCCCTATGCAGAACAACACGCTCGAAAACACATTGATCGAGATGATTTTACGCGAGGAGCTTCCCCCGGGTATGCGCCTGACGGAGGCGGCGATAGCAGAGCGCTTGGGAGTCTCAAGAACGCCTGTGCGAAATATTCTACCCCGATTGGCGGCGGAAGGGTTTTTGAAACCTAAGGGAAAGCGCGGTTATGTCGTCGCTGACTTCAGCGAGGATGACATCTTCGACGCTCTTGAGATGCGTGCAGTGCTGGAAGGTTGGGCGGCGCGTCGAGTGGTGGAGAAAGGCGTTAAGCCGGAAACGCTTGCAGAGCTTGAAAGTTGTCTCGCCGCCGGCGACGAACTCTTCGAAAAGCGTCACTTGGACCTGGAAGACGAGCGGCGGTATGGCGTGATGAATGCTCGATTTCATAGGCTCATTGTCGAAGCGTGCCAATCTCCGCTTCTGACAATGTTCATTGACAGATTAAACAACGTGCCGTTCGTGACTCCGTCCGTTATTGTCTTTGATCAAATTGGATTGCGCCAGGCTTTCGATATGCTGCATCGCGCCCACGGAACCCATCATGCAATAGTTGATGCGCTCAAAAATCGCGACGGAGCCCGAGCCGAGATTTTATTTCGCGAGCATGCAAATCATCAGCGAATTAGTATGTTTGAACGGCGGCGGTCCGCTCAGTATCATAGCGAAACCACGACAAAGAAGCCCATTTCCGCAAAGAAAAGCCGGCGAAAGAAAATTTCTGCAGATGATCCAGTATGATTGTACTGGAAGGAGAAGCACATTTACATATGTGCTTGCGCGTCGCTGTTACAATTTCGGCCAGGGCGCGCATTGCGTTCTTGCTTTGACGCGTTTCCGCACGGCCAATCGCACACCTTCGACGGGAAACGTTTTACGCGTGTGAAAGTTCGTAATTGCGTATCCATTCAATCGTTTTCTCTACGCCCCCGAATGGATAAAAGTGAAGTCGCACAAGGC
This sequence comes from Parvularculaceae bacterium, assembly GCA_041398145.1. Lineage (GTDB taxonomy): Bacteria > Pseudomonadota > Alphaproteobacteria > Caulobacterales > Parvularculaceae > Amphiplicatus. The sequence goes on along the minus strand of JAWKVF010000010.1, from coordinate 39,299 downwards.
CATGATCAGGGCCAAGGCCTTCCGATAATCGCTCAACAAATTTGTCCGGCCCCGCCGTTCCGATCAATTTGCGAATTGATATTCCGTACTTTGATAGCACGGAAGCTGACGCGCTGACACCGCACATTGCAGCAAAGCGTGCAAGCGACTTGATCCCTGCTGGGCCAGGGACGCCAATACGCACAGGGTAATCGAGACCGCGTGCGCGAAGTTCTATCAACCATTCCAGAACCGCATCGGCGTCGAATGCAAATTGTGTGACGATCAGCGGCGCCATGCCGCGTCGCTCGATGTCTTTGGTTTTTTCAGCGAGTACCCGAAAGCACTCTTCTTTCGACATAACCGGGTGGCCGTCCGGATGTCCGCCAACGCCGATTACTTTCACGCCAGCGCGTTCAAAGGCGCAAGTCGTAATCAAAGACGCACTGTCCGCAAACGGGCCTTCGGGCGTTGAGGGATCGCCCGCAACAACGAAACATCGCTCGATGCCGGCCTCCTTGACGACACAAGCCAGATATTCCTCGAATTCGCTGCGCGATTGAATTCGGCGCGCGGAAAAATGCGGCATTGGCTCGAAACCCATTTCACGGACTGTTTTTGCAGCCGCAATCCTGGCGTCATTCCCCTCATTCGGAAGAAATGGCACAGCGATCGGCGCTTCGGGCCAAATCTGCGGCGCTGCCGTTTTCAGGCTTGGTATATCTTTCGCCGTTACTTCCAGAGAATAGCCTTCCGTTATTCTGGCTGGTTTATTTAGCCAGTTCGGATGAACGATCGGTCTCATTCTCCACATCTCCCCGTCAAACAGGAAAAATCGTCAGTATAGACCATAAGAATTGAAATTGACACCAAGTTCTCCATTCAGATACATTTCGTCAGCATCGGCCAAAATTGAATCTTGCTGTTTTTCTGTCGTAGAATTTTCTCTTTTGAGAAGGGGCGTCAAGTTGGGGATTCGGCCTGACATCATTCTACCCGTCGAATAAGCTCCGCCAGCGCTGCGTTCACCGCGTCTGGCGATTCCGCCATCAACATGTGACCGGCGCCTGGCGCAATCACGGTCTTGACGTTTGTTATATGCGTTGCGATTTCGTGGTGTTGGTCGGGCGGGCTCCATTCGTCTTCGGCGCCGGTCATGACCAATGCCGGACAATCGATTTTCGACAAGAGATTTTCTGAAGATTGACGCTGCAGCAGCGCCGTGACATGCGCATCAAACACCGCCTGGCCCATTGACAGGCACATTTCGCGCAACGGGCCGACGATGCGCTCGTTGTTGCGATTGCTCACCCCGATCATGGGTGGAAGCCATTGATCTATAAGCGCTGAAAACCCTTTTTCTCTTCCGACCGCCTGCAAGGCGGCGCGTTTTTCGGGCTCGCCTTTCGATACGCCGTGGACGCCTGTGCTGACGAGGGCGATACCGGCGACGCGTTCCGGCGCTATCCGGAACAATTCCATGGCGACCCTGCCGCCCATGGAATGCCCGAATATTATGACCTTGCTTGACATTCGGGAAAGCACGTATTGCGCCATGTCAGTCAGGCTATCGCGGTCGCCATATCCGTCAATTCCAAGCGCGTTGGGAAATGTCGCCAGTTGAGACCTGAATATTCGACAGTCGCATACAAGGCCGGGCAGAAAGACGATTTCAATCGCTTGCATGAATTTTGCCTCAACGAGCAGGCGCAATTTCGACGGATGCGGAAAGACGCCGGTTAATTCTGTCAGGCCTTGAAGGTGCGTGCATACCCACAAAAATCAATTGAACTTTTCGCTGGTTATCTGGCGTCATTTTATTGATATGCTGATGAACTCCAGAATTTCATCCGCAAGCCGCGTATCTGAGGTTCCGATATGATAGGCGGTTGAGAAGTGATTATGGCCTGATGCGATATAGGCGCGGGGAAACTTCTCTTTGGCTTTCAGACGCGCAGCGAGGAGAGTGTTGAACTCCCGCTGGAAACGCGGCGGGTCAAACTCGCCGCAGACGGTGAAGAACGGAATGTCGGTGGCGGCGATGGCGTCAAATGAATAGCGCGTCGGGTCTTCTTGGGGTGTTTTTACATAATAGAGCGATTCCCGTTTCAGGTCGGATTCATTGACGCCGCCATAAAGACCGGACAGCATGATGGCGGCGCTGATTTTGTTATCGGCGCCTTTCAAATGAATGTAGTCGGCGACATGTGCGGCGCCGGCCGAGGTCCCGCACAGGATAATTTTTTTGGCGTCGCCGCCATATTGCTCCGCGGTCTCATTGATCCATGCGACGACTTTTGCGAGATCCTCAACGCCTGACGGCCAGACGTTATCCGGGGCGAGGCGATAGTTCATGACGACGCCGAGCATCCCGTTGGCGGCGGCGAACCGGCCCATATGCGCATTGAACGGGTGGTTCTCGGCGCGTTTTTCGCCGCGCACGAAACCGCCGCCATGAACAAACACCAGAACCGGGCAGGGGCTATTTGCGTTTTTCGGCGCATAGACATCAAGGGTTTGCCGCGGATCGTCGCCATAGGGCACATCGCCGGCAGTCATCGGGATCTGTTCAGCCAGGGCTTGCTGCTCCTCGAAAAGGATCTCGTGGACGCGCTTCATCACGTCCGGCCCGATCTGGTTGCCCAATTCGGCGATGGCGCCGCGGAACTTGTTTGTCATGGCGTTGATCCTTCTGCTGCTTGCGCTTCGCGGGCCAGAGCCTGTTCTTCGCGGGCAAGCGCGCGATCAACGGCGGGCAGTTTTTTCATCTGCTGCGAATGCGCGCGATAATTGGTGAAATCGCTCACGTTGAACCCGCATCCTTCTACGCGGCTGAATATCCAGAACAAATACGCGTCCAGAACACTCCATTCATCGCCATACCACCATTTGCCGCGATTCAGTCTATCGTCGATGAGTGCAAAATATTCCCGCATCGATTTTTCAGCTTGTAACTTTAACGTGGCTTCTGCGCCCGGCGCGAGAATGTGAGGCACGCATATTCGCGAAACAATCGGGTGCAGCGTCGCAGCGCAGAATGCAAGATCGGCGAGGAAATGGGTGCGATCAATGAGCCCATGGGTAGTCGGCAAAAGCCGCGCCTGCGGAAAGCGTTCATTGAGATAGCTTAAGATAGCGACATTTTCAGTCAGCGTTTCGCCATCGATTTGCAGGGCCGGCACTTTCCCCTTCGGATTGATGTGAAGAAACGCCGGTGATTTGTGTTCGCCTTTTTGTAAAGGTGGAGAATTTTCAAATCGAAGGGCTCGCCGATCATCTCAAGCGCGATTAGCGGAACGCGCGCGCATGTGCCTGGCGCAAGAAATAAAAGTGGTTTTCTGTTCATAAAGCCAGCATCACAAGCTCGCCGGAAAAATCAAATACTGTATCTTACAATGTTCATAATTTGAGCCTATAGCACGCGGATTTTCACCACTATCCGCCATCAAATCCATAGGTATCACTGATGGATCAATCAAAATAGATTATTTGACACAATGGTCCGATTTCGCGCTAATTGTGACTCAAAATACTCTCGCGACCAAGAATATGGGTGCTCCATGTGCGTTGAACAGATTTCCCTCACGGATCATCCAGCCGCGGCCGAGCCGGTAAGACCTGTTCGGGTTTTGGCGTATCTGAAAGAACCCGAACGCAGCGCAATGCGTTATGAGCGTCTGGCTGAGGCGTTTGGCGGCGTGCATATTGAGGTCGCAAGCAATCTGTCGGAAATTACCGAACTCGAAAAAGTTGATGTACTGATCACGATTGGCGGTCATATCGGCGGAGACGCCGCTGAAATTTACCGCAAAGCGAAGAATTTGAAATGGGTTCAGTCATTCGGAACGGGAACCGACAATATATCTGGTCATCCTGACCTCGCTGATGATGTCGTCGTCACCAATGTTCACGGGGTTCACGGCCCCCAGCTTTCCGAAGCCGCATTTGCAGCGATGCTATCGTTTTCACGTCATTTGCCGGCGGTTTACGACAACCAGAGGGATGCGAATTGGAAAAAACTGTCTGCAAACTTATTGTACAAAAAGAAGGTCGCCATTCTTGGCCTTGGCGCCATCGCCAATGACCTCGCGCCGCGCTGCAAAGCGTTTGGCATGCGGGTGGTTGGCATCTCCAGCACCGTTCGCGAGATTGCGAATTTTGACGAAGTCATCAATGTCGCTGATTTGAAACGCGCCGTATCTGATGCTGATTATCTTGTTGTTCTGACGCCGTATTCCGCACGAACACATCACATCATCGATGAAAGCGTGCTCAACGCGATGAAACCGAGCAGCGTGCTCATCAATATCGCCCGTGGCGGCGTTGTTGATGAATCGGCGCTTCTTGCCGCGCTGGACAAGGGCGAGATTGCCGGCGCCGCTCTTGATGTCTTCGAGGTCGAGCCCCTGCCGGCGTCTCATCCATTCTGGAAGCATCCAAAGGTGCTGGTGACGCCGCATTCCGCCGGATTTCATGAAGGCTATTCGGAAGACGCATATAATTTAATTCGCGAGAATTTTGCCCGTTTTCTGGAAGGCGGCGTGGCCAATCTGGAAAACCGTGTTTAGGAAATTATCCATGCTTCTTGACCCAAGGCTAAATAAACCGATCCCGACCGAAGAGCTTGAACGCCGCTGGAAGGCGACGCGCGCCGCCATGAAAGAGCGCGGGATAGATGTACTGGTCATGCAGGCCAATAATGACTTCATGGGCGGTTACATCAAATGGTTTACCGATATTCCGGCAACGCAGGGCTATACTGAGATTCTGACTTTCCCGGTCGATGACGGGATGACCATGATCAGTCAGGGCCCTGATGATCTGGATCAGCGCATCCCTGAGGAGGGGGATGGCGTTCGTCGCGGTATCGCGCGGATTATGACGGCGCCGATGTATGCGTCGGCCGGGTTTACCCATCTTTATGACGCAGATCTGACGATCAAGGCGCTGACTGCCTACAAGGGCGGTTGTATCGGGCTGGTGGGTTTGTCCACGCTGTCGTCGCACCTTGTCGACAGTTTGCGTAAACAGTTCACCGGCGCCAAATTCGTCGACGCATCCGACCTTGTCGATGGCATAAAGGCGGTCAAGAGCCCGGTTGAGATTGAGGTTATTCGCGGCGTGGCGCATCTGCAAGACGAAGCCATGAAAGCGGCGTTCGATGCGTTTGAGCCAGGTAAGCTCGACCGCGACATCACGGCGGCGGCGGAATACAAAAGCCTGCGCATGGGAAGCGAGCAGGGGCTTTATATGTGCGCCTCATCGCCGATTGGCACGCCGCAATTCTTCCGCAACCGACATTTTCAAAATCGGAAAATCCAGCCCGGCGACCAGTTGGCGATCCTGATCGAAAACAGCGGCGCCGGCGGCTATTATTGCGAGATCGGTCGCACGGCGACGCTGGGCCGCGCGACAGATGAAATGCACAAGGAATTAGATTTCGTCCTGCAAGCCAGGGCCTTCATGCTTGAGCGGTTGCGTCCGGGCGCATCGGCGCCGGATATCTGGAAGGAATATAACGACTTCATGGACTCGCACGGCAAGCCGAAAGAAGATCGCCTGCATTGCCATTCGATGGGTTACGACATGGTCGAGCGACCGCTCATTCGCATTGACGAACCGATGAAGCTTGAGGCGAATATGGTTGTCTCGTGTCATCCGACTTATGCGAACGAAAACGGCATGCACTGGCTTTGCGATAACTATTTGATTGGGGCGAACGGGACCGAGCGCCTCCATGCTTATCCGGAAGAAATCACGGAAATTCTGTAGCGCGTTTTCGAATGGCTGAACGCCCACATCTAGCGATCAGTTCTGAGCAGTGACTTGTTCGCAGGCAACGCCAAGTCCGAAAATGATCGTATCGATGCGCTCAGGAAACGCGGCTGGCGCGTGGGCAAAGCCCGTTATCGTACAAGATAACCGGTAATTGCGTAACGCAAGATGTTAATCACCTGATCGACGGTTTCAGCCACGGCAAGCGCGGCGGCGTCAACTTCTTTTAACGGGTGAATTAATTCTGGCGGGTGCTGAACGATGATCGGCTTGCCTAATGAAGCTGCGTAGCCCGCGTCAAACGCGGCATTCCACTGTTTGTACTTTTCGCCAAAGCGCACAACGACAATATCGGCGGATTTAATCAATGTTTGGGTGCGGATCGCGTTGACTTTCGCACCTTTGTTGTCGCGCCAAAACGGGTTTTCCTCGTCACCCAGAATCACAGCGCCGCAATCATCGGAATCCTCATGCGTTGTCACGGGAGAAGAGAATTCTATCGGCAAATCAGCTTTCTGGCATCCGCGTATCAGGTCGCCGCGCCAATCGTTGTGAATTTCCCCACTCAAATAAACGTTCCAGATTTTCATGCCGCTGCTTCCCGCGTTCGAATTTAACAATACCTCGCGGATTTAGAATTCATCGAGATCGTTGGCAACATCGACCGCGCCGTTAAAATGCGTCTTCGCCCCGTTTATGAGTTTTGGTGAGATATCTTTCGTATCGCCGACAATGGCGAGATGCGTAAATACAATTTGGCCAATATTGGCGCGCGCCGCCAGCGCGCCTGCGTCCTCTGGCGTCAGGTGGTGTTTGCTTAAATGTTTGCGAAGATTGGCGAGTCCGTCGTCGGTGAGTTGCGGCTGTGTTCGCTTCAAATCCCCAACGACGCTTTCGAGATCTATCACTTCGCAAATTAGAACATCAACTCCGTTAAATAGATCAACCAGGTTATCACTGGGGCCTGTGTCGCCGGTAAATCCGATGCTGCGGTCAGAAAGGTCGAAACGATATGAAAGGGAGAGGGTCGGCTCAACGCCATCGACCTCGACGGGAACGAAATGCGAGTTGGCGGCCGTTTTGATTGTTGCGCCAGCCAGTTCAACCGTTTCGCCATCGTGCAGCTCTGTCACAATGACGGAAGCCGCAGGATCAGGGGGCGCTTTGCCGAATCCAAAACCAATCCGTGCGGAAGGCTTCAAGGATTGAATGATCCCGTCAACAACTTCACGTGTGCCCGGCGGGCCGTAAATGGAAACCGGCTCGGGTGATTGCAGCATCCAGCGTATGCCGATAAGCGCCTGCAAACCGCCGATATGATCCAGGTGTAAATGGCTGATGAATACGCCATCTATATCGCGCGGTTGAAAGCCAATCGCCGCCAGCCTGTCCAGGGCGCCGGCGCCGACATCGACAAGGAAGCGCTTGTCCCCAATTCGAAGCAAGTTGGCGGGCTGGGATCGATTTTGATAGATCACCGGTCCGCCTGCGGTGCCAAGGGTTACAAAAGTAGAGACGTCAGTATGCGGCTTGTCTGCTTGTTGTGGCGCGGACTCCGTTGCGAACGCCGACCCGGTGAGGCCGGGCGATATGCCGAGCATGAAGGCCGCAGCCAAAGCCGCGGAGACAATCCTGAAAAAACTCGCCTTCAATCCCGGTCGCGATCTTGCTCCCGTTAGTTGTTGGGCCGCAATGCCGTCAGAGACTTTTGTGTTCGAAATTAAAATCTGCATGTATCATCCGTTTAGAGAGCGGCATGGCCGGGCCTGCGCCGAATTCGGCATAACAATCAATATTGCCGAATGGACGCCAAAATCAAATACGGAAAATTCCAGTCAATATAACTATGAATTATGTTTTGCCCCGGTTTTTCGCATATTTAACGAAAGTCTCGGCCGGGCCGCTGAGATCGCGGTCGGCGAGATGAATGATCCCAACGCTGCGGTCGGCTTTCGCTTCCCGGATTTTGATCGCTCGAAGTTGTCCGGTTCCGATTTCCGGCTCCGCAACCAGTCGCGGCAAGATCGTTACGTAATCCGTTCGGCGAACGACCGCTTTGGTCGTCAGGAGTGAATCAGAACGAATAACATTGAGGGGGACAGGAACCTTCGCGCTGATAAACAACGCATCAATTTGGCGGCGGAAAGCGCCCGCCGCCTCTGGCATCACCCAGGAGGCGTCTTTCAGGCGTTTGAGCGAGGTAGTATCCGGCATCTGCGCATTGGCGACGCCGACAATCAGTGAAAATGGATCAGTTTCGAGTTTGATTTCTTTTATATCGTCTGGTCTTTCGTCCGCGCCGACAGTTACCACCGCCAGATCAATCGTAAAATTGCGCAATAGTTCGTAAAGTTCGAGATCGGAGCGGGCAAGTATTCGCATTTGTATTCTGGGTGTCGCTGTTCGCATGGCCTCTACGGCGCGCGGCACGACAGTCGCCAGGGCCCCCGGCGTGCCCCCGACAACAAGCGGGCCGGCAATATCATTGTGTGTGAGATTTACTTCCTTGCGCGCCGCGTCAATCGTATTCGCCATGGCTTCGGCATGGCGAAGCAGGGCCGCCCCCTCGCGCGTCAGTTTGATGCCCGTGCGATGGCGATCAAACAGCTTGGCGCCAAGCGCACGTTCAAGCTGGGCGATCGCGACGGAAACGGCCGGTTGTGAGATCGCCTGATCGCGGGCTGCGCCGCTGATCGATTTTGCGCGATATACGGCGAGAAAAAGCTGGATCGCTCGCGGGTCAATTTTCATTCATCAATGTTCCTCTCGCACGATCCTTATATAATTCAATTGTATAACGCTGGCAAAATATATTATTTGATTTATGCCCGCCCGCGCCTACCATTGCGGGATTCCGTGGCTGATAAATAAGAACGAATTGGAGGAAACGGTGGCGGCTTCCATACGATATTCGGTTATTTGCGCGCTCATTTCGGCGTCCTTTATGGCCTCAACGTCGCCGACGCTCGCCGGCGACGAGAAAGACAAGACGGATCAAGCATCGGGCAATGCGTACGAGTTCGTGACGCTGGGCACGCTGGGCGGCCCCATGCCGAACATGAAACGCGGTCAGCCGGCAAATCTCATCATCCGCAAAGGCGAGGCGCATCTTGTTGATGTTGGCGACGGCGCTGCGACCCGATTGATCGCCGCCGGATCGGATTTCAAGGATCTAAAAAGCATTTTCATCAGCCACATTCATTTCGATCACACCGGCGGCTTGTTCGGCGTTCTCGGCCTGCGGCTTCAGACGCGCACGCAAACCCCGCTCACGATTTACGGACCGCCCGGAACAAAGATCATTGTCGAGAACCTTCTTGAAGCGATGGAGCCGGGTTCGGATTCCGGATATGGCGTGCCGGGTGAGATAGCGATTGAGCCCGCTTCGAGCGTGTCTGTTGTGGAGCTTGACGACGGATCGCAAGTCGAAGTCGGGGATATGAAAGTCACGGCGGTATCCAACACCCATTACAGTTTTGAACCCGGCAGTGACAAAGAAAAGAAATATCGTTCACTTTCCTATCGGTTCGATCTTCCGCAGCGATCCATCGTTTATTCGGGCGATAGCGGGCCGAGCGAAAATCTTGCTCGCCTTGCTGACGGCGCCGATCTCCTGGTAACGGAGATGATTGACGAGCAGGCGACTATCAAAGGGCTGCGTCCGCGCGTTCAACATCTCAGCCAAGAAGCGTTTGATCAGATGGTGAAGCATTTAACCACCCATCATCTTACAACGTCGGATATCGGCGCGATGGCGGCGAAGGCGAAAGTGGGCAGTGTTGTCGTTACCCACATAGCGGGCGGCGGCGACAGGCGGGCGGGCGCGTCTGCGCGATATGTCGAAGAAATCAACGAATTATATGAAGGCGATGTAACCATCGCCAACGATATGGAGCGCTTTTGAGGCGCGGTCTTTGGACTGCGTTTATTGCGAGCGCCATAAATAGTTGAAAGCGGAACCAGGGCAGGCATGACGGACGTAAATTCACCCAGATTATCGAGTGATCTGCGCAGTTACCTGACGCGGGAAATTGTGGTCAGTGTCGTGATCAATCTGGCCTTTGCGGCATTTTTTACGACACTCATTTTTTCCGGCGGAAATTTCAAGCTCTGGGGGCCTGGGGGGCTTGCGTTGGATTTTCTTCCGGCGACGTTCATCCCGGTGTTTGGCATGACCGCTGGAATCACCTGGATTTCTCGAAAACGCTTGCGCGCCGGCGCGCTTCGCGCACTTGTCGAAGAACCAATCCCCTTACCTAAGAACATTTTTCTGCGCGGGCTCTTGTTCGGCGTGGCGGCGACAATTGTTCTCGGCCTTCTTGGGTTTGGCGCGCTGATGTTGATCTGGTCGCCGCAACTGACATTTAAAGGGCTTCTATCGTTTAAGTTGATTTACGGCGCGGCTATTGGCGTCTTCGTAACGCCGCTGATCATTCTCGCTGTTTTGCGGGAGCGTGCATAACCAAGGCATATTCAGTAAAGGAGCAGGATGGACCGGCATATCTGGCCGGGAAGCGGGCGATTTTCGGCGAATGGCCTCTACAGGTACAGGTTCAGGCAATTGAACCCGCAAAACGCCACGGGGGCTGGAGGCGGTCAGCCGCCCGGGCTTCCCCGCCATTTTGTCGGCGTCTGCGAAGCCCGCAAAATGCGAGGACCTCGCAAGCGCCGACAAAATTGAACATCTGGACGTTTCTTTACCTTGCCCTTCGGCCTCTACAAGGCAAAATGAGAAACATTGTGTACGTCATGATCGAAGCTTATTCAGCTTATCGTCAAATCCTGCGGAGGGATCAGGGGGCGCAGGATGTCGCCGCCTGTTGCGCGTCTTCCGACAAATTTTCCGACCACTCCTCGATGGTTCCGGACACCGGCCATGAATCGATTAATTCAGAACGAAGGGCGCTATCTCCGTCGGTTGTCTCATCAAGGCACGAACAAAAAGCTGCAGCGCCTTCGGCCGGTGTGCCGTCGGGCGCGCCATCGACACACGCGGCATTGAAATCAGAAGCGAAAGCGGGCGAAGAGATCATCAAAAAGCCCGCCGCAAGAAAGTAACGCGAGTTTACCATCATGTTCTGTCCTCTATTCCTGAATGAAGTCTCTCTTCAAGGTGAGAGCAGTTTTAGCTTGGCATATTTACCATGCTGGTCAACATTGAATTCTTGTTCATATGAAAAATTTCAGACTTCAGTTTTTCCATGCGGCTGAATGGGCTTGATCTGAATCTTCTGGTCGCGCTGCGCGTATTGCTCGAAGAGCGAAGCGTGTCGCGCGCCGCGGAACGGATGAATATCAGTCAGCCTGCGATGAGTTCCGCCCTTGGGCGGTTGAGAGATTATTTTGACGACCCGATCTTGCTTGTCTACGGCAAGAAAATGATTCCAACGCCCGCCGCGCTGAGGATGGAGTCAAAGCTGTCCGAAGTGCTCAATGACATTGACGCGCTGATTGCTCAAACTGGCCAGTTTGACCCGCTGGTGACGGAGCGAAAGTTCAAGATCGCAGGTTCGGACTATGTTTTCGCCGTGCTTCTGCCATGCCTGATGTCGGGGGTTGGCGACAACATTTCAATCGAGCTTATACAGAACTCCGACGCCTCTCGCGACCTGCTGGCGCAAGGTGCGATTGACCTCATGATCGCACCGGAAGGGCACATCTCTGCGGACCATCCGGCTGAAATGCTTTTTCAGGAAAGGCATGTCGTGGTTGGCTGGAATAAGAACCCTGCAATAAAAGACGGGAAAATATCGAAAAAGGACTTTTTCGACGCTCCGCATATCGTGTCGGAACTCGGGCGAGTGAAACGCGCTTCGTTTGCAGAAACGAACCTGGCCAGGCAGACGAAAGACCGTCGTATTGCTATGCGCGTTTCATCATTTCTCGTCGCGCCATATATGGTTATTGGCGCCAATTACCTGACGGTGATGCATGAGCGTCTCGCGCTGCGCATGAAGTCCGGGTTGGAAATTGCAATTGCGGATTTGCCATTCAAGTTTCCCTTGATGAATGAGATGGCGCAATTCCATGAAGCGCGCAAAGCTGATCCCGGCCTGCGATGGATAATTGACCGTCTTAAGCGTCAAGCCGCGCGATAGCCATAATTATTATGAATATAAAACAATACATATAATCGATTTTGTGAATTAATTTGTGTGCGCTATCATAGAGCCGCCAGGGCGGATTGCGTCTGCTGTTATTCAGCAATCGGCGCCAAATATTTGAGGGAGTCTGTTGCGAACCGGTGTTGATGGATGGGAGCCGTCAACCGGTTGGCCGCCCTGCCTGCAACAGTTTTTAACTGGCGAAAGCCGAAGCGGTTCGATGGGAAATTGACGCGATGATGAAGATTTTGGTTATCGGCGGCGGTATCGGCGGGCTCACTTCAGCAATCGCGCTGCGCCGCAAAGGTTTTGATGTCCACGTTATTGAAAAAGATCCGGACTGGAGTGTTTACGGGGTCGGGATCATTCAGCAGGCCAATGTTGTCCGCGCTGTCGCCGAACTGGGAATACTTAACGACTATCTCGATGCCGGCTTCGCGTTCGACGGTCTGGAGATTTATGCGCCTTCCGGCGAATGCGTGGCGAAAGTGCCGTCCCCGAAGCTCGCAGAAGGGTATCCAGCAAATGTTGGCATTGGCCGGCCGGCGCTGCACAAGGTGTTGGGCGATCATGCAAAGAAAGCCGGTGCGAGTATCTCTCTCGGTGTCACTGTAACCGAGCTTGATCAGGATGGCGACGGCGTTGATATCGTGTTTTCAGATGGAAAACGCGGACGTTTCGATGTCGTCATTGGCGCTGACGGGCTTTATTCGCAAACCCGGTCCATGCTTTTTCCGAATGCGGACAAACCGGAATTCACTGGCCAGGCGGTATGGCGATATAATTTTACGCGCCCTGCAGATCTTGACTGCCTTCAAGTCTATGACGGGCCGACGGGTGTGGGCCTCGTGCCGCTCTCCGATACGCTCATGTATATGTATGTGACAACGCCGGAACCTGGCAATCCGCGTTACGCGCGCAAAGGCCTTGCCGAAAAAATGCGCGCAAAAATTGCGAACTGTTCGCCGCAGATCCGGGCGCTTGGTAAAGATATTACCGATGATGACGGCGTGGTTTACAAGCCGCTAGAATGGCTTTTCGTGAAGGGCGACTGGAGTAAGGGCCGTATTGTTTTGCTGGGAGACGCGGTGCACGGAACGACGCCGCACCTCGGGCAGGGCGCCGGCATGGCGATAGAGGACAGTCTTGTTCTTGCCGATGAACTTTCAAAGAGCGGCGATCATATCGAGGCGGCGTTCGCCGCCTATCGCGACCGGCGTTTCGAACGCTGCAAATATATCGTTGACGCTTCGCTCGGGATTTGTATGGGCCAGCTCGGCAAGGCGCCGCCGCCAAACAATGCGGTTGAGACGCAGAAAATGTTCGACCTTACATCGCAGCCGATCTGAACAGACTTTTACGCCTACGTTGAAAAGAGAACGATCATGAGCGAAATCACTGATATCCGCTATGTCGGCTATGCCGTCGCCGATCTGCACTCGGAGCGCGCCTTTTATTCAGACGTCTGGAAGTTGAAAGAAGTGGCCGAGCAGGACGGCATGGTCTATTTCGCTGCATCCGGTTCAACAGAACACCATGGCGTTCGCCTTCGGCAGTCGGAACAATCGAGCATTGACGTCATCGCATTGAAAGCGGAAAGCGAAACAGACGTTGATTCGCTATTTGACGCGGTCAAGACGGCGGGCTGCAAAATCATAAATGAACCGGCGAAAATAACAGCGCCGGGCGGTGGTTATGGCTTCCGGTTCTTCTCGCCCGACGGGCTGCCGTTTGAAATTTCATCCGGCGTCGAGTCCCGGTCGCGCAACAAGCTGAACCGTTGGGACGGCGTGCCGGAGAAGATCAGCCACGTCGTTCTTCATTCGCCACACCACCACAAACTCGTGGCCTTTTTTACCGACGTGCTCGGGTTTCGCGTTTCCGACTGGCTCGGCGATTTCATGTGCTTCCTGCGCTGCAATGAATGGCATCATCGTATTGCCATTTTACCCGGGCCGCCCTGCTTAAATCATGTCGCATGGGATATGCCGACCCTTGACGACATGATGCGCGGCGTTAGCCGCCTGAAATCCTCCGGATACGACATACAATGGGGGCCGGGTCGCCATACGGCAGGTAACAATACGTTCAGCTATTTTGTATCGCCAAACGGTTTTGTCGTTGAATACACATCGGAACTCGAACGCATTGACGAAACGACATGGAAGGCGACGGTCCACAAGCCGACCGAGAGTATAATGGATCAATGGGGCGTCGGCGTCGGCGGCCCGAAGACGATGCCGCAACCGCTGCCCGATCCCAAACTGTTCCAGCCTGCGGGGATCTGAGGCGTGGCGCTGTTTGAATATTTTCCGAACTATGTCTGGAACCTGTCGGTTTCCATCGCCCTCGAAAGCGGCGCCAGGATAGGCGAGATTATCGATATGTGCGCGCCGATCCGTGAGGCGGCGGCGAATGGTGAAGACGCCGGCACGCCGCAGTTCATGGAGCAATGGGTCGCCATGGCGGACAAGCTCATTGAGCTCGCCGATGAAGATGAAGCGCAGGGTCGGCTCTATTCCGCCGGCGCCAAGCTAAAGCGCGCGTCGCTCTATCTTCTTTGCGCAGAGCGCATGCAGGGTCATGGCCATCCTGGCCGCGAAGCCACTTACCGCAAAGCGCTGGATGCTTTTTCGAAAAGCGTAGCTTTTGCGAAGGACAATTGTGAGCGCGTGGAAATTCCGCTTGATGACGGCAAGGTCATGCCCGCTCTTTATGTTCGCGCTCCGGGCGAGGGGCCAAATCCGTGCGTGGTCTACTGCAACGGCCTCGACAGTTCGAAAGAGCTTCTCCTCTGGTCAGGTCTGCCTCAAGCGTTGGCGCGTCGCGGTATTTCGACCGTTTGCGTCGATCAGCCCGGCACCGGAGAGGCTATCCGGGTTCAGGGGGCGCCGGCGACACCGTATGCGGAACAATGGGCTTCGAAAGCTGTTGATTGGCTTGAAGGGCGCGCAGAGATCGATGCAGAGCGCATTGGCATGACCGGCATATCGCTCGGCGGTCATTACGCGCCGCGGGCGGTTGCTTATGAGCCGCGTTTTGCGAGTGGCGCGTGCTGGGGGGCGAACCACAATTGGGCGGAGGTGCAACAAAAGCGCCTGAAGCGTGAAGGCGAAAACCCCGTGCCCCATTATTGGAGCCATGTCATGTGGGTATTTGGAGCACATGACATCGACGACTTTTTCGAAAAATCGAAAGACATGAATCTCAACGGTCATATGGACCGGATCAAAGTCCCATTCCTTGTTACTCATGGCGAAAAGGACCGGCAGATTTCGGTTGATTACGCGTATCAGGCCTATGACCAGCTCACGAATTGCCCAAAACGAGAGTTAAAAATTTTCACAGATCGCGAGGGCGGCGTCGAGCATGTGGGCGCAGACAATATGAGCTTTGGATGCGACTACATAGCGGACTGGTTCGCTGAAACGCTCGGCGGTCACACGGCATGAGCATTTTTGCATCCGCCTTTGTTTCAACCGCTCATTCGCAAAAATACTTAACTCAGCTTTGCAAGCACTGGGCGCACAATCTCGATGTCGAGTTCGATGAAAAAAGCGGCCGTGTGATCTTTCCGAAGGACGCGCGCGGCGCCAACTGGCCTGGCGATGCGACGGTGAGGTTCATGGCGAGAGAGGACGGTCTCGATGTGATGATTGAGGCCACATCGGATAGCCAACTGAATGGGCTTAAAGAGGCTGTCGCAAGACATCTTGATCGCTTCGCTTACCGCGAGGCGCCGCTGGCGTTCGACTGGAGCTGAGCCCGCTGTGATTGCAACACTTGATCTTGATCCCTTTACGCCAGAGGCGCTCGAAGATCCGTATCAATACCATGATGCCTTACGCGACGCAGGTCCGGTTGTCTGGCTCGAAAAATATGGCGTTTACGCTATGGCCCGTTTTCAGGAAGTGCGGGCTGCCCTCCTTGATCACCAGACTTTCGTTTCGGGCCGGGGCGTTGGTCTGGCGGACTTCGCCACCGAAGAGCCGTGGCGGCCGCCGTCATTGCTTCTGGAAACGGATCCGCCGGTGCATGACCGTACGCGTGCGCTGATGAACCAGGTCATCTCGCCGACAAGCCTGAAGCGGCTCGAACCGGCCTGGCAGTCCAAAGCCGAGGCGCTGGCGGACCAGCTCGTGGAGATGGGTGAATTCGACGTGGTCACCGATTTTGCGGAAAAGTTTCCGATGCTTGTTTTTCCGGACGCGGTTGGCCTGATGGATGAGGGCCGAGAGAATCTGCTTGTCTACGCGCGCGCAGTTTTTAATGCGTTTGGCCCGAGAAATGAAATTTTTGAAAGAGGCGAGGAAGAGGCGCGCGAAGCGGTCGCGTGGGTCGCGATGGCTTGCAAGCGCGAGCATCTAAAACCCGGCGGCTGGGGAATGGCGGTGTACGGGCAGGCGGATGTTGGGGCATGTACGCTTGCGGAAGCTGAACGTCTTGTGCGTTCATTGCTTTCGGCCGGCGTTGACACCACGGTCAACGGTATTGCAACGGCGGTTTATGCGTTTTCCGAGTTTCCGGAACAATGGGACAAGTTGCGCGCAGATCCGACACTGGCGCGCAAGGCCGTTGAAGAAAGTCTGCGCTGGGACGGGACGGTACAGACGTTCTTTCGTACAGTTTCGCAAGATGTGGACATTGATGGGGAAACACTTCCGGCCGGCTCCAAGATCCTGTTGTTCCTTGCTGCGGCTAATCGCGACCCGCGCAAATGGGATCGTCCTGAACGTTTTGATATTGATCGTATGACCAGCGGCCACGTTGGTTTCGGCGCCGGCATCCACCAGTGTCTTGGCCAGATGGTTGCGCGGCTGGAAGGGCGGATTGCGCTGACGGCGCTTGCTGGAAAATGCGCTAAAATTCGCGCTACGGGTCCGCTTGTCCGCAGGCTGAACAATACGCTCCACGCGATTGGTTCCTTACCCGTTGCGGTCGTTGGAAATTGAGGCGAGAAATGGGTCAGAAAATCATCGATTTATCAATCTATCTCGAAAATGACGTGATCACCGATCCGCCGTTCATGCGACCGGAAATTGTTTATCAAAAGCATGGTGAAACCGTGAAGGAGGCGAATCACTTTTTCCCCGGCGTCACGGCGGAAGAGTTTCCAGGCGGCGAGGGATTCGCTGCGGCCGAAATGGTGAAACTGTCGACCCATAACGGCACCCACCTGGATGCGCCATGGCACTTTCACCCGACGATGGACGGCGGCAAGCCGGCGATGACGATAGACGAGGTGCCGCTTGACTGGTGCTACCGGCCGGGCGTCAAGCTGGATTTCCGCGGTTTCGACAATGGCTATGTCGTGACTGCTGAAGACGTCGATGCTGAACTGAAGCGCATCAACTATGATCTACAGCCACTCGACATCGTGCTCGTCAATACGGCCGCCGGCAAAGCGGTTGGAGATCCAGACTTTGTCGATATCGGCTGCGGTATGGGCTATGAGGCGACAATGTACCTTCTGGAGCGCGGGGTGCGCGTGACTGGGACGGATGCATGGTCCTGGGATGCGCCATTCAGTTACACGGCGAAGAAAGTGGCCGCCACTGGCGACACATCGCTGATCTGGGAGGGGCACAAGGCGGGTCGCGATATCGGCTACTGCCATCTTGAAAAACTTCACAACCTCGAAGCGCTTCCGGCATTCGGTTACACAATCGCCTGTTTTCCGCACAAAATCAGAGGCGCATCGGCCGGATGGACCCGCGCTGTCGCGATCATGGAGGAGTCGTTATGACCGACGAATTCCCAAAAAACCTGTGGTACATGGCGGCATGGAGCGATGAAATCGGCGAGGCGCTTTTCGCGAGACGATTGTTCGATCAGCCAATCCTGTTTTATCGTCTCTCCCATGGCGAAGTTGCGGCGCTGAGCGACCGGTGCCCGCATCGGTTTGCGCCGCTAAGTCTTGGCGTGCGCGCTGGTGATAGCGTGCAATGTCCCTATCACGGATTGACTTTCGGCGCTGACGGCGCGTGCATAAGAAATCCGTTTGCGGACAAAATCCCGCGCAATGCGACGGTGCGCACCTGGCCGGTGCGCGAACGCGACGGGATTGTCTGGCTCTGGGCGGGCGACGAGGCAACGCCAGATGAGGACGCCATTCCGGACTTTTCCATGTTGTTCAACGATAATCCGCCATTAACGGGCTACATGGCGATGAATGCGAATTATGAATTCGGTACTGATAACCTCATGGATCTCAGTCATATCGAATTTGTTCACAAGGGATCTTTTGCGGGCAACGGCGTCATTTTTGCCGGCGATCATGAAATCAGGGACGACGGCGAGGTTCTGCATTCCAACTGGTGGATGCCAGATGTGAACGCGCCGCCGCACACACAAGGCGTATATCCGGCAGACCTGAAAACCGACCACTGGCTTGATATGAGTTGGCGGGCGCCTGCGAGCATGCAGCTTGCCGTCGGCGCAACGCCAACAACGCGACCTCGCGAAGAGGGCATCGTGAATGAGCAGGCCCACATATTGACGCCCGAAACCAGGACGACGACACATTATTTTTGGGCCTCCTCGCGACCTCCCGGGCCGATCAACGACGAAGCGGACGCCTTCGTGCGCTCAATCCTTGAGCGGGCCTTTTCAGATGAAGACAAGCCCATTATCGAGGCGGCGTTCGCCAATCTGGGCGGAGAGTCTTTTGAATCCCAAAAACCGGTATCGCTTGGTGTCGACACCGGCGGCGTTCTTGCGCGGCGCAAAATCAGATCACTGATCGAGAATGAAATGGCGGGTGCGGAATGATATTATCGCACTCTCGCGTCCTGAAAAATTTCCGTGCAGGCGTTATTGCTGATCGGCAACAGTGCCGGCATTTCGATTCCGGTCGAATTGCAGCGGTTTGCTTAGAAGATCGTTTCTCAGGCCGGCACAAGGGGCGGCGAATAAGAAAATACAAATAAAAACAATGCTATACGCCATGAGCGCATCATGGCGACAAGCCAGCACTTAATTGCCGGAGCAAGTCTGATGACTTGCATCCATAACTCATGGCGATGGCGATCCGAAAAAACATTATTTGATTTATGTGCGACTAAATTTAGAGTCGAAGCCACAATAACAAAAGCGGTGCTTTGCATAATGCGGGAGGAACAATTTCCGCTGCAAGAGCAACGACGGGACTGACGCTGCGTCTGCGGCGAGTGCAGTAGGGAAGGCGGAATTAATCCGGGAGGCATCTATGAAAAAATACCTAAAAAACGAGTTTTTTGGCGCGGCGTCCGTCGGGGCGATCGCCCTGTCTTTGGGCGTTTCGCCGGCGCTGGCTCAGGACGAGGCCGCCAGCCAGGGCGGTCTTGACCAGATTGTTGTTACTGCAACGTACAGGGAGCAAGGCTTGCAGGATACCTCGATCGCGATTGATGCGATTGCTAGCGATGAGCTTGTAGAAAAGGGCATATCGAGCGCATATGATTTAACGAGCATCGTTCCGGCGCTGACAATTATCGAAGGGGGCGGAATTCAATCGCAGATTTTCGTTCGTGGCATCGGTAACGCGTCCGGTAATACTTTTGTTGATCCTGCAATTACCATTAATTATGACGGCGTCGCCATGGCGCAAGGGAACTCGACGTCGCTTGCTGCTTTTTACGACTTGGAACGTGTGGAAGTTTTGAAAGGTCCGCAAGGGACGCTTTATGGCAAGAACGCTACAGGCGGTGTTATTAACATCATTCCAGCGAAACCAAAGCTAGGCGAAGTTGAAGCGATCGCAAATTTTGGGTATGGTAACTATAACGCCGTTCATGTTGATGGTGCTGTAAACCTCCCAATAGGTGAGAACGCAGCATTTCGTGTCGCCGGCAGTATCGTCAATCGTGATGGCTATCTGAATAGTGGTGGCAATGAAGACGACCGCAAGAGCGTGCGGGGTCAGTTCTTGTTTGAGCCGTCGGACGTTTTCAGTATTCGACTGGCGGGCGACTATACTTCCCTTGGCGGTAAGGGTGGGGAAGCGACGCCGATTGGCAGCTATCAACGTGCGGGACTTGGAAACTTTATATTTAATCGCAATACGCTGCCGGTAAATGAGGGCGGCGACACCGATGTGGCCAACGCTTTTCGCCAGTCAGTTCTCGGTGAGCCAGGATTCGGGTTCTACATACCTATTCAGGACGAATGGTTTATCGATGCAGAGCTCTACGGCTTTAATGCTGATATTAAACTCGATGCCGGATTTGGCGAGATCACCATCATACCTGCATGGCGTCATGTCGATCAGGAATCGCGCTTTGGCCACCCCGGTTTTAACAGCGGCTGGTGGCAAACCGAGGCTGATCAGTATTCTGTTGAGGCGCGCCTTGCGGGAGATTTCGGCAAATTTGCCGATTACATCGTTGGAGGATGGTTCCTGCACGAAGACCAGTCAGGCAATAACACTTTCAATCAGGAATTTGTTTTGCCCCTGCAGGACTATACGCAGAAAACGACATCCTGGGCGTTGTTCGGCGAAACGACGTTAAATTTGTCCGATTCGATCAGGCTGATTGGCGGTCTTCGCTACACGAACGACAATAAAGACCTCAATGGCGGTATCGACAACTTCATCACGTTCTGCGGCGAAGTTGGACCGCTTGGCGGCCCTGTAACGCCGCCAGCCTCCTTCATGCAAGGCTGCGCCGCGCCAGGAAACCTGCCGCACTGGCCAACGCTGGACACGCCCGAGGAAACTTATGCATTCCTTGAAAACAACGGCTGGGTGACGGATCCGTATAACACCCGCCAGTTATTTCCGTTCGGATACAGGATTCCGCTTGACAATGGCGTGGGCGCCATTCTGCATGGGATTTCGCCTACCGTTTCTTCCTACAGCAATGATGCGATTTCTTATCGAATCGTCCTCGAAGCGGACCTGACCGACGACTCGCTCGTTTATGCGAGCTTTAACAAGGGGTATCGGTCTGGTGGTTTGGAGCCGGCGACGGCCGCCAGTTACGATCCGGAACTTCTTAATGCCTGGACGATTGGCATGAAAAACACGCTGTTCGATAACAGCGTCCAGTTGAATCTTGAATTGTTCTGGTGGGATTATACCGATCAGCAGATCAGTTACTTTAACCTGAACCCCAACGGCGTTCTGCAGAATACGACACAAAATGTCGGTTCATCAACTAACAGGGGCGTTGAGGCAGATCTTCTGTGGCTTGTCACCGAGAACACGATGTTTAATGCGACAGTGCAATACCTCGACGCCAGCTATGATGAATTACATTTCTTCACGACGGTTCCGCGCGATAATATAAACTGTCCGTACACGATTTTCGGGGCAAATGGCGCGGGCGACCCTCTTTTGGACTTTGATTGCTCGGGGAGTACTTCGATCTACTCTCCCAAGTGGACCATTCAGGCGGGCCTTGAGCAAACATTTCCGCTCAACAATGGCTTGAATCTTGTCGGCAGTGTCAACACCACTTGGGTTGATGATCAACTGACTGGATTTCAAAATCTTCCGCATGAGACCATACCTTCCCATACGCGCACTGATGTTAGCCTCGCATTGGAGCAACAAGACGGTAAATGGTACATTCGTGGATGGGCGCGGAATCTTGAAGACAAAAACCGGGTGCGGGCGTCGCAATCGCCGTTGCTTGGCATGGCTAACGTTCAAGTCGGCATTGATTTGACGTACGGTGTCGATATCGGCATGCGTTTCTAGGCCTTTGCCTCTGGCAAAATGAGGAAGAGGCTGGCGCCGTTGGCCCAGCCTCGTTCTCTGTCTCCATTCGTTCATTCCGCAGTTGTCGCGTAAAACACCTTGATCCACATGAAAGTATAAGGAGCGATGGCCCGTTAGATGTTCTTGACTGGTCGTTTCATTGCCGGACTCGGCCTTCTGGCGTCGTTAACGGTTTCGCAAGCAGCGTTGGCCGACCCAAAATCGCTGGCCGTCGTCGACCCCGGCGACAAGCCGAACATTATACTTGTTCTTCTTGACGACGTAGGCTTCGCCGCGAGTTCTACATTCGGCGGTCCAATTCCGACACCGAATTACGAGGCCATTGCTGCGGGCGGCGCCCGCTATAACCGGTTCCACACAACCGCCATGTGCTCGCCGACGCGCGCCTCGTTATTGACGGGACGAAACCCGCATCGCGTTGGCATGGGACGCATCACTAATCTCGCGTTTGACGCGCCGGGATACAATTCCGTGATACCGGATGAGGCGGCGACCATCGCAGATATTTTGCGCGACAATGGCTATGCCACCGGCTGGTTTGGAAAAAACCATGTGACGCCGCTGTGGGAGACGACACCGGCCGGACCATTCGACCGATGGCCGAACGGACTTGGCTTCGACTATTATTATGGCTTCATGCCAGGCGCGATAGATCAGTTTTCTCCGACACTCGTTGAAAACAATCGGGCGATCGCGACACAGGTCGACGAGAACTATATACTCGACCGAGACCTCGCCGACCGCGCCATCGGATGGATGCGCGAGGTAAATGCCTATGCCCCGAACAAGCCGTTCTTGCTTTATCTGGCCACGGGAACTGCGCACGAACCGCAACAGGCGCCGCAGGAGTGGACCGAAAAATTCCGTGGTGAATTCGATCAGGGCTGGGATGCATTGCGGGAAGAAAGTTTCCAGCGGCAAAAAGCGCTAGGCGTTATCCCCGCCGACGCGGTCAATACGCCTCGCCCGGCAAGCATTCCTGCGTGGGAAAGTTTGAATGTGGAGGAAAAGGCTGTCGCCGCCCGCCTGATGGAAGTGTTCGCGGCGCAGCTCGCCTTTTTCGACGATCAGTTCGGACGCATCACGCAGGAATTGAAAGACTCAGGCGAATGGGAAAACACGTTGATTATTTATATCGATGGAGACAACGGCGCGACCGTCGAGGGCGGCGTGACCGGCTCCACGATCCAGGGGCTTAATCTTGTAAAGCCTGACATCTCGTATATGTACAAAACTCTTGATGAAATGGGCGGTCCACGGACATTCGAGAACGTGCCTGTCGGCTTTTCCTGGGCCATGTCTTCGCCGTTTCAATGGAACAAGCAAGTCGCATCGCATTTTGGTGGGACTCGCGACGGCCTTGTGATTCATTGGCCGGGAAAGATTGCGCGACCTGACGTCATTCGCACACAATTTCTGCATGTCAGTGACATCGCACCGACGATTTATGAAGCGGTTGGCGTCAACTATCCGAAGCGTTTTAACGGCGTAAAGCAAATGTCGCTGGATGGCGTCAGTTTTTACAGCACTTTTGAAAATCCTGAAGCCTCGGAACTTCGAGACAGCCAATATTTTGAAATGTTAGGCAATCGCGGATTTTATGAGAAGGGGTGGATGGCGTCGTCTATTCCGCCGAAAGCCAATTGGGAAAGGAAGCGAGTCCCCGACGCCGCAGAATGGGACTGGTCGTTGTTTCATGTCGATACTGACTTTTCACAAGCGGAAGATCTCGCAGCGCTGGAACCTGAGAAGCTGGCGAAGCTCAAAAGAAAATTCGAGCGCGCCGCCGAAACCAATCACGTTTTTCCAATAGACAATATTCCACCCCGTATGATGGCGAAATCTCCGCCGCCAAACCCTTTTGGCAAGCCGGGTCGATACAGGTTTTTCCGAAACAAGACATGGATTTCGAATGGCGCATTTCCGGACGTCATGAACCGCCCATGGTCGCTTCGGACGAAGATCAGAATCAGCTCTGGCGATTCAGAAGGAACGATTGTCGCCCAGGGGGGAAATCAGGGGGGATGGGGCCTGTTCCAATTTAAAGGGCGCCCAACCTTTTTATACACGATGCCGGGCACGCCCTCGCGATCCTGGCGGATTGCGCCAGGAGAAGCGCTATCGCCAGGTGAACACGTCATTGAAATCGAAGTTTCGCCGGTGGCTGAGAAAAGCGGCGCTGGCGTAAATGTTTTGATGACGATTGACGGCGAGCAGGCGGCTGACGGTCTGATCGGCGCGACCTTGTTGCGGCATATGCCCGAGGAGGGCGTTGGCATTGGCCATGATCCCGGCACGCCATTGATCTATGACTACAGTTCGCCGTTTCGATTTGAAGGCGAAATCGACTATGTGGAAATCACGTTAGCAGACGACAAGGCTAGCACCTCGAAAGGTGCGCATAATTAATTTGGAGGAAACATGCGGCGACAAATTCTGGCGTTGGCGATTATTACTGCTGCTTTTGCATGGACAAGTGCAGCCTTCGCGCAAAAAGATGACCGCCCGAACATACTTTTCATTATGGCGGACGATATGGGGTATGCTGATTTAGGCGTATTTGGCGCGCGTCATATAAAAACCCCAAACATTGATTCGCTTGCGAAGGAGGGGCTGATCCTGACCCATGGATACGCAAATGCGCCGGTATGTTCGCCGACGCGCGTAGGTCTTCTTACGGGAAAATATCAGCAACGATTTGCGCTGGGTCTTGAGGAGCCCGTCGGACCGTCGCGGCCTTCGCAGCCAAAAGGTTTGCCCAAGGAATTACCGACTATCGCATCGGTCTTGAAGGATCGGGGGTATAAGACGGCGCTAGTTGGAAAATGGCATCTTGGCGATCCACCGAATAATGGGCCATACGAATATGGGTATGATTATTTCTTTGGCATCCACAAAGGGGCCTCGGATTATTTCAGGCATCGGGTGGTTTTCGATCAGCAGGAAGAGGGGGACGGCCTCTACGTTAATGCTAAACCGGTTGAGCGGAATGGGTATTTGACGCGGCTTTTCGCAGATGAAGTTATCAATTATCTTACAACCACCGACGAAACCCAACCCTTTTTCATTAGTCTTCATTTCAATGCGCCGCATTGGCCGTGGGAAGGTCCCTACGACAACCATGTTTCTGAAGGCTTGAACGCCGGTATTCAGCACCGTGACGCCGGGACGGTCGAAAAATATGCCGAAATGATGGAGAGCATGGACGCTAATATTGGCCGAGTACTCGAAATTCTGGAAGATAAAGGTATTGCCGACAATACCATCGTCGTTTTTACCAGCGATAACGGCGCCGAGCGTTTCTCTGACACATGGCCGCTGATAGGTCTTAAGGGCGAATTATTGGAGGGCGGAATTCGTGTGCCAATCATTATTCGCTGGCCGGGACATATTGAGCCTGGTTCAAAATCTGAGCAGGTTATGACATCTATGGATTTTGCTCCCACATTCCTCGCCGCAGCAGGGGGTAAATCCGATAAATTTGACTTCGACGGCGTTAATCTCTTGCCGCAGCTTGTTGGCAAACGGACAAAAGTGGAGCGTACGCTTTTCTGGCGGTTCAAAACTTTCGATCAGGCGGCTGTTCGTCAGGGCGACATGAAATATCTACGTATTAACGGGCAGGAGCATTTGTTCAATATTGCGCAGGATCCGCGTGAGCGAGCCGAGCTCAAGGACAAATATCCCGAAAAATTCCAGGAATTGAAGTCCGCATATGATGAGTGGAATGCCAACATGCTTACCTACCCGGAAGACAGCTTTTCTGAAGATGTGAAACGCAACTATGCTGATCGCTATTGAATGCGCGTAGATGCCCGAACTAACTTTGGATTGATGAATTAGGCGAGCCATGTTCCGGAACAAAAAATTCATCAAGGAAGCTCTGATACTGATCTTCCTTGGCCTGTTCTTCATGTTCTTTTATTCCGGGCTGCAGAACGACCATATCAATGTTCTCACACCTTACCTTCAGGGAGCGTATGACTGGCCCGACTTGAAGATAACAAATCCGATAACGCTCGCATCATATTTTGCGATTCTGCTTTACCTCGTTGTTGGCGCTGCAATGGTGCGTTTTGGGGTTCGGGCGATTTTGATACCTTCGATTTTTCTGTTAGCGCTCGCTTGTCTCGGCATCTCGATAG
This sequence comes from Parvularculaceae bacterium, assembly GCA_041398145.1. Lineage (GTDB taxonomy): Bacteria > Pseudomonadota > Alphaproteobacteria > Caulobacterales > Parvularculaceae > Amphiplicatus. The sequence continues at coordinate 13,593 of JAWKVF010000010.1, read as the reverse complement.
CCGGTGAAAACTATCTGATTTATGCCTTGAGCGCCTTTTCGGTACGGGCGCTGGTTGTTCCGCTGCAGCTTGGCGCCTTCATGCTTTGCGCTAACTGGTTTATCAAATATCGCGGTCGGGTGCTTGGCGTCATTACAGCGGGCAGTCCGGTGTTTTCGATGGTTGGCATTGCGGCTATGACCGCGTTGACGTCGACGATGGGGCTTGGCGTTTACGCGTTGATCGCTGGCGTGCTTCTCATTTTGGCGATTATTACGGCTGTGGGCGTCAAAGACACGCCGGAAGCCATGGGGTTGTTCCCTGATGGCGCGGATCACACGCCAGTTTCGGAAGCGGACGATGCTGGCGAACCCATAACAGTCAAGCAATTGTTCGGCGAGGTGCGCGCATGGCAGTTAATTGTCTCTTATGGCATCATGCAATTCGTCATTGTTGCAATGATGGCGTATATGGCTGTTCGATATATCAGCCTCAGCTCGCCTGAGAACGTTCCCAATCTTTTCGTCAGCGACGCCTTGAAGTACCTTGCCCTTGGCGCCGGCGGCGGGATTCCCATGAGCTTCGTTCTTGGTTGGATTGACGACAAATACGGATCAATTGCAGCTTCCATCGTCCTTAACCTTCTTTTCTTTTTTGCCGTTATCCCGCTCGCTATTATGCCAGTTGGCGGTGATCCATTGCTTATGCTCGTCTGGGCTTTTGGTGTCGCGTGCATGGTCGGCGGCGTTCCGACCATGCATCCATGCATCACATCGTATGTGTACGGTCGAAAGCACTATATGGAAGCAAATAAGTGGATTATGACCGTTCAGGCGATACCCATGGCGTTCGCATTGCCATTTATGGGGTTGTTCAATCAGGCCGGCCATTTGACACAAGCATATTATGTGTTGGCGGGGCTTTTGGTTGTGTCATTGGTCACCATTTTTACGATGCGAAAAATTCCGGACGCCAATATTCAGGATCGAGCCTATGGCCGTCGGCTTGAAAATTAAATCGACATTGTAACCAGCGCTTCGGTGCTGAAGATGGTCGACAGAATTTCTTGTCAGAACAGCCGTATGGTCAGGTTTGCTGTTTATCGTTGCCTCTGGATTCGGTTTTCAGGTTAGCGTTTTTTCTGACGGCGCGCCGGAGTTTTAAAAATTGAAAATTGTTGTTACCGGCGCAAGCGGATTTATTGGCGCGAAACTGACAAAGGCGTTGCTGAAAAATGGCGATGACGTCATCGTCGTTGATAGAAACATGCCTTGCCTGCCAGATGTTGATGGTTTGACGCAGATTTGTCTTGATATTGCCGCCGGCGATGCGATGGCGGAAGTTTTTGAGCAAGGGCCGGAAGCGATTGTTCATCTCGCGTCTTTGCCGGGCGGCGCTTCGGAGTTGGATCCCGGCCTGTCCCGGCGCATCAATCTTGACGGCGCACTAAACCTTATCGACTTTTCTTCTCAGGCGGCGGCGCCGCCGCGGTTCATTTTTGCAAGTTCAATTGCCGCCCTTGGCGATGCTCTGCCTGAAGACGGTGTTGACGACGCGACACCGCTACGACCGTCCATGGTTTACGGCTTGCACAAGGCTATGGTGGAAACGGCGGTCGCCGCCATGACGCGCCGCGGCGCGATAGACGGTCTTAGCTTGAGATTGCCGGGAATTATTGCACGCCCTTTGGGGCCTTCCGGTTTGAAGTCTGCGTTCATGAGCGAGATATTCCATCGCCTGAAGGCGGGCGAGCGGTTTATTTCTCCGGTCAGCCCGCAAGCGCAATTCTGGTTGATGTCTGTCGATCAATGCGTTTGCAATCTGGTTCATGCATTAAGGTGCGACAGCAATTCTCTGCCGAATTCCCGGGCGATCACACTTCCCGCCTTGCACGTCCAGATGGAAAGTCTCGTTCATGAAATTGCCAGGGCGACAGGTGTTGATACGGGCTGCGTCGCCTATCATCCAGATCCAGAGGTTGAGAAAGTATTCGGATCCTATCCACCGCTTGTTGCCCGCTTCGCCGAAGAAACCGGCTTCTCCCACGACGGAGGTCTGACAAAGCTTGTCGCAACGGTATTGGGTTCTTTACGCTAGAGCGTCGAGCAGATAATCCGAATCAAATTTGTTTGCGATGATGACGAACCGTGATTCACCGTTATCGGAGGTGGATCATGGGACGCTCGTTATCGACGGATATCCGGCGGCGGATGGTGCTTGGGGTTGATCGCGGCAAGACACGGCGGGCAGTTGCGGCGCAGTTTGAGGTGGCGCCTTCGACGGCGGTGCGGTTGATGGCTCGGTATGCGGCGACCGGCTCGGTGAAGCCGGCGCGGCAGGGACGGCCTAAGGGCTCAGGCAAGCTGGGGCCTCACCGGGATTTTCTCATCGAACGGGTGCGCGAGAAGCCCGACATCACGATGCCGGAACTGGCGGCGGTTCTTGAGACCGCGCGTGGGGTCACAGCGCATCCGAGCTGCTTGTCGAAGCTGCTTTGCGCGGCCGGGTTCACCTATAAAAAAAACGCTGCTGGCGTCGGAACAAGAACGCAGCGACGTGAAAGCCGCACGCCTTGAATGGCGCTGCTGGCGCCAGCCGGCGATGCGCCGCGAGCCCGCGCGGCTCGTCTTTGTCGATGAGACGTCGGTGAAGACGAACATGACCCGGTTGCGCGGGCGCACCCTTTGCGGCGAACGGCTCAAGGGTGAGGCGCCGTTCGGCAAATGGAACACGCAAACCTTCATCGCCGGATTGCGATGTGACGGTCTTGTCGCGCCGTGGATCGTCGAAGGGGCGATGAACGGCGAGGCCTTCGCTATCTATATCGAGACGCAACTCGCTCCCACCCTGAACCCGGGCGACGTTGTCATTCTCGACAATCTCAATGTTCACAACAGCCAGCGCGCAGCCGATGCGCTTCGAGCGCGCGGCGCCTGGTTCGTGTTCCTGCCCAAATACTCGCCGGACTTGAACCCTATCGAAATGGCCTTCTCAAAGCTCAAGGCCCATCTGCGCAAAGCAGCCGCGCGAACTTATGACGCCCTGTGTTCAGCCGTCGGCGACATTTGCAACCTGTTCACGCCCGAAGAATGCTGGAACTTCTTCAAAGCCCAAAACTATGTTGCAGATTAATTGCTCGACGCTCTAGAGCGCGTTCCTTCAAATGCGAGTCGGGGACTTGCTCTAGTTTTTTGTTTCATCGCATCTTTTGCGACGAACCGTCTGCGACTTTATCAATGATGCTATAGGACTGGGAATGAGCTGGAGAATTCAAGCATCTCCAGCGCGATCATTCCTTCGTCAATTCTCGCGCACATTCGATTTGATTCCGGTTGCGCCGTATCCAGTCAATGAAGCCGTGAATACGTTCAACAAGCTCCGCGCCGAGCGGAGACAGCGCATAGTCAACACGTGGCGGGATGTCGTTCGTCGCCGAGCGAATGACGAACCCGTCGCGTTCGAGCGCGCGTAGCTTTGATGTAAGCACGCGCTGCGAAATCGCTCCTTCGCTGCTTAGCCGGTTGATCACGCGGCGGAGCGCGGCATGCCGGGCGGCGCCAGCCTCCAGGATAAGAAGGATTAGCGTGCTCCAGCGATCACCGATCAAGGCCATCACTTCTCGCACAGGTTCATCCCTTGAAACCCCGCCCTCCGCCATATTATCCGCAAGTTCGTGCAGGCGAGAGACCTGACTGGCCGTTGCTGCGTCTCCGAGAATGACGGCAAGTTCGTCCTTTTCAACCAAGTGTCGCCTTAACCCCTGAAAATGGCCGGTTACAAATAAGTACCTTCTTATCAGAGCGCCGCTGCTTCGCTATGAAAGGACGATAATAGAACAAGAGTCCGCGGGAGGATAGCATGACGGGTTCCCTGTCTCTCGCCGGTAAGATCGCCATCATCACGGGCGGCGCCGGCGGCATCGGCGTCGAAACAGCTAAGCTAATGATAGAGCGCGGCGCGCGTGTGGCTATCGCTGATCTGGCCGAAGACCGCGCCATTCAAGCTGCCAGGGATATGCAGGCCGCTGCTGCGGATTCCGCCATCGCCGTCCAGCTGGACCTTGCGAGCGAGCAATCCATAAAGGACATGATCCGGACGGTCGTGACCTCATTTGGGCGTCTCGATATTCTGCATAACAACGCCGCCGCCTTAAGCCGAGAGATCGCCGAAGCCGATCACGATGTCGGCTCCATGTCGACCGGGGTTTGGGATACGGCGTTTACCGTTAATTGCCGTGGGCCCATGATTGCGATTCGCGAGGCGTTGCCGCATCTTGTCAAAACCGGCGGCGTTATCGTCAACACGGTTTCCAATCTTGCTCTTCAGGGCCACATTATTCAATCCGCCTACAGCGCATCGAAAGCTGCGCTCATTCAAATGACGCGGTCTGTCGCCGCTTCGCATGGTCGACAGGGCGTGCGTTGTAACGCGGTCGCGCCTGGCATGACCATGACGCCGGCACTGAAGGAAGCCTTTCCGGCGCATATTCGTAAACTGGTTGAAGACGAAACACTTCGCGATCAGTTGGGTGATCCACAAGATATCGCCGAGGTTGTCGCTTTTCTCGCCTCGGACGCGGCGCGCAATATTACCGGTCAGTGCATTGTCGCCGATGGCGGATTGGCAAGCCATGTTCCCGGCTTTGGCGGTTTTCTGGCGCTTGATAAGGAATAGGAAAAAATCAAAATGACCAATTACGACATTGTCGTCATGGGCGCCGGCCACAATGGTCTCGTCGCCGCTGCTTATCTGGCGAAAGCCGGCAAGAAAGTTCTTGTGCTTGAACGAAAGCCGCATTTTGGCGGCGGCGTTTCAACCCGTGAACTGATCAAACCCGGATACTGGCACGATGAACATTCCAACGTGCACATTATGATCCAGGGCAATCCGATGCTTCGGGAAGACGAGCTCGGCCTGATGTCAAAATTCGGTCTTAAATATAATTACCCGGAGCTTCCGCATGCGAGTATCTGGGATGACGGGACAACCATGCGCTCGTGGAAGGATCTCGACCGGACCTGCGAGGGGATCGCTGAATTTTCTCCGAAGGACGCTGAGGCCTATCGCAAATTTGTCAAAGCGAGTCAGTCCGTGCTGCCCATGTTTATGGCGGGTCTATATCAACCGCCGTTTCCCATGGGCGCTTTCATGGCGATGATGGATCAGTCCGATGAGGGGCGCTTTCTGCTCGACGTCATGCAACGTTCCGCACTTGATGTGGTTGAGCAGTATTTCGAAAGCGACCGATTAAAGATTCATATCGTACGGCTTGTTACCGAAAATCTTCAGATGCCGGATGAATTAGGAACCGGCTTCGGTGCATTTCTCATGCCGGGCATCATTCATACGTTCGGGGTTTCTCAGCCCGTCGGCGGCTCCGGCGAGTTGTCAAAGTCTCTGGTGCGCGCCATTGAACATTTTGGCGGCGAAGTCCGCTGCAATGCTGAGGTCAAGCGGGTTGTTGTCTCTTCAGGCAAGGCCACGGGACTGGAACTGACAGACGGCGAAGTCTTTACGGCGCGGGATGGTGTAATTGGCGCTATCCATCCGCATGTTTTGCGAAAATTTGTCGCCGAAACGCCGGAACCGGTCTTGAAGCGTGCGGAGCGTGTGACGCCATCGACCTTCTCCATCAACCTGTTGCATCTGGCATTGGAAAAGCGTGCGACATTAAAAGTCGGCGAAGGGTTTGAATCTGTCATGACGGAGCTCATGGATTTTCACACCGTACGCGATATGTGCGTTGAATATGACAAGCTGCGCCGTGGCGAGGTTTCCCCGCGCCTTATCGCTGGCGGCGATAACACGACAAACGATCATAGCCGAGCGCCCTACGGCGGCGGCATTTTCTACGGGGTCAATTTTGCGCCTTACAATCTACACGATGGCGGCCCAACCGCCTGGGATCGTGTAAAGGACGACCATGCGGAGCGCTCGCTAAACGAATACCGTAAATACTTTAACGGCCTCGATGAAAGCAATATTATCGGAAAGCTGGTTCGTTCGCCGCTCGACCATGAGCGCGATTCGCCCGCCAGCTTTGTGAAGGGCGATATCCACGGCTGTGCGCCATTTTTCTATCAAACGGTCGGCCATCGCCCGACCCCGGACCTTGGCTCGCTTCGTGTGCCGGGTGTCGAGGGGCTCTACCTTGTCGGGCCGTTTATGCATCCGGGCGGCGGTGTCTTCGGAGCCGGTCGGGCCACGGCCATCCAGATGATGGACGATCTTGATATTGACTACGACAAGGTTCTTGCGGGAGGCGTTCAATGAGCGGCAAAAAACAACCGTCGATGAAAATCTATGATGGCCAATACAAGGAATTAATGACTGTTCGTCGACTGGAAAAAGACGGAAGCGATCTTGTCATTACGGGCAAGATTTTTGGCGCGATGCCGATGAAAGCGCGGTTGCGTCCGGAGGAGGCGAGGGCGGCGATGAAAATGCTGGACCTTCGGACCATCTTGTTTCTGTTGACTCTCATTTTCCGCAAAGGCGATCCGATGCCGGAGGAACCTGTGGGCGTCCGGCCTGATCCGCTGACGTGAACAACGCTCAAGACGCCATGATGGGGGATGTTACTTATTCCTTCCACGGAAAAGCGGCGCTTGTTACTGGCGCCACATCAGGTATTGGTCGCGCTATCGCACAAGTGCTTGCTTCGGCCGGCGCCCATGTTTTTGTAAATAGTGAAAACGAGACAGCCTGCAAGGAGACATGTAAAGGAATTTGCGACGCGGGCGGTCGTGCATCATCCGCTGTGTGCGATGTCTCCAATGCGGAAGCGTTACGGAAAATGGCGCATGCAGTGTGGCGTAACGCTGGCCGACTTGACATGCTGTTTTGCAATGCCGGCGTTACAGGTGCGAAACGGATCGGCGACGCCGGCTATGAAGCTGATGTGGAAAAAATATTTGCGATCAATCTACATCACGCGCGTCTCCTCTGCGAAGAGATATTGCCAGAGATGGCGAAAGCCGGCGGCGGCGCCGCGGTCCTGACCTCAAGCCTTGCAGGGTTGCGCGGCAATGCCGGCATTGGCGTCTACAGCCTGACCAAGGCGGCTGTCGCGCAACTCGCTCGCGATATGGCGGTGCGCTGGGGCCCGAAAAATGTGCGCGTTAACGCGCTTTCTCCAGGCCTCATTGCAACGGGTTGGGAGACGCAAATTCTCAGCGATGCACAGGCGGCGTCGCGGCGTTTGCGCATGACGCCCCTGCGCCGAATCGGTCAGCCGGAAGAGATTGCGGCCGCAGCGGTCTTTCTTGCTTCGGATGCAGCAGGCTTTATCACCGGGCACAATTTGATTGTTGATGGCGGTACTCTGATTACTGACGGAAATTGAAATGCGGCTGGCAGCCGTCAGGAGGTAGAGCATTTCGTCACCAGCAATCATGTTGGCGACAGGGTCAATAGCATTATAGCAGCTTGCTGCCGGCCGTCAGTTTGACGCTGAGTTCTATGCCGCTGCCTATAGGTAGAAGAGCGGTCTGAAAATCTGGCTTGTTCTTGATCGCCGCCCGATATTTGCGAACGTCATCTCGCGCGCTTTGGGGTTCAATCATATTATCTGCAATGATGACCGCCTCTTCCGAAAGCTTGTTGTAAAGCGCGTCGAATGCCGGAAGATACAATTCCTTCCAGATGTCGATAAGGGCAAGATCAAATATGTCTTTGGCCTGGGTTATGGATTGAACCGCGTCCCCTAATCGGAAGTCGACGACATTTTCGAGGCCCGCAGCGATCAGTTGGTCGCGAGCATAGGCTTGCTTATGGTCAGCTATTTCAAGCGTAACGACTCGCGCGCCGACGCTACGTGCTGCATCAGCGAGGAATATCGTCGAATATCCATAACTTGTTCCGACTTCGAGGATGGTGCGAGGGCGTTTGGCGAGGATGAGGGCGTGCACAAAGCGCCCGACATCAGGTCCGATCGGCAGAAGAAATTCATCCCGATGATGAATACTCTCAGGGCCTAGTTCGCGCATTCGCCTTGCATCGGCTTCGCGCCTTTCCTCGTATTTCTTGAATACGACCTGAACTTTCGGATCATCAAACATTGCCGCATTTTCCTTAAATTCTGCTCATGCTACGCCCATCCAACGATCACGGATCGTTTGGCTCCTCGACGAATTCGATAAGGTTGCCGGCGCAATCGCGCAGGAAACACCCTTTTCCAAATTCCTCCCGAACGACGAACGCGATATCAGCGCGCTTAGTCTCAACAGCTCGCAGAAATTCTTCTATATCTGAAACACGAAAGGCGACGTGTTTGTTGCCATGTGTTTTCAGATCGGTTGGCGGATGACGACGCTCTTCGGGCAGGGGGGCTGCACCCTCGACTTCGAATAGTTCAAATCGCAGCGGGCCGCGGCGGATCATCGCCGCATCAGCCCTCGCTGCGTCGATGCGAAAACGTCGTTCGACCTTGAATCCAAGCACGCGATCATACCACTCAATCGCCGCGTCCAGGTCGGGCACGCTTACCCCGCCGTGATGGAATGAAAATTCCGGCGTGTCCGCCATAATCGTGCTCCTCGGGACATCAGGCGACGAGACTTGATTGAGCCCTGATTTTTGCTGCAAAACTTTGAAAATGGGCGGTTTTCATGCTATTAAAGACAGGCTGACTTGTCCATCATTTTGCAGAAAATGGCTGCTCATGAAACTCGCCACAATATACAATGGCTCGCCTGACGGGGCGCTCGTCGTGGTATCAAAAGACGGCCGCCGAAACGTTAAAGTTGTGGATATCGCGCCAACTCTTCAGTATGCGCTCGATCATTGGAATGATGCAGAACCGGCGTTGCGACATATCGCACTCCGGCTGGAAGAAGACTCAGATTTTGGCGACGCCGATAACGTACGCTATGCAGCGCCGCTGCCGCGTGCGTGGCAATGGCTCGACGGTTCCGCCTTCAAGAGCCATGGCGATTTGATGGAAAAAGCGCTTGGGGTTGATCCCGTACCCTTGACCAAGCCGCTCATGTATCAGGGCATGTCCCATATTTTTCTGGGGCCGACACAAGATGCGGTTTTCATGCGTGAAGACGACGATATCGATTTCGAGGGAGAATTCGGCGTTATTGTAGATCAGACGCCAATGGGCGTCAGCGCAAAAGATGCGATGAAGCATATCAAGCTTATCCTTCAGATTAATGATTGGTCTTTGCGGCGTCTTGCGGGGCCTGAGATGCGCACCGGTTTCGGATGGATCCAGGCAAAACCGGCTTGCTCCGTTGCGCCGTTCGCTGTGACGCCCGATGAGTTGGGCGATTCCTGGCGTGATGGCCGCGTTTGTCTTGACCTCGCGGTCGACTGGAACGGCGAACGGTTCGGCGCCGCCAATGGCGGCGCCATGAGCGTTGGATTTCATGATCTCATCGCACACGCTGCCGCCACCAGAGAATTGTGCGCGGGCACGATCATTGGCTCAGGCACGGTAATGCGAAGACGCTAATTTCGCCAGGTCGGATCATCCTGTATCGCAGGCGACGTGATATTGAATTGTAGATACAGGCGCGCCCAAAACCGGATTTATGAAATTCGGGGACGAGTTCGCATGGAGGCGCAAGCGGACGGCTGATGTTTAGCGTCATCGAACAAAGGTCGCTAAAGCATGAGCGGAATTCCGGATTGCCGCCTGTTCGCAGATCAGCAACGCGCCTGTCAATGATGGCAGGGCGCGCATCGGTTCTGACGAAGAAATTCCCAACTCCAGCTGATCCCATCCGGTGACGCCGCTTTTGCGCCTGATCTGGACTACACCAAGCGGTGCCTGCGGACCAATAATGATGAAACCGACGGCCGAGGATCGCGATGCCGGCCTTACTTTAAATCATGGCTCAGGTCAATTCGTATTGTCGACATGATGCCGGGCGGCGCTACCGATGCATCCCGCACCGGGTGGTATCGTTACGGTATCGTTCTTTCCGGCGCGCTGGAACTGGAACTCGATGATGGAGACAAAACGCGCCTTGGCCCTGGTGATATCGTCGTGCAAAGAGGCACCATGCATCGCTGGCGGAACCTCAGTGAAACGGAGCCATGCCGGATCGCTTTCGTTCTGATTGAAGCGCCGGCTTATGTGCAACACGGAACGCCATTGCCGGAGACAAAACCCTGAATTGCGAGATCGAAGCATGAAAACCCAAGTCGCTATTATCGGATCAGGGCCCGCCGGATTGATGTTGGGTTTATTGCTGCGTCAGGCCGGCGTCGCGGCGGTCATTGTCGAAAGGCAAACGCAAGATCATGTATTGTCGCGGATTCGCGCCGGCGTTCTGGAAACGACAACGACAGATATTCTGGAAGATCTCGACATTGCTGATCGGATGCGTAGCGAAGGTTTGCCGCATGACGGCTTCCATCTCGCCGATGGGGAGCGGCTCATCAGAATTGACGTGAAGGCGCTTACCGGAAAACCCGTCATGGTCTACGGGCAAACGGAGGTCACGAAAGATCTGATTGATGCAGCGCCGTCGCGCGACCTTGAAATCATTTGGGAGGTGGGCGACGTCAGATTGCACGATATTGAAACCGATGCGCCGTTCGTTACCTACAAAAAAAACGGAATCGAACATCGAATAGATGCGCGCTTCATTGCTGGGTGTGATGGCTTTCATGGACCGTCGCGTAAGGCGATTCCGGTTTCGGCTGCCCGTGAGTATGAAAAAGTCTACCCGTTTGGCTGGCTTGGCGTGCTGGCGGACGTGCCGCCCTGCAACGCCGAACTCATTTACGCCAATCATGCGCGTGGGTTTGCGCTGGCGTCCATGCGCTCGAAGACGCGCAGCCGCTATTACGTCCAGGTTCCGTTGACGGAGAGCGTCGAAGATTGGTCCGATGAAAAATTTTGGGATGAATTATGCCGTCGCCTTCCGCCAGAGGCTGCTGCGAAAGTGGTGCGCGGGCCAACGCTGGAAAAGTCAATCGCACCTTTGCGAAGCTTTGTTTTTGAACCCATGCGCTTCGGCTCGCTCATGCTTGCCGGCGACGCCGCCCATATTGTGCCGCCGACAGGCGCAAAGGGGCTCAATCTCGCCGCATCTGATGTGCGCTATCTCGCCCGGGCTTTGATTAATTGGTTCAAGGATAAAAATACTGACGCCATTGCAGCATATTCGCAGACGGCGTTATCCCGCGTGTGGAAATCAGAACGGTTTTCTTGGCAGCTCACCATGCTGATGCATCGCTTCCCGGATGACGGCCCTTTTGACCGCCGCGTTCAGATTGCCGAGCTTGAGTACATTGCTTCATCAGAGGCGGCGCAACGTGTTATCGCTGAAAATTATGTCGGACTGCCATTGTAAGATTTGACCCCGGAAATTAGGGTCTGTACCCAATTTATCTGATTGATTTATTTGCGCAAAGCGTGATTCAGGGATTCCCGAAAGGGAGTTTTTCATGGCGCGTTTTGATTTATCGGATGAAGAATGGGCGGTGATCGAACCGTTGCTACCGAAAGAGGGTCGCGGTCCAAAGCGCAAGGACGACCGCAAGGTGCTGAACGGCATCTTCTATATTTTGCGCACAGGCGCGCCGTGGCGAGACCTTCCGGAACGCTACGGACCGTACACGACTGTTTACAATCGCTATAACCGATGGGGCGAACGCGGCGTCTGGAAAGGCATATTTGATGCTCTTGCTGAAGAAGTCGAGGACAGTCTGATTTTCATCGACGCCTCGATTGTCAAAGCGCACCGGGCCGCCAGCGGCTCAAAAAGGGGGAACTGGCGGAAGGTATTGGACGCTCACGAGGCGGCCGCACAAGCAAAGTTCACGTGGCCGTAGACGCGCACGGCAGACCGTTGCGCATCGAAGTCACCGGCGGTCATGTCCACGACAGTCAGGTGATGGATGCGTTTCTTGACTGGGCCGAGCCGCCGCTGGCGATGGTCCTGGACAAGGCTTATGGCAGCGCAAAAATCAGACGCGATATCGCCGACGAAGGCGCTCTGGCGGTCATCCCTGCCAAATCAAATGCGCGCAACCCCGTCCCTCATGACGCCGATCTCTACGCCATGCGCAACATCGTCGAACGCGTTCAGCGCTTCGCGCTTCACTCTGCAAGATGAAAGACATGCGACGGCTCGCAACGCGGTTCGAGAAGTCTCGCCGGAACTTCATCAACATGATATATCTCTTCGCTGCAAAATGCTGGATCAATTGAGTCCACACCCTAGAGCGCCGGGCGTTTGATCCGAATCGAAATGTGTTTGCAATGTCTGCAAACGGTGATTCACCGTTATTGGAGGTGGATCATGGGATTACCGATTTCGAATGACATGCGGCGGCGGATGGTTCGGGCGAGCGCTGGCGGCAAGACATGCCGGGCGGTTGCGGAGAAGTTTGATGTGGCGCCTTCGACGGCCGGTCGGCTTTTCGCGCGATATCAGGCGACCGGCTCGATCGAGCCGGCACGGCAGGGTCGCGAACCGGGACGCGGCAAACTTGGCCCGCACCGGGACTACATAATCGATTGCGTGAAGCAGAAGCCGGACATTACGATGCCGGAACTGGCTGCTGTCCTTTTGGCGGCGCGCGGCGTCACGGTTGATCCGTCGAACATCTCCAAACTGCTGTGTGCGGCGGGCTTCACCTATAAAAAAAACGCTTCTGGCGTCGGAACAAGAACGCGCTGACGTCAAGGCGGCGCGACTTGAATGGCGCTGCTATCGGCAGCCCGCCATGCGCCGCGAACCCGGAAGGCTTGTCTTTGTCGATGAAACATCGGTGAAGACAAATATGTGCCGCCTACGCGGGCGAGCCCTGCGCGGCGAACGGCTGAAGGCCGATGCGCCGTTCGGAAAATGGTGTACACAAACCTTCATCGCCGGGCTCAGATGCGACGGCCTCGTTGCGCCATGGGTCGTCAATGGCGCCATGGATGGAGAGGCGTTTGCCGCCTATGTCGAAACGCAGCTCGCCCCAACGCTTCAGCCCGGCGACGTCGTCATTCTCGACAATCTGAATACCCACAAAAACCAACGCGCCGCTGACGCGCTGGCGACTCGCGGCGCCTGGTTCCTGTTCCTGCCTAAATATTCGCCAGACCTGAACCCCATCGAGATGGCCTTCTCGAAACTCAAGGCTCATCTGCGAAAAGCCGCCGCGCGAAGCTATGACGCACTCTGGAAAGCCATCGGCGATATAGCCAGCCTATTCCCAGCCGATGAATGCTGGAACTTCTTCAAAGCTCAAAACTATGTTGCAGATTAATCGCCCGATGCTCTAGTGACAATCACGACCTTGCCGATGATAGTTCACTGAACATGCTAAGCATTTTTTCCTGCAACAGGCCCAAATCCCGATTATCAAGTTTCTGTTTGACAAAACTCTTCAGTATCAACCTCACTCTGCGTCGCTGGCGGATAACGTCCGCCACTTACCGTTGTTTGATTGATAAGGCCTTCGACGCGTTCGCATATATTTTTGCTGAGCGTGATCCCTGCGCTGTCAAGGTTTTCTGATAAATTCGCAACGGAGGTTGTCCCCGGAATCGGAATGATGTGCGGCGCCTTTTGCAACAGCCAGGCCAGTGCTAATTGGGCGGGCGTGCAGCCTGCATCTTTTGCTATTCGTCGAAATTCTGGAAGCAGCAACTGATTTTTG
>JAWKVF010000009.1:87500-97692 GCA_041398145.1 Parvularculaceae bacterium | reverse complement strand
ACGCATGCAGATTGTTTGGGAACGGATTGTTCCGTCTTTGGCGGCAGCGACGATGGCCGCGCAACCGGCGACGGGCGCGGCGCTGGAAGGGCGCAAAGACGGCGCGGAAATTCTGACGCAATCAGCGCCTGCGGACTGGCGCGAGATACCCGCCGACGAAACGCTGGTGATCGAGCTGGAGCGCGGCCGCGTCGTCGTCGCGCTGTCGCCGGTGCTGGCGCCCGCCCATGTTGAACAGGTTCGCACGCTGACGCGGGAGAAATTTTACGACGGCCTTTCGTTTTACCGCGTCATTGACGGCTTTGTGGCGCAGGGCGGCGACCCGTTCGGCGAGCGTGACGTCAAATCGGCGAAAGCGGAAATGAAAGCGGAGTTCGTCAGTGATATCGGCGAGGATTTTTCGTTCTTCGCGCTGCCCGATGCTGACGGGTTCGCGCCGCAGTCGGGCTTCGCGGCCAGCCTGCCGGTTGGCGTAGATCGCGCCGTCGGGAAGGCGTGGCATTTGCACTGCGCCGGCGCGTTCGCCTTCGGTCGCGGCAATGAAGAAGATTCCGCCAGCACCGAGTTTTATATCGCGCTTCAGCCGCAACGCTATCTCGACCGAAATCTGTCCGTGTTCGGACGGGTGATCGACGGCATGGCGCATTTGCAGGCGCTGCGCCGGGTCACGCCGCCGGAAAGCAAGGATGATGATCTGGGCGAGACCATTATCTCGATGCGTATGGCGTCGGACTTGCCTGAGGATGAACGCCCGCGTTTTGAAATTCTTGATAGCGCCAGCCCGGCGTTCGCCGCCTTCGCGGAGGCGCGCCGCAATCGCCCGGAAGAATTTTTCTATTTCCGCCCGAACTATCTCGACATCTGCCAGATGCCGGTTCCGGTGCGGGAGACGGCGGCGAAGTGAGTTACAAACCCGGCGAAAAAATCGGTCCGTGGACCGTTCAATCGGCGACCGAGGTGTATGACAACGCCTGGGTGCGGGTGAGCGACCATGCGGTGCTGCGCCCTGACGGCTCGCCCGGCCAGTATGGCGTCGTGCATTTCAAGAACGTCGCGGTCGGCGTGTTGCCGATCGACGCTGACGGGTCGGTCTGTCTGGTCGGCCAGCATCGCTTTCCGCTTAACGCCTATAGCTGGGAATTGCCCGAGGGCGGCGCCGGCGGCGAAGACCCGCTGGCCGCCGCCAGAAGGGAGCTGCTGGAGGAGACGGGCGCAAAGGCTGCGTCATGGGCGCCGCTTTTAGAGTGCGACCTCTCCAATTCCGTCACTGACGAGCGTGCGGTGTGTTTTCTCGCCTGGGATTTGTCGGCGGGCGCCGCCAATCCAGATCCCGAAGAGGCGCTTTCTTATCGCCGGCTCAGTTTTTCTGCGCTTCACGATATGGTGCTTGCTGGCGAAATTCGCGATTCATTGACTATTATGATGGTGTTATCGGCATATGCGCAGGCCCGCGCCGGGCGGTTGCCGGCCGAAATCGCCAAATTGATTCGCGCAAGCGGCGGGGATCATTCAGGACGCGGTCGAACAAGACGCGGGCAAGCAAGGAGCGAACCATGAGCGTTTCCACCGTGGTCAAGTTGACGACCGACCAGACATGGGCGCGGATGCGCCTTGAGGCGGCGACCGCGGCGGCGCGTGAGCCGGCGCTCGCCAGCATGTTGCACGCGACCGTGCTCAACCACGAGACGTTTGAAGGCGCATTGTCATATCGGATCGCCCAGAAAGTCGCCGACGCGGAAATGAACGCGATGATCTGGCGCGATATCTGCGCACAGGCGCACAGCAGCGACCCGTCAATTGTCGAGGCCGGCCTCGCCGATATTCTGGCGGTGTTCGAGCGCGATCCGGCGTGCAGCGAATATGTCCAGCCGTTTTTGTATTTCAAAGGCTACCTGTCGCTACAGGCGCAGCGCGTCGCCCACTGGCTATGGCGCAATGACCGCCGGCCGATGGCGCTATACCTGCAAAGCCGCATGTCCGAACTGTTTCAGGTCGATATCCATCCGGCGACGGTTATCGGCAAGGGCGTGTTTATCGATCACGCCACCGGCGTCGTCATCGGCGAGACAGTGGTGATCGAGGACGATGTGTCGATCCTGCAAAATGTCACCCTGGGCGGGACGGGTAAGGAAATCGGCGATCGTCACCCCAAGATCCGCCGCGGCGCCTTGATCAGCGTCGGCGCCAAGGTGCTCGGCAATATCGAGGTCGGCGAAGGCGCGAAGGTCGCCGCCGGCAGCGTCGTCCTGAACCCGGTCAAGCCCGGCTGTACGGTCGCCGGCGTGCCGGCCAAGCCGGTTGGCGACTGCGCCAAGGACCCGTCCAAGACCATGGACCAGACGCTAGATTGACGCCGGCCCAGAAACTGAAAATGGCCGCGTGAAGTCTATCAACGAAACCCGCTAAAAACGGGGGGATTTCCGAAACGCTCTAACGATTTGTTCGGGCGCATTTTCTTGCGACGAACCGGTTTCCACTTCGTCGGAAAATACTCAAAGTCAGTGCTTGTCGTGGCCGGTGCCCGCCGCGTCCGTTGCTGACTTCGCTGTCGCGTTGAACGTCACCGATTTTTCCTCGCCGAGTTGAACCGTCAGCGTCGTCTGGTCATCGGGATTGATCGGGCCTGTCAGCATCATCAGCATCGCGTGAAGACCGCCAGGCTCGAACACCACTGTTTCGCCGGGATTGACCGGTATGTCGCCGGCGGGGGCCATCGAGACGAGGCCATTTGCGTCGCGGCTTGTCTGGTGAATTTCGGCCCTGCCAGCCGCGGGGGTCGAAATGCCGGTGATATAGAGCTTCTTGTCGGTGCAGTTGCGGAGATTGAAATAGGCGGCGGTCATCGCGTCGGCGTTTGGTTGCGCCCGCAGCCAGCCGTCAAGAACCACCACAGCGCGGTCGGCGCTCGGCGTGCAATCCTCGCCCGGCACGCGCGAGCCGCGTTCGCCTGCTTTGTCGCCGCAGCCGCCAAGCGCGAGCAGTGCGCACGCCGAAAAAACAAGTCTTGCACCGGTTTTCATAAAATTCGCCTCTTTGTTGCGTTCGACCTCGATGACAGCCTACAACGGCCATCAAATTTATGCGCCTGCGAATTCGCCGCAGCCTGTGCGGCGCCGGCGGGCAGGCCCCCAAAACAGGCCCCCAAACTGGCCCAGAAAAGGATCAATGCGATGAACCCTCAGGAAATTGCGCGCTTACAGCAATATTTTCGCACGAAATTCGACCTCGCCACTCTGACCGTGCGCGGCCGGCCGAACAAGGACGATTCTGCTGAGGTTTATTTCGGCGACGAATTTCTCGGCGTCATTTTTCGGGACGATGAAGACGGCGATCTTTGCTATCAATTCAACATGGCGATTCTCGACGAGGATCTGCCGGCATAAGTTGGAGACGGTCGTTGATTGAGAGCGCCGGTGCGGCAAGAGTTCTCGCGGCGCGAGTTCTCAAAGAGTGAGTTTGAGCGCAGATCGCATGGGCGTCATAAGCGGAATGGCTGCGGGCCGTCCAATCCTGACCGCAAGCGTCATCGCGGTCGGCGTCACGGCGCTGGCGGCTGTCGGGTTCGACGAATCTTCCAGAACATTTGATCGTGCGGCGCTGGCGTTCGTCGCAACGCTCGCCTGCGTCACCCTTGCGCCTTTGGCGGCGGCGGCGGTCGCGCCGCGCAAGACATTGCCGAGGCTGTTGCTTGCGTTCGTCGTCGCGGGCGTGCTGCTGGCGGGGCGGCGGTTGTCAATGCGATACGAGCTGTCAACCCTTAGTCCTTTTGATCCGTCTGCGGTATTGTTGTTATGCGCCGGCGCCACATTTGTTGTCGTCGTCGCGGCGCCGCTCTGGCGCGGGCAGGCGCGACTTTCCGCAGTCGGGTATGCGGGGTTTTTACTCGGCGTCGCCGGCGCGTTGGGGTTTGTCGCTTTTGAACAGGCGCGACAGGGGCCGCAAGCTTTTGCGCCGGTTTTGCTCGGCCTGTCGGGCGCTGTCGGGGCGATGGCGCCGGTCTTCGCCGCGTCAAATTTTTCTGCGCGGTTTGCACAAGGTGCGGACAATTTCGGCGCGGCGTCGTTCGCGGTTGATCGCGCCGCTACGGCGATCTTGTTCTTGATCGTTCTCAGCGCCTGCACCCTTGCGGGCCAGGTGATCGCTGCCGCGGGCGGGGTATCGGCGGCGCAGGTTTACGCCGCGGTCGGGCCGCTTGTTCCGGCGGCAGGCGCGCCCGCCTTGCTGCTGGGCGCGGCGCTCGCGTTGAAGTCGCACAGCGAGGCTGTCGCGCTGGAAGAAAACCGCCGCACCGCCGCCCTTGCCCCGTTTTTGCGCGCCTTAGGCACGGTCCTCCCGCCCAGTTCGGCGCTTGCGGCGGCGGCGATCATTTTGATCGTCGCGATTGTCGCTGCCTTTGACCTGCGCGCCCCGGTCGCGATGAGCGAGATCGTCTGTGTCGTTGCGGCGACCGCCCTTGGCGCATTGTTTCTGATTTCCCTTCGCTCCGCCTTGTTGCTCGGCCTGCTGGCGGTTTCCGGCATGGTCATCACATCTCGCGCGTTCGATTTTGCGTATTCGCGCCCGTCGGAAGACGCGCGCCTTGCCGCGATCGTGGCGTGCGCCGGGCTGTTGTTTGCGCTGTGCGCGCACTGGCGCGACGCGCGCGATCCCCGCCGCAAGGCGAGGGATGTAACGCGCCGGGCCCTGTCGGCAGGGCTGTCGTCATATCTGGCGGGCGCCGTGCTGGGCGTGATCGCGTTCGCCGCGGCGCAGGCGAGCGGCATCTGGACCGGCGGCTATGCAGCCGCCGCCTATACCGGCGTTATGGCCACGATTTGTCTGGCGGCCGCCCCGGCGATGATGACGGCTGTCGGCGCGCTGTTCGGGCGGGACTAGATGTGGAGCCTCAACAGGTTGTCCCGGATTTTGCAAAGTCACGCGACAAATCAAGGGTTCAGCGCTGAAACCCGGCGACGAGCGCGCGCACTTCAGAATCGATCTTTTTCCATTCCGGCAGATAGGGGCGCTTGAACCGATAGGTGATGCTGACCGTGTCCGACATTTCCATTTCGCGCCAGCATTCAGGGCTCGGAATATCTTCGCGTTCCTTGAAACAGAACAGCGCGATCACGTCTTCCGCGTCGGTTTCGCCAAGGTAAAGTTCGGTATCGGCGTAACCGCTGGTCGGCACATTGGCGCGCTGGTCTTTAAAATCGTATTTGATCAGCCTGTAGGCGGTGCGCTCGCCGCGCTGATCTACGGTTTGCGGCATGTAAAGAATGTCGATGCGCTCGCGTTCGCTGAACGGCGCCGTGCGTTCGCCGATCATGATGTCGATGCGCCGCGTGTCGGGGGCGTTCTCGATGAAATCCTCGCGCCGTGACGGGGCATAGCCGGCCAGAGTCGGCCACAGGGCGTAGAGCCAGACTTCATCGCGGATGCCGCCGCGGCGATCCCGCGGATAGATGGTGTAATTGGCGGGGATGGCGAACTCGCCGCCGCCAATGGTCAGGGTGATCGGCTCTTCGCTGATGGCGGGGCTGGGCACATTGCCGCCGATTTCATCAACGGACGGGCCGACATAATAATAAAGGAAGATTGCGCAAAGCACGAGGGTCGCCAGAAAGATGCCGAGCGGATAGCGCCAGCTCGATTCTTCTTTCACCTCTTCGCCGCCAATGCCGTAATTGCTCATTGCTCTCCCTGACGTCCGGATGTTCTATCGTGTCCGGGTGCTTAGCATGACGGCGCCCGGCGCGGCAATTTTCGCGACGCCGGGCGTTCCCGGCGCACCGCCGGGCGGTGATTACACGCGTCGGGCGAATTTACGCCTAAAGCGCCTCGATCATTTCAGCGACAAGGGGGTGGCGCACGACATCCGCCCGCGAGAACCGCACGACCCCGACCTGATCGAGCCGCTCCAGCCGCGCCATGATCTCGTCAAGGCCAGACATGCCGGGCAGCAGGTCGGTCTGTTGCGGATCGCCGGTGACGACCATGGTCGAGCTCCAGCCAAGCCGGGTCAGCAGCATTTTAAGCTGGCCATAGGTGCAGTTCTGGGCCTCGTCGATGACGACATAGGAATTGTTGAGCGTGCGCCCGCGCATATAGGCGATCGGCGCAATCTCGATCACGCCTTCCGCCGTCAGCGCCTTCAGCCGCTTGGCCGAAATCCGGTCGCACAGCGCGTCATAAAGCGGCCGCAGATAGGGGGAGAGTTTTTCCTCCATGTCGCCGGGCAGGAAGCCGAGGCTCTCGCCGGCCTCGACAGCCGGACGCGACAGCACGATGCGACGCACCTTGCCCGCCTCCAGCGCCTCGACGCCCTTGGCGACGGCGAGATAGGTCTTTCCGGTGCCGGCGGCCCCGGCGGCGAACACCAGCGGCGCTTGTTCAAGCGCGTCGATGAGTTTTTGCTGCGAAGGATTGTGCGCCCGGATGTTCTTTCGATATTTCTGGTCGCCGCCATACCCCGGCCTCGGCGTCTGGCCCAGCGTCTGGCCCGGCGCGTTCGCCTGACCGAGCGGCGACCATGAGGCTTCGTCGAATAACCGGCGGACATTATCGGGTTCAAAGCGGTCGTTGCCCGCCTGTTGCCCTGCGCCGTTTCGATGTTGACGTCTCCTGCTCTGGGCGGAACGCTTCGCCATTCAAAATCTCCTTGAAGAAAAGAAAAACCGCCGTGCAGAAAGCTGCGACGGCGGCGCGGGAACGCGTTGAGCTGCTACGCTCGGGATGTGACGGCGCCCATCGGGCGGATGGCTGAAAGCACGGTGGTTCATTCGACCGCCTGCTGGAACGACGCCTGACGCGACTACGAAACCAAGGCTAGGGGTGTTCGCGGGAATTGGCGATAGGTCGGACGAGAATTTATTCTCAGTGTCACATTATCGTCCGCGGCGCACGGGTTATAGAGTCGGTTGCAGATAAAGCGGTTCACCGGCTTGCCGGTTCGCAACCGGCTCCCTCAAAAGTTCGGGGCCGTTTGCTCAAGCGCACCCGGCGCAATCGGTGCTGGTTTGCAAGCGGTTGCGTAATCCGCTCAGGGCTTGGCGCCGACAAAAGCGGCGGAGATTTTGGCATGCGGCTCCGGCGCGTAATTTTGCCAGCACGTCCGGCCGTTCGTGGCGTCAATGACGAACACCGCTTCCTGCGGGCGCAGGAAGGGCGCGATTGAATTGCGCAACCCGATTGCGGTGTAAGCGCATTTTACCGTCCAGACATTTTGCGCGAGTCTGAATGTCGGGCCCATGGCGGCCAGCACCGGCTCGATCCGGTTGCCGGCGACGCTGTCGACCTGAAAGATGACGATGAAGTTTGAAACGCTTTCCTTGCGTGCGTCTTTTGATGACGCCTGCCCGGCAGGGCGATCCGTACTGCGCCGGTGCGGATGGGTTTCAACGACGTTTGCCTTTGGCCGCGCGCGACCAAATGATCGCTGTTGTCCGGCGTCTGTGGGCGACGCGCCGAAAAAATTCGCAAACGAAGTTTCATCGGCGGCCTGACGCCATTCTTTGCCGCCAGCGGGCGCAACAAGCGAGGTTTGCGCAAATCGCCCTTCATGTGCGAATTTGCGCAACTGGTTAGACGTATACGGACCATAGATCCGGTCGTTAACCTTGATGCACCAATTATCCACCGCTAGCATCAGCAATTCTCCGCGAGTTGGCGGTCGGGCCTAGACGCCCTTCTTGCCGAATTTTCCTGCAATTTGCGGGCCGTCTTCTTTTGTCTCATCCTGGGACTTGGCGCTTTCAATGACCTCCTCCATTTTGGTCGCAGTCCCCGTAAAAACAACGCCGACGCCGGTTTCATGGCGGCGCACGACCTTTGCATTCATGCGCCCGACTGTCAGCAGCGCGCCAAGCGGCGGGCGCGGCTCGATGGCGATTGATGCGCCGGTGAGCGAGATGTCGAGTATCGCGCAATTGAGGGTGTCGCCGTTTTCGAGCCTGACAAGGGCCGGCGCATCCTGCCGGATGCGCGGGCTGCCGCGGCGGTCAAAGCGTTTGCCGGTATGGTTGGCGGCATAGGTCAGCGCGTCGGCGGTGCGCTTTGTTTTCGCCTTGCGGCCGCGATAATCGACCGCGAACACGTGGCGCGACGAGCGCACGACCTTGCCTTTGAAGCGGCCGATATCGTCGATATAGACGATGACTTCGGCGCCTTCCGGCGGCGGCGTTCTCGCCTTGAGCATGGCGCCGCCGGCCGAGATATTCACGACGATGCAGGGCTCCTCCACGCCGTCTTCCATCAAAACGCGGGCTTTCAGGTTCATGTCGACACGGCGATGGCGCCGGCGTTCGCTGGCGTCTTCGTGCGGCGTGGCCGAATGTCTGGTTCCGGTGGCGTTGCTGTCGGGCATCGGGGTCGCTTGGTTAATGAATTATTGCCAGAGGGGAATTCTAGGGCGTTAATGTGAACAAAGCTTTGCTTGCCGGCGGGCGAACACCCATATTGTTTCGGCGCGGGATTGCCCCGTCTCGGCGGTCATCTGTTGACGTCCGGCGGCGCGGATTGCACTTGGGGGGAATAGGCGGGCTGATGAGGGGAATTAGGGAGACTGATGGGGGGAATATGCCGATAGCCTGGTCATATGCGTAACGATTTCAACTCAAATGGGCGCGGCCCGTGGGAGGCGCGCTGGTCTCAGGCCGAAAAGCGCGCCCCGGTGTTCAATGCGCCGCCGGTCGTCGTATGGACGATTACGGCGCTCGGGCTTTGTTACGTGTTTTTCGCGCTTTCCCCGCCGGCGCTTCAGGAGAGGCTGGGCGATCAACTCGGTTTTGAACCGGCGCGGTTTTTCGCCGGCCCGGCGGGCAATGGCGGCGTCGTGGCTTGGCTGGGGCGGCTTTTCACCCATGTTTTCGTCCATGCGAGCTTTGCCCATATCGCATTTAACTCGCTCTGGCTGCTGGCGTTTGGCGCGCCGGTGGCGCGTCGCGTCGGTGCGGCGTGGCGGTTTCTTGCGCTGTTTTTGCTGTCTGGTGCGGCGGGCGCGCTGTTCTTTTCGCTGTTTCACATGAATGAATATACGGTGCTGGTCGGCGCTTCCGGCGGCGTGACGGGCCTTCTCGGCGCGCTGATCCGCTTCGGATTCCGGCGGCCGAACCTGTTCTCGACCGCTCCGCCGCGTTTGCTGAAGCTGACCGACCCGACGGTTCTGGCCTGGTCGGCGGTCATCATTGTACTGAATGTCTCGACCGAATTCGTCGGCGCGGGGTTCGGCGCGGGCGACGCGCGGATCGCCTGGGAGGCGCATATCGGCGGTTTCCTGTTCGGCTTGCTCGCCATTCCGTTGTTTGACCGCCCGCACCCGCGTATCGCCTGAGCGGCGAGGGCGTTCTTTTGTATTGATTTTTTCTTTAATTCGCGCACACTGAGGGCCTCTGGGAAGGAGGCTCTCGTGAAAGTTGAAACCATCCTTCAGGCAAAGGGCGCGGCGGTCTACTCCGTCACGCAGTCTACGTCGGTCAAGGGCGCGGTCGAGATGCTCGGCGATAAGAATATCGGCGCCGTGATCGTCAAAAACGACAATGGCGATGTCACCGGCATTTTCTCTGAGCGCGATGTCGTCCGGCGGCTTAGAACCGAAGGCGCCGGCGTGCTTGACCGGCCTGTTTCCGACTGCATGACCCGCAATCCGGTGACGTGTGATCCGAATACGGAAGTCGACGAGTTGATGTCGCGGATGACGGAGCGGCGCATCCGGCACATTCCGGTGTGCGAGGGCGGTCAGGTGGTCGGCATGGTGTCGATCGGCGACGTCGTCAAGCGCAAGATCGAAGACGCCGAACGCGAAGCGGCGGCGCTGAAAGAATATATTGCTTCGTAACTTAAAGCGTCGCCGGTTCAATCAGAATCAGGGCGTCGCTTTGAGTTCTTGTTTTAACGCGTTACCGGACGGCGAACCGCTCACACTATGCCTGGAAACGCTTTAGCGGCTCAGGACAGTAATTCCATCGCCGAGGTGATCTCGTCGGCGTGCTCGTCGACGGCCTGTTTGCCAAGTTCGATCAACGCGTCCGCCTGATCGAAGTCCAGCAAGGGAATATGCCCGACGCGCGGCATGATCAGGACGTCCGGCGGATCGCCGGCAAGGCGCGAACGGGTCATCCGGTCCATGACGATGTTGAAGGCCGCGATCATGGTCGTCCCCAGGCCGGGTGCGGCGCCGGTGGCTTTGAACAGTTTTCTCAACATGCGTTTTTCG
>JAWKVF010000009.1:0-82500 GCA_041398145.1 Parvularculaceae bacterium | reverse complement strand
GGGCGATTTAGTTAGTGGGATTAGACCCGAAACCTTGTGATCTAGTTATGAGCAGGATGAAGGTAAGGTAACACTTACTGGAGGTCCGAACCGGTGTCTGTTGAAAAAGACTCGGATGACTTGTGACTAGGGGTGAAAGGCCAATCAAACTGGGAGATAGCTGGTTCTCCGCGAAATCTATTTAGGTAGAGCGTCGCACGAATACCCTCGGGGGTAGAGCACTGGATGGGCTATGGGGGCTTACCGCCTTACTGATCCTAACCAAACTCCGAATACCGAGGAGTACTATGCGGCAGACACACGGCGGGTGCTAAGGTCCGTCGTGAAAAGGGAAACAGCCCTGACCGACAGCTAAGGTCCCCAAGTCATGGCTAAGTGGGAAAGGATGTAGGAATCCCATAACAACCAGGATGTTGGCTTAGAAGCAGCCATCATTTAAAGAAAGCGTAACAGCTCACTGGTCTAATTAAGGGTTCCCGCGCCGAAAATGTAACGGGGCTAAAGCCATGCACCGAAGCTTCGGGCTTGCGCAAGCAAGCGGTAGCGGAGCGTTCTGTAAGCTGATGAAGCGGTACTCGCGAGAGACCGTGGAGGTATCAGAAGTGAGAATGCTGACATGAGTAACGATAAAGAGTGTGAGAGACACTCTCGCCGAAAGTCCAAGGGTTCCTGCGTAAAGCTAATCTGCGCAGGGTTAGCCGGCCCCTAAGGCGAGGCCGAAAGGCGTAGTCGATGGGAATCAGGTGAATATTCCTGAGCCAGAGGATGTGTGACGGATTGCGAAAGTCGTTTTTCCCCGTTGGTTGTGGGAAGGGCGGCCTGGCGGTCCCTGGAAATAGCCTCCTCAATAGACCGTACCCTAAACCGACACAGGTGGACTGGTAGAGCATACCAAGGCGCTTGAGAGAACTCTGTTGAAGGAACTCTGCAAATTACTCCCGTAAGTTCGCGAGAAGGGAGCCCGTTTTGAAGGCAACTTCAGGGCGGGGGCACAAACTAGGTGGTAGCGACTGTTTATCAAAAACACAGGGCTCTGCGAAGTCGCAAGACGACGTATAGGGTCTGACGCCTGCCCGGTGCCGGAAGGTTAAAAGGAGGGGTGCAAGCTCCGAATTGAAGCCCCGGTAAACGGCGGCCGTAACTATAACGGTCCTAAGGTAGCGAAATTCCTTGTCGGGTAAGTTCCGACCTGCACGAATGGCGTAACGACTTCCACACTGTCTCCAACAGAGACTCAGTGAAATTGAATTCTCCGTGAAGATGCGGAGTACCCGCGGTTAGACGGAAAGACCCCGTGCACCTTTACTACAACTTTGCAGTGGCATTAGAGCCAGCATGTGTAGCATAGGCGGGAGGCTTTGAAGTTCCGGCGCCAGCCGGGATGGAGCCCCAGGTGAAATACCGCCCTTGCTTGCGCTGATGTCTAACCGCGGCCCGTTATCCGGGTCCGGGACCCTGCATGGTGGGTAGTTTGACTGGGGCGGTCGCCTCCTAAAGAGTAACGGAGGCGCGCGATAGGTGGGCTCAGAGCGGTCGGAAATCGCTCGTCGAGTGCAATGGCATAAGCCCGCCAGACTGCGAGACTGACAAGTCGAGCAGAGACGAAAGTCGGCCATAGTGATCCGGTGGTCCCACGTGAGGAGGGCCATCGCTCAACGGATAAAAGGTACGCCGGGGATAACAGGCTGATGACGCCCAAGAGTCCATATCGACGGCGTTGTTTGGCACCTCGATGTCGGCTCATCGCATCCTGGGGCTGGAGCAGGTCCCAAGGGTATGGCTGTTCGCCATTTAAAGCGGTACGTGAGCTGGGTTCAGAACGTCGTGAGACAGTTCGGTCCCTATCTGCCGTGGGTGTAGGAATTTTGAGAGGATCTGTCCTTAGTACGAGAGGACCGGGATGGACATACCTCTGGTGGACCAGTCGTCATGCCAATGGCGGTGCTGGGTAGCTATGTATGGAAGGGATAACCGCTGAAAGCATCTAAGCGGGAAACCCGCCTCAAAACAAGAATTCCCTTGAGAGCCGTGGAAGACCACCACGTTGATAGGCCGGGTGTGGAAGCGCAGCAATGTGTGAAGCTTACCGGTACTAATAGCTCGATTGGCTTGATCGTCCTCATGCAGTCAATGCATGAGACAAAAAGACTTGTGCGCGGCGAACGGTTCGTTTGACTACGGATCATTACGCTGCAGCGTTGGAAAGAACTCTCGCATATTTTGTCGTCTTTGCCGGCCCGGTGGTTTTGGCGGGGAGCCTCCACCCGATCCCATTCCGAACTCGGTCGTTAAAGTCCCCAGCGCCGATGGTACTACGTCTTAAGACGTGGGAGAGTAGGTCGCCGCCAGGCCTGCAAAGCCGACATGAACCCCTTCATTCAGAAAAACGCCGCTCCTTTCGGGGCGGCGTTTTTGTGTTTTCCGGCGCCCGCATTGAGGGAGGCTGGTTGTAACGGGTCATATTTGCCGCCATATTCGTGATGGGGGTGAATATGTCTTTATCGGTTCGTGAGATTTCACGCCGCCTCAAAGCAAGCGCTCGTCTGATGATGAGCGGTCGAACATCGACCGCCTATGATGACGAACATGTGCAATATCAATTGTGGCCCTTGAGCCCTGTCGCGGACCGCCAGGACCCTCGCCCGCGCCTCAATGTGCTGGTCAACACTTTATCAAAGCAGAAAGCCTATGGGGGCGTCGCCACCAATATCTACATTTCCTTGAAATTGTTCGAGGCGCTGAATGCAATCACGCCATGGCGGATTCGCTTCTTGTGTTTTGGGCCTGCGGAAGGTGAAAATCTTGGCGTTGATATCGCCCACCGCGAGGGCGTGGATATCTCGCACGCGACTTATGAGTACATATCAGCCTTGGCGAATTCTATTACGGTATCGGCCAACGACGTCTTCATCGGAAGCCTCTGGCATAATTATTACAAAATGAGACCGGTGCTTGAATTCCTGGCGAAGGAAAGGGCCGCCGAATCGACCCCTTATATCTATCTCATCCAGGATTATGAGCCGAGTTTTCACCCATGGTCTTCGGCGCATGTTCTTGCTCAGTCTACGTATGACGACAAATTTCCGAAGATCGGCGTCTTCAATTCAGAAGAGCTGATGACCTTTTTTCAAGGCCAGAAACATCGATTTCAGGATCAATTTTATTTTGAGCCGATTCTCAATCGTCAACTTGCGATTCATCTGCCGCACGTAACGCCGGAGATGAAGCAAAAACGGATTATCGTCTATGCGCGTCCCCAGATGCGGCGCAATTGTTTCTTCCTGGTGAAGCAGGCCTTGCAGCTTTGGTCGGAAACTTTTGAGAATTCCGCAGCGTGGGACGTTGTATCAGCAGGGGCGGATCACGATGCATTCCGGTTGGCGACTGGCCAGGAAGTAAAATCTCAAGGCAAGCTGTCGCTTGACCAATATGGGCGGTTTTTATCGACAAGCGCAGTTGGTCTATCGGTAATGGCCTCGCCGCATCCCAGCTATCCGCCTCTTGAAATGGCGCATTTCGGCGTCTTGACCGTTACGAATTCATTTGCGTCCAAGAACCTGAATAATTGGCACGACAATATTCTGAGTGTGGATGTTTCTCGTCCCGATGATCTGGCTTTCGCTCTGGGCGAACAGTGCGAAGAGTTTGAACGGGATCGTCGTACCGGGTTCAATCGCCAGTCGAAAAAGCCAGGCTATATATCTGGCGCGCCGATGGAATTCATCAACCCCCTGGCGCAGTTACTCCACGACAAGGTGGTTTAAGGGCGCCAGCTCAGACACTGAAATTTGATGCGCTGCAGCAATCCGCCGGGTGACATCGGCGGAGTGATGGCGAGCGTCTTTCTTCAATCGGGCCGCTGGAGCGCGCCTGCGGGGAATCGCCCGGAAATCAACGCCTGAAATTAAATGGTTGAAATCCGGCGATTTTTGCGTCAGCAAAAATGTCAGATGTGATGAGGGCCAGATTGGGCATGGGTTTGCGTTCAGCAAAATCGGCGACGATTGCGATTGCGTTCAGCCTCGTCGCCGCCTGCGGTCAAAAGCAGGCGAACAGCGAGCTTGCCGAGCCCTTGCCCGCGCCGTCTTATGGCGAGGAAGCGGCCAATCCGGAAGTTTTTCTGGACTCGATGGAGGTCGGCAGCCGCGAATTATACGCAGCGCGCAATGCCGTTGTTGATGCAGTCGGCGTCCAACCGGGCGAGCGGGTCGCCGATATCGGCGCCGGCACCGGGCTTTATTCCCTGTTGTTCGCGGAAAGGACGGGGCCGGCCGGCGTTGTTTATGCGGTGGATATCGAGCCGCGTTTTCTCAAGCTGATTGCGCAGCGCGTTGCTGATCTCGATATTCCAAATGTCGTTGCGGTTCTGGGGCGTGAAGACGACATTACATTGCCGCCGGCGTCGGTGGACATCGTGTTCGTCGCCGACACCTATCACTATTTCGATGATCGCGAGGCGATCATGAATTCTGTACGCGAATCGCTGACCGCGAACGGTCGCCTCGTCGTGCTCGATTATACGCTCGATCCGTCTGATATCGACGACAGGCGCAAGGATCATGTGCGCTTTGGCAAGGCCGGCGTCGTCAACGAAATCGAATCCTTCGGTTTTGAGCTTGTCGACGAGCCCGCTGTCGAGGGGCTCGATGAAATCTACATGGTGATTTTCAAGCGCGCGGGCTCTTAGGGCGCAAGGAAGCTGTCGCAGGTATAGTGGTTCAGCGGTCGCCGGCGCCGATCCGTCATCCCCGGGTCGCAAACAGGCGCCAGAGCCGAGTGCTGATCGCGCCAGATGCAAATCGGCTCTGACGAGCAGGTGAGGGCGGGATTTCATCGGTGATCCTGACGGTCAGCGGCGCTGAGTGACCGTCACCCATTAAATCGGGTTATTGCACGAGGGCGCCCCCCATGGCGGCGCCAATATCAGGTACGGATTTACCCTTCAAAAATAAGCATTTCGCAGGCCTTGCGCGACGCCGTGTCGTTCGCTATATCGCCTCTTCTTCCGGACTAGAGGTTGTTTTGACGGCTCGCCCGGAAGGATATTGTTGGCGCGGGGTGGAGCAGCCCGGTAGCTCGTCAGGCTCATAACCTGAAGGTCAGAGGTTCAAATCCTCTCCCCGCACCCAATAAAATCAGCGCTTGAAAACAGGGGCTTGGCGAAATCTCGCTGAGCCCTGTTTTGTTTTCCGATGGGTTATGGCGGTATGAAGGGGTTGGCGTGCGACGCGCGCCGCGCTGAGGAGGAGTGTCATGTCGGCGCCGCGCGACATTGAAACGACGCCGTTGGAACCGATCGTGGTGCCGGCCCGCCGCATCACGCCGCTGATCGATATGGCGGTTGCACGCGGCGTTCGCGTGGACGAAATTTTTCACGGCCTTGGCATCGCGGCGACAACGTTCGATCATCCGCAAAATCCGGTGCAACTTGCCGATTATTACCGGATTCAAAACCAGATCTCGGCGGCGCTGGAGGACGAGACCTGTCAGTTGTCGACACGGCAATTGCTGCCGGGCACTAATGATTTCATCCTGTCGCAAATGTCGGATGTAATGTCGCTGTTTGAGGCGATGAAGGTCATCGCCCGGTCGTACAACCTTCTTCATGGCGGGGAGTTCAATTCGGTCAAAAAGCGGGGCGATGTCGTCACCTTCGTCATTGACGACAAGGGGTTTCCTTACGCTATCAAGGACAATGAGGAATTCATTGCATTTTCAATCGAGTGCGTGCTGATATTTCTTCATTGCATGTTGAAGGTGATAGCACCCGACCATGCGGATCGCGCGCTTCGAAAAATCTCCGTCACCCGTGCCGAGAGAGAGGAAACGGCGCAGCATTTGTCGGCCTGGTCGGCGCCGATCCGGTTTGGCGCGCCCAACTATTCCATCGATTATGATGGCGGATTGGCGACCTCGCGGATTAAACCGCCGCCGCCCGAATTACTGACCGCGGCGCATGTTCACGCGGAGATTATCCGGGTTGCGGAACGCGACGCCGGCCCGGCGGCGTTGAAGCGCACTGAAGATTTTGTTCGCAGCGCGGTAGAGCGCGGCGTAATCGACCAGACCCGGGTCGCCGCGCTCCTGGGCGTCAGCGCCGCGACCCTGCGCCGGCGTCTGGAAGAAGAGGGGATTACGTTCCGCGAATTGCGCCGTGAGGTCCTGAATGCGGCGGCGAAGATGCGCCTGAAGCGCGGGCTCGGGGTGTCAGAAGTGGCGGAAGAATTGGGGTTTTCGGATTTCCGCAGTTTTAACCGGGCCTTCAAATCCTGGAACGGCGAGACACCTGCTGTTTTTGCGCAACGGTTTTTCGGAAAAACCAATTGAGCGAAAATGCCCACCCTTCGCGATCGCTCCGGTCATGGGGTGCGCAGGGGCTCCCCGATAGTTTGACGCCCAACAACAAACCAATCACGGGAGGCTAGCTTATGTTTGGGCGTGCACGAAATTCTAATTCTGTTGGGCGGCGCTCAGTGGCGCTCGCCTATTGCTCCGTTCTGGCGCTGACGGCGGGAACCGGCCACGCGGTCGCGCAGTCAGACGAAGACAGCTACATGTCGGACGAAATCATCGTCTCGGCCCGCCGCCGCGATGAATCGCTGCAGGACGTGCCGGTTGCGGTTTCGGCTTTTTCCAGCGACAGACTTGAAGCGATCGGCGCCGTAGACCTGACCGATATCGAGGAGATGACGCCGAACGTGACGCTTGAAACGTCGCGCGCGACCAACTCCACCCTGACCGCGTTCATTCGCGGCGTTGGCCAGCAGGACCCGGTTTCGGGGTTTGAGTCTGGCGTCGGCATCTATGTTGACGATGTCTATCTTAACCGTCCGCAGGCGGCGCTTCTTGATGTTTACGAGATCGAGCGCATCGAAGTCCTGCGCGGCCCGCAGGGAACGCTTTACGGCCGCAACACCATTGGCGGCGCGGTGAAGTATGTCACCAAGCGTTTGTCGGATGAACCGGAAATGACCTTGCGTCTGACCGGCGGCACCTATGGCCAGTTGGATGCGGTCGGGTCATTCAGCCTGCCGATTACATCCGGTTCGGCCATCGGCGATCTGAAGGTCGGCGGTACAATCGCCTACCTGTCGCGTAATGGCTTCGGTGAGAACCTCAATCTGACCGGCATCGATAATTATAACAAAGATATCCTCGCTGGGCGCGTGGCGCTTGAATGGGATCCCTCAGATTCGTTCTCGTTCCGTGTTACCGGCGATTACACCGATGACAATTCTGACCCGCGTCAGGGGCATCGCCTTATCGATTATCCGGGCAACGCGTTCGTTTCCATCCCGGCCTATCCGGTTCTGGAAAACGAGTTCGATACCCGCGCCGGTCTGAACAATCCCGTGCAAAGCGTCGTGGCGCGCGGGGTTTCCGCTGTTGCGGAATGGCGGGCCAGCGATTCGCTGACCTTCAAGAACATCGTCGCCTATCGCGATGACGAGACCTACAGCCCTATCGACTTCGACAGCCTGCCCGAGGCTGACCTCGATGTGCCGGGCATCTATCGCAACAATCAGTTGAGCGAAGAATTCCAACTCGTGTACGAGGGCAACCGTCTGAGTGGCGTGCTCGGGTTCTATTATCTCGACGCAAATAGCCTGACGGAATTCGACGTTATTCTCGCGACGACCGGTACGTTGCTAAACCTGCCGGGTCTCAACGCCTATACGTCGAGCGACGTCGGCACCGAAACCTGGTCGATTTTCGGCGACTTTTCGTTTGATCTGTCCGACAGCGTTTCGGTTTCCGTGGGCGGACGATACACCGAAGACACCCGCACAATTTCGCTTCAGCGCTATTCCTATCTCGGCGGCTTCTCGCCGTCGTTCGGCGGGCTGGTTCGTGCGCCGTTTGCGATCGCCGCAGACCTTGATGCGGAAGCGAAGTTTAACGACTTTTCTCCCCGCGCCAGCATTTCGTGGAAGGCGACAGACGATCACACCTTCTACGTTTCCTACGCTCAAGGCTTCAAGGGCGGCTCGTTCGACCCGCGTTGCGGCGCGAATGCGGCGCCTGACCTTGACGGCGACGGGTTTACCGGCGCGACCGACTATGACGATCAGGTCGCGTTCTGCCAGTTCGATCCCGAAAATGTCGACACTTATGAACTGGGCTGGAAGAGCTCTGTCGCGAACGGCCGGTTCGTGTCGAACGCCGCGTTCTTCTACTCAGATTACTCCGACGTTCAGGTGCCGGGCTCAATTGGTGTTGACGCCGATAATGACGGCATCGCTGAAAGCTTTGCTGGCGTCACCACCAACGCTGCGTCGGCTTCGATCTGGGGTATTGAGTGGGAAGGTAATCTGGGGCTTGCTCGCGACATGATGGCAAGCGGCGATGCGCTCGACTTCCAATTCTCGCTTGGTTACATCAATGCCGAATTCGACGAGTTCATCGGCCGCACCGGTTCTGATATTTCCGATCTGGCGGTGTTCCAGAACACGCCAGACATCACCGCGTTCGGCATGATGACTTATGCCTGGCCGATGCGGCTGCTGGGCGATGGCGGGGCGAGCCTTTATGGTTCGTTCTCCTATCGCAGCGAAACCAGCCAGTTCAATTTCCGTTCGCCCATCGATCAGCCGGGCTACGCGCTGTTCAATGCCGGCGTAAACTGGAATTCCGACAATGGCCGCTGGTCACTTGGCGTTCACGGCACCAACCTCGCCGACAAACGCTACATCGTCGCGGGCTATGATTTCGTGACGTCGCAGCCGGCGTTTGCGAACTCTGCATTGGGTCTAACCGGGGTTCTGACTTCGTTCTACGGCAACCCGCGTCAGATCATGGGTACCGTGAAGGTCTCGTTCTAGAAGCTTCCTCCCACTCTGAACGGGGCATTCACCTTCGGGACGGCGCGGCAAGGCAGCTTTTGGTTTGTCTGGCCGCGTCTCCCGAAATCTGGTCTATTCTCCGACTGAGCCATCCCAGTAATTCGTAACGGAGCGTTCCTGTGCTGAAGAAATTTCTGCTCGGAATAATCTTGCTGCTTGTCGCCGGCGGCGGGGCGTATGTCTACCTGCTGAACCGGCCGGGGCCGGATATGGCGTCGCTTGAAGCCGCTTATATGAAGCCCGCGGACAGGTTTGTGGATGTTGACGGTTTGAACGTGCGGGTCCGCGATGAGGGGCCGCGCGACGCGCCCGTCATCGTGCTCATGCATGGCTTTATTTACAGCCTTGAAACCTGGGATGCCTGGGCGAGCGAGCTATCAAAGACTTATCGCGTGGTTCGGTTTGACCTTGCCGGCCACGGGTTGACCGGCCCCGATCCGAAAGAGCGATATTCGGCCGTGGAGCGCGCTGCGTTCGTCGGAGAGGTGATGGACGCGCTCGGTATCGAACACGCAGTTGTTGGCGGTAACTCGCTTGGCGGTCTTGCCGCGTGGAAGTTTGCGGTACTGGCGCCGGACCGTGTTGATGCGTTGATTTTGGTTTCTGCCGCTGGCTATGAAGTCAACGGCGTCGGCGATGAGCCGGTCGAGGCGCCGGCCGCGATGAAATTGTTTTTGAAAACCGCGCCGGCGGCGGGCGTAGAAGCGACGTTGAAAAAGATATTTTCCGACGATTCTTATGTCACGCCGGAACGTATCGAGCTGCTTGGCGACATGATGCGTCGCGACGGCAATGGCGACGCTTTTCTTGCCTCAATCGCGGAATTCACGCTTCCTGATCCGACAACGGACCTGTCGTCGATCACCGCGCCGACGTTGATCATCTGGGGTGAAGACGACCTTGTCTTGCCACTCGATCATGGGACGCGACTCCATGAAGCCATCGCGGGTTCGCAGTTGGTCATTTATCCCGGCGTCGGTCATGTTCCGCAGGAAGAAGCCGCAGAAGAATCCGTCGAGGTCGTGATCGACTTCCTTGGCGCTCTGGATCTGGAAGCGCCATGAGCAACAACACGGGGACAAAGTCATTTTCGCCCGGATACAGGGCGTGGGTGCTGTTCATTCTTGTTGTTGTTTACACCTTTAATTTCATCGACCGCCAGATTGTCGGCATCCTCGCCGTTCCCATCAAGACAGAGCTGGCGCTGACCGACACCCAGCTCAGCCTGATGGGCGGCTTGGCGTTCGCATTGTTCTATACCTTTCTCGGCATTCCCATTGCGCTTCTGGCCGACCGGGCCAGCAGGGTCTGGATCATGACGACGGCGCTGGCCTTGTGGAGTGCGATGACGGCGCTTTGCGGGTTTGCGCAAAACTTCACACAGCTATTTCTGGCGCGACTGGGCGTCGGCGTCGGCGAAGCAGGCGGCGTCGCGCCGGCCTATTCGCTGATCGCCGATTATTTTCCGCCGCACCAGCGCGCCCGCGCGCTTAGCGTTTATTCTTTTGGCATTCCGGTTGGGTCCGCTTTGGGGATTTTACTCGGCGGGGTGCTGACAAGTTATCTCGACTGGCGCGCGGCGTTTATCATTGTCGGCGTTGGCGGATTACTGCTGGCGCCGATTTTCCGCCTCACCATGCGCGAGCCGGTGCGCGGCGGTCTCGACAAAGGCGGCGCGGTGACGTCGCCGGCAACAATCGTTGACGTTGTGACGGCGCTTGTCGGTAAACCAAGTTTCTGGGGGCTTTCGCTCGGTGCGGCGTCGTCCTCCATGATGGGGTATGGCCTGATATTCTGGCTCCCGTCATTCTTTGTCAGAAGTTTTGGCGGCAAGCTGGCGGAATTTTTCGCCTGGATGCCTGATTCGCTAACGCCGCCCGATCCGGGGCCGCTGCTGTATGCATCGTATTTTTATGGCGCGATCTTGCTGATCGGCGGCGTCGCCGGCATCGCCCTTGGCGGCGTGCTGGCGGATCGTTACGGGCAGGCGCGAAAATCGGCCTATGCGCTGGTGCCCGCCGCCGCCTTCGTGGCGACCATTCCTTTCTTCCTTGCCGGGATCCTTGCCGAATCGCTGCTCGCGGTGTTCATCGCATTTTTGTTTATTCAGGCGTTCAGCCTGGTCTGGCTCGGGCCGGTGATATCCGCGTTTCAGCATCTTGTTGCGCCGAACATGCGGGCAACTGCATCAGCGGTGTTCTTGTTCGTCAACAACCTGATCGGCATCGGGCTTGGCAATTTGATCATCGGTGCGCTCTCGGACGGAATGGTTGAACGCTTTGGCGATGAATCACTGCGCTACGCGATTCTTTCAGGGGCGGTGTTTTATGTCGTCGCCGCTGGCCTTTTCATCATCACCGCGCCGCGATTGAAGACTGACTGGCACGAAGAGTAGCCGGTTCGGCGGCCACATTTCCGACAATAAATCACCGCGAAAACACCTCCGTCCGCCGCGACGGCATTCTGCGGCGACGTGCGTTTATTTCATGTGAGACCAAATTGGCTGGGCGGCTATTGCTCACCCAGGAGAAGCAGACATGAACAAGAACATCGTCGCAGGGTTATTTGGCGCCGCCATCATACTGGCTGCCGGGCCGGCTTGGGCCGACCGCGGGCGTGATCGCGACCATGATGACAGAACAGTTGTCGTGCGTGTCAACGATAATGACCGTGCGCGTTATGACCGCAATGACCGTTATGATCGTTATGACCGCGACCAAGACAGGTACCGCACGAACAACGGATACCGTTCGAATACCAATCGAGCTGTCTCTCGCAAGGTCATTAACACCCGTTATCGCGCAACGATCATTGTCACCGAACGTATGATGCGTGGGCGTTATGATCGCGACCGGGTCTGTGTTGTCGATGCGCGCGGCCCTGAGGCGCGCCGCATCAGTTCGCGCCAGTTACGCAGCGCCGCGCGCCAGCATTGCTCGCGACGGGCGGATATCAGGATTACTCGCTAAACAATTATAGCGCGCCGCCCAAAGGCGGCGCGCTTTTTTATTCAATCAAAAACCTCCACCTTCGGTGGAGGATTGGACGGGTTCTACAATGTAGGAAAGATACCTCCACGCTTGGACCATTGCCGTGGTTTTAAAACCAAGCATGGAGGTTTTATGGACTACAAGACGCTATCTCACTCGACGTGGGACTGCAAATACCATGTTGTTTTCGGCAGTAAATACAGGACGAAGCGGCTTTACGGGAGCGTTCGTCAGGAGTTGCGCGAGCTATTTATCAAGCTGGCGATCCAGAAGGGTTGCGTTATCGAGGAAGGGTTTTTGATGCCCGATCATGTCCATATGCTGATCAGCATCCCGCCCAAATACTCGGTTGCTCACGTTGTCGGATTTCTCAAAGGAAAGACGGCGCTTTACGTGGCCAACCGGTATGCGCGCAAGCCAATACAAGGGGTATCATTTCTGGGCTCGGGGATATTTTGTTTCAACGACGGGCTATCAGGAGGAGGTCGTCAGACGCTACATCCAGAATCAGGAGAAACAGGACAAGCAGAGCGACTACGCTGACCTGTTTCACCTTAAGTACTAGTTTACGTTAACAAAACCACGTCCAGTGGTCCAAGCGAAGCGTTTCAAACCTCCACCTCTGGTGGAGGTCAATGACTTATTTTCCACGATGCGATATGCGTCAGTGCGCGTCGCCGATACGGCGACGCAGATCGTTAGCAAACATTGTGCGGGTGAACCGGCCAAGCCCCTGCGGGTGTTCGCCAAATGTCGAAATTCGCGACAGGATGACCGCTTTGGTCTTTTGATCGACGCGTGTGGAATATGATTTCAGGCCGGGGAATTTGAATTCAGACAACGGGGCTGCGAAATTGCTTCGCCGCCATGCTTCAACGTCAAAGCGCGTGCTCCAGTCGGGGTTTTCATCGAGCGATTCGGCGAACGGCGCGTGCAGCATGATGCTGCGATAATAGCCCGTCACCGCGTCAATCATCTGGTCGATTTCCCGATCATTTTGCGGGTTCAGCGTTTCGCGCAGCGCGAGGCGGAGGAAATCGAGCGCTTCACCTAAAACGATGAAACGGCCAACCATCGCGTATTTGCTGAGCAGATTGCCGCCGAGGTCGCCTTCTATCAGCCGTGTATAGTTTCGTTCAGCCCACGCAATACACTCGTCGCGTGTTGTAAACAATTCGCCTTCGTTTTCGCGAACATATTCATCAATGGCGTCGCGGAACGCCTGCGATGCGCGATCAAGGTTGTTGCGCATGAAATCGATGACCTGGAATGGCCGTATCCCGAAATCGCGGGCCAGTCTGAACGCTTCGCCAAAATTGTCTTCGTAATAATAGATCGTCAGCAACAGGTGGAAGACGCGGGTTTCCAGATATTCGTCGAAGGTAAAATCAGGTGTTTCAACGACCATTTCTTCAGTTTCGACGACCCGTTCGCTGGCGTATTCGCCGATGCACCGGGCGACGATCCTGTGGCGTGTCTGGAAACCGAACCGTTCGCGCTGGTCGGGGTCTGACAAGGGCGCGCCGTGAAGCAGCATCAACTGGTGCGCCGACACCCGGCTTACGCCGGTTTCGATCAGGCGGTCGACGGCGTCAAGAAACGACGCTTTCGACTCGCCGGGCATGCACAAAATAAGCTCGCCATAAGACTGCATGCCTTGCGTATGCAACTCTTGCTGGATCTGTGAATAAGTGTCGAGGCTGATGTTTTGTCGCTTGATGTTTTTAAGAACCGCCGGGTTCAGCGATTGAACCGCCGACGTCATCGGCAGGCGGCCTTTGGCTTTGCGCATCACGCGGATGATGCGGTCGCCTTTGTTCTTGCCCGTCGTTGTCCGGATATATTTCGGCCAGTCTCGAGTTTCCATCAGATGGCCGAGATAATCGGCGATCGCCTCATCTTCTTCATACATCCCGAAATTGTCGTCGGCGAAGCAGAGCGGCCCCTCGGGCGGAATGCGATCAACGATGTAATCAAGGTCGGCTTTGATATTGTCGAATGAATGGCGGAACGCTTTTGAATTCGACCGCGGTGACGAGTTGCAGAACTGGCAGGTGAACGGACACCCACGGGCGATCTGCAACAGCGCGAAATACCCAGTCTTGAAGAACTTATCCATCAAGCCCGCGAGGTAAGGTGAGGGGATTTCATCGAGATCGCGAATACGATCCAGCTCTTCGCCGATCACGAAATCGCCCTTGGCGTTGATCCACATATTGCCCGGCAAAGAGTCTTCCATAAGACCTTCAACAGAGCCGCCGACATCGACGAAGCGCTGCAGGATCGACTGGAATGCGCGTTCACCCTCATAGGTCGGCCCGCGCACATGCGCGTCGATTTCCGGCATGGTGCGTATCCAGCTTTCCTGTTCGCCGACGGTAAGCGGGAAGTTGGGCCCACCCATTAAAGTCAACGCGTCCGGGCGGCGCGCCTTCAGATAGCGTGCGTGGGCAAGGGCGAGGCGGTGATTCCACGAATAACTGGAAAGGCCGAGCACGTCAGGAGGCGCCCTGTCTATCGCCGCCTGAAGCTCTTCTGGCTCGCGAAAAATCTCAAACTCAAGCGGCGTTGGCGAGTTGACATAAGCGCTGGCGTAGGCGGCAAGATTTGCAACACCCAAAGGATAAACGTCGGATGTCATGGTGATATGATTGTGACCGAGATCACCGAGATATATGCGCATGAGCTGTCTCCCCAAACGGCTAAGTATGCAGGCTCACCCTACCCCCTAAGGGTCTGAGAATCATTAGCTTTCGGGAAATTTTGAAAATCGAAACGATTTTCCGCGCCTCCGGGTTGTGATTTCGGTTGATTTTCGCCATTTCCGGAGAAAATTAACCATCTTGGGGCAAGACAAATATACGCGCGTGGCGCCGCGTTTGCTTCCCCGCACGCGTTGACCTGGGGGAGCGAAGTGTACGAACAAGCCTGTCTTCGCCAGCGTTACATGAATGATCGAGGTCGCCGTCCATGCTAAAAACCCTTTCCGTTATCGTGCCGGCTTTTAACGAGGCGGAAGCGATCCGCCCGACGATTGATGCCTTGCTGAAGGTCATGACTGATGCGTCGATCGACGGCGAAGTCGTCGTCGTCGATGACGGGTCGAGCGACGGCACCGGCGATGCGGCTGAAGCCGCCGGCGCGCGGGTCATCCGGCTGGGTGAAAATCGCGGATATGGGTTCGCTTTGAAAACCGGCATCGCCGAGTCGAATTCAAAATTTGTCGCGATCATTGACGCCGACGGGACCTATCCGCCGGAAAAAATTCCGGAAATGCTGGAGGTTGCGCAGAACGCCGACATGGTCGTTGGCGACCGCGGCGCCGCGATGACGAACGTGCCGCTGATCCGGCGGCCGCCGAAATGGGTTCTTAACACGCTGGCGAACCTGCTTGCGCGGCGGAAAATTCCCGACCTGAATTCCGGCCTTCGCGTTTTCAAGCGCACCTCACTGGAGCGTTTTATTCAGCTTCTGCCGGACGGGTTTTCGTTTACGACAACGATTACCCTGTCGATGATGTGCTCGAACCTTCGCGTCGTTTATGTGCCGATCACTTACGCCAAGCGGGTTGGGCAGTCCTCGATGCGACCAACCGCTTTCTTTACGTTCATCCTCCTGGTGCTGAGGATTATTGTCTTCTTCCAGCCGCTGAGGGTGTTCATGCCGCTCGGCGGCATCTTGTTCACGCTTGGTTTTCTCAAGGTCCTCTACGACATCACCAAGATGAACCTGTCGGAAAGTGCGATTTTCGCGCTTCTGGCCGCTTTGATGGTTTGGTCGCTCGGGCTGATCGCCGACATGATTTCGCGTCTGCACCTGCGTCCGCGGCTTCATGGTGACTAGGCGTGGAAAGTGAGGGAGACAAACCGGCCGCGCGACGTAAAGGATTAAAAACGACAATCCTTCGCGTTGGCGTTTCCGTTATATTTTTGTTTCTCCTCTCGCGGTTTATCCCTTTGGCCGAAATCTGGCCGCGAATAAAACTTGTATCGCCGGCGCTCTGGTTCGGCGTGCTGGCCGCGTTCCTTGCCGGTCATGCGCTGGCGGCCGCCAAATGGCGGTGGATGATCGGCGGCGGGCCCAGCTATCCGGCGGCGTTGAAAGCGCATTTTGCGGGCCTTGCCGCAAACCTTGCGCTGCCCGGCGTCGCTGGCGGCGATATCGTTCGCGCCGGCATGGTGATGAAAGGCTCAAGCCGGAAAACGGCGCTGGCCGTCGGCTCGCTCGCCGATCGGCTGATCGACACCTCGGCGCTGTTACTGATCGCAACCGGCGGCGCCATCTGGCTTGGCGCCGACGCCGGGGTCAGCCGCGCCGCTTTAATCGCCGCCGCTGTCGCCGTATTAGCGGTTTCCGTTCTGGGTGTTGTGTTTCTCGGCCCAATCTGCGCGCTTGTGCGTTCGCTGGCGCCGGCAGGGAAGGCGCGAGCACTCGTAGATAAAATCGCAACGGCGCTTGAGGAAATCGCGGCGCGGCCGGCGACGCTGGTTGGCTGCGCGGCGATTTCCATATGTATACAGACCAGTTTCGCGGCGTTGAACGCCATGCTTGCCGCCGGAATCGGCGCAGGCACGACGCTGGCGATGTGGATGTTCGCATGGCCGCTGGCGAAACTGCTGGCGACGCTGCCGATCAGCTTCGGCGGCCTTGGTGTTCGCGAGGCAGGTATTGCGGGATTGATGGCGCCGTTGGGCGTTGGCGCAGCCGGCGTGATCGCGGCGAGCCTGTGCTGGCAGACAATTTTGTGGGCGACTGGCCTTTTGGGCGCGCTTGTTCAGGTATTCTGGCGCCGCGGAGAAGCCGCGCAAACAGGGGTTGCGGCGAAGCTGCACAAACGGGGATCGTAAATGAGTAATTCAAAACCGCCTAAAATTGCGGTGCTCGGCGGCGGACCGGCGGGTCTTGGCGCGGCGATGAAGCTGTCGCAGACAGGTAGGGCGCGGCCGGTGCTGTTCGAAGCCGGCGTGCGCGTTGGCGGCAACGCCGGCAGTTTTGAGGCTGACGGCGTGATGTGCGATTTCGGCAGTCATCGCCTGCATCCGGCGTCTGACCCTGAAATTCTGGCCGACATACAGGAAATTCTCGGCGACGATTTGCTCTTGCGGCCGCGCCACGGGCGTATCCTTCTGAAAGAGCGGTGGATACATTTTCCGCTGAAGCCGGTCGATCTGGTTTTGCGGTTGCCAAAACTTTTCGCCGCCGCTTTGGTGTTCGACGCGGCGACGGCTAAACTGCGCGCGCCGAAGGTTCAGACCGAAACATTTGAATCGGTTCTCCTCGGCGGTCTTGGCCGCACGATGTGTGAAAGCTTTTACTTTCCGTATATGCGCAAATTGTGGGGGCTTGCGCCGCAAGACCTGGCGCCGACGCTCGCCCGCCGCCGCGTTTCGGGAAGCTCCTTGCCCAAGCTGTTGCGCAAGATTTTTTCACAGCTTCCGGGCCTGAAATCACCCACGACCGGCAAGTTCTATTACCCGCGCAAGGGGTTCGGCATGATCTGCAACC
This sequence comes from Parvularculaceae bacterium, assembly GCA_041398145.1. Taxonomy (GTDB): domain Bacteria; phylum Pseudomonadota; class Alphaproteobacteria; order Caulobacterales; family Parvularculaceae; genus Amphiplicatus. The sequence continues at coordinate 65,162 of JAWKVF010000009.1, read as the reverse complement.
GCCTTGGCGAAACGGCGGCGGCCGCTGGCGCCGAAATTCAGCCTGGCGCGCGGGTGGAGAAACTTGACATCAAAGACAATCGGGTCACCGGCGTTTCGGTGCGGCGCGGCGACGTGCTTGAACACCACGAAACAGACGCGGTCTGGTCGACATTGCCGTTAACGACGCTCATTACCGCAGCAGGCGACGCCGCGCCCGCCGCCGTGCGTGACGCAGCAGCGTCCATTCGCTATCGCGGCATGATCCTCGTTTATATCGTTCTCGATACAGATCAATATACTGAGTATGACGCGCACTATTTCCCGGAACTGGAGGTTCCGATTTCGCGCCTGTCCGAGCCGAAGAACTATTCCGCCGCCAGCGAACCGCGCGGCCGCACGGTGTTGTGCGCCGAACTGCCGAGCGACCCCGGCGACCAGTATTGGGGAATGAACGATCACGAACTGGGCGAGGCGTTATATGGCTGGTTGCGCGATTGTGGTCTGCCGAACAGCGCCAAGATCGAACGCGCGTTCACGCGCCGGCTGGCGCATGCCTATCCGGTGTATGATCGCGATTATCAGCGCCATTTCGACGTGATGGACGAATGGCTGGCCGGCGTTGGCGGTTTGCTGACCTTCGGGCGTCAGGGCCTGTTCGCCCATGACAACACGCATCATGCGCTGGCTATGGCCTATGGGGCGGTTGATAGCCTTGGCGAGGACGGCGGGTTTGACGCCGCCCGCTGGGCTGCGCACCGTAAGGAATTCGAGACCCATGTCGTAGAGGATTAGGCGGATGACCATCGCGTCGATCCCGGTTTTGACTTATCATTCGATCTCGGACGAACCGGGGCCGACGAGCATCCCTTTGTCTGTTTTTAGCGAACAGATGAAAGCGATCGCCGATAGCGGGGTGACGGTTCTCGACCTCGATCAATTCCTCGCATGGCGCAAGGGGGAGCTTGAAATCTCGCAACCGTCGGTCGCGATTACCTTTGACGATGCTTTTCGGGACTATGCCGATGCCGCATATCCTGTCATGGCCAGATTGGGGTTTCCCTCCTGCGTGTTCGCCCCGTCCGCCGTTCTTGGATCATCCGAGAACTGGTACGGCGCTAATGAGCGCCGGCGCCCCTTGATGGACTTGGCGACCGTAAAAGAACTGAGCGACGGGCTCGCCAGTTTTGGTTCGCACACGCGCACGCATGCCGATCTGACCAAAATCAGCGGTGACACGCTGATCGCCGAAATCGCGGACAGTAAACACGAACTGGAAGACCGGCTCGGCAAGCCTGTGCGCCATTTCGCGCCGCCCTATGGCCACAGCAACAAGGCCGCGCGTGATGAAATCGCCCGGCACTATGCATCCTCATTTGGCGTGCGGCTCGGCAAGGCGGATCGAAATGCGCCCATATTCGACTTTCCGCGCATAGAAATGCACTATTACCGCGACCTGCCACGCTGGTGGGAATTCCTTACAGGTCGAGGCGGCGCGTATTTCGAGATCCGCCGTGCGGCGAGGGGCGTTCGTGAAGCGGCGGAAAAAGCGCTTCGCCCCAGTGCCCGTTAGACAAAGGGCGCAACGCCATGAGCCGCACCGGCCTTAAAATCGCGCTCGTCAACACCTTCTACCCGCCGTTCAATTTCGGCGGCGACGGCATGTATGTCCGCCGACTGGCGCATGCGCTGGCGGTGCGCGGCTGCGACGTACACATTATACATGATGCGGAAAGCTATAAGGTATTGGCGCCTAAACCCCTGGGTGATTTGACGCCGCTCGATGAGCCGCCTGGCGTCACCGTCCACCGCCTCGACAGCGGCCTTGGCGTATTGGCGAGCCTTGCAACCCAGCAGACCGGACGTCCGCTTGCCAATCAGCACAGAATAAAACAGATTCTCGGCGAAGGATTTGACGTCACCCATTTCCAGAATGTGTCGCTGGTCGGCGGGCCGGGCATTTTGTCGATGGGCTCCGGCGTGACGCTTTACACCGTGCATGAGCACTGGCTGGTCTGCCCGACGCATATCCTGTGGCGGCACAATCGTGAAATCTGTGACCGGCGCGAATGCCTGAAATGCCAGATCATTCACCGCCGTCCGCCGCAATTTTGGCGCTATACCGGGTTTCTGGAACGACAGGCGGCCCATGTCGATGCGTTTATCGCGCTTAGCCAATCGAGCGCGGACAATCACAAGCGCTTCGGTTTTCCGTTCGAGATGCAGGTGCTGCCATCCTTTATTCCGGCGGAACAACCGGGCGATCTGCCGGCGGACCTGGCGCATCTTGCGGCGCGCCCGTTCGCGCTGTTTGTTGGACGGTTGGAAAAGATCAAGGGCCTTCAGGACTTGATGCCGATCTTTCACGATGCACCGCCCGTTGACCTGGTTGTCGTCGGCGGCGGTGAATATGAAAGCGAATTGCGCGCACAGGCTGGCGACAGCCCGCATATTCATTTCACCGGCCGCATGCCGCCGGAAGCCATTGGCGCGCTTTATGCGCGCTGCGTCGCCTCGCTTTTGCCGTCGGTCTGCTACGAAGTGTTTCCGCTTGTTGCGCTCGAAGCGTTTCGCGCCGGCGCGCCGATCATCGCACGCAATCTGGGCCCGTTTCCGGAGATTATCGAGAAAACCGGCGCCGGGTACTTGTTCGACACGGCGAGCGATGTTCGCCGGGCGCTGGAAAGGCTGGCGCGCGACGCGGCGTTGCGCCACGAGTTGGGCGAGAAGGCGCGGCAGTCATTCGCAAATATCTGGAGCGAGGGACCGTCTTTACGGGCGTATTTTTCACTGATCGCAGAAACAGCCGAGAAAAAGGAGATGGCTGACACGGCGGCGCGGGCGCGCAAATTGGCGGAGCAAGAAATTGATAGTGATGATGACCTTTAGCTGTTGCAGTCAACTGACGAATTGCGCCATTGCTGTTAGTGGTTATGACGTCCGCGGCGTTCTGATCGTCAGGATAAGCTGCGTGGGGGAGGGGCCGTGGGGGAAGATAAATGTCGAGCGACACCAATAATCTGAAAATTAGCGTAATTACGCCGTCATTCAACGCCGCTCATTACATGGAACTGTCGTTGCCGCCGTTGATCCGTATGCGTGAACGCGGCGACGTGGCGGAGGTGCTGGTGGTGGACGATTGTTCGACCGACCCCAGCAATATCGAAACCGCCGAGCGTCTCGGCGCAACGCTTATTCGCATGGAAAAGAACGGCGGGCCGGGTGTTGCGCGCAATCATGCGGTGACGCTCGCCAAGGGAGATATCATCTGGCTCGTAGACGCCGACGTTGTCGCGCACGAAACCGGGCCGACGCTGTTGCGCGAGGCGTTTGCTGATGACAAAGTCGGCGCGGTTTTTGGGTCGTATGACGACAAACCGCCAGCGGATAATTTCGCCTCCGCCTACAAGAACCTCGTGCACCGCTATTACCACCAGCGCGGCAAGACCGACGCCAGTACGTTCTGGGCGGGCTGCGGCGCGATCCGGCGTTCGGTTTATCTCGAAAGCGGCGGGTTTAACGGCGCGTTGTACGGACGGCCGTCGATCGAGGACATTGAACTTGGTTATCGGATAAAAGACGCCGGCTGGTCGATCCGGCTTATCCCGGACCTACTTGGCACCCATTTGAAACGATGGACGCTGCCCGAAGTGGTGCGCACGGATATTTTCCAGCGCGCGTTGCCGTGGTCGGACCTGATTTTATCCGGCGCGGGACCTAGCGACGATCTCAATGTTTCCGGGGCGGAAAAGGTCAAGGCGGTCATCGCCGGGTTGTGGATAATCAGCCTTGTGGGGCTTGTGGTCACCGGCTTTACGTCCGGCGCCCTTGCGGCGGCTGCAATAATGACTGGCGTCGTAGCGGCGGCAAATCGGTCGTTAATTGCGTTTTTCGCCAAAGCGCGCGGGCCGTGGTTCGCAATCCTGGCGACCGCTTATCACCAGATTTATTATGTCTATAGCGCCGGTGCGTTCGCGTTTTGCATGCTGCGAAGACTGTTTACCGGTGGTAAATCGGCGCAGGTGTAAGTTGGCGACCGGCGCCTAGAACACGTTTGCAATCTGGTTTACCGTTGCGCCGCCATGAAACTTTATGCCTGTCAAAGCTGATGACGTCGCCTGAAAAGAAATGGACCGCGATTTTCAACGCTGAAAGATCCGCCGTTTTAACCGCGATGGTTGCGGCGGCGTTTGTGCTCGGCGTCGTCATTTTCTGGCACGGATTTGGCCCTAGGGATGAAGGGCATTATGTCCGGGCGGCGTTCCGCTGGCTGGAGGAAGGGCCTTATCTGGGCGACACCCATTGGGCGTTGCGGCATTTGTTTGTCATGCCCATCGCCGGCAGTTTTGCGGTTTTCGGACCGAGTGTTTTTTCTGCGACCCTTCCCAATATCGTTTTTGCAGGCGGTCTGATCGCGTTGACGTGGTTTTTTGGCCGCCGATATCTCGGATTGGTCGAGGCGTTTGTCGCGTCGGTGTTGATCGCATTCTCACCGTTCTTCATGGCGCGCCCGATTGAGCTTGATGTCTACGGCGCGGAGGTATTCTTTATCGCGCTCGCGGTCTGGCTGTTTGTCGCTGCGCAATTTGAGCGGCGCGTGCTGGCGCTTTTGTTCGCCGCCGGGCTTTGCGCCGGCTTTGCGTGGAGCCTGCGCGAGGTCAGTGTTTCGTCGATCATCGGATTGGGCGCGCTGGCGCTGGTTTTTCATCGCAAAAGGTTCTGGCAGGCGTCGCTGGCGCTAGGCGCGGGGTTTGCGCTGGTCCCCGCACTTGAATTGATTCTGTATTCTGTCGCCGCAGGCGATCCCTTTTATCGCTACAGGATTGATCTTGGCCATACGGGCGCATCGATATCCAGCCAGCCGAAGGGGCCTCCGCCGTCAGCATTCGACTGGTTTATATTGCCGTTCAAGGATATGGCGACTTATCCGATGACCGCGCCATTCGTGGTGTTGGCGATTTTAACGGCGGTCGCCTTCCGGGGTGAAATTCGCGCCATGGCTCTCAGCGCACGCAGGACAATGCTGAATTTTCTTGTAGTCTCCGCGTTTGCGCTTCCGGTCAGCGCGTGGGTTTTGCATCTGGCGATGCCGCATTACTATCCGATTGTCGCGTACACGGCGTATTTGACATTCGGTGTTGGTGTTGCGTTGGCGGCGCGCCGGTTTGGCCCATGGGCAGGGGGGCTGTTGGCGCTTTTGGTGCTGGCGACGAATTTTGCGGCGGAAGATTTCCGAAATTACGACGATTACGCCGAGCCGGAATATCTCGCGTCGCAAATCAATGATTTCGATGAGCCGGTTTACACCGATTTCATCACGGCAAAGCGTGCAAAAATGCTGCTGCGGCTTCGGGGGGGCGATGCGAATGATCTCGACGCCAAGATTGTCGGGGTAGCGACGCCGCCAACAGGCGGGCTGTTTTTTGAGGCGCATCCGCGGCCGTTGCCGCCGATCAACCCGGCCTGGTGCAGGATAGACGCGCGCCAGGTCAGGGCTTTTTCATGGACGCATGCGCTTATTCGCGCCATGGGCGGCGCTGATGTGCAGGTTGCGCGATTGGGCGCTGTCGTTGCCGAGCATGAGCCGGTCGCATTCTACCGCGTTACCGACACTGCGGTGCATGTCGATCCGGTCACCGGGGCGACGTGCGAGCGTGCGGCGCCTTAACCCGCCGATCATTAAATGACCACCGCAATGGCCTGTCGCCCTGCGCCGCGAAAGAAAAAGCGCAGGGCCGGAACCCTGCGCTTAAATCGATCCTGAAAGATGGTCTTGCGATCAGGCTGCGGCGCTAGAACGCGACTTGTCGCGCTCCGCCTTGATTTCCTTCGCACGAGTCTGCTCCGATACTTCAAAGTCCTCATGATAAGAGCGCTCGACATTGACGTTCCAGATGTCGTGTTCTTCGCCGAGGATATTTCTGGCCGCCAGCATCGCCGTCAGCATTGAGTGGTCCTGGTTGTTGTAACGGTGCATGCCGTTGCGGCCGACCGTCTGGAAATTCTCCAGACCGAGAATCCAGTTCTGGATGGTGTCGAGCGCTTCACGATATTCGCCGTCATAGACCGGATACGCTTTCGGCTGGCGGATGACCTTGCCGTCAACAACGGTCTCTTTCTTGGCGAGGCCGAGGAATTCAAGTTCGCGGGACGCCTGACGAATAAGCTCATCGTCGGATGTCGCCCACAGGCCGTCGCCCTCATGGCAGAAATATTCCATGCCGATCGAAGCTTTATTGGGGTCCGGCACCATTTCCGGCGACCACGAACGGAAGTTCTGGATGCGCCCGACATGAACCTCGGGGCTATGGATATAGATCCAGTTATCGGGGAACGGATCTGGGTGATCCAGAACCAGCGTGACAATCAGGAAGTCGCGATATTTAAGCCGGTCCGCAGCGCGTACGACATGTGGCGGCGGCGGCGGATCGAAGGCGTGAATGAGATCCTTGATCGCCATCGAATTGACGAAATGGTCAGCACGAAGCTGGTATTTACGCTGCTTGCCGCCGCTGTAGTCGACGACTTCAATCGCTTCGACGCGATTATCATCGCGGATGACGCGCGTCACGGCGCTTTGCATGCGCACTTCGCCGCCCTGATCGCGAACCTTGTCGCGGAAACGCTCCCACATCTGGCCGGGGCCAAGGCGCGGATATTCAAATTCTTCGATAAGGCTGGTGGTGTCGTTCGCGCCAGTAAGCGCGTTTAGCACCGCTTTGGTCAGAGACAGGTTCTTGATCCGCTGCGCCGCCCAGTCCGCACGAATTTCCGTGCAGGGGATGCCCCAGACCTTTTCGGTGTATGATTTGAAGAAATGTTCGAACAGGCGCTTGCCAAAACGGTTTGTCACCCATTGTTCGAAGTTTTCTTCTTCGCGATGGGGGCTGACCTGCCACTTGAAATAGCTCAGCATGATCTGCATCGCTTCAACCGGGCCCATGTTCGACAGCGCGTTGAAGATTTTCAGCGGGTAGGCATAGTACTTGCCGCGATAGAAAATGCGCGACATGCGCGGGCGCAAAATAAAATCCTCGCCGCCGACCTCGTGCCACAGCGCTTCGACTTCTTTCACCTTGGTGAAAAATCGGTGGCCGCCGATATCAAATCGAAATCCCTTATAGCTCTCGGTGCGCGAAATGCCGCCAACGTCGTCGGTGGCCTCAAACACGATGGGTTTGTGATCGCTTTGGGAGCGCTTTTGTAGCTCGTAGGCTGCGGTAAGGCCGGCTGGCCCGCCGCCAATCACGGCGACAGAGTTTTCGCCGCCGTCTTCGACTGGCAGTACCGACGCGGAAGCTGAAGTCGAATTTGTCATCTGTCTCCTAAACGGATTTTCCGGCGGGGTCAGATCGTTCGCCGCCATAGCATTCATGTTGACGACTGGCAGACTGGGTTCCGTCGATCCAGACAGTTTCGCCAGAAACCATTCAGTGGTTTTGTCGAGCCCATCAAGCAGCGGCGTCGAAGGCAGCCAGTCGAGCTGCTTTTCGGCTTTTGCAATGTTGGGCCTGCGGATTTTCGGGTCGTCGGCCGGCAGGTCCTTGGTAACAATTTCCGCAGATGATGACGTACGTTCCTTAATTATTTGCGCAAGTTCGAGAACGCTGTGTTCGACAGGGTTGCCGAGATTGATCGGGCCGATGCGCCCGCCGTCGCCGTTCATCAGCCGGATCAGACCATCAACCAGATCGTCGACATAACAAAACGAGCGTGTTTGCGAGCCGTTGCCATAGACCGTGATCGGCTTGTTGGTCAGGGCCTGGGCCAGGAAATTGGGAATGCAGCGCCCGTCTTCCGGGCTCATTCTGGGACCGTAAGTATTAAAGATGCGGGCGACGCGAATCTGTACGCCATGCTGGCGGTGATAGTCGTAAAACAGCGTCTCCGCCGCGCGTTTGCCTTCATCGTAGCATGCGCGCGGGCCTGAGCAGTTAACCGATCCGACATATTCTTCCGGCTGCGGGTGGATGTCAGGGTCGCCGTAAACCTCGCTCGTTGAGGCCTGCAACACGCGCGCGCCGTGTTTCACCGCGTGATCGAGCACATTAATGGCGCCCATGACGCTGGTTTTCAGCGTGCCGATTGAGTCTCGCTGGTATTGCGGCGGGGAAGCGGGGCAAGCGAGGTTATAGACCTGGTCGAAGGGTTCGTCGGGTATGCCGTCCCGCACGTCGCCGAGTACGAATTTGAAACAGGAAGACTGGTAAGCGTTTACCAGATTGGCCTTGAATCCGGTTTCGAGATTATCGAAACAGGTGACCATATGACCCTGCGCCAGCAGGCGATCGCATAGGTGAGACCCAATGAAACCGGCGCCGCCAGTAACCAGAATACGCAATTGTTTTGGCACTCAAACCCCCAGTAGGAAACTTTCTAAGTCGTAAAGTTTGCAATTCCTAGACCGAAATCGCCTTCTCGGTTTCTGCGGTGCAAAAAAAATCAATCTCCGGGCGAACTGTGACACAATTAACCTATCCCACTGGTTGTGCTGATGTTTTTGACGCACCTTTTTAGGGAATTCCTCTTGAGCGCAGACGGTTAGTCGTCGAAATCGTCACCCAAATGCTGCTCCTGCGAATTTTGGGGCGATGTGATATGGGTCACGTAAAAGGTTAATAGATTTGTATGAGCCGTGTCGGCGATTGGACGTTTTGTGTTGCGCCGTTGATGGACGGGACGGACCGGCATTGCCGTTTCTTCCACCGTCTCCTTTCGCAACATGCGCGCCTTTATTCCGAGATGATTGTCGCGGACGCTGTCGTGCATGGCGACCGGGAGCATTTGCTGGTTTTTGACCGCGCTGAGCACAAGGTCGCCTTGCAGGTCGGCGGCTCCGATCCGGGTTTGCTGGCGCAGGCGGCCAAGATCGGCGCGGACTTCGGGTATGACGAGATCAACCTGAACGTCGGTTGCCCGTCCGACCGGGTGCAGTCAGGCGCCTTCGGCGCGTGCCTGATGAAAACGCCGGGCCTCGTCGCCGAATGTTGGGGCGCGATGCAGGCGGCGGTCGATATCCCGGTCACCGTGAAAAGCCGTATCGGGGTCGATGAGCAGGATCCGGAAGAAAGCCTGTTCGGATTTGTTGAAACGCTCGCCGGCGCCGGCTGCCGGGTGTTCATCGTTCATGCCCGCAAGGCCTGGCTTCAGGGGCTGAGCCCCAAAGAAAACCGCGAAACGCCGCCGCTGGATTATGACCTTGTGCGCCGTCTCAAGGCGGCAAAGCCGGCGCTCACGGTCGTCCTGAACGGCGGGATCGCGACAATCGATGAGGCCGCCAGCCATCTCAAAAATTTTGACGGCGTAATGCTTGGCCGCGCCGCTTACGGCGAGCCAGCGATCCTGACGGCGGTTGACCGATTGATATTCGATATCCCGGCGCCCGATCCGGATATTACAGACGTCGCCCGAACAATGTCGGGATATGTCCGGCAAATGGCGGCGCGGGGCGTCTCGCCGCACCATGTTACCCGGCACATGCTTGGGCTGATGCATGGGCGTCCCGGCGCGCGGCGGTGGCGACAATTGCTTTCAGCCCGCGGCGCGTCGACTCCGGTGTCGGTGATTGACGAGGCGCTGGCGGAGCTTGAAACGATGGCCGTGCTGGTTGGTTAGCGTGCGGCAGGCGTTATTGAACGCGCTCCACCTTGTATCCGGCATTCTGTAACTGGTCGATCACGCTGTCATCGCCGACAAGATGGCCCGCGCCGACCGCGATGAAAATGTCATCTTCGCCGGCGAGCAGGTCTTCTATCTGCGCCACCCAGGTGCGATTGCGCGAAATGAAAAGGGTTTCAAATGCGTTCGGCGATTCGAGACGCAGCGGCGTGGTAATTTCATCGGCCAACAGCTTCACGTCGCCACTGGTCCACGCTGCAACAAGCTTTGCAACGTAAGCATTGAAGTCATTAAACTCTTCAATTGTGGCGTCAAAATTCCCCAGCATCTCCTCTTCGTCGAGGCTTGCCAGCGCCCTGATCTGAAATTCAGCCGATTCAAGATAGTTGACCGCATCATCTTCACCGCGCGCGCGTTCCAGCACGATGGCTTCAGCGCCGTTTGACGAATCGAGCCCCGCCTTTTGTGCGGCGACATTTGTCAGCATGACGAGCGCGAGCCATGGCCGCATCGGCTCAATAGCCGACATCGGAACGCCATAAGCAGCTGCAATGTTCGCCAGTTGCGCGCTGCGCGCTTCCCCTAGCGTCTGGCTCAAGGTAACGCCGGGCGCGTTGTAGCCGTGTTGCTGGATGAGGGATGCAAGCCTTTCCTGCGCGTTCGGGCTGGCGACGTCAGCTTCGGTCATGGTGATCGAAGTCTCCGCCATCGCCTGCTCGAAAGCTGGCGTGGACCAGACCATGTCAGCGGGAAGAATATGGACGGTGCCGAACAGATAAATCTGCGAGTCCTCATCTGAAAGGCGCCACATTGCCGGCCCTTCCGTAGACGAATCGCTTTGCGCCGCTTCAAGGCCATTGCATGACGACAAAGCCGCCGCGCAGATCAGCAGCAGCGCGCGTGCAGTGATGGCGATTTTTTTCATGGCCCTGCCTTTGACAAGTGAGATCAGATTTTCTGGTTGTACTCGCCGACTTCCTTGTGTTCCTTCAGCACGCTATCGAGTTCATGGAACATCGCACGCATATTTTTTTCCGATGTGGGGCTTTCGACGACGACCACAAGTTCCGGCTTGTTTGACGATGCCCGGATCAGTCCCCAGGTGCCGTCTTCAGCGGTGATGCGAACGCCGTTGACGGTGACAACGCTGCGAATGCTCTGCCCAATGATTTTTCCGCCGTCAGCGGCGCGTTTTTCGATTGTCTTGACGACTTTCTCAACGAGGCCGTATTTCACTTCATCCGCGCAATGAGGCGACATTGTTGGCGACTGCCACGTTTTGGGCAGCGATTTGCGAAGATCTGACAATTTCTTATCGGGGTTGCGTTCCAGCATCTTCAACAGGGCGACCGCCGCGACAAGCCCGTCGTCATATCCGCGCCCCACCGGTTCATTGAAAAAGAAATGGCCGGATTTTTCAAACCCGGCAAGCGCGCCAAGCTCATGGCTGCGGCGCTTGATATAGGAATGACCGGTTTTCCAGTATTCGGTTTTCGCCCCGTTCCTGATGAGTACCGGGTCGGTCAGAAACAGGCCGGTCGACTTTACGTCAACGACGAATTGCGCGCCGGGATTAAGCGCGGAAAGATCGCGCGCCACCAAAACGCCGATCTTGTCAGCGAAAATCTCTTCGCCTTCGTCGTCTACGACGCCGCAGCGGTCGCCATCGCCATCAAACCCGAGCGCAAGGTCGGCGCCGTGCTCGCGCACCGCCGCCTGCATGGCGTGAAGCATCTCCAGATCTTCGGGGTTGGGGTTGTATTTCGGGAAGCTGTGATCGAGTTCGGCGTCCATCGGGATGACGTTGACGCCAAGGCGCTTCAACGCTTCCGGCGCATACGCCCCGGCGGTGCCGTTGCCGCAGGCCGCGACGACTTTCAGCGGTCTTTTGATCGGACCCGCCTTGGCGATGTCCTTCAGATAACGCTCACGCAGGCCAGCGACGTAGCGATAAGACCCGCCGGCGTGGTTTTTGTATGCGCCCGACAGCACAATCTCTTTAAGCCGGCCCATTTCGTCAGGGCCGAAGGTGAGGGGTTTTTCGTACCCCATTTTGACGCCGGTCCAGCCGTTTTCGTTGTGCGAGGCTGTCACCATCGCGACGCAGGGAATGTCGAGGGCGAATTGGGCGAAATAGGCGACGGGCGACAGCGCAAGGCCGATATCGTTGACTTCGATGCCGGCGCTCATCAGTCCGACGGTCAGCGCCTGTTTGATGGATATGGAATAACTGCGGAAATCGTGGCCGACGACGATTCGCGGCTGGCGGCCCGCCTCGCGAATGAGCGCGCCAAGGCCCTGGCCCAAAGCCTGAACGCCAAGCAGATTAATCTCCGGCCCGAAGAGCCAGCGCGCGTCATATTCACGAAACCCCGTGCTTTTGACCTGCGGCGTGGTCTCGTAATCGAGGGTGTTGGGGTTCAGATCAGCGCGGGGCTGGGGAAGAACGAATTGCTCAGGCATAAAAACCTTCCGGGACATCAAAGAATTGGCGGCGGCAGCATAGGCCGCCAAAGCTGCAAATCAACTAACCTCGGCGCACGGTATAGGTGACATTCACTGGTTAATTGATCATATTCGCCCGCTGAGATTCCGGGGCAGGGCAGCAAGGGTTAGCGCAAGCATGGATTTGCCATTCGATTTGGCCGCAGTCGGGCCGCGCGGTCAAAGCGCAATCGGCATCGTCGCCTTCATTGGCGTCGCCTGGCTCCTCTCGAACGGAAAGACGAGATTTCCGCTCATGACGGTGATCTGGACTGTGGCGGCGCAAATCGGCATTGCGGCGCTGCTTTTGTATTTCGGCCCGGCGCGCAACGCCCTTGCGTCGTTGCAAGTCGTCGTGCGCGCGCTGCAGGATGCGACGCAGGCCGGGACCGCGTTTGTTTTCGGCTATCTAGGCGGGGCCGAGCCGCCGTTTGAAGTTACGAATTCCGGCGCGATGTTCAATTTCGCGTTCGGCGCATTGCCGCTGGTGATTTTCTTTTCCGGCCTGTCGGCCTTGTTATGGCACTGGGGGGTGCTGAAGTTTTTCGTTCGCGGCATGGCGTTTTTGCTTGAGCGGTTGTTTCGCATCGGCGGCGCGGTGGCTCTGTCGTCGGCGGCGAACACGTTTCTGGGCCAGACCGAATCGCCGCTGCTGATCCGGCCCTATCTTTCAAAAGTGACCAAGCCTGAACTGTTCGTCATCATCACCGGCGGGTTCGCCACCGTTGCCGGGTCGGTGATGGCGGTTTACGCCATTATTTTGCACGAAGTCGATCCATCCGTGCTGGGGCACATTATCGTAGCGTCGATCATCTCCGTGCCGGCGGCCATCGTGATGGCGCAGGTCATGATGCCGGAACAGCGCGGCGTCACCTCGACGCCAGCCGATGCGGCGGATGATTTTAAATATGCAAGCTCGATGGACGCGTTTGTGCGCGGCGTTACCGACGGCCTTGGCCTTTACCTCAACATCATCGCGTCGCTTATCGCCTTTACCGCCTTTGCTGCGCTGATCAACATCATGCTCGGCGCTGCGCCTGATGTGGCCGGCGCGCCATTGACGCTTGAGCGCATTCTCGGCGTTGTTTTCGCGCCATTCATGTGGCTCGCCGGCATACCGTGGTCGGAAGCGTTCGACGCCGGCGCGCTGATGGGCATCAAAACGGCGGTCAACGAACTGGTTGCCTATGTCGAATTGTCAAAAGTCGCACCGGGCACATTCAGCGAACGCACATTTTTGATCCTGGTCTACGCCATGTGCGGCTTCGCCAACTTCGCCAGCCTGGGGATTGTCATTGGCGGATTGACGGCGCTGGCGCCGGACCGCCGCATGGACGTGATCGACCTGGCGCCGCGCGCGCTTGTCGCCGGCACATTGGCGACATTGATGACCGGCGCGGTGATCGGTCTGATCTGGGTCGGTTGAGGCGATGACCCGGAGCGTCAAAACCGGCGGATGTCATTGCGGCGCGGTGAAATGGGACGCCGATACCGATGACGACGCAATTATTCATGAATGCAATTGCTCCATCTGTTCCATGGTCGGTTTCCAGCACCTGATCGTGCCAGCTTCGCAGTTTCGATTGGTGCAAGGACGCGATGCGTTGACGCAATACACATTCAATACTGGCGTAGCGAAACACGTTTTTTGTAAACATTGCGGCGTGAAATCGTTTTATACTCCACGCTCGAACCCGGACGGCGTCTCCCTGAACTTCAGGTGCATGAACCGGGCGCAGTTCCGGTCGTTTGAGTTTGCCCCCTTCGACGGCCGAAACTGGGAGCAAAACGCGGGCGAACTGACGCATTTGTCACGCGAATAGGCGCGCTATCGGCGTTTTGCAACGGTGACTTCGATGACGACAAGATTTAACAATCTGGTTCGTGACATTCGTGCATGCCGGATTTGCGTGACCGATCCGATCGGCGCGCCATTACCGCATGAGCCGCGACCCGTTTTGCAGGTGTCGAAGAATGCGCGCCTCGCCATTTTTGGTCAGGCGCCGGGCTTGCGTGTTCATGAAAGCGGGCGCCCCTTTACCGACCCCTCCGGCGACCGTCTTCGCGCCTGGCTGGATGTGAGCGAGGATGAATTTTACAACGCCTCGAAAGTCGCCATTGTTCCCATGGGATTTTGTTTTCCCGGATATGACGACAAAGGTTCGGATTTACCGCCGCGTAAAGAATGTGCAAAGCGCTGGCGTGCGGACTTGCTCGGCCAGATGGCCAATATCAAAACCGCGATCCTGGTCGGCGGATATGCGCAAAAATGGCATCTGGAAACCGGCGCGCGAAAAACCCTGACGGAGACCGTCGTTGCATGGCGTGAGTATGCGCCGGATTATTTTCCGACGCCGCATCCGTCCTGGCGAAACAACACGTGGCTGAAGAAGAATCCGTGGTTTGAACGGGAGCTTTTACCGAAATTGAGAAAGGCCGTCCGCTCAGCGCTGGATTAGCCGCTGTTTTCGAGGTCTTCGCGTTTCATTTCGAGATGCAGCCATTCGTCCTCCGCCGCGACGAGCGCGCCTTCCTTGTCAGCCAGCGCAGTTGCGGATTTGTTGAAGGCGGTTGGGTCACGCTCGAATAACGCCGGGTCGGCGAGGGCTTCTTTCAGCGCAGAGATTTCCGCCTGAAGATCGTTTATTTTTTTTGGAAGCGACTCCAGTGCGTATTTTTCCTTGTAGCTTAATTTTTCTCGTATCGGCTTTGCGGGCTGGGGGATGTTTGGTTTTGTGTCAGCGGTTTTTCGGTCGGTGCGCGAGCGTGCACGCGGCGGCGCGCCGCGCTGGGCGATCATGTCTTCATAGCCGCCGATATATTCGATCCATCGGCCGGGGCGGTCCGACGGATCAGGCGCAACGACGGAGGTTGCGATCCTGTCGAGGAAGCTGCGGTCGTGACTGACGAGAAGCAGCGTGCCCTGATAATCGCTCAACAGCTCAACGAGAAGATCAAGCGTCTCAAGATCGAGATCATTGGTCGGTTCGTCGAGAACGAGAAGGTTCGACGGCTTGGCGAAGGCGGCGGCAAGCGCTAACCGCCCGCGTTCGCCGCCCGATAACGCCGACACCGGCGAGCGCCATTGCTCAGTCGTGAAAAGGAAGTCTTTTAAATAGCTCGAAACATGCCGTTTCTGATCGCCAATCATCACCCAGTCGCCACGCCCGTCGGTGATCGCGTCAGCGACGCGCGCATCGGGCGCAAGACTCGCGCGTTGCTGGTCAAGCTTGACCAGTTCAAGGCTTGCGCCGAGCGTGATTTCCCCGGAATCCGGCGCCAGTTCGCCAGTGAGCAGGTTAAGCAACGTGGTCTTGCCGGCGCCGTTCGGGCCGACAAAACCAACGCGATCGCCGCGTGCGATCTCAATCGAGAAATCCTCGACAATCGGGCGGCCTTCATAACACTTGCAGATGTTTTCAGCGACGATGGCTTTTTTGCCCGAGCGGGCGGCCTGGCTGATGGAAAACGAAACCTGTCCGGGAGTGCGCTTTGCATCTTTTTTCTGCGTGCGTAAATCGCGCAATTCCTGCGTGCGCCGCACATTGCGCTTGCGCCTTGCGGTGACGCCGTATCTTACCCAGTCTTCCTCACGGGCGATTTTCCGGTCAAGCTTGTGCGCGGCGGTTTCTTCTTCTTCCAGCAGCTTGTCCCGCCACTCCTCAAACGATTTGAAACCCCTTGAAAGATGTTGGGTGGCGCCGCGATCCATCCACACCGTCGTTGTTGTGAGGTTTTCGAGAAAACGCCGGTCATGGCTGATGAGCACGATAGCGGCCCGGGATGACTTGATGCGCGCTTCCAGCCATTCGATTGCAGGCAAATCGAGGTGGTTTGTCGGTTCATCAAGCAAGATGACATCGGGGTCCGCTGCGAGAACGCGGGCGATCGCGGCGCGGCGTGCTTCTCCGCCTGAAATGTTTGCCGTCGCGGCGTGCGGATCGAGAGCCAGATCGTCAAATAGACGCCCCCAATTGGCTGACCGCGCGTGCCCATCGGTGTTCGCCTCGACATAGTCGCCGACTGTCGCGAAGGCGGACAGGTCCGGCTCTTGAGCGAGATAGGCGAGCGTCGCCTTGGGGTCGACGTAGCGGCGACCGCCATCCGGGGCGATTTCGCCGGCAGCGATCTTCAACAGCGTTGATTTTCCAGAGCCGTTGCGCCCAACAAGCGCGATCCGCGCCCGCGGCTCGATTTGCAGCGACGCCGCCGTCAACAGCGGATCGCCGCCGAACGTCAGCGTAATGTCTTCTAATATCAGGAGTGGAGCGGCCATGGCCGCCATTTAGAGCGCATTCCGAAAAGTGGGAACCGGTTTTCGGAAAAAATGCGCGATAAGCAAAAAGCCGGAGCATGTTCCCGACTCGTATATGTGAGACCATGCTCTGGTCGGCGTGCTTGCGAAGTGTAATGGACGGGCGCTAAAACACTTCCCGGTTCGGGCTTTACATAAATAGAGGCAGTTCAGGGCAAAGATAGCTGAATGCATACATTGCAAGAATATTTATCGGAAACGGGACTTTCGTTTGCTGAATTCTCGCGTTCTGCAGGAATTGACGTTTCTGAACTGAACCAGATTGTCACCGGTGAGAAAATCCCGTCGATTGAACTGGCGATGCGTATCAGTGATCTCACCGACGGCGTCGTCACCCTTGAACGCCTCACCGGCGGCGACAAGCCGGTGGTGGACGCCAGAACGGCGTTTGTGCGCGGCGCAGTGCCGATCAATGAAGAGTTGCTGGCGCAGGCGTTGTCGCTAACCCTGCCGGAAATTCTGGGCGGCGACAGGCGCCGGGGCGACAGCGCCCTGCCGCAACTGGCCGCCGAGGCGGCTGCGAATACTTATGACGCGCTTGCCACGGTCAGTTCGCATCAGGGCGTTGATCGTCTCGTTCAAGCTCTGCGGCCAGTGCTTCTAGAAATTCTCGCAGAGTCATTTGTGGTTCAGATCGACCGTTCAAAGCTAGAGGCGATGCTGACCCGGACATCTGAGCTTTATTTTCAGGCGCGCCAGGAAAAGCGGCGTGAGTGAAGCCGCTCGCAGCGGCGGCAGGCGCCAGCACCTGCGCCGCCCGCCGCTTGGCGAGGCGCCACATACTGCGGCCAACGCGGGCGGCGTAATTTTCTTCACTATCGTTCGACATTGAGCGCAAAGCCGATTCCAACCAGCGATTGTGTTTTTCTACTTGGGCGTGCGCCGACTCACCACATGGTTGTGTCGTGCGTAAATTCGGTCTGAAAACTAGGTCAAAGGAAATAAAGATGTCTAAAGACGTCCGGAAAGAACAAGTTAAACTTCTACAGTTTGAAAAAAGACTTGTCGGCCTGGCGGCGTTTCTTGCCGCCGGGGCTTCGACGGCGGCCTCCGCGTCGACAAAAATTAACCATGATGCAGCAAGTCGCGCTTATGACGACATCCGCGTCGCGTTCGCGCACCTCGCCGACGTAACGTCACAGGCGCATGCGGCGCTTGAGGCGAGCGTCGCAAATGAAGGATTAAGAGCGCTTGAGGCGAGCGGAGGTGTGCCCAAGCGCGACGTTGCGCAGGTGGTGCAATCAGTACTGGGGCTTGGATAACGGTTTGGTGCTACGCTGCGCTCAATCTTGCGGCGATCTTCCTTGCTTGGCGGGCGCGGTCTCAATTGATTATTTCGTCTGCGCTCGCTCTCAATCTGATTTGGCTTCTCTCGCTCTTGTGGTATTTTTTGTGGGGGCATATGGGCGCCACATG
The DNA here is from genome assembly GCA_041398145.1 of Parvularculaceae bacterium. GTDB lineage: Bacteria > Pseudomonadota > Alphaproteobacteria > Caulobacterales > Parvularculaceae > Amphiplicatus. Next base: position 47,351 of record JAWKVF010000009.1, on the reverse strand, counting down.
GGGATACGCCGTCATCGACGCTGCAATGGCGGGATATTTCTGGCGGCAGGCTCAAAACCGGTGGTTTCCGGCGCCGCTTTTTTATCTCCATATCGTTTTGATAGCTTTTTATATGTATGTGACGCTCTTTGGCGCGTCCGCTTTCTGGATCGGCGTTGTCATAAACCGGATTTTTGAAATAGCGATCCTTTACGTCATGGCATGTTCTGTACACAGCATGCGCAATCGTCGCCCTGATGCGAAAAGAGCGCGCATATAGCGCGCTCTTCCCAATTCGATTCGCGAATTTTACGAAAAAAGCTTCGCCCAGTTTCGCGGTTCACGATTGCGCCAGGCGCCGCGGTGGTAGGCGTCTGAAACGATCAGCGGCGCGACCGTGGTGGCTTCGGCATAGACCATCTGTTCCAGCGCGACGTCGACCTTGCCCCATGAGCAGGCTTCTTTCAGCGTCGAAGATGAGCATGCGCCGTCGCGAACGTCAGCAACGGTGATTTGCACTGCGTATTTGTGCATTTCCACGTCGTCATGGCCGAGGATTTCAGCGCAGACAACCGTGTCCTGCACAAAGTTTTTCGGCACGCCGCCGCCGATCATGAACAGGCCGGACGTGCCACCGGCGATCTTGATGTCCGTCAGTTCACGGAAGTCCGCGACTGAATCGATCGACACATAGGGTTTGCCTTCCTTGATCCGCTCGACCTGATGTTTGACGAGGCCGAACCCAGCGGACGAATCTGAAAAGGCGGGGCAGAAGATCGGCACGCCGGTCCGGTACGCTTCTTCAATCAGCGAGCCTTCTTTTTTTGCGTTGCCGTCAGCCAGCCATTTGCCCATCGCGGCGATAAAGGCGCGCGAGGAAATCGGGCCAGGCGGCAGCGAGTCGGTGATCAGCTTGATGGTGTGGTCGCAATGCTGAAGGTCTTCCTCGTCGATATAGGTGTCGTAAATCCGGTCGATATAAAGATCGCGCAACACGCGGTCGTCCGGTATTTCACGCGCTTGATAGTGTTTGAATCCCAGGGCCTCGAAAAAGTCCATGTCGACGATAGAAGCGCCGGTTGCGACAATGGCGTCAACCATGTTGTTGCGAACCATGTCACGCCAGACATGCATGCAGCCGCCTGCCGAGGTCGAGCCCGCCAGGGTGAGGAACACGGTGCACGATTTATCTTCAAGCGCGGTGTTAAGAATGCGCGCCGCGCGCGCTGCATCGCGGGAGGTGAAAGACATTTTCTCCCACGCGTCGATCACCGGGCGGGCGTCAAACTGCGTGATGTCGATATGCTCAACTTGCTGGCTGAGCAATTCGGCTTTGCGATTGTCTTGAGGTTTTGACATGGACTCGGTCCTTTCATTCCAGTCAGAAAACCGGATCCGGGCCGCGTCGATCGACGCGCGGAGGGCCGTTTATATTACGCCGATTTTCCCGCCCGGCGCGATGACGGTAACTTCGAGCCGTGAACAAGGGCGCGTCGGTTCATAGCCAATCCCGCGCTAGGCGCCGGATATCGCCACGACATTTTCTGACGCCGCCACGACCTCATACATAGAAGTCAGCGGCGCGTCGTCAACAACCGCCTCGTCATATTCGCCAAAGCCGTTGAATTTTGTCGCCAGCGCAGCGCCGTAGGCGCCGGTCAGCCCGAATTCAATATAATCGCCTTCGTGGACGTCAGCGGGCAGCATGAACGGGCCCGGCATGGCGTCAATCGAATCGCAGGTCGGGCCGAACAGGCGGAATGGCCGCAGCGGCCGGCGCGGCCCTTTTTTAGACCGCAGCAAGCGGGTCGGATAGACAAGCCCGTCATGGGCGGCGTCGAACAATGCGCCGTAAGCGCCGTCGTTCAGATAGAGCGCGTCGCCTTTGCGAAGTTCGATACGAACGATATGACTGCCGGCTTCGGCGCAAAGCGCGCGGCCCGGCTCGCACCACAGGTCGGCGTTCTGCAATACCGGCATCGATTCAAACGAGGCGGCGATTTCGGCGATATAGTCGGCAAGCGGCGGCGGGGTCAGACCGGGATAGGCCGCCGGAAAGCCGCCGCCGACGTCGACGATGTCGATGGTCACCTGCGCCTGACGGATCAGGTCGGAAACGATTTCCATCGCGGCGCGATAAGCCTCTGGCCGCATGCATTGCGATCCGACGTGGAACGAAACGCCGAGTTCTTCCGCCACCGCACGGGCGCGGCGCAGCAACATGACGGCCTCATGGCCGGCGGCGCCGAATTTACCGTTCAGTTTATGCTGGGCGTAATCCGATGACACGGCGGCGCGGACGATCAGATGCAGATCGCGGGCGCCGTTCGTTTCGGCGATGATCTTGTCGAGTTCATCAAGACTGTCGAGAACAAACACGCGCACGCCGTATTCGAAATAGGCGCGCCTGATCGCCAGCCGGGATTTGACCGGATGCATGAACGCCATGTTCGCGTCAGGAAACCGCGATGCGACGAGGTCAATTTCCGGCAGTGACGCGACGTCGAACCAGCGAACGCCGGCTTTATAAACCGCGTCAAGAACGATGGAATTGGGGTTGGCCTTGACGGCGTACAAAACATCGCCTGGAAAATTCTGCACGAAAAAGCCTGCCGCCTTCTCGGCAGCGTGCGGTCTTACGCAAAGAACGGGGAGTTCGGGCTGGTTCGCTAGGACCAGCGCAAGCGCAGATTTGTGCCTTTCCATCTCATGGAACCTCGCGTCGTGACTTCATACCAGACGCCAATCTTGCGGAGAGGTCCCATGGGATTGACGAACCGCGCAAATAGGAAGCTTTCGCAGAAATGTAAAGATTGCCGCCGTCTGAAGGCGAAATTTTTTCGCGATTATCAGCAGCTTCGCGCCCGTGCTGCTAATGCGTTGATTTTATTGAAAAATATCAGGGATAATCCTTGCTGGAGGATAAGCCTGCCGGCAATCTATTCGGAGTAGCTTCGTTCGTACCAGTATATGGGAGGCGTTTATGGCCCATCGGAGCGCGTTGGAATTGCAGTTGAGCGGGTATCGACTGGCGACGGCGGAAATTCTGTATCACATGCCCGATCACCCAAATCTCCTCCAATCCTATGTCTGGCAAGATTACGATATTGCGCCGCAATACCCTGTGCTGAACCGGTTTCTTGAATTCTGGACCCGTGAACTGGAGGGGAGCCTGCACTCCGTCAAACTGGCCGGGCGCCAGTTGATTTCGGCGGCTGAGATGCGCGTCGGAACGATGTTCAACATCCACTGAAGACTGCCGGCGGCGCCAGAGCATTTTCCGACGAAGCGGGAACCGGTTCGTCGCAAGAAAATGCGACCCAACAAATAGTTGGAGCAATTTCGCGATTCAGATTGAATGCAAATTGCTCTAGACTTCGTGATTGAGACTGTTGCGAATAGGTAAACCGGTGAGCCACTTTACCTGCAACAGACACTAATCGCTGTCGAGGCGCTTTAGCTGGTCGAGCAGGCCTTCGGCGAAGGTCGTCAATGTGTCGTCGCGCGCGCCCATGACGACAATGCGGTCGCCGGTGTGCGCCGCGCGCACCAAAGCGTCCCCGCACTCTTGTCTTGTGTCATAGCTTGCCGCTTTTCGGCCTCTGCGCGTGACGCCCGCGGTAATATCGCCGCTTGAGACTGACCGGTCGGCGGTGCCGCCAAAATATACAGGTTCGGGCATCACCAGAATATCATCGGTGTCGAGATTTGTTGAAAAGCACTCGATGAATTCATCTTTCATTTTCTTGAGCGGCCCAAAGCCATGCGGCTGGAACATCACCAGCAAACGTCCGGGAAAATCTTTCAGGGTACGAAGCGTAGCGGAGATTTTATCGGGGTTGTGACCGAAATCATCAATGACGGAAATCCCCGCCGCTTCGCCAATATACTCGAAACGGCGCTTGACGCCCTCAAACGTGCAAAGCGCGTCGCACGCCGACTTGAACGAAATTCCCGCTGCTGTCGCCGCGCCGATGGCGGCGAGGGCGTTTGCAACATTATGCCGGCCCGGCATTTTCAGTTCCACGCCGTATTGTTCGCTCCGGGCGTTGTCGTGGGCGGTGAAAGAGACGCCATATCGTTCAGCGCATATCTGATCCGCGAACAGGTCCGCGCTTTGGTCGGTAAGGCTAAAGGTAATTTTCTTGCCGCGATGGATCGATGACAGCGATCTCGTTTCGGCGTTGTCGAGGTTAAGAATCGCGACGGAAGTTTTCGCGATGAAGTCGCTGAACAGGCGACGCAATTCTTCCATCGATTTATGGTCGAGCGAAATGTTGTTCAGCACTGCAATTTTCGGAGAGAACAGCGCAATCGATCCGTCGCTTTCGTCAATTTCAGAAACGAATGCGTCGCCGGCCCCGACAAGCGCGCTCGCAAACAGTGCGTCAGGGCTGGCGAAATTTTTCATTACCGCGCCGTTCATCACCGTCGGGTCGGCGCCGGCCGCATGCAAAATCCACGCAATCATCCCTGTGGTTGTCGATTTGCCCGAAGTGCCTGCGACGCCAATCGGGGTGCGGGCGGCGTTGAATAATTCAGACAGCATTTGCGCGCGGCTGAGACGTTTCGCGCCAAGCTCAAGGGCGGCGCGGATGTCGGGCACGGTGTCCTCGACGGCGGCGGAGGCGACAACGATTTGTCTGGCGCTGCTTAGCCCGGCGCCGTCCTGTGGGAAGAGGGCGATGCCCCGGCTTTTCAGGAAATCGAATTTCGGCGCGGTCCGGCCCTGATCGAGCGCCCGGTCGGAGCCCGATACCGCGTGGCCCGCCGCCCGCAGGATCAGCGCAAGCGGCAACATGCCGCTCCCGCCGATCCCGCATAGGAAATATTGACGCTTTTCACTCATTGTCGAACGATCCTAAATCAAGAATGCGAACAACCTCTTATTCGCCGGATGGGTCAACAACATGGCTGAAACGCCAAAAGCCGGAACGCAGAAGTCGGTCGCGATCGTCGCGCCGGCCTGCCGGCTTGCACCTGAAACGGCGAACAAGGTGTCAGCGATTGCGGCGGCGAAATATGGTGACGGCGTCAGGCTGTATTTCCATCCGCAATGTTTTCTCAGCGCCGGGCATTTCGCGGGCGAGGACGCCGAGCGCGCCGCCGCTTTTGTCGAGGCGGCGAACGATCCCGCCTTTGACGCCGTCTGGTTTGCGCGTGGCGGATACGGGGCGTGCCGTCTTGGCGACCATGTGTTTCAGCAATTGGGGCCGGCCGCCAAACGCAAAACCTATCTTGGCTATAGCGATATCGGCTTTCTGCTGGCGCGGCTTTATCGCGACGGCGTCGGGTCGCCGGCGCACGGGCCTATGCCGTCCGATATCAACCGGCCCGGCGGCGAGGCCGCGGTTGCGCGGTCTCTCGATTGGCTGGTCAATGCCGACGCGGGCGGCGTTGAGCCGTCAACAGCTGATGATGCCCCGGTGTTTGCATTCAACCTTACAGTTCTCAGCGCCTTGCTGGGAACACGGGCGGAGCCGGATTTCACCGACAGCGTATTGCTGTTGGAAGATGTCGACGAGCATCATTACCAGATCGACCGGGCGCTGTTTCACGTTACGTCGAATGCCGGTGTGCGCCGAGTTGCAGGCTTGAAGATGGGACGCTTTAGCCTGATCCCCGAAAACGATCCGCCATTTAATAAGTCCGTCGCCGAAATTTTTGAGTACTGGTGCGCGAAAAGCGGCATGGCCAATTTGGGAGCGGCGGATATCGGTCACGACAGCGAGAATAAAATCGTGCCTTTCGGGCCGCCGAATTCTGACGGCGCCGCATGACGCCGGGTGGGCGGACAAGGCGGCCAGCTTTCCAATTCTTCATCTTCGCCGCGCCTGAATTTGCTGAGCTGCGCCGGGATCCGGCTCAGAATATCCAACAAATACATTGACTTGCTGGCTTATGCGCCAGGCAGGCGCGAATTGTATTTTCCCAATGAAGTGGTCTAGGGTCCGCGCGAAAATTCGTCAGCAAAGGCATTGAAAGTACGAATGATGAAAAAGTCTCTCCGCCAGTCGGCGATCATTGCGGCATTCGCGCTCAGCGTCGCCGCGTGCGGTCAGTCCAAGCAGGCTTCAGCAGACGAAGCGCCCGCCGATGACGCGGCTGAGCAGGCGTCGGCCGCCGCCGGCGCTGACAGTGATGGCGCGGCGGGCGCTGCGTTGGCGCCTGATACGCTCGCGAAGGCGGCGATAGACAATGCGCGGGAGTCGGAAAAGTTTCTTGAGGACAACGCCAGGAAAAAAGACGTGCACGTCACAGAGTCCGGCCTCCAGTACATGGTGCTTGAAGAAGGGCCGGCCGATGGCGCTTCGCCGAATGCGCAAGACATTGTCGATGTAAATTACGCGGGCACATTGCTCGACGGCGTTGAATTCGATTCATCATACGCGCGCGGCGCGGCGGCGCGTTTTCCGGTTAACCAGGTCATCGACGGCTGGACCGAAGCGCTGCAACTCATGAGTGAGGGCGACAAATATCGGCTGTTCCTGCCGCCTGAACTCGCTTATGGCGAGCAGGGTACGCCGGGCGGCCCGATTGGTCCGAACGAAGCGCTGATATTCGATGTCGAGCTGATTAAAGTCACCAGTGCGGAGGGTAACCTGAAAAAATCTGAAGAATTCCTGGCGGAAAATGCAAAGCGGCAAGGCGTCGCCACCACGGCGAGCGGTCTTCAATATGAAGTGCTGGTTGAAGGCGAAAGTGGCGGCAATTCGCCAACTGACGCCAATGTCGTCAAGGTCAATTACGAAGGCCGCCTGATCGACGGCAAGGTTTTCGATTCATCCTATGAACGCGGCGAGCCGATTGAGTTTCCGCTGGCGCGGGTCATCGCCGGGTGGACCGAAGGCGTTCAACTCATGAGCGTTGGCGACAAATTCCGGTTTTTCATTCCGCCAGATCTCGCTTACGGCGCGCGCGGCACGCCGGGCGGCCCCATCGGCCCGAACGAAGCGTTGATCTTTGATGTTGAATTGCTCGACGTCGTTGACTGACCGGCAATTCAGATATTCTTGAGAAGGGGCGCTCAAGGGCGCCCCTTTTTGCTGGCCGCAATTCGCATTGGTTATTTTTGCCGGCCATGACTCGAACAGGCTTGCGTCGGCGATGGACAAAACATATAAGAATTTCTTTATATGTTCTGGGGCCATGCTGATGACGTCGAAAAATAGCGATTCCTTTGCGGGCCGGACCGAGCGGATCGCGGCGCTGTGCAGCGCCATGAGCGACCGGATCGTTGTTCTGGACGGCGCCGCCGGGACTTTTATCCAGAGCTATAAGCTCGACGAGGCCGGCTATCGCGGCGAGCGCTTCGCCGACTGGTCCCGCGATGTTCGCGGCAATAACGATCTTCTGATCCTGTCGCGTCCTGACATTGTGACCGAGATGCACCGCGCCTATCTGCGCGCGGGGGCTGATGTTATTGAAACCAATACATTCTCGGCGACGACCATCGCACAGTCAGATTACGGGATGGAAGCGCTGGCGTATGAACTCAATGTCGAAGGGGCGAAACTTGCGCGCGCAGCAGCCGATGAAGCTGCCTCGCCCAACCGTCCGCGCTGGGTCGCCGGCGCTATCGGACCGACGAACCGAACCGCGTCAATTTCGCCTGATGTCAACGATCCCGGCAAAAGGAATGTCGACTTCGATACGTTATACGCCGCCTATCAGGATGCAGCCCGCGGTCTGATCGACGGCGGCGCGGATACGATCCTGATAGAGACGATTTTCGATACGCTGAACGCCAAAGCCGCGATCGCCGGCGTGCAGGATCTTTTCGACGAGATCGGTTTTGAAATTCCGATCATGTTGTCAGTGACGATCACCGATCAGTCCGGGCGGACTTTGTCCGGCCAGACCGCGACTGCGTTCTGGCATTCTGTCCGTCATGCCCGGCCGCTAAGCGTCGGCGTCAACTGCGCTCTGGGGCCGGACTTGATGCGCCCTTACGTCGCCGAGCTTTCCCGCGTCGCGGATTGCTTTGTGTCGGCTTATCCCAATGCCGGCCTGCCGAATGCGTTTGGCGGTTACGACGAAACGCCGGCGTCGATGACCGGTCATATCCAGGAATGGGCGAAAAGCGGCCTCATCAATCTTGTGGGCGGCTGTTGCGGCACGACGCCTGATCACATCGCCGCGTTTGCGAGGGCGGTGAAGGGTATTGGGCCGCGCTCGATCACGCCGGCGGCCGACGGCCTTCGCCTATCAGGGCTGGAGCCGTTTTTCCTGGCGCGCGAAGCGTCCTGATTGGACGAGTACTCTCCGGGCTGGTATTGCCAGCCCGTTAGAGTCTGTTGCAGGTAAAGTGGTTCACCGGTTTACCGGTTCGCAACAGGCCCAAGTAAAAATTAGGAGCCGATTGCTGAATCGCACCAGATGCAATCTGCTATAGCCCCAGCAAACTCACTCCGCAGGATGCCCATGACCGACGTCACGTCCCAGATTGAATGGCTTGCGCGCCTTGTGGCGCATGACACTACGTCGTCGAAATCCAATCTCGGCCTGATCGACGACGTCGAGGCTTATCTGAAAGAACATGGCGCTGAGACCCATCGCGTCTATAATTCAGACGGCGACAAGGCCAACCTATACGCCGTCGTCGGGCCCATGGTTGAGGGCGGGGTCATTCTTTCCGGCCATACTGATGTGGTGCCGGTCGACGGGCAGGACTGGTCTAGCGACCCGTGGAACATTGTTGAACGCGAAGGGCGCCTGTACGGCCGCGGCACATGCGACATGAAGGCGTTCAGCGCCATTGGCCTTTCGCTTGTGCCGGAAATGGTCAAGGCGAACCTTGCCCGGCCGATTATTTTTGCATTGTCTTACGACGAAGAAGTCGGGTGCCTTGGCGCGCCGCACATGATCGAAGAAATTCGCGACCGATTGCCGGCGCCGTCCGCCGTGATTGTCGGTGAGCCGACGATGATGAAAGTTATTGACGGACACAAAGGCATCGCTTCATTTCGGACGACGGTGACCGGCTTCACCACGCATTCAAGCCAGACCGATCGCGGCGTGTCGGCGGTTGAAGCGGCGGCGAAACTTATCGCCAAGCTCGCTGATATGCGCCAGGCGCGACGGCGCGCGGCGGACCCGGAAAGTCCGTTCTCGCCGCCCTATACGACGATGACAGTGAACGTCGTGCATGGCGGAACGCAACTGAACATCATGGCCGGCGAGTGTTATTTTGAATGGGACTGTCGCGCTGTCCCCGGCGATGTTGCGGCGGACGTGCTTGAGGAATTTAACGCCTACGCCATCGGCGTGCAGGCGGAAATGCGCACGAAAGCGGCGGCTTGCCGGGTTGAGACGACGCAACTCACCAATGCGCCGCCGCTCGCGCCCGCCCACGACAATCCCGCCGCAGACCTCGCCATGGCGATAACGGGATTGAATTCAACGGATGTGGTTTCATACGCGGCGGAGGCCGGTCAGTTCCAGGAGGCGGGGTTTTCGACAGTCATCTGCGGGCCTGGCTCGATTGATCAGGCGCACCAGCCAAATGAATATGTCAGCGTTGCACAGATTGTCGATGCAACGGATTTTCTTCGCAAGCTGATTTCGCGAATGTCTTCTTCGTAATGGAGCGCCTATAGTTAATAAATTCGTGTAAGGACTTATGACTGGCGTCGCGCGCACATGACTTTCGGTGCATTTATAAAGACTCTGTTAACCACGATTGACAGCGCGTAAATGCATCAATCGAGTTAAACTTTTACGCTCAATTTACCCTGACCTGTCTACTTTGCCTGAACACTCAAGGCGTCACCGCAGGTAGGGTCATCGTGAAAAAAATCTCCCATTGTCGCGCATGCGGTTCTTCGGCGCTGAGCCCGGCGTTCAAAATCGAAAGTGCGGCTGGCGAAAATCGCAAGGGCGTGCTTGGTCGCGGACGCGAGGCGGATGCGGAATATGTGTTCTGCGACCCCACCAAGGATGCGCATGCCTGTGGTCTCCTGCAGAATGCACATGTCAAAGAAGGCGAGGCGCCGCGCCGTGTTGCACCGTCAGGCGTTTACCGCTCGGTTCGTTCCGGCTTGCGCGCGCTGGCGACGGAGGGGCTTGAATTGATCTCGGGGCGCGATTGCGCGGCCCTTGATATCGGCTGTTCTGACGGCACTTTGCTGTCATTCTATCCGCGCTGGGTCGATCGTTATGGCGTCGATACGCTGGATGACGTTGATCAGATCGGCTCATGGGCGTGGAGTGCGAAGGCGGCTTTTCCATCGGCCGATCTTGATCGTGCGTTTGCCGGCAAGAAATTCGATCTCGTCACCGCAGCCTCGGTGCTGGAAGAGATTGACGAGCCGCGTGCGTTTTTTGCGCGGATAAAGTCATTATTGCCGCGAGACGGCGTGCTGGCGATCGAAACGCTTTACGCACCGCTGGTGCTCACGCGTACGGCGGCGGACGCTATGGCCGGCGGTGTCTCAGCGGTTTATTCGCTAGGCGTTCTTGAGCGGCTGGTGCGTGATTGCGAACTCAAGATTTTCAGAGGCGCGCTGACCGACAAGGACGGCGGGTCAATCCGATTGTTTATCACGCATGACAGCACGGAAGACTATGATTTTGATCCGTGGTATGAACGTCTCGCCCAATTGTGGGATGAAGAAAACGCACTGTCGTTAAGGTCGGACCAGCCGTATCATGCGTTTGACGGCCGCGCCCGCGAATCCCATGCGCAGTTCGAACAATTGATGAAGGAAATTTCGGATAACGGCGAAACGGCGCATCTGCTCGGCTCGGAGGCCGCGGCGACCATGTTGCTGCACTGGGCCGGCAAGGGCGCGCGCGCCATTGAAGCCGCTATCGGCCACGGCGAGAACCTCGCCGCACGCCGGCTCGCCGGAAATATTACCGTAATCCCGGAAGCGGAATCGCGTCTGATCGGACCGGAATATCTGATTGTTCCTGCAGCGCTGAAGCGTGAAATGCTTGAACGCTGGCGCGAAAACATTCTCCAGGGCATGAAATTGATTTTCGTCACGCCCGGCGTTTACGTCGTGCATGCAGGCAATTACGCGGCGGAATACGGGAAATCACTTGGTTCGTCCGATGGCGCTGCTGACGTCGATAGCCTGCGCTCTATCCTTTCGGCCGCCGGCGGACTGCGCCTCGTCTCTGACCGCGCCAGCCGCAAGACGGCTTAACCTCGCCCGGTAGAGATAAACCGCCGCGTCGCGCCTTCGAGCACAAGCGCGGTCAGCATGCTCGACCAAACCGCGCCGGTGTCGACATCAATCCGCCAGCCCGCGTCCAGCGGTCTGGGTACAGGATGATGGCCGTGGACGACGGTTTTGTCCGGGCGCTTGTTTGTCTGGGCGTTGTGAAACTCGTCCCTGATCCAAAGCATGTCGCTTTCCGACTGCGCATCAAGAGCGACGCCCGGCTTAAAGCCGGCGTGCACAAAGACATAGTCGCCAACGGTATGCGTTAACGCCAGGCCCCGCAGGAATTGCAGATGGGCCTCGGGCAGGGCGATTGCAAAATCCGCCGCCGTCTCCTCCGGTTCGCGATCCCAATAATTTGTCACGCCGTAACTATCGAGCGTTTTGTCGCCGCCCCAGTGCAGCCATTCCTCATTCGCGGCGGGGGCGAGCAGGAAATCGTACATCGCCGCTTCGTGATTGCCTTTTAAAAACACGGCTTCCCGATCGCCGGCCGCCAGCGCCACAAGGCGGCTCAGAACGCCGCGGGAATCGGGGCCGCGGTCGACGTAATCGCCCAGGAACACCAGCGCATAAGGCGCGCGGTCGGCGTCGGCGTCGATCAACGCCAAAAGCCGGTCAAGCAGGTCGGCGCAGCCGTGCACGTCGCCAACGGCGTAAAGGCGCTTTCCCTCGGGGATTGAGGCGCCCTTTTTTTTGTCGAAAAGTTTACCGATCATTGTTCATTCGTAGCACGCAATCGGCCTATATTAGAAAAAATAGCCGACCCTTGGGTTAATCTTTCCCTGAATTGGAGGCTGCCGTGGGCGCGGCGCAAATGGCGAATTCTCGCAGTCGAGGTGGAACGCGGTGACAGTGCTGGTAACAGGCGGCGCCGGTTATATCGGCGCACATATGCTCATCGCGCTGAAGCGGGCCGGAGAAGCGACGGTCGCCGTCGACGATCTGTCTGCCGGCCGTCGCGAAATGGCGCAGAGCGCCAGCGAATTCGTTGTCGCCGACATCGCGGATCGGGCCCTGATACAAAAGCTGCTGATCGACGCAAAGGTCACCGAAGTCATTCACTTCGCCGGCCTGACCTTGGTGCCGGAATCCGTGGAACGACCGCTTGATTATTACGCCGGCAATACGGCGGCGACGATCGCCTTGTTGCAGGCCTGTGTGACGGCGGGCGTTGAGCGGTTTATCTTTTCCTCGTCGGCGTCGGTGTACGGCGCGCCCGAGCAGTCACCGGTAAACGAAAGCTCCGCCATCCATTCGATTTCGCCCTACGGCGCCTCGATGGCGATGAGCGAGCGGATCCTTGAAGACACGGCGCGCGCTTACGGGCTTTCTTTCATGATCCTGCGATATTTCAACGTCGCCGGCGCCGACCCCGGCGGGCGCGCCGGCCAGATCGGCAAGCCGACGCATCTGGTGCGGGTCGCCGCGCAAATCGCCACCGGCGCCCGCGAGGGGCCGCTTAAAATTTACGGCGCCGATTATCCGACACCGGACGGTACGGCGATCCGCGACTACGTCCATGTGTCCGATCTGGCGGATGCGCACCTTTCGGCTTTGTCCTATTTGCGCGCCGGCGGCGCGTCGGACATTCTCAATGTCGGTTACGGTCGCGGCTATTCGGTCTCGGAAGTGATTGACGCGTTCGAACGGGTGACCGGCAAACCTATGCCCCATGAAATTGCCCCACGCCGACCCGGCGATCCGGCGCAGTTGATCGCCGACAATGCGGCAATCCGTGCGTCACTCGATTGGCGCCCGCGCTATGATGAAATCGATTTTATCGTAAAAACCGCGATCCTTTGGGAAGAGCGTCTTGCCAAACTGACACGCGGGACGGCTGCATGAGCTTGCGGCGGTTCTGGCAGGCGGCGTTTTTCCTCTGGGCGGCTGTGGTCGGCTGGCAGACGCTCGCTCCGAATCCCGAAGAAAGCGAAACCGGGCTCGCCCTCGCGCGGTGGATCGCCGAGACCTTGTTCGGGTCCGAGGCGCTTGGCGACAAGGTTGCGCATTTTCTTGCCTATGCCGCGCTTGGGGGGCTGGCGGCGCTGGGCGAAATCAGGGTGTTTGAACGTCACTGGCCAGTACTGGTCGTTCTCGCAGGGTATGGCGCAATGCTGGAAGTGTTCCAGGGAATAGGCGGCGTTCGCGCAGCGGAGGCGGCTGACGCAGGCGCAAATATCGCAGGCGCGGTTTGTGGCTATTTCGCCGTGTCAGCGTTTTTCCGTCTGATGCGGCGACGGGCGCCTGCGTGAGGGCGGCGGTGATCATCCCGGCGCGGCTGGCGTCGTCGCGACTGCCGGGAAAGCTGTTGCTCGAACTCGCCGGCAAGCCGATCATCCAGCACGTCTATGAACGCGCGATGCGCGCTGCGCGCGCCGACCTTGTGCTTGTCGCTACCGACTCTGAACGCATTCGCGATGTCGTCGAAGGCTTTGGCGGCGAAGCGGTGATGACGCGGCCCGAGCATCAATCGGGATCGGAGCGCATTGCCGAGGCGGCGGCGCAATTCGGAGAAACCTGCGATGTTATCGTCAATGTTCAGGGCGACGAGCCTGAGATCGACCCGGCCAATATCGATGCCTTGATCGAAACGCAGGGCCACATCGGCGGGTTCGCCTCAACCCTTGCCTGTGCGTTCCCCGAGGGGCTTGATCCGCAAGACCCCGCCGCGGTCAAAGTGATTTTAGGCAGGCGTCTTGTCGGTGCGCCGCAGACTTATGACGGGCTTTATTTCACCCGCGCGCATGCGCCTTTTCCCCGTGACGGGGCGGGTGAATTTCATCTGCACATCGGCGTTTACGCGTTTTCGCCGCAAAGCCTCATGGCGTTCGCCGGTACGCAGCCCTCACGGCTGGAGCGGATCGAACGTCTTGAGCAATTGCGCATTCTTGAAATGGGCGAGCGGATTGCTGTGCGCATCGTGGCGGCGACGGCGCCCGGTATTGATACGCAGGCCGATTTTGACCGCGCGCGGGCCCGGTTTGGCGGCGATTGATGATGAACGCCGGGCGCGTTGATGACGCCCGGCGTGTTTTGTCAGTTTGCTGCGCGTCAGCGCCTCGCTCAGGCAAGGGCGTAACAAGCATAAGCGGCAGGCATGATCGCTGCGACCAGCAGAACAAGCGTTGCGGTTACCGAATACATCTTGGCCATTTTTCTCTCCTGTTGTTTTTGTTGCGCCGTGTGTCAGCGTGAATTGGAGATAGGTGCGCCGGATGGCCCCGGGAACGGGTCCCGCAGGCTGCCTGCCGCATTTGCGACACGGTTCGTCGAACGCTGCGTTTTCGCCGCGCCCTAGGGCGGATTCTGGACAAAATCGCGCACCGGCCAGCGCCTGCCTGACGTCATTGGCCACATGGACGTTTGCGCGCAAATGTTCTAACGACACGCGACGTAGGTGGAGGTGTCATGGACAAGGTCTATCAAAACGCGGAAACAGCCCTCAAAGGGCTTTTGTTTGACGGCATGACGATCATGGCCGGCGGGTTCGGGCTCTGCGGCATCCCGGAAAACCTGATCGCGGCGATCAAGGCGTCCGGCGTCAAGGATTTGACGGTGATTTCAAACAATGCCGGCGTCGACGGGTTCGGCCTTGGGGTGCTCCTCAATACGCGCCAGGTGAAAAAGATGATTTCGTCCTATGTGGGCGAGAACAAGGAGTTTGAACGTCAATACCTGTCCGGCGAGCTTGAGCTGGAATTCAACCCGCAAGGCACGCTGGCTGAACGCTGTCGCGCCGGCGGCGCGGGCATCCCGGCATTCTACACGAAAACCGGCGTCGGCACGAAAATCGCCGAGGGCAAGGAGCATAAAGACTTCAACGGCGAAACCTACATCATGGAAACCGGCCTCGTCGCCGATTTGTCGATTGTAAAGGCGTGGAAAGCTGACCAGGAAGGCAATCTCGTTTATCGTAAAACCGCGCGCAACTTTAATCCGATGATGGCGACGGCCGGCAAGGCGACCGTTGCAGAGGTCGAAGAAATTGTCGGGCTTGGCGATATCGAACCGGATCATGTGCACACGCCGGGCATCTTTATTCAGCGTCTTATCAAGGGCGAGCACGAGAAACGTATTGAACAGCGCACCGTGCGCCAGAGGGAGACTGCGTAATGCCTTGGGATCGCAATCAGATGGCGGCGCGCGCCGCACAGGAGCTCAAAGACGGTTTTTACGTCAATCTTGGCATCGGCATTCCGACTCTTGTGGCGAACTACATTCCCGAGGGCGTCGATATAACGCTACAGTCTGAAAACGGCATGCTTGGCATGGGGCCATTTCCGTATGAGGATGAAATCGACCCGGATCTGATCAATGCGGGCAAGCAGACCATCACGGAAATTCCGGGGTCGTCTTATTTTTCCAGCGCCGATTCGTTCGGCATGATCCGTGGCGGTCATATCGATCTTTCGGTTCTGGGCGCGATGGAGGTGTCGGAAAAGGGCGATCTCGCGAACTGGATGATCCCAGGCAAGATGGTGAAGGGCATGGGCGGCGCGATGGACCTTGTCGCCGGCGTCAAGAAAGTTGTCGTCGTCATGGATCACGCCTCGAAATCCGGCGACCCCAAGCTTTTGCACGAGTGCTCATTGCCGCTCACGGGTACGCAAGTGGTCGACATGGTCATTACCAATCTCGGCGTTTTCGAGATTGAACGCGGCAAGGGCATGAAGCTCGTCGAGCTTGCGCCAGGCGTTACCCTTGACGACGTCAAGGCGCAGACCGAGGCGGACTTCGAGATTGCGGTCTGATTGCGATGGCCGGCGCCGCGCGACTATCCGAACTGGAAACGCCGGCGCTGTTGCTTGATGAAGGCAAGCTCGACCGCAACATTGCCTTGATGAAACAGCGGATGGACGCGCACGGCGTCCGGCTTCGGCCGCATATCAAGACGGTCAAGTCGGCTGAGGCGTTCATGCGCGCCATGCCGGGCGCCGTCGGCGTTGCGGTGTCGACGCTGGCGGAAGCAGAATACGCCAACGCCAATGGCGTCACCGATATTCTTTATGCTGTCGGTATGGCGCCGGTAAAACTGGACCGCGCATTTGCGCTGATCGCGGCCGGCGCCGATCTGAAAATGACGATTGACAGCTTTGACGCGGCGAAAGCGATCTCCAGCGCGGCAGCGGCGCGAGGCCGGACGGCGTCCGTCGTTATCGAAATCGATTCCGACGATCATCGGGCGGGGGTGAAGCCGGCAAGCAATTCTGTGCTGGAGATTGCACGCTTCCTCTCCACGGCGGACGGCGGCGCTTTCGCCGGCGTGATGACCCATGCCGGCGCATCCTATCAATGCGGCGATGTCGACGCCATTCGACAGGTCGCCGAGGCGGAACGCCGGGCGGTCGTCGACACGGCTGATATGTTGAGACAGGCCGGGATCACCTGCGATATCGTCAGTGTTGGTTCAACGCCGACGGCGGTGTTCGGCGACTCTTTTGACGGCGTGAGCGAGGTGAGGGCGGGCGTTTATCTGTTAAATGATCTGACGATGGCCGGGCTGGGCGTTTGCGCCCTCGACGATATCGCCGCCAGCGTTCTCTCCACGGTGATCGGTCATCAATGCGAGCGGAACTGGCTGCTGATCGACGCCGGATGGATGGCGTTATCCAGTGATCGAAGCACCGCCGGTCATCGCGTAGATCAGGGCTATGGCGTCGTCTGCGACATTGACGGAACGCCGATTGATGATCTGATCGTCATTTCCGCCAATCAGGAGCATGGGGTTGTCGCGAAACGCGACGGCGGCCGCATCGATTTTTCGCGATTTGGTATCGGCGATCCTGTCAGGGTGTTGCCGAACCATGCCTGCGCAACCACGGCGCAATTCGATCGCTATCATGTCGTCAATGGAGGGCGCGACATACAGGCGGTGTGGCCGCGCATCAATCGCTGGTGAGTTCTGTCGATCGCACTTATTTGTGTTCGACCTTGGCGCCGCGCGTTTCGGGCAGGAACAACATGCCGACGACGAATGTCGCGGCGGCGATAAGCACCGGATACCAAAGGCCGGCGTAGATGCTTCCCGTCGCGGCGATGATCGCGAACGCCGTGGTTGGCATGAGCCCGCCAAACCAGCCATTGCCGATATGATAGGGAAGCGACATCGAGGTATAGCGGATGCGCGCCGGGAACAACTCAACGAGTGTCGCCGCCAGCGGGCCATAGCATGAGGTGGTGACGAGCATCAGCAAAAACAGGATCACGACGACCATGGGTCTGTTGATTTCTTCCGGTGCGGCGCTGTCGGGATAACCGACGCTTTGCAACGCGTCGCCAACGCTCGTGCGGAACCCGGTAATCGCCGCATCGTGCGCGTCGCCGGAAAGACCGGCCGGCTCCGGCGCCACGATGACGGTATCGCCGATTTGCACCTTGACCACGTTCTGCGCGTCGCGCGCGAGCGTTTTGTAGCTGACGCCGGCGCGCGCGAGCGTCGACTTGGCGAGATCGCACGGCTTGCTATCAAAGCTTGCGCGGCCAATCGGGTCGAACTGAAAAGAGCATTCGCTCTTGTCGGCATAAACGATCACCGGCGCAGATTTTTGCGCCGCGGCCAGCGCCGGATTGGCTGCCGCCGTCAGCGCATTGAACAGCGGAAAATAAAACAGCGCGCCAGCGGCCAGCCCGCCCATAATGATGGGTTTACGGCCGATTTTGTCGCTCAGCCATCCAAAAAATACATACATCGGCGCGCCCAGCACCAATGCGACGGACATTAAGAGGTTGGTGGTCAGGCCATCGACCTTCAGCACGCGTTCAAGAAAATACAGGGCGTAAAATGTGCCGGTGTAGAACGTCACCGCCTGGCCGGCGACGCTGCCGAACAGCGCAATCAAAACGAGTTTCAGGTTCTTCCATTCGGCGAAGGATTCGCGGAATGGCGCCTTAGATATCTCGCCTTCGTCTTTCATCTGCTGGAAGACAGGGCTTTCGTTGAGCTTGATGCGAATCCACATCGAAACCGCAAGCAATACGATTGAAAGCAGGAACGGAATGCGCCAACCCCATTCGGCGAACGCTTCCGGCGTCATCATACTTCGTGCGGTCATGATGACGCCAAGCGACAACAGCAATCCGAAGGCTGCAGTTGTCTGGATCCAGCTTGTCTGAAATCCGCGCTTTTGCGTTGGCGCGTGCTCGGCGACATAGATTGCGGCGCCGCCATACTCGCCGCCAATCGCCAGTCCCTGCAGCAATCGAAGGCCAACCAGAATAACCGGCGCTGCGACACCGATTGTGTCGTCGCCAGGTAAAAGACCGACCACGAATGTCGACAGGCCCATGACGCCCATGGTCACCAGGAACGTATTCTTCCGGCCGACAACATCGCCGATACGGCCGAACACCAGCGCGCCGAGCGGCCGAACGATGAAACCGGCGGCGAAGGCGGCGAGGGCGAAAATAAACCCCGTCGTTTCGTTCACGCCGGAGAAGAAATGACGCGCAATGTAAGTGGCGAGCGCGCCGTAGAGGAAGAAGTCGTACCACTCGAACATCGTGCCGAGGGACGATGCGCCAATAACGAGGTTTTCGCGCTTTCGTCTAGACGCCGCGTCAGCAGGTTGCGCCGTTGTCATTTTGTCACTCCCGGTTCCGCATCTTTCGGCGCAATTTTGGTTAACTTGCGCGAGCTGCGGGTATTGTTGTTATGAGTTTGTGTTTGTGCGCAGTCTGACGATTATGTTTTTGATAATTATCTTTTCGTCTGGATAATCGCGTTGCGGTGAATGCGCGCCTCCTCGACATAATGTGCAGCGCCCATGAGCGCCGCCTTGTCTTCGCCGGGGCGAAGGTCACGAAATTTTTTTGCGGGCATGCCCGCCCACATTTCGCCGGCGGGCACGACTTTCTTCGGCGCCAGAAATGCGCCTGCGGCAAGAAAGCCGCCTGTTTCAATAACCGCCCTGTCGAGCACGGTCGCGCACATGCCGACAAAACCGCCGTCATGAATGGTTGCGCCGTGCAACATGCATTTGTGCCCGATCAGGACATCGCGTCCGATGACTGTCGGCACGCCGCCCATATCGGCGCTGTCGGCATGTATGATCGTGCCGTCCTGAACGTTGGAATTCTCGCCGACAACGATTGCGTTTGAATCGCCGCGCAGTACGCAACCATACCAGATTGACGCATTTTCGTGGATTTCGACATCGCCGCAGACCACGGCGCCTGGCGCGATGAACGCCGATTCATGGATTTTCGGCGCCTTGTCGCCGATGGCGAAAATGATCGGTTTCATAGTCAGGCCGCGTCCGGTTGGTTTTGCGGATGTGCGCGAATGAACGCATCCAGCGTGTTGCAGTGTTCGTATACCCGCATGATTCGCGGCATCGCTGATATGTCAACGCCAAACCTCTGCGCGCCAAAGGTTTGCGGAATCAGAAAAATGTCAGCAAGCGTCGGGCGCTCGCCCACACAAAAGGTCTCGCCGTCGATGAGCTCTTCAACGCTCGCCATTGCGCCGCCCGGCCATTTATTGAGCCAGTCGAGAACCTGCGCTTCATCGAGTTGCAGTTCCTCCTTGAGATATTTCTGCATGCGTAAATTCATAAAAGGCTGCGCCTCGCAGGCGATGATGGATGCGATGGCGCGCGCTTTCGCGCGTTCTGCGGCGTCGGCGGGAAGGACGCGATGTTCAGGGTACCGCTCTTCAAGATATTCGATGATTGCCTGGGACTGGGTAATCGTCTCGCCTTCTTCAGTGGCGAGGGTTGGCACCAGCCCCTGAGGATTTCGCTTCAGATACTCCCCGGAAAGTTGCTCGCCCTTGAGCAGGTTCACCGGTTCATAGTCATAGGCGAGTTGTTTCAGCTCCAACGCGATGCGCACCCGGTATGTGGCGCTTGACCGCCAATATCCAAACAATCGAAGGCTCATGGTCATCCTCTAAAATTTGACGAAAATTTATGGCGTATTTTTTCAGGTTTATCCAATGCCGCCATTGCACAATGCGGCGACGGCAAGGTTGAGGCCCAAAAATGCTTACTGAAAAGACGATTGACGCTGCGCAACACGAACTGGCGGAGCTTGATAATCGCCGCGCGCAAAATCAAGGCGCGGGCGCACCGCGCGAGGTTTGCGCCGATGAGGCGTGGGCGCGCAAGAATTTGCGCTGGCGCGATGGGCGGCCGCTGACAGACTATGCCAACTGTCTTCGGGTTCTCGAGCAGCATGAGGATTTTCAGGGGCGCTTTAAATATAATGAGGTCATTAACCGGGTTCTCGACAAGGGGACGGTCATGCTCGACTGGCGAATGACTGAACTTACCGCCGCCATTCAGGAGCGTTTCATCCCGGAAATCTCAATTGACGTGGTCTCGCGCTCGCTCGTCACCGCCGCCAACCGCGCTGGCAAGTAACCGGGTTTGCAGAGGCCGTCCTGGCCGTAGTAAAGTTCGCCCCTGCGTGACGCGCGCAAACGAATCTTTCGGGCTGAACTTACGGGCGAAATGTCGGCTGAAGTCAAATTGAACCTGTCGGCGTTTGCGCCGTACCGCATTAACGTGCTGGCCCGATTGATGAGCGAGCAGTTGGGCGCCGCCTACGCCAATGAGGGGTTGACGATCTCCGAATGGCGCGTGCTGGCGGTGGTGAGCCAGGAACACAAGATGGCGGCGCGCGATGTCGTCGCCCGCACGCCGATGGACAAGATGGCGGTGAGCCGCGCTGTGGCCTCGCTCGAAGCCAGGGGCCTTTTGTGTCGCGCGCCTGGGGCTGACCGGCGTGTTTTCCATCTTCGCCTGTCTGACGCCGGCAAGCGAATTTTCGCCCGCATCGCGGATGTCGCGCGGGAATATGAAGCTGGCGCGCTTTCCTGTCTCAGCGAGGATGAGCGCGCCACTTTTTTTGACATGATAGAACGGGTCGAGGCGCGGTTAACCGGTCGCGAGAGCGCGGGCGATTGACGATGGCGCGCCAAAAGACCGGATGCGGGATAGCGGCTTTGTTCATTGCGGCGCTGTTTTGTGTCGCCTGCGTTTCGTTTCCTGATGCGCCGGCCGCCGCCGCGCCGGCCAGAGTAGTTGAAAACCGGATTATCACCAGCGACGGCGCGTCGCTTGGCCTGCGGATAACGCCGGCGCCGCATGAGCGGGCGATCATCATCGCCGTTCATGGCATGAACGATTATTCCAACGCGTTCGCACAGGCGGCGGCGTACTGGGCCTCGAACGACATTACCACTTACGCCTATGACCAGCGCGGTTTCGGCGAGTCCGACCAGTTCGGTCGCTGGCCGGGCGCGCCGACTTTGATCCGGGATTTGAACGAAACCATCGCGGCGGTGCATGACATATCGCCTGATACGCCGGTCATCCTCGTTGGTCATTCAATGGGCGCCGGCGTCGTCATGGCCGCGATGGCGAAAGGCGTTCTCGACGTTGACGGCGTGGTGCTTGCCGCGCCGGGCATTTGGGGCGGCGAGAAAATGCCGCTTCCGTATCGCATGACGCTTAACATTGCCGCAAGCTTCACACCCGGTAAAACGCTCACTGGCGAGCGAACCGAAAGACGGTCTACTGATAATATCGAAATCCTGCGCGCGATGTTCACCGACCCGCTGGTCATCAAGGCTACCCGGATGGACGCGATTCTTGGCGTCGTCAGGATCATGGGCGAGGCCTGGCGTGCGAGCGCTCACGCCGGCGGAAAAATATTGTTTCTCTACGGAGAAAATGACGAGATCATCCCGGTGAGCGCCATGGCGGACGCCGCGAAAAGGCTATGCGGCGAGGTGACGGTCGTGGCTTATCCCGACGGCTGGCATCTGTTGTTCCGCGACCTGCAGGCGGAAACGGTCTGGCGCGATGTCGCCCGGTGGGTGCTTTCCGCCGCCCAACGAGACGATCCGCAGGTCCCGGCGCGTGGCGCAGGACCTGCGGATGTCTATTGCACCGCCCCCGATGCGTAGGGGACCTTTGGGGGCGGTCCTGTTGGTTGTAACGCCGCTCCCGGTGCTGGCTGGTGAGGGGAAGCAGGACCCGGGCTGGCTGGAGGGCAATTGCGCCGTCACAACAATGCAACCTATACGCGCATATTCTTAACAAAAACTTGCGATTTACGGCGTTTGAAGAGAAATCCAGTCGAGATAAGCGCCTGAAGACCGGTTGCGGTCGATGGGCAGGGCGATAATCGCCGGCGTGTCATAGGGGTGCAGTTCGGCGATCAGTTGGCGGGCCCGGCTCGCCGTTTTTACCGTGGTTTTCACGAACATGACGGTTTCCTCGGCGCACTGCGTCGCGCCGTCCCAGGCAAAATGAGAGGTTACGCCCGGCAACACATTAACACAGGCGGCCGCGTGATCGTCGATCAGCGCACGGGCCAGGGTGTTGGCTGTCGGCGTGTCGGGTGCGGTGACATAAAGTATTACGAACTCACTCATTTTCTCACGGCTCCTTACACGCTATAGTGGCGTTACGGCGGTGCACGCCGCCCGTTCAAAAACGTAGCAAAATCCCGTGGTCGAACAAATGTGGTCTTACAATCGTGGTTTTACAGGCATTGAATCCTAAACACGCATTGGTGCTGTTTTCAGGCGGTCAGGATTCCGCGATCATTCTCGCCTGGGCGCTGGCGCGATATGAACGCGTTGAAACAGTCGGCTTCGATTACGGGCAACGCCACGCCGTCGAACTCGACGCGCGGACGGCGCTGCGGCGGGAGTATTCTGCCGCGTTTCCTGTCTGGGCGGACAGATTGGGCGATGATCACCTTGTCGACCTCGGCGGTTTGGGGACGATCAGCGAGACGGCGCTGACGCGCGATGCGGCCATTCGAATCGAAGAGAACGGCCTGCCGTCAACCTTTGTGCCTGGCCGCAACCTTGTGTTCCTGGTGATGGCCGGCGCGCTCGCCTATCGCCGGCATATCGGCGAACTGGTTGGCGGCATGTGCGAAACCGATTATTCCGGCTATCCCGATTGCCGTGCGGCGACTTTGAACGTGCAGATGGACGCCATCAATCTCGGCATGGAGACCGGTCTGGCGTTACGCACGCCCTTGATGCATTCGTCAAAGGCGCAGAGTTGGCAGATCGCTAAAGAACTCGGCGGGGACAGGCTCGTCGAAATCATCAATGAGCACTCTCATACCTGTTACCTTGGCGCGCGGTCGACGCGCCATGACTGGGGCTATGGTTGCGGCGAATGTCCTGCGTGCGAATTGCGCGCCAGGGGCTGGAATGCCTATGTCGCCGCGACATCGTGCAGCCTTGCGACGGCGTGAGTATTTATTCCGTAAAGGAATGTTTTTTCACCCTCCAGGGAGAGGGGGCGCAGACCGGGCGCGCTGCGGTTTTTTTGCGCTTTGCCGGCTGTAACCTCTGGTCGGGCAGGGAGGAGGACCGCGCCGGCGCCGCGTGCAGGTTTTGCGATACCGATTTCGTCGGCGTCGACGGGCCGGGCGGCGGTAAATTCCGCTCGCCGCACGAACTTGCTTCGCACGTAAAATCAAAATGGCCGAAGGCGGAAGGCGGTGCGCCGCTGGTGGTGTGCACCGGCGGCGAACCTTTGCTTCAGCTTGACGAGGACCTGACGGCGGCGCTGCACGCATGCGGTTTTGAAATCGCGATAGAGACCAATGGCGTTCTTGCTGCGCCGCAAGGGATCGACTGGATCTGCGTCAGCCCGAAAGCCCGCGAAGCGCTGGCGATTGTTCGCGGCGATGAATTGAAACTGGTTTTTCCGCAGGCCGACGCCCCGCCAGCGCGGTTTGAAAATCTGAAGTTCCGCCATTTCTTCCTGCAACCGATGGACGGCCCGGATCGCGAGGCGAACACGCGCGCGGCAATCGATTATTGCCTGACGCATCCGCAATGGCGCCTGAGCCTTCAGACGCACAAGATCATCGGGATTGATTAGAGCGCATTGCGAAAAGCGGGAACCGTACATGGTTCCCGTCCATCAACTTCGGATCAAATACGCGACGCAACGAAAGCATGGAGCATGCTCACCGCCCGGATAAAACGGATACTCTAGAGTCTGTTGCAGGAAAAGTGGTTCACCGGTTTCCCGGTTCGCAACAGGCTCCATCAAAAATTGCGGGCCGATTGCTGAATTCCGTCAGATACAATCGGCTCTAAGCGGCTTCCGCGGTCTGCAATCTGGCGATGAGGTATTGTGCGTCCCGGCAATAGCCCGACGCTGCGCGGTCGGCTTTTTTCAGCGCGGTATCAAGTTCGTCGAGAATGTCGTTGATCTCATCGAAGGTCGCGAAGGCGTCGCGGGGCGGATTCAGGTCGAGGCCCTTTTGCGATATGTCCAGGCGAACCGGCGAAATTGAATAGTGGGCCTTACCGCCGAGCTTGACGTCGATCTGTCGCAAATTCTTGCCGATCAGCATCGCGGCTTTTTCGTCGATCGCGTCGACGGCGGCGTTAACAGAAAGCCGCAATTCGTCATAGCTTTCCGCCAGCAGCGCCCGCCCGCCGACGTCTTCGACATCCTGCGCGGAGAGCGCAACTTCATAGGCCTGTTCGATAATATCGCGAATTTTATCTATCGAGTACAAGGCGTTCTCAATGGATGAGAGCGCCTCGCGAATATTGTCCGCACAGGACGGTTCGCCTGACGTTGATTTGGTCGCGGCCGCGCCCGGCGTGGTTAACCGCAACGCCCGGTCCAGCCCTGCGGCGACATCCATTTCCGGCAGTGCTTCGTCGTCTTGCTGGCTCTGCCCGCCAAGGCCAAAAAGTCCCGCCAGCGGGCTGCGCTTGGTCTTCTTTTCGCCCCCGCCAGCCCCTTTGTCCGAGTTGAACGCCATTACCCATACTCCTGCAGACCGCCTCTTGCGGGCGGTGTCTGGCGGAGGTTAACGGTGGGTAATTGAGGTCCCGTTAAACCTTGGCGACAATTTTCTCAGCCCTGTTTAAGACCGCGCCGATTGAGCCGGCCGCCCTCGGCCAGCCACGCCCCCAGCAGCGACAGGCCGATGATCGCCAGCCAGATGAGCGGCGAGGCCGCCGGCGTTTCGCGCACCGAGATCACCTGAAAGGCGTTGCGTTCGAGAAGGCCGGCCCA
Source organism: Parvularculaceae bacterium (assembly GCA_041398145.1). Taxonomy (GTDB): domain Bacteria; phylum Pseudomonadota; class Alphaproteobacteria; order Caulobacterales; family Parvularculaceae; genus Amphiplicatus. Next base: position 22,180 of record JAWKVF010000009.1, on the reverse strand, counting down.
GTTTTCGCCGGACCGCTTCACCGCCCGCTGGTCGATGCGGCGAAAGTCGGGAATGTCGATCCCGCCGCCAGCGCCGCGAACCGGGAACACGCCGCCGCCGGTCGCCTCGGCGAGCGGCGCAACTTTACGCATGTCGGAAACGAGGTTCTCAAATTCCCGTGTTGTTGAAAGGCCGACTTCGCCAATCGCGAACAACTCGCCGGAGCGGGCGCGGTATAGACCGCGTTCGGCGTCCCGGATCGAGCCGACATATACGCCGGGCTCTTTCGCCGTCAGCGAGATATCTCTTGTCGTCCCCTCCGGCAGGGTGAGCGTGACCGGTGCGACGTCGTCTTCTATGGAGCGGCGTTCGATCACGAGATCGCCGCCGACATCCTTCAGCGATAATTGTTCCTCCTCAAGGTCGGGCTCCTTCATCAGCCAATGCGACACGCGTCTCAGCAGTTCCGCATGCGGACCGCCGCCGTCGAAACCACGCGCCCATAGCCAGAAGTGATCCGACTGGATCATGCCGACCCGACCGGCGCCGACGCGGTTGAGGATGAGCAGGGGCGTGTCGTTCGGCCCGGTCATCAGGGTGCGGCCGGCATGTTGCGCCACCGGCATGATCCGCAGCCATCTGCCCCAGTAATCCTGCTCGGGCAGGTCGCGCGTGACCGGATGGCGCGCGCCGTCCTTGCTGAGTTTGGGCCGAAACGCCGTCTGTTCGGCCTCGCCCGCGGGCGAAGCCGGCAGGATGAATGAAAAATTCCGCCGCGCCGCAAGGCTGAGATAGCCGCTGAATTCCGGCCCCGATGCAACGAGGACGGCGCCGCCGTTTTCGACATAACGGGCGATATTGTCGAAATGATAGGCGTTCAAAACGCCGCGATAGGTGTAGCGGTCGAAAATGACGAGGTCGAATTCGTTGAGCTTTTCGATAAACAATTCGTCCTGCGGAAATTCTATGAGCGCGAGTTCGCGTTCCAGCGCGCTGTCGCTGGCGGCCTTTTCGATCGGCCGCAAGATGGTGAAATGAACGAGGTCAATCGCCGGGTCTGATTTCAACAGATTGCGCCAGGCGCGTTCGCCGGAATGGGGTTCACCCGAAATCAGCAAGACGCGCAACCGGTCGCGGATCGCAGAGATAGGCAACACGGCAATGTTGTTCCGCGTGCTCAGTTCGCCGTCGAGCGCAGACGCCTCCAGCTCGATAATCATTTTGCCCGGCCGGTTTAGCGGCGCGGTGAACGAAACGTCCATGCCGATCGGCACGTTCTCGCGCAACACTTCCTCGCCGTCGATGCGCAGGACGACGACCGCGCCGCGCTCAATCGTCAGCGGCGTTTCATCGGGGCCAAAGTCGTCGATGCGAAACCCGACGCTCACGCCTTCGTTCACAACGCCATATCGCGGCGCATTGATCAAAGTGATTTTTCGGTCCCGTTCCGACGTCCGCCCGGTATTGAGAAAATGCACTGGCGGCGCGTCCGGCGCCTGCATGGAGGGCAGGGGACCGGAATTTTGTCCATCGGTCACAACCAGAACGCCGGCGATACGGGCGCGCGGATTATCGCCCAGTGCGCTTTGCACCGCTTCGCCGATACGGGTTTCATCTTCGCCGGGGATAGGCGTCTGGATGACTTCGATCCGGTCCTGGCCGGCGAGGCGTGCGGCGACGGCTTGCGCGGCGTCAGCGGTGACGGCCCGCCTGTCGTCGACGCTCTGGCTGCCGCTTTCGTCGGTCAGTACAATGACCAGATCATCCAAAGGTTCGCGCTCGCTCACCCGCATTTGCGGATTGGCGAGCATTGCGATGAACGCCGCCAGCGCAAGGATGCGCAACGCCGCCGTCTTTGGCGAACGTATCGCCAGCAATAGCGCGATGGCGATTGCGACTGCGCCGAGCGCGAATAGCGCGAACGCCGGGACGAGCGGCGCGAATGTCAGCGCGCTATTCATGACCCAGCCTCTCAAGCAGGATCGGCGTGTGGACCTGATCCGATTTGTAATTGCCGGTGAGCGCGACCATCACCATGTTGACGCCGGCCCTGATCGCGTATTCGCGGGCGCGCTCGCCGCCCTGCGCCATTGGCAGGATTGGGCGTCCCAACTCGTCGCTGGCCCACGCGCCGGCCCAGTCGCGCCCGCCGATGATTACCGGCGTCACCGAATCATTGGGCCCGTCGCCGGCCTGCACCCAGACGGGATTGATCGACATTCGCCCGGTGAGATCGCTCAGTAGGTAAAACGAGCGCATCAAAACATGATCGCCCGGCGTCGGCGCCAACGGCGGCATATCGACGTTCTGCAAAATCGCCTGCAACGCCTGCCGCTCAGGGGTGACGACGCCTGGCACGGCGCGCTCGTCGTCGCGGGTGTCGAACACGACGAGTCCGCCGAAGCGCATATAATTTTCGATATTCGCCAGTGCGCCCGGCGACGGCGCCGTCGCGCCGGCCACGAGCGGCCAGTACAGAAACTGGAACACCGACAAATCGTCCGTTTCCGGATCGACGCCGATGGGGGCCTCCGGTTCGACCGCGGTCCGGCGCGTCAATTCGCGGCTGAGCGCGGCAAGACCGTCCTGCGAAATCCGGTCAATCGCCGGATCGCCGGTGCGCACATAGGCAAGATGCGTCGCCAGCGCGGCCTCGACCGATATTTCATCGATCGGCGTGTCGAGCGGCTGGGCGCGCGCCGGCGCATTCGGCGCGATGCAGATCACCGCCAGCAGAGCGGCGGCGAAGCGCATGCGGCCGGAAAGTACCAGCGCGGCGATCGCGTCGGCGAAGAACGCCAGCAACGCAATCAGGAACAATGGCGGCGCCAGATTGACCGCCTGGCGCCCGGTATAGGCGAGCATCGGCGCATCGGCGAATGAAAGCGCCTCGAACCTGTCGTCGATATTGACCGCGTTCAGCGCAATCGGCGCTTCGGGGGCGCCGTATAAACCTGGCAGGCGGCTCGCCGCCGGTCCAAGCGCGGCCTCGCGCAATGAAAGGCCCGGCGCATCAGACGGCGGCGTATGCAGCATCCCAAATCCGTCGAGCAGTTTGATCGCCGGCAGGCGCAATTGCGCATCCTCGCCGGCGGCCTCGGGCCCCAGCGCGGAAAGCGTCGCCGCTTTTCGAAGCATGTCGATGAACACCCCCGATAGCGGCAGGTCCGACCATTCAGGCGTTGCGGTGACGTGGAACAAGACCAGCGCGCCGTCGCCAAGGCGTTCGCCGGTTACCAGCGGCGTGCCGTCTGCAAGGCTCGCCCAGGTTTTCTGCGTCGTCTCGCCCCCTGGTTCGGCAAGCACCTGGCGGCGGACGAAGACATCAGACGGCGCGACAAGGTCGGCGAACGGGCTGGCGCTTGCGAACCCGCCAAGCGGTTGCGGGGTCTCCCATGTCAGCGCGCCGCCAAACGCCCGGCCGCCGCCGCGCAGGCGCACCGGCAACAAGGGTGGCGAGGATTGCTCGGCCGCTTCCGCGACATTGGCGCCGGCGAACCTGATGACCACGCCGCCTTTTTCGATCCATGCGCGCAGCAAGTCGGCGTCTTCCGCCCGCAGCACGCCGATATCGTCAAGCACGATCACCGAGGCGTCTGACGCTGTCAGCTCTGCAATTGAGCCATTGGTGAACTCGGCAAAGGGTTCTAGCGCCCTGCGCACGTAATAAGCGCCTGACAATAAGGGATCGCCGCCGGTTTTCGCCGCGTTCATGAACCCGACGAGCGCCCGATGATTGCGCGCGTCGAGAAGCTGCACGGCGCCGGCCGAGGCGACGCCTTCAAGGCGCGCCCGGCTGAGGCGGTTTTGCAGCGCCAGCGGCAAGTCGACATCGACGAGCGCGTATTGCTGCCCCGCCGTAAGCTGGACTTCGCTGCGTGACAATTCGCGGTCGTCGCGGGCGAAGGCGACAAGATCGCCGGACCAGTCGCCGCCGTCGATTTGCTGCACGCGGTAAAGGCCGTCGGCTTGCGGCGGGTATAATACCGGCCCGCCGGCATGATCATCAGCATAGATATCAAGTTTGCCGAGGCTGCTCAGGAATTTCCTGAAGGCGTCCGCGCCGTCGTGTCGTAACCCGTCGCTCAGCCACTTTACCTGCGCCTGGGTAACAACGCCCTCCAGATCCGCCATAAGCGTGCGCGTGGCCTCCAGATCGGGCAGGATGGGTTGCGGCGCGAGTTTTTCCGCCGCGCGATTGAGATCCTCCCCGGACATCGGCGCCAGTTGTTCGCCGCCGCCGGCTGTCGCGATCAGATAGGCGTTTGCGTCGGTTCGGGCGATGTCATTTGCGATGTTTGAAATTGCGGTTCGCCGCTTGTCCCAGTTTGCGGCCGCCGCCCAGCTATTGTCCACGACAATAATGACGGTGCCGGTCGCGGTTGTCGGCGGCGGGGCGTTCAGCGCCGGGCCGGCCAGCCCGGCGATCACCAGCCCGGCGATCAGCAGGCGCAACGCCAGCAGCCACCAAGGCGTCTTGTCCGGCGTTTCCTCGGTGCGGGCGAGACGCCTCAACAGGATGAACGCGGGAAATCTCACCTTGCTCGGCGATGGCGGCGTTGCCCGCAATAACAGCCAGATCACCGGCAATGCCGCAAGCGCCGCGAGCATGAGGGGATTTGCGAATGACAAAGCGCTCATACGCGCCTACGCCAGATGATTGTGCCGCTCACCAGCACCGCTCCTCATATCCCGACAGGGCGCTGAACAGGGCGAGCATCGCTGACGTGGGCCCATGGTCCGTGCGATGGGCGATAAACGTCCAGTCGAGTTTCGTACAGATATCGACCAGCGCGGCGCGATGGGCGGCGAATTCGTCGGCATAATCGCTGCGTAAAGACGCCGCGTCGCCGAAAGTAAGCCTGTCGCGGCTTTCAAGGTCTTCGAATTCCGTGCGTCCCTGAAACGGAAATTCTTCCTCATACGGATCAGTGATCTGCACCATAACGCCGCGCGCGCCAAGATTAGCGCAGTGCTGGGCGGCGCGGCGGACCTCGCCGGGATCGGTGAAAAAGTCGCTGAGATAGACAATACGCGAATGGGCGTTGACCGACACATGCGGCGGCGCTGAGGCGTCGCCGGCGTTTTCATTTGTCAGCGCGTCAAAAAAAAGTGCTGGCGCGCCGCGGCCGTGAAACGGCCTGTCGCGGGCGCCGACAAGGCCGATACGCTCGCCGGCTTCCGCAAGAAGGATCGCAAGCGCCATGGCGATCATGTCTGCACGCCGGCGTTTGGTGTCGAGTTTCGGCGTTGAGGCATAGTCAAGCGATTGTGACGGATCGCGCCATATCCACACCGCCGCCGCCGCTTCCCATTCGTTCTGGCGCACGTATAGCCGGTCGGCGGCGCGCGCCGATTGTCGCCAGTCGATGGATGAGACCGGATCGCCGAAAATGTAGGGGCGGTGCTGCCAGAACATTTCGCCCGGCCCGGCGCGCCGGCGCCCGTGCAGACCGACGGCGACGGTGTGGGCGATCTGCTCGGCTTCAACGAGCAGGGGCGGAAACGCCGCGGCGAGTTCTTCAGACTGCGACCGGGTGACGGTCGCTTGGGTATGATGCTCGGCGTTTCGAGTCGCCATTACGATAACGTCGAGGCGACGAGGTCATCGATGAATTTGTCGACTGTCACGCCTTTGGCGCGCGCCGCGAAGGTGACGGCCATGCGATGGCGAAGCACCGGCTTCGCCAGGCGCTGAACGTCTTCCATCGACGGGGCGTGGCGTCCCTCGATCATCGCCAGCGCGCGCGCCGCCAGCGAAAGCGCCTGCGAAGCGCGCGGTCCGGGGCCCCAGCCGATGGAGTCCCTGACATGCGCGGCGCTTTCAGGCGTCGGCCGTGCGGCGCGGACGATCGACAAGATGCCGTCTACGATGCGTTCGGCGATAGGCATGCGCCGCACCAGATCCTGCGCCCGCACCAGATCGTCGCGCGTCATCGCCTGTTTGACGCGCGCGACATCGGCGCCGGTCGTTGATATCAGCATGCGCCGTTCCGCTTCGAGATCGGGATAGTCGATATTGATCTGCAACAGGAAACGGTCGAGCTGCGCTTCCGGCAGCGGATATGTGCCTTCCTGTTCGATCGGGTTCTGCGTCGCCAGCACATGGAACGGCGAAGGCAGGTCGTGGCTTTCGCCGGCGACCGTCACATGCATTTCCTGCATGGCCTGCAACAGCGCCGACTGGGTTCGCGGGCTGGCGCGGTTGATTTCATCCGCCATGAGCAATTGGCAAAAGATCGGTCCGGGGATGAATCTGAAGGCGCGTTTGCCGTCCGCTGATTCTTCCAGCACCTCCGATCCTAGGACATCGCCCGGCATCAGGTCGGGCGTGAACTGCACGCGCTTTTCCGACAGGCCCATCAATTCGGCCACGGATGTCACCAGCAGCGTCTTGGCGAGGCCCGGCGCGCCGACGAGAAGGCCGTGGCCACCGGCGGCGAGGGTCGTCAGCGTCAGCGTGATGACCTCGGCCTGACCGAAAATAACTTCGCCAAGGGCGGCCCGGGCGTCGGCGAATCTTGCGGCGACGGCGTCAAACTCATGCACCAAATCGTTATCAGCCATGGAAGCTCCAATCTGGGGCCATTGGGCGCGGGTGTGGCGCCTTCAGGCCAAAAAACTCTGATATCATGGTTTTGCCTCGTATTTACAACCGGTTACCTTGCCGGGCGGTCGCCCTGTCGCATCAATCTTGCCCCTTGCTTGTGGATCGCCATGTTCTTTACGATACCGCTAACTCGCGCCGCTGCGGAATTGCGCCGCAAAGCGGTTATCGCGACGTTAAGAGGGGTCTGGGAAGATCGGGTGCGCCGGCGTGCCGGCGGGGTTAAGCGGCGCCGTTCGGCGCTCATGAAAAAGCAGCGCCCTGCGGCGCTCATGAAAAGGTGTGTTCGTGCCGGAAGAAGATAAGAATTTCAGCGTGTGGGGGTTCATCAAGGGCTTTGGCAAATTGCTCGTCGGCATGTTGCTATTGCTTCAGGGCCTGATCGGCCTGGTCATGATGTTACTGTTGATTGGCGTGTTCGTCAGCTTTTCAAACGGCATTTCGGGCGCCAAGCCCGGCGCCGGGCCTGAAATCCCGAAAGACGCGGCCCTGTTGATCAATCCCAACGGCGTACTGGTCGAGCAGGCCGAATATGTCGACCCGTTCGAAGTGTTGATACAGGACGCCTATGGCGTTCAGGAGCCGACGCAGATCGAGGCCGGCGATCTGGCGAAGGTGATCCGCGCCGCGACGAGCGACAATCGCATCAAGGGCATCGTGCTCGACCTCGCCAATCTCTACATTCCGACAATCAGCGCCAGCAAGGCGCACTATGTCGCCGAGGCGATTGACGACTTCAAGACCTCGGGCAAGAAGGTGTACGCCGTCGGCGATTATTACAGCCAGGAGCAATATCTTCTCGCGTCGCATGCTGACGAAATTTACATGCATGACAAAGGCTCCGTCGTCTTCGTCGGCTACGGTTCCTATAGCGTTTACATGAAGTCTTTCCTTGAAAAGATTTTGGTGACGCCGCATGTCTTCCGCGTCGGCACGTTCAAGGCGGCGGTCGAACCATTCATGCGCGACGAAATGTCGGAAGAGGCGAAGGTCGCCGACCGGGCCTTCCTTGGCTCGATGTGGACGGCGTATCAGAAATCGGTTGAATCTGCGCGCGGGCTCGACGCCGGCGCGATCTCGAATTACGCCGACAACTTCAATGAGATTTTGCGCGGCGCGAATGGCGACATGGGCGCGGCGGCGAAAAACGCCAGGCTGGTCGACCAATTGCTGTCGCGGCCTGAACAATTGGCGGCGATGACATCAATCTTCGGCGCCGACAAAACCGGCAAGAGCTTCAAGAACGTCAATTACCGCACCTATCTCGCCGCAACGCCAAAAGACCGCGACGGCGATGCGCCCAATGTCGCGGTCGTCACCGCGTCAGGCACGATCATCGATGGCGAAGCGCCGGCTGGCGTCGCCGCCGGCGGCGACACCATTGCGGGTTATCTGAAATCGGCGCTCGAAGACGACGAGGTCAAAGCCGTCGTGTTGCGAGTCGACAGCCCGGGCGGATCGTCGTTCGCGTCTGAAATCATCCGCGACGGCGTGCTCGCGCTGAAGCAAGCGGGCAAGCCCGTCGTTGTCTCGATGGGATCGCTCGCCGCGTCAGGCGGGTATTGGATTTCCGCGCCGGCCGATGAAATCTGGGCGTCGCCGACGACAGTGACAGGTTCTATCGGCATTTTCGCCTTCTTCCCGACTTTCGAGAATGCGGCGGCGCATTGGGGCCTCAACATAGACGGCGTCGGCACGTCGTCGCTTTCGTCGCTCTATGCAACGGGCCTTGGCCCGCTGGAAGATGACGCCGCTGATGTATTCCAGCAAAGCGTCGAAGACGGCTATCGCGATTTTCTGGAAATTGTCGCGGAAGGGCGCAACCTCGACCCAGCTTATGTCGACACCATCGGCCAGGGCAGGGTGTGGATTGGTGAAAAGGCGATAGAGCTCAAGCTTGTCGACAAGCTGGGCGATCTCGACGATGCGGTTGCCGCGGCCGCCGCGCTCGCCAATCTGGAGACTTATGACCGCGTTGAAGTGCTTGAAGAGCCGACGCCGTTCGGCGCCTTTTTTGGCAGCGCTGCGGCCAAGGCCATGGTCGCGCTTGGCTTTGATGAAAGTCGTACCCGCGCAACCCATTCGGCGATACGCAAACTTGTCGCCCAGGTCGAGAACCAGGCGAGGTTTCTTGACGAATTCAATGATCCGCAAGCGCTGTATGCGCGTTGCCTGTCGTGCGGCCGCTAACTCATTGGGGATTCGTCTGAACCTTGCGATGATCCAGCTTTTCAGATTTCGCGCCGGTTAAAACGAAAAACCGGCGCCCGCATTTTCGTCCGGCGCGGTAACGCGATTTTCGGACGGAACTTGAAAAAGGGGGCCGGCGCCGGAAAGGCGCCGGCTTTTTCGCCTTATGTCCGACCTGATGCGTTATGCGGCGATGCTCGAAGACGCGGCGCAGCGCCCCCTGCCGCCGGTGGAAAAGTGGAATCCCGGCTATAGCGGCGAGCTTGATTTGTTCATCCGGGGCGACGGCGTGTGGATGTATGAGGACGCGCCAATTACCCGCGCGCGGCTGGTGCGGCTTTTCTCTACGGTGCTGCGCCGGGAGGGCGACCGGTTTTTTCTGGTCACGCCGGTCGAAAAACTGGGGATCAGGGTTGAAGATGCGCCGTTTACAGCCGTGCTCATGCGCGCCGAAGGGGCGGGCGAAGGGCAGTTGCTGATTTTCACCACGAATGTCGGCGACATCGTCACGGCCGCGTCCGATCACGCAATCATATACCGCGCCAGGGCTGGCGGCGGCGAAAAAGCTCCCTACATTCATGTGCGTGCAGGTCTTGAAGCGCTGATCGTGCGATCCGTGTTTTACGACCTTGTCGCCTTGGGCGAAACGCGCGAAACCGATGGCGGCGAAAGCTTCGGCGTTTATTCATCGGGCGCATTCTTCCCCTTTGGACCGGCAAGCGGAATTTTTGGAGAGGGCGCATCGCCCCCTCGATGACAGATGTCGATAAAAGGCGAGGTAATGGCGGCGACGGAATTTGAAGCGATTGATTGGCGCTCTCAGATTCAAAGAAATCTTGCGCGCGCCTCGGCGCAGCGCGTGCGCGCGCTGTTTCGTGAAATCAATCCTCACCTTGTTGAGGACGCCCGGTTCGAGACACGCTGGACGACAAAGCGCCGGCAGGCCGCTGTCCTGATCCCGATCATTGATCGCCCGACGGGGCCGACGGTGTTGTTGACGGTGCGGTCACCGGACATGCCCTCGCATGCGGGGCAGATCAGTTTCCCCGGCGGCAAAGTTCACCCGGAGGACTCTGACCGGATAGCAACGGCGCTTCGCGAAGCCGAGGAAGAGGTCAATATTTCGCCGGCGAGCGTCAATGTCATCGGCGAACTTGGCGTGCACCATGGCGGGCTCGGTTTTTCGGTTACGCCCGTCATCGGCGTCGTTCCCGCTGACGCGCCGATTGCGCCATGCCCGCGCGAAGTGGCGCAGATTTTTGAAACGCCGCTCGACTGGGTCGCTGATTTGCGAAACCACATCACCGAGGACCGCGAACATGAGGGTGTCAAGTACAAGATGTTCGCCGCGCCCTATGGCGAGTTTCACATCTGGGGGTTGACCGCAGGGATTTTGCGATCACTTGCAGAAACGCTCCAGGATTCCGGCGCGTGAGCGCGCCGCACGACGACGGAACGGCGTTGCCGGCCGAACGTGCGCGCGCATTCGACTGGATTGATGAAAGCCCGGCGTTCGACGTCATGCAGGCGCTGCTGGCGGCGCAACCGGATTGTGCGCGCTTTGTCGGCGGCTGCGTTCGCGATGGGCTGGTCGGCGTGGAAGCAAAAGACATCGACATTGCAACCAGTTTGACGCCAGACCGGGTTATCGCCGCGCTAAAGGCGAAATCGCTCGGCGCCGCCCCGACGGGAATAGAGCATGGAACGATCACCGCCATTGCAAATCATCAGGGCGTTGAGGTAACCACTCTGCGTGCGGATGTTTCAACAGATGGCCGGCGCGCGAGCGTGGCGTTCACCACCGATTGGTGTAAAGACGCGGCGCGGCGTGATTTCACCATCAATGCGCTTTACTTAACACCTGAACGTCGTTTGTATGACCCCGTCGGCGGGCTTGCCGATCTCGACGACCGGCGCGTGCGCTTCATTGGCGATCCGGCGCATCGCATTCACGAAGACTATTTGCGCATACTTAGATTCTTCCGTTTTTCGGCGCGTTTCGCCGATGCGTTTGACGAGGCGGGATTAAAGGCGTGCGCGGCGCTGAAGGCGGGCATGGAGATACTTTCCGCAGAACGCGTCGGCGACGAGTTTTCAAAACTGTTGTCCTCGCCGACGCCGCATGCCGCGATTTCAGCGATGGCGGCGAGCGGCGTGTTGTCTGAAATCTGGCCGGCGCCGGCGGAGCTCGAATGCTTTGGCCGGCTGAAAATCCTTGCGCCGGACGCGTCGCCGCCGCTTGGGCTGGCGGCGTTGTGGGGCGCGCGCGGCGACGGCATTGATGCGCGTTTGCGTCTTTCCAATGCCGATGCGGCGCGGCGCAAGAGCGCCGTCAAGCTGGCGGCGGCCATCCGTCCCGACCTGACGCCGCATCAGGTCCGCGCGCTTGTCTATCGCAATGGCGAGCGCGCGTGGGCTGACGCGCTGGCGCTCGCTGAAGCTTCTTTCCTGAGCGAGGCGGCGGCGCCGAATGTGCGCGACCCCAGGTTTCAGGCGCTGGGTGAAGCGGCGCATGCCTGGACTGTCCCCAAATCGCCGTTCGGCGGCGGCGACGTGCTGGCGGCGGGCGTTGCGCCGGGGCCATCGGTCGCGGCAATCCTTACCGCGGCGGAACGCCGGTGGATTGACGAAGACTTTCCGCCCACGGAGCGGGCGCGCGAAATCCTGAATGAAGAAATCGCACGCGCGGCTAAAGCGTTTCCAGGCGAAATGTGAGCGGCTCGCCGTCCGGAAAAGCGTTAAAACAAGAACGTAAAGCGACGCCCTTTTTCTGTATGAACCGGCGACGCTTTAGATCTTCAAGCGCTGAATCTGAGCCGCCCGACGTTTTCGTGTTTTGTTTTCGCGCCGCTTTCTGCGAAAAACCGGTTCCCACTTTATCGCACGGCGCTTTGATCAATCGCGATAATCGAGCGGCGGTTTACGATCGCCCAGCAACGCTTCGTATTTCATGTCGCCGCGCTTTTCCTCGAATTCGGTTTTGGCCGCTTGGCGCAAGTCATCGTTTTCGAACAATTCAATCGCGGCTAGCGCCATCACCTTTGCGGCGTTGTTCGCGCCTTTATAGCCGATAGGCGTGCCGGAAGCGGCGACCGCCTGCCATGAATGGGCGGATGTGCCGGGCACCCAGGTTGCGGTGCGCACGCCGACCGTCGGCGTCGCCAGCGACACGTCGCCGACATCGGTTGAGCCATAGCCGAGTTTAAGGTCATAAGGTTTGATCTCGTTCTGATCGCCCAGTTTCGCCTCGGGGTCGTTCAGCGTTTTTGAAATCTTCTCCGCGAACTGCTGATCGGCTTTTGAGTAAGGCGTACCGCCGACAAGACGAAGTTTTTCATCGACCATTTTCGCAAGGGTTTCATTCACCAGCAATGGATGATTGCCATGGATGATCTCCCAGTCGACGGTCGTGCCCGTGCCAAGCGCCGCGCCGCGCGCGGCGTCCTCTACGCGCTTCCAGATTTCCTTGACCTGCGCCGCCTGCGGGTGACGCACATAATAAAAGACTTCCGCAAAATCGGGCACGACATTGGGCGCCAGCCCGCCTTGGGTAATGACGTAATGTATGCGCGTTTCCTGCGGAACGTGTTCGCGCATCAGATTGACCATGTCGTTGAAGGCTTCAACCCCGTCGAGCGCTGAACGTGCGCGATCCGGCGCTCCGGCGGCATGGGCGGAAACGCCGTGAAAACGAAACTTCGCCGAACGATTGGCGAGGGTCGTGCGCGCCGCAGCGGAGTTCTCATCGTCTGCATGCCAATGAATCGTGATGTCGACATCGTCGAACAGGCCTTCGCGAACGAGATACACCTTGCCGCTGCCGCCTTCTTCCGCCGGCGTGCCGTAAAGCCGGATGACGCCTTCGTGGCCGGTGCGTTGCAGCCAGTCCTTCACCGCAATCGCCGCCGTGACCGAGCCGGCGCCAAACAGATTGTGGCCGCACGCATGTCCGGCCGCTTTGCCGTCAATCGGCGCGCGATCGGCGCTGGCGTCCTGATTGATGCCGGGAAGCGCGTCATATTCGGCAAGGATGGCGATCACCGGCCCGCTATCGCCATAGCTGGCGACAAAAGCGGTGGGAATGCCCGCAATGCCCGTTTGAATTGCAAATCCGGCGTCTTTGAGGGTTTGTTGCAGCAGGCCGGATGATTTCTCTTCCTTGTAGCCGACCTCCGCCCAGTCCCACAATTGCGACGCGAGCGCTTCGGTAAGATCATAGCGCGAAGCGACATCGGCGATGATCGCCCGGTCTTCTGCATGGCCGCCTTCTGCATCGTCGGCGAAGGCGGGAATTGTCGCGAGAGAAAGTGCGACGGCGAAGAAGATATGGCGCATGGGTTCGCTCCGGCTGCTTGTCGAAGGGGGACGGTAGCGAGGCGCCGGCCCGGCGTCAAAGCTTCCGGGCAGCGGCCTTCATTTATTCGCGGTGGTGATAATGAAGCAAGTTGGCGGGTCCCAACCGGAAGCGCAAATGAAAAACGCCCCCTTGCGGGGGCGTCTTCAAAGCAGGATTGAAACGCTGGTTGTTACGCGGCTTTTTCTTCCGCCGGATCGCGCAGCACATAGCCGCGGCCCCAGACGGTTTCGATATAATGATCGCCGCTTGTCGCCGCCGCGAGTTTCTTGCGTAGCTTGCAGATAAACACATCGATGATTTTGAGTTCCGGCTCGTCCATGCCGCCGTAAAGGTGGTTGAGGAACATTTCCTTGGTGAGCGTCGTGCCTTTGCGCAGCGACAGCAATTCGAGCATCTGGTATTCCTTGCCCGTCAGGTGAACCCGCTGGCCACCGACTTCAACGGTCTTGGCGTCGAGATTGACGGTCAGATTGCCGGTGGTGATCACCGATTGCGAATGGCCTTTCGAGCGGCGCACGATCGCATGGATGCGCGCAACGAGCTCGTCCTTGTGGAACGGCTTGGTCATATAGTCGTCCGCGCCGAAGCCAAGGCCGCGAACCTTCGTTTCGATGTCGCCCTGTCCGGTGAGGATCAGGATCGGCGTGTTCACCTTCGCGACGCGCAGGCTTTTGAGCACGTCAAAGCCGGTCATGTCAGGCAGGTTCAAATCGAGAAGAATAATGTCGTAGTCATAGACCTTGCCAAGATCGACGCCTTCTTCACCGAGATCGGTGGTGTAGACGTTGAAGCCGTCCGACTTGAGCATCAGTTCGATGCTTTGGGCGGTCGCTCCGTCGTCCTCAATCAACAACACCCGCATTGCCCGTGTCTCCTGTTTTTCGCGGCAGCGCCCCCTGATGCGGCCTGCGCCTTTTTTGAATGCCTTAACCAGATTTAGGTTGATTTGCTTTCATAAAGGTTAACGCCGCGCGCAAAATGCGCGCAGCTTTACTCACCATCGCGTTCCGCAGGAAAACACGCTTGTCGGGGAAAGCCGACAAAAGCGCGCTCGCACAGGCTCGACGCGTTAATCTGTAGCGACGGTCTTGCCCCTTAGGATGATTCACGAGTTTACGCGAGCTTAAGCTGCAACCGTTAAAGCTTCTCGCTTCGGCGGCGCTCTGGCGACCGCCGTGTTCTTGAAACGGACCCCCGGTTGATGACGGCATTGGCGATGGACATGAGTCACCTAGCGGAAACGGCGGGCGCCGCGGCGCGGCGCGCCGGTCCGCTCGGGTTTTTTGGCGCGGTCAAAACCATAACCGGCGTTGCCGTGCTCGTGGAAGACCGCCTCGGCGCATTGGAAGTCGGCGCCCGTGTCGAAATCGAAACGGATGGCGGCTCGCTTGCGGCCGAAGTCGTTGGCGTTACAGACGGCGAAGCGGTTTGCCTGCCGTTCGGCGGCGTCGCCGGCGTGCGCCGTGGCGCGCGCGTCTCGTTCGCCTCGCCGCATGGGCGCGTTGCGCCGTCGTCCGCCTGGCTGGGCCGGGTCGTCGATGCGCTGGGGCGCCCGGTCGACGGCAAGGGGCCGCTGGCGCCGGGGCCGGTCGCGCGCGATCTCCGCGCCACGCCGCCGCCGGCTGCGACGCGCGGGCGCCTTGGAAAGACAGTCGCTTTTGGCGTCAAGGCGCTTGATGTTTTCTGTCCGGCGCGGTCGGGCCAGCGCCTTGGCGTGTTTTCCGGCTCCGGCATCGGAAAATCGGCCCTGCTGGCGATGATTGCGCGCAATACCGAATGCGATGTCGCGGTGATCGCGCTGATTGGCGAACGCGGCCGCGAAGTGCGCGACTTCATTGAAGACAGTCTCGGGCCCGAGGGGCTCGCCAGATCGGTCATTATTGTCGCGACCTCGGACGAGCCGGCGATGATGCGCCGGGAAGCGGCGTATCTGGCGATGTCGGTGTCGGAAGCCTTCCGCGAGCAGGGCGCGCATGTGCTGTGCCTGATGGATTCGCTGACCCGCGTGGCCGCCGCGCAGCGTGAAATCGGTCTTGCCGCCGGCGAGCCGCCAACGTCAAAGGGCTATACGCCGTCTGTATTCTCCCTGTTGCCGGCCATCCTTGAGCGCGCCGGACCGGGGCGGGACCGGCCCGGCGAGGGCGCGATTACCGGCGTGTTCACGGTGCTGGTCGAGGGCGACGATCATGACGAGCCGATCGCCGATGCGGCGCGCGCGATTCTCGACGGCCATATCGTGCTCAGCCGCAAGATCGCCGAGCGCGGGCGCTTTCCCTCAATCGATATCTTGAAAACGGTGTCGCGCGGCGCCGATGCGTGTCTGGCCGATGATCGCCTGGATCTCGTTCGCCAGGCGCGCTGGCTGGCGTCGGTCTATGACGATGTTGGCGAGATGGTGCGGATCGGCGCTTATCGTACCGGCGCCAATGAGGAAGTTGATCGCGCGGTGGCGTTCCATCCGCTTCTGGAGGGGTTTTTGGCGCAGGACTCGGCGCAATTCGCCGATCTCGACGACGCTTTTGACGGCATCGCAAAAATTCTTTCAGATCAAGAAATTAGCGAGGAATAATGAGAGGCGATCCAAAGGACAATCGGGCGTTGTCAAAATTGCTGGGCGTCGCCCGGACCAAGGCCGAAGACGTTGCGCGCACAGTCGCCGATCTTGAAGCCGGGCTGGCTTCCGCGGTGGCCTCGTTGAACAGCCTTGATCGTGCGGCCGCTCATGAGCAGTCAATGGACCTGTCGCAATTGCCCGCGGCGTTTGACGCCGGCCGTTATCTCGACGGCGTGGCGGCGCGCCGCTCAGCGATGGAGGCGACCGCCGCGACGCTGCGAGGTGAAATCGCCGCCGCGAAGGACCAGCTGGGCGATCTGTTCGCCGAGACCAAGAAGCTCGAACACCTGATTGCGGTGACGCGGCGGGCGGAAAAGCGCCGCCGTTCGCGCAATGAACTCGCTGACCTAGACGAAGCGGCGCGGTCGCGGGCGTGGGCGGGGCGCGTCTGAGGCGGCCGCATTAACGCTTTTTTCACCTTCAATCCCTGAAGATTCGCGAATCAGCGAGCGCGCTACGCTGAGGCGGCGACGTATTCTGTGCAATTTCGTTCGCGTAACGGTCAATTCCCATTTGACCGCGCTCTCGAGTCCGTGATACCCATAAAATGTCGGAAAGTGGCGGTAAATGGCGCCAGCTCCGGATTTTACGGGCGGTTTTTGACCTTGGCGGAGCGTCAAAAACCGGAAGGCACAGGTTGGGGCGGAATGCAGCGGTCGTCGGAGGCCTCCTTTTTGGGGTCTCACATCAACAAGATAGATGCGAAGGGCCGTGTCGCCGCGCCGGCGGATTTTCGGCGTGCGCTCGAAAGCGATCCGCTGCGCGGGCTGTATTGTCTGCCGTCGCTGCGCGGGCCGTATCTGGAATGCGGCGGCGGCGATTTTGTCGATCATCTGAAAGTCATGATCCGCGCGCTTGATCCGTTCGACCCTGATCGCGAGGCGCTTGAAGAGCACCTGCTTGGCGCCATTCGGCCGCTGTCGTTCGATACCGAGGGGCGGTTCGTGCTGCCCGAACCGTTCCGTCAGCATGCCGAACTTGGTGATCGCGCGATGTTTGTCGGTCGCGGCGAAACCTTTGTCATTCGCAATCCGGACGGCGCGCGCGAGCGTCTCGCGTCGACGAAGTCGCGCGCCGAGGCCGCGCTTCGCCGACTGCGCAATCCCGGCACGCCGCCGGGGGAGGGTGCGTGATGACGCAAGGGCACGCGCCGGTGATGCTTGGCGAGGTGGTCGCCGCCCTGGCGCCGGAAGACCGCAAGGACTATGTCGATGCGACTGTTGGCGGCGGCGGTTACACGCGCGCAATTCTTGGCGCCGCGCAATGCTCCGTTTACGGATTCGACCGCGATCCGACGGCGATTGCGCGCGCTGCGGCATGGGCTGGCGCCTATGGCGGGCGGTTGAAGCTGATCGGCCGTCCTTTCGCCGAGATGGAAGAGGGCTTAAGCGATTGCGGCGCGGAATTCGTCGACGGCGTGGTGTTCGATCTCGGCGTTTCATCGATGCATCTCGATGAAGCCGAACGCGGGTTTTCGTTCATGCGCGACGGGCCTTTGTCGATGCGCATGGATGGCGGCAAGCCCGACGCATCCGATATCGTCAACACAGCCGATGCACGCGATCTCGCATCGATTTTCAAAGTCTATGGCGAAGAGCGCCGGGCGACGCAGATCGCGCGGGCGATTGCGGCGGAACGCGAGACGTCGCCGATCACGACGACGCTGCGTCTGGCCGAGATTGTGACGCGGGTCTCCCCGCCGCGGCCAACCGACCGCATTCATCCGGCGACGCGGGTTTTTCAGGCGTTGCGGATTTTCATCAATGACGAGCTTGGCCAGCTGGCGCGCGCATTGATCGCGGCGGAGCGATTGCTGCGACCGGCGGGGCGTTTGGTTGTGGTGACGTTTCATTCGCTTGAAGACCGCATCGTCAAACGCTTTTTGACCGACCATAGCGACGCCGCCGCCGCGCCGTCCCGTCATGCGCCGCCGGCCGCTGCAAAGCCGCCGACATTTACTTTGCTGACCGCCCGCCCGCAGGCGCCGACTGAAAGCGAAGTTGAGGCGAATCCGCGCGCGCGATCAGCGAAACTTCGCGCCGGGGTTCGCACCGCCGCGCCGCCGCGCCAGACCGATTTTCGCAGCCTCTTACCCTCTCTTGTTGTTTCAAAATCTCTTGCCGCATGGAGCTGACCAGATGATCAGACTTACGTTGATAATGCTTTGTCTTATTCTCGCCGCCGCCGCCGCAGGGCGTTACAAAGCTGAAGTCGCCGTGCGCGACGTGCGATCGGAAATTGTCCAGATCGATCACAAGAAAGCAGCGGAAGCGAACAAGATTCAGGTGCTGCGGGCCGAAATCGCTTACCTGGAGAGCCCTGAGCGTCTGGCGGAAATCGCCGAGCGCGTGACCAATCTCAAACCGCTTTCCGGCGCGCAGTTGATGACGGCTGACGATTACCTGTTTGCGTTTCGCGACGTCAGCGACGACGTCGCCGTTCCGGCGGAAGACGCGGATCAGGCCAAGGCCGTAACCGTTGCAGATCTGGGATCGGCGCCGGCGAGGTAAGAAAAGCGCAGTGAGTGTGGGTCAGTGAGAAACAACATGAGCAAGCGTCGTTCGAAAAAATCCGCACGCTGTTATGTCATTACCGAATGCGAACACGCTGTCGATCTTTCGCCCGACCGGGTCGCGGCGGAAAGCCGGCGCGCACGCTCGCAGAAAACATCGCGCCGTCGCATCGGCATGTGCGCGGTCGTGTTTACAGCGGCGTTCTCCTTGCTCGCCGTCAGGCTTGGCGTTGTCGCGCTTGGCGATCATCAGGCCGCGAACTCGGCGGTCGCGGCGCTTGGCGATGATCCTGACCGGCGTGAGATCGTCGACCGAAATGGCGAACTGCTGGCGATCAATCTGCCGATGCGTTCGCTTGAAGTCGCCGGGCGCGAAGTATGGGACGCCGAAGAAACCGCGACCAAGATT
This sequence comes from Parvularculaceae bacterium, assembly GCA_041398145.1. Taxonomy (GTDB): domain Bacteria; phylum Pseudomonadota; class Alphaproteobacteria; order Caulobacterales; family Parvularculaceae; genus Amphiplicatus. Next base: position 3,511 of record JAWKVF010000009.1, on the reverse strand, counting down.
GCATCAATCTTTCCACAGATTAATTCCAGAGAGTTGCAGGAAAAGCTTGAAGCCGGGCGCTATGTCGAAGTGCAGCGCAGCCTGACGCCGGCGCAGGAAGAGGCGGTATTCGCTTTGGGGCTGCCGGGCGTCCGGTTTTCACCACGCGTGCAGCGATTTTATCCTCAGGGCGATCTCGCCGCTCATGTTATCGGCCATACCGAACCGGGCAAGGGCGGCGTCATGGGCCTTGAACATGTGCTGAACGGTTGGCGCGGCGATGGCCCGCTCGCCAGTTCTATCGACATTCGCGCCCAGCAGGCGCTGGAGCAGGAGCTTGCCGCGGGATTTGAAAAATTCCACGCCAAATCGGCGATGGGCGCGGTGATGGATGTCGAAACCGGCGAGGTTGTGGCGCTTGCCAGCCTTCCCGATTTCGATCCGAATGCGCCCGGCGCCGCGCCGGCGGATTTTCGCCGTAATCGTGTCGTTTATGATCGTTATGAGCTCGGTTCGGCGTTCAAACTGTTCACGGCGGCGGCGGCGCTGGAAACCGGCGTCGCCTCGGAGAATTCAACCTATGATGCGCGTGGGTCTTACCGGGTCGCCGACCGGGTGATCCGCGATTTTCACGGCGAAAACCGCGTGCTTACCTTGCCTGAAGTTGTTCAGTACTCGTCAAATATCGGCGCGGCGCGCATCGCCGCGGACCTTGGTCCTGAAAAACAGAAGGCGGCGTTAAAAGCGCTTGGCTTGCTCGACGCCTTGCCGATTGAGCTTGCGGAAAATCGCAGCCCCGATCTGCCATGGCAGTGGGGACCGGTGGAATCGGCGACCATTTCATACGGACACGGTATTTCCGTGACGCCTCTGCATCTGCTGGCGGCGGTGTCGGGCGTCGTCAATGGCGGCGTCTACAGAACGCCGACATTCCTGCGCGCCAGAGCCAGGGATGACGCCAGGGATGACGCCAAAATTGATGGCCGGCGCGTGTTCGCTGCGGAAACCAGTGCGGCGATGCGCCGGATCATGCGCGAGGTCATCACCAGCGGCACCGCCAGCTATGCCGAAGTGCCGGGCTATTTCCCTATCGGCAAAACCGCGACCGCGGATAAGCCGTCAAACGGCGGGTATAATCGCAATTCCCGAATTTCGACCTTTGTCGGCGCATTCCCCGGTTATGCGCCGCGCTATGCCGTGCTGATAACTTTCGACGAGCCGCAGGCGGTTGAGGGAACGTTCGGTTATGCGACCGCGGGCTGGAACGCCGCGCCGGTATTCGCTGCAGTGGCGTCCCGCCTCGCGCCGATTCTCGGCGTGATGCCGGTCGGTAGCGAGATCGCGACGGCGGCGTTTGAAAGTGGTGAAGCGCCGCCGGGCCGCCGTGAGGCCCGTCTGGAAGCGGCGGAGATGATGCAGTGAAACTCTCGGCGCTGGCAGGCGAAACAACCAGTCCAGATCCTGATATCGCCGGGTTGACCGCCGACAGCCGCGCCGTCGCGCCGGGGTTTTTGTTCGCCGCGCTTTCAGGCGTCAACATGGACGGCGCGCGGTTTATTCCCGATGCGGAAAAACGCGGCGCCACCGCGGTGCTGGCGCGCCCCGGCGTCGCCGCCAATGTGCCGATTGTATTCGATGCCGAGCCGCGCCGCCGTCTGGCGCAGATGTCGGCGCGGTTCTATCCGCGCCAGCCGGAATTTATCGCCGGCGTCACCGGGACGAACGGCAAAACCTCGACGACGGTGTTTGCGCGCGCCTTGTGGGAAATGCTTGGCCGGCGCGGCGGCTATCTCGGCACGCTCGGCGCGCGCGCCGACGGCTTTGAACGCAAGGTGATGCACACGACGCCGGAACCGGTGAGCCTGCACCGCCTTCTTGATGATATGGCGGCGGCGGGCGTTACCAATCTCGCCATGGAGGTTTCAAGCCACGCGCTCGATCAGCACCGCGCCGACGGCGTTCGGTTTTCCGCTGCGGCTTTCACCAATATTACGCAGGACCATCTCGATTATCACGCCGGTTTCGATGACTATTTTCGCGCCAAGGCGCGGTTGTTCTCAGATCTGGTCGCGCGTGCCGGCGCTGCGGTCGTCAATTCGGACGGCGAAGGCGCGCAGGAAATCATCACGCTGGCGAAATCGCGCGGGCTGAAGGTTCTTTCGACCGGCGCGGCGGGCGATGATATCCGATTGACTGAGATCGACGCGCGCCCCGACGGGCTAGAGCTTGCGGTCGAGGCGGGCGGCGCGGCGTATACGATCAGCATGCCGCTGATCGGCGCGTTTCAGGCGGAAAATGCGTTGCTTGCGGCGGGTCTTGTCGCGGCGAGCGGATTTGCGATTTCAGATATCTTGCCGCTGCTTGCGCGATTGCCCGGCGTACCGGGGCGGATGCAACATGCGGCAAGTCTCGGCGGCGCTGGTGTATATGTCGACTATGCGCACACGCCTGACGCAATCGGCACAGCGCTGGCGGCGATCCGGCCGCATGCGGCGGCGCGCGTGATCGCAATCATCGGCGCCGGCGGCGACCGCGACCGTAAAAAACGCCCGTTGATGGGCGCGGCGGCGGCCGCAGCCGCCGATATTGTGATCGTTACGGATGATAATCCGCGAACGGAAGATCCGGGCGCTATCCGGCGCGAAGTGCTCGCCGGCTGCGCCGGGGCGATTGAAATCGGCGACAGAGCTGAAGCGATTGCACGTGGGGTTGCGATGCTTCAATCGGGCGATGTCCTGCTCATTGCCGGAAAGGGCCATGAAAACGGCCAGATCGTGGGGGGAGAAACACTGCCTTTTGACGATGTCGATGTCGCGCGACAGGCGGTGCGGAACCTCAAGGAGGGTGGGAGATGACATCAGGTTTATGGACAGCGTTTGAAGCGGCGGCGGCGACCGGCGGCATGTTATGCGCGCGCGGCGGCGACCCTGATCGCTGGATTGCGGAAGAATGGGCGGCGGCCGGCGTGTCGATTGACTCCCGTTCGCTGGCGCCGGGGGAGATGTTTGTCGCGCTGGTTGACGCCCGCGACGGGCACGAGTTTTTGACCAGCGCTTTTGAGCGCGGCGCCTCGGCGGCGCTGGTGACGAGAGCGCCGGAGAACGCGCCGGACGGCGCGCCGCTGCTGGTGGTGCCTGACACGCTCGAAGGGCTTCGTGATCTGGCGCGGGCCGCCCGGCAGCGGAATTTCGGCAAGCGCATCGGCGTGACGGGAAGCGCGGGAAAGACATCGACAAAGGAGATGCTGCGCGCCGCGCTTGGCGATATCGGCGCGGTGCACGCCGCCGACAAAAGTTTCAACAATCATTGGGGCGTGCCGCTGACGCTGGCGCGCATGCCGATGGACGCTGATTTCGGCGTGTTTGAAATCGGCATGAATCACGCTGGCGAAATCACGCCGCTCACCCGCCTCGTTGCGCCCCATGTCGCGATCGTCACAACCATCGCGCCGGCGCATCTTGAATTTTTCGGCACGCTCGAAGCCATTGCCGAAGCAAAGTCGGAAATTTTTCTCGGGGTGATGAAGGGCGGC
>JAWKVF010000008.1:0-108582 GCA_041398145.1 Parvularculaceae bacterium | reverse complement strand
GCACCGGCTGGAAATCCTCGAAGGATTCCTCGTCGCCTATCTCAATCTCGACGAGGTGATCAGGATTATTCGCTATGAGGATGATCCCAAAGCCGAATTGATCAAAAAGTTCAAGCTGACCGACGTGCAGGCCGAAGCCATCCTCAACATGCGCCTTCGCAATTTGCGCAAGCTTGAAGAAATGGAGATCAAGGGCGAGCACGCCGACCTGAAGAAGGAACAAAAAGAGCTTCAGGCGTTGTTGAAATCCGACGCCGCACAGTGGAGGAAGATCGCCGACGAGTTGCGCGAGGTGCGCAAAATCTTCGACCCGAAAACCGATATCGGCAAGCGCCGCACCAGCGTCGAAGACGCCCCGGCGGCGGAGGAAATCGACCTCGAACAGCTCATCGAGAAAGAGCCGGTGACGGTCATCCTCTCCGACAAGGGCTGGATCCGAACCATGAAAGGCCATGTCGAGAACGCCGCCGACATCAAATACAAAGACGGCGATCGCGAGGGCTTCATCATCCACGCGATGACGAATGACAAGCTGATGCTGTTCGGCACCGACGGGAAGTTTTACACCCTCGATGTGAAAGACCTGCCCGGCGGGCGCGGCCATGGCGAGCCGATCCGCCTGATTGTCGATCTTGGCAATGACCAGGCGGCGACGGCGGCGTTTCTTTACAAGGGCGAACGCAAGTTCCTTGTCGCGTCATCGTCCGGCCACGGATTTATCGTCAAGGAAGACGACTGCCTGTCATCGACGCGCAAGGGCAAGCAGGTTCTCAATGTCTCCGGCGGCGCCGAAGCGTGCGTGTGCCGGCCGGCTGACGGCGACATGATCGCCAGCGTCGGCGACAACAAGAAGTTCATCGTCTTCCCGGCGGCCGAGTTGCCAGAGATGTCGCGCGGCAAGGGCGTCGTGTTGCAAAAATTCCAGTCCGGCGGGCTGTCGGACGCAAAGGTTTTTGCAAAGAAAGAGGGGTTGACCTGGGTCGACCGTTCCGGCCGTGTGCAGACGATCGACGATTGGAAGTCATTTACAGGCAAACGCGCGCAGGCCGGACGCCTCGCGCCCAAGGGCTTCCCCGCCATCAAGAAATTCGGGCCCTGGGTTTAAGCGCCGCACTTTGTGCTCATTCCAGCACCCGTCGGCGAATGCCGACACATAAAGAGCCGGGGTCCATTTTCGGGATGAAGGATTGATCCCGGCTTTCGCCGGGATGCGCGGAAACCGGGCCGGCGGAACGGGTCGCCGGAGACACTTTTAAAAAAAAATCCGTTAACCAATTATCCTGTTGAAATTGCAGGGAAACAAAAATCTATCCCGCCACTTATCCCCCTACTTATCCCGCCACTTATCCCCGCATCTATCCCCCGACTTATCCCCCTCCCTTCAGGGCGCCGTAACATGCTGGCGAGTTGAGTCATGAAGGGAGGCCGCAATGGCGCAGACCGAACAGGGAAAGGCTGAACGCATTCGCGTCGCGCCCGTGTGCGCTGCGGCGGGATTGCGCAAAATGCGCAAATTTCCGCCTGAGTCCGCGAAAACCCGAAGGAATTCACGGCGCGACGACCCGGCCTATGGGCTTTTGTCGGCGCGCCAGCGCAAAGCGCCCAGTGCGGTTGCGGGACTGCGCGCGGAAAGGGTACAGACCCGGCCTATGCGCGTTGACGAGTTTGATTTCACCCTGCCGGAAGACCGGATCGCCCTTCACCCTGCGAGCCCGCGCGACACTGCGCGTCTGTTGCATGTGCGCGGGCGCGCGCGCGGCGATTTTACCGTGCGCGATCTGCCGTCGCTGTTGCGGCCCGGCGATCTGATGGTGCTGAACGACACGAAGGTCATTCCCGCACAGCTTGCCGGCCAGCGCCCGCCGCGCGCGAACGCCAATGCGGGCGGCGAGGCGGTCGCGCTCGACGTGACGCTGCACAAGCGCCTTGCCGGCTCACCCGATATCGGCGCGCGCTGGGCGGCGTTCGTGCGCCCGGCGAAGCGGATAAAAGAAGGCGAGCGCATCAATTTCAGCGACGGCTTTTTCGCCGAGGTTGAAAACCGCGACGGCGCCGAGGCGGTGTTGCGCTTCAACGTCAACGGCGCGGCGTTCGACGCCGCGCTGGCGCAAACCGGCGCGCCGCCGCTGCCGCCCTATATTGCGCGCAAGCGCCGGGTGACGCCCGACGACGCCAACGCCTATCAGACCATATTCGCCGACGAGGCGGGCTCGGTCGCCGCGCCCACCGCGGGGCTGCATTTCACGCCGCGCCTGTTTGACGCGCTCGATGAAGCGGGCGTCGCGCGTGAGACGATTACCTTGCATGTCGGGGCGGGGACGTTCCTGCCGGTCAGCGTCGATGACGTCATAGACCATGTGATGCACGCCGAATGGGGCGAGATCACCGAGGCGCAGGCAGACCGCATCAACGCCGCGCGCGCGGCCGGCGGGCGCATCATCGCGGTCGGCACCACGGCGGCGCGGCTGTTGGAAAGCGCCGCCGACAAAGGCGGCGTCATCCGTCCGTTCAAGGACGAAACAGACATATTCATCACTCCCGGCTATCGCTTCAGGGCGGTGGATGTGCTGATGACGAATTTTCACCTGCCGCGCTCGACGCTGTTCATGCTGGTCAGCGCCTTTGCCGGAACCGGCGCGATGAAGCGCGCCTATTCCCATGCGGTCGAACACGGCTATCGTTTTTATTCCTATGGGGATGCGTGCCTGCTGGAGAGATCGCACGATGACTGACCGCCGCCGCATATACATGATCCGCCATGGCGAGGCGTCGGCGACGTGGACGCAGGCCCATGACCCAGGCCTTTCCGCGCTTGGGGCTGAACAGGCGGCGGACGCGGCGCAAAAGCTCGCCGCCATTGGCGCGCTGCCCGTCAAATCAAGTCCGTTAAAGCGTGCGCGCGAAACCGCCGCGCCTTACGCGAAACTCCACGCTGCGCCTGTCGAGATTATCGGCGCAGTTGCGGAAATTCCCTCGCCCGGCGTTGCGCTCGCCGACCGCCAGCAATGGCTGCTCGACATCATGGCCGGGGGCTGGGCGACGATGGGCGCGGCGCAAACCGAATGGCGCGCGGCGCTGATCGGCTCGCTGCTGGCGCAGCCGCAAGATTGCGCCATCTTTTCGCATTTCGTGGCGATCAACACCGCGGTCGGCGCCGCCAATGGCGTTGACGATCTTCTTTCGTTTCGCCCGGCCAATGCGTCGATCACGATTTTTGAAACCGATGGCCGCGATCTGACTCTGATCGAACTCGGTCATGAAGCGCAATCGGCGGTGCGGTAAACCATGAGCGAGCAAATCACCTTCGATGATTTCATGAAGGTCGACATTCGCGTCGGCACAATTGTCGATGCGCGCGCGTTTGAAAAAGCGCGCAAGCCGTCAATCAAGCTGTGGGTCGATTTCGGCGACGAGATCGGGGTGAAGAAATCCTCCGCCCAGATTACCGTGCATTATGCGCCTGAAACGCTGATCGGCAGGCAAGTCGCGGCGGTCGTCAACTTTCCGCCGCGCCAGATCGCCGACTTCATGTCGGAGGTGCTGGTGCTCGGCTTTCCCGATGCGGATGGCGCGGTGGTGCTGATCGGGCCTGATTTTCAAACGCCAAACGGGGGGCGGCTGCATTGACCGGGTTTTCCTTCACCGTGAACGCCACCGACGGGCCGGCGCGCACCGGCGTCATCGCGACGCCGCGCGGCGAGATACGAACGCCGGCGTTCATGCCGGTTGGCACGGCCGGCACGGTGAAAGCGATGTTCCCTGAGGATGTGCGCGCCACCGGCGCCGACATCATTCTGGGCAACACCTATCATCTAATGCTGCGCCCCGGCGCGGAACGCGTGGCGCGCCTTGGCGGCCTGCACAAATTCATGCGCTGGGAGCGGCCGATCCTCACCGACAGCGGCGGCTATCAGGTGATGTCGCTGTCGAGCCTGCGCAAGCTGACCGAAGAGGGGGTGTCGTTCGCCTCGCATATCGACGGTTCGCGCCACATGTTGACGCCGGAACGCTCGATTGAGATTCAGTGCCTGCTCGGCGCCGATATCCAGATGCAGCTCGACGAATGCCCGGCGATCCCCATCGCGCACGACAAGGCGGCGACTTCAATGCGGCTGTCGCTGCGCTGGGCCGAGCGCTCGAAGCGCGCGTTTGAGGAATTGTCAAAACCCGGCCAGGCGCTGTTCGGCATCGTGCAGGGCGCCAATTACGAAGATTTGCGGCGCGAGAGCCTCGACCGGCTGATGGAGATCGGCTTTCCCGGCTATTCCATCGGCGGACTGGCGGTCGGCGAGGGGCGCGAGGAGATGTTTCGCGTGCTTGATTTCACGACGCCGCATATGGACAAGGCGCGCCCGCGCTATCTGATGGGCGTCGGCAAGCCGGCCGATATCGTCGGCGCGGTGGCGCGCGGGGTAGACATGTTCGACTGCGTGTTGCCGACGCGGGCCGGCCGCCACGGCCAGGCGTGGACCGAGACCGGGCCGGTCAACATCACCAACGCCCGCTTCGCCGAAGATGAGGTACCGCTCGATCCGGCGAGCGCGTGCCCGGCGAGCCGCGATTATTCAAAGGCTTACCTGCATCACCTGTTCAAGGCGGGCGAATATCTGGGTGCGATGCTGCTGACCTGGCATAACCTTCATTATTACCAACAGCTCATGGCCGGGCTGCGCGCCGCCATCGCCGAGGCGCGGCTGGCGCAATTCATCGCCGAGTTTTGCGACAAGACGGGGGAAAATCCGGTTTGAAAATCCGCCGAAATTCGCCGTTTTTCCCGGTTGACCGCGCGATGGGGCGCCAGTATGGTCCGCGCCTCTTTCGGGGCGTCCGCCGCTATCGCCAGACAGCGGGCCGGACGCCTTGTCACGCCAGCCGCATGGCTGGGGCAGACACAGTGCGGGCCCGTAGCTCAGCGGTAGAGCAACTGACTTTTAATCAGTTGGCCGATGGTTCGATCCCATCCGGGCTCACCACTGTTTTCGAAATTGTACCTTTGTGGGCGCGATTGCGGTATACTTGCGCATCGCGAACCATGAGGGAGAGCCTGATGAGATCCGCCCTGTTGTTTTCCATCGCCGTCGCCGGGCTCGCCGCCTGCGCGCAGAAATCAGAAACGCAAACCGAAACCGCCGCCGTGACACAGGCCGAAACGTCGGGTACGGATGAAGCCGCCGCTGCTGACCCGCAAGCCGCCGCTGATGCGTGCCCGGTATCTGACAGCCGCGACTGGCGCGCATGGCTGGATGTGATGCCGGGGCCGGACGCCGTTGCAAAGCTGCACATCACCGGCGAGGTCGATTTGCCGACGCCGGATTATACTGCGCAGTGGACGCCGGGGCCAGCTGACCGCGCCTTTCCGCCGACGCAGCGTTTCATGCTGTCATTCACGCCGCCGGGCGGCATGGTCACGCAGGTGATAACGCCGACCAGGGTGAGCCTTGAAATGGATGCGACGTATACGTCCTATCGTGAAATCATTGTCGGCTGCGGCGACGAGGTGCTGGTCGAGATTACCGATATCGCCGTCGCGCAATAACCCATTGCGCCGGACACGGACTTTCGCCCGCTCTTTGAAAACAATGGCTTGGCGCACTGGTCAAGCGCGCCGGCGCGTGCTAGACTTTGCACAGTTGCGTGAGAACTCACTCCAATAATAATAACGGGGGCTCAGAGTGAAAATCCTCACAGTCGTGGTCGCATTGGCGGCCGCCGCTTTCGTGTCGAAATACAAGTTGACCGTCGCGGTTGACGACCATCTCGCCGGTGAAGACCTGATTGGCTGTTACCAGCTTGCGGGCGGCCCGGACGAAATTGTCGATCCGTTCCGCAGTCTTGTCTGCAAGGCGCAGCGCGACTTTCGCTTCGACAGCGCCGCGTGTTTGATGCAAGCGATCAAATTCACCGCGCGCGACGACTTCTCCGCGCGCGACGAGAGGGCGATCCACGTCGAACAGGCTGAGGCGATCGGCCAGGAGGTCTTGCCGGTATCGGCGGCGGCCTCAGGCGGGCGTTAACGCGCGCGCCGCGCGCTCGATGAACCAGGCGGCGGAGACGACGCCAAGCGCGTAAGCGGCGGCGAGCGGTATGCGCGCATCATCCCTGATCCGTTCAAACGCAGATGCGGCGAATGTCTTCAGTGCAAGGATCACGGCGAACACCAGCGCGACAACGCCAAGCTGACCCAGTTCGACGCCGAGATTGAAGAATAACAGCGCGCCGACTTTTTCGGTTTGCGGCAGGCCGATTTCGCCAAGCGCGGCGGCGAAGCCTGCGCCGTGAACAAGGCCGAACGTGCTCGCCACAAGGGCCGGGCGCCGCCAGGCCAGCGTCGTCCTGTCGCCGCGGGCGATCTCGCTGGCGAGGAACACGATGCTGAGTGCGATGACCGCTTCGGTCGCCGGCACGGAAACGCGCACGATATCAAGCGCGGTCGCGATCAGCGTCAGCGAATGCGCAAGCGTGAAACCGGTGACGGTCACGATGGTGCGCCGCACGTCGCTGGCGATGAACAGCAAGCCGGTGAGGAACAACAAATGGTCGACGCCGCCCAGGATATGCTCAACGCCGAGTGTGAGATAGCTGCGCGCCAGCGCGACAAACGTCGCCTCCGCCGGAATTTCCCAAACATCTTTGGACGGATCAAGCACGGCGGTCTGCGTGCGCCCGTCGGCATAGGCGACGCGCGCCAGCGCGCTGATCGACGGATTGAAAAGCGGATAGGCGATCTCAACGCGCACGCCGCCGGGCCCGCCATCGCAGCGGTACCGCTGCGCGCCCTGGCGCGCCGGGCTTTGTGCGCCGGCAAGGCGCTCGCAAGGCGGCCCGAGGCTGAGCGTCGGCATGTCTGAATACGCGACGGACGCCGGCGTAATCCATTTCAGGGAAACATCGCCCGGTGCGGTTTCGGTGATTTCGATATAGAGCGGGCGCGATTCATGGGCGTGCGATTTCGCCCCGGCGGCCAGCGCCGCAATCGCCGATAGCGCAGCAAGGACGAGCCGCATTATCATGGCGTCGCCGCCGCCAGCCGGTCGTCAACCGAATAGCCGTCGACAATCGCCTGTAACGCCTTGTCGATATCTGCCTGACGGCGCTCGCGCAGAAACGCGGCGCCGACGCGGTCGGCGATGTCGTCATATGGCGGCGTCGCGTCGGGCGTTCGCTTTACAATAAAAAGAATGTGCGCGCCGTAGTCTGAATAATAAGGGCCGGTCCAGACGCCGCGCGGCGTTGCATTATCGAACACTGCGGCCGCCACGGCGGCGCCCATCTGGCTAACGACATAGTTGAAACTGCGGTCGACATAATTGGTGTGAAACAAAAACCGCTCGCCATAACCGACAGCGTCGGTAAAACCGGCGTTGGCGTTCCTCAATTGCGCCAGCATCGCCGTCGCCGCGCGTTCAAGGTCTTCGGCGGACCTGCCCTCGCGCGTCATGAAAACATGGGTGAAAGTTGCTGTCGCGGGCGTGAAAAACATATCGCGGTTCTGGTCATAAAACCTGCGCAATTCGTCTTCGCTCGCCGGGGTTTTTTCAACCGCCGCTTCGGCAAGAAACTCCACCTTTTGCACCATGCGCTGGCGGATGACATAGTCATTGACGCCAAGACCAAGCGCCTTCGCCTCGCGGTAGAGCGCTTCTTCGCGGACGAAATCGTCGATGATGTTCTTGCGCTCGCCGGCGTCCATCGCATCGAACAGCGCGGCGGCGGCGTTCGGTTCGAACGCTTTTGACCGGTACTGAACGAACTCCAGAATTGACGCCCTGTCGACGACGATCACGTCATCGGGCTGTTCCGGCGGATTAACGATCGACGCCACAACAAACAACAAGACCCCGACCGCGAGAAAGTGCGTGAGCGGGTCTTTCAGCAAGGTCGAAATTTTCAACTTCCGCGCCCGTTACGAAGGTGAATACCAGATCGGCGAGGTATAAGCGCGTTCCTGAATGCTTGCGTCGTGACCCGCCGGCGGCGGCTTTTGCAACGCTGCTGAGTCATAAGTGGAATTGCGCGGCGTCGGAATTTGCAGGACGCGCGCGTAATAAAACGCGTTCGCCTGCGGGTCGAAATCGGGGTCAGTCCACACGGCGGATAGCTCTGGCGCGCCGATGGAATTGTTATAAGACGCCGAGGGGATATCGACGGTGTCGCCGACGGGCGGCAATTTGCCATTGGCGCCGGGGTGGCGCTCGCCCGACCATGCAACGTCATAGATTTTTTCCCGCGCCTTGCCGTCGGCGTCGAGCCAGCCCTTGATAATCTGCACACGGTCAAGATTTGCGCCCTTGGGGTCTTTGACCGCGTGCAACAGGAATGACGGCGCGCTGTTGGTTGAATTTGCGCCCGCACCGGTAATGTCGCCGCCCATCGGCACGCCCCTGGCGTAGCCGATATCGGCAAGGTTTCGCGCCCTAAGGTCGTCGGTGTCAAACCCGTAGCCGCCGAAAAACCGCACGGCGATGCGCGGGCCGCTGGTGCCGTAAACCTCGCGCCGCTTGAATGCCGCGAACACTTCCTCGCGGGTGTTTTCGCGCGCCCAGACCGCCGCGAGGCCCGACGCCGACATGTTCCAGCCCGAGCCAAGTCCGCCCAGGCTTTCCTTGGTTTCAGGCGTTGAGTCGGTGGCGAACTTGCCCATGAAATTATCTTCTTCCGCCGACGGAAGGCCGCTATGGGTGTCGGTCGAACCGATCATGCCCAGCTTGAACGGGTTGACGCCGAGGGATTGTTCAAGCTCCAGCCCGGTTTTGAGCGCGCTGCGCACGTAATCGGCGGGCGAGGCGGCCGCCTCCTGCGACGCGCCGGCGCGCATGTCGATCAGGCTGGTGTACATTTCAAATGCGGCGAATTCGTCATTTGGCGACAACGCCGGATGGGTTTCGGACGTGCCTTTGATCTGCGTGACTTCGGCGACGCTTTCCCATGTCGCGCGCGCGCTCGCATAGTTCTCGTCCATCGGGTTTCCCTGATGGTCGAGCGGCGCGAACATGCGGCCCTTCGAGATGTTCGAGTTGTGCGGGATGGCGGTGAAATCAGCGCCTGTTTGCGCTTTGGTTTGCGCCAGCCAGTTCCATAAATCTTCCGGCGCGCTGCTGTCGATGGTCGAATAGGGGATGAATTCCTTCGCCTGTTCCGGGTCGATGGGGCTGAGGATGACGCGGTGCAGATTGGCGCCGTCCGGCGTCGACGAAAACTCCCAGCCGACCAGCGTCGTGAATTTGCCGGGCTCGTAATGGCGCGTCGCCGCGTCCATGTTTTTCGCCCACATCGACTGGGTGATTTCCGGATTGTTCAACTCACGAACGACTTCCGGGTCCGACGCCAGCCAGCGCTGGGCGCGGGCGCGATTGTCCGGTACACGGAATGTGTCTTCAATCTTCCATCTCAAAAATGTCAGGGCGCCAATTTTGGGCGGGCGATCTTCATCGGGCATGTCGACCATGTTGCCGCCCATGACGATGAGGCCGAAGGCTTCGCGTTCCTTTCCGGCCTCGAACAAATCCAGAAACCGCTTGCCGAGTTTTGTTTCCGTCAGGCGCGGATCACGCAGGCTGATCAGGCTGTAGACCATGCCCAACAGTTCGCCATGGTCGGCGACGGCGAGAAAATCGAGCGGTGTCTCGAGCTGCACTCGCGCGCGGTGATAGGGGTGGATGACCGGCTCGCCCTTGGCGAAGCGATAGGCGGTGTCGGCGTCGACCGAACGGTTGCCAAGCGCATAGGCGTCGAACGACAGCATGGTGTGCAAATGGGTGTCGCCCCACAGCAATTCGTCGGGGTTTTCCTGCGCCATCGCGCCGCCGCCCAAAGAAATTGTCGCGCCTGCGCCGAGCGAGGCTGCGGCGAAAACTGCTGCGAATGCGTGCGGCCTCATGGTCGTTTCTCCCTTTGATTTTACTGTTGTTTGTTTCGATTTTGGCCGGTTTCGCCTCCCTCGCAAGGGCGAGACGCAGTGGCCGGCAAGGGCGAGACGCGGTGGCTGTTTTGCAGGTGCGAATAATTTTCTGTTGACACGGGGCCGATAATTGGTGTTTTTTACTTTTTGAACGCGCCGATTTGACCCTTCAGCTTGCGGGCGCGAAACAAATGTCGCTAAAGCGAGGGGGGTCGAAGCAGAAACCGCGTTTAGACCTTCTTTCGTTTTATTTGTTTCGCACAAATCCCCGACATTCTGACCTGTTCGATCGGCGCCCGATGGAGCGCTGAATGTCGACCGCCTGTAGTCAGACCGAAGAAACCGCCGCCGCGCGCAGCAAGGTGAAAGCCCGCAAAAAAGCGCGCGCGCCGTTCGCCCGTGACGTTTCGGTGGCGCTCGACCCTGACTGGCGCGGCGATCTTGGCGGCGCCATCGCTGACAAACATCTCAAGCTGCGTTTCGCCGGACCTGAAGGCGCGCCCGTAGTGCTGGCGCTCGGCGGTATTTCCGGCGACCGCTTTGTCGCCGATGAGCCGGGCAAGCGCGGCTGGTGGGCGGATTTCGCCTGCGCCGGCGGCGGCATTGATCTCGACGAATTCCAGGTCGCGGGCGCCGATTTCGCACCGCTCGCGCCGGACGAGGCGACGCCGCTGACGCCGGGCGATTATGCCGACATTCTCCATGCCGGATTGGTTGAAGCGGGCGTTGATCACCTGCACGCGTTTGTCGGCTCGTCGTTCGGCGGCATGATCGCGCTTGAGATGGCGCGCCGCCATCCTGACTTTGTCGGCCGCATCGCGGTATTGTGCGCCTCGCATCGCGCCTCGCCGATGAGCGCGGCATGGCGCGTCGTGCAGCGCCGCATCATCGAGTTTTCGCTTTTGGCCGGCGAGGGCGAACGCGGCGTCGATCTCGCGCGGCAACTGGCGATGACGACCTATCGCACGCCGGAAGAATTCAACTCGCGGTTCAAGGCCGCCGATGAAGCCGGCTCATATCTCGCCGCGCGCGGCGCGGATTATGCCGGCAAGATGAGCGCGCTGCGTTACCTGACGCTGTCCGCCGCCATCGACCGCCATGACGTGGCGCCGGAGGAAATTTCCACCCCGGCGCTGGTGATCGGCGCGAACTCCGACCGGCTGGTGCCGATCGCCGATGTTCGCGAGCTTGCTGCGCGCCTTGCCGGCCTGGTCCGTCTTGAAACCATTCCCTCGCTGTTCGGCCATGACGCTTTCCTGAAAGAAGCTGAACGCATTCGCCCAAGCCTTGATGAATTTTTGAAGGAGCGCCTGTGATGACCCATCGTAACCCGCAGACCATTGCTGCAACATCCGGCGTCGGCGTCGCCAGCCCGCACCGCTCGGTCGCGCCGCAGATTTGTCTTTCCGCGAACTATGCGTGGGAGGATGCGCGCGAAAAGCCGGCGTTCGATTATTCGCGTTCCGGCAATCCGACGCGCAGCGCGCTGGAAGACGCGCTCGCCGGCCTTGAAGGCGCGGCGCGGTGCGTGGTGACGGCGACCGGCATGGCGGCGATTGACCTCGTGCTTTGCCTCGTCAAGCCGGGCGAACTCGTCGTCGCGCCGCATGACTGTTACGGCGGCACGCACCGCCTGCTTTGCGCCCGCGCGCGCATCGGCCATTTCAAGCTGCTGCTGGTGGACCAGACTGACGACGCAGCCTATGCCGAAGCGATTGCGCAAAAGCCCAGGCTGGTGCTTTTTGAAACGCCGTCAAATCCGCTGTTGCGCGTCACCGATCTTGTAAAATGCGCGGCAGAGGCGAAACAGGTCGGTGCGATTACGGTTGCTGACAACACCTTCCTGTCGCCGGCCTTGCAGCGCCCGCTCGATCTTGGCTGCGATGTCGTTTTGCATTCCACCACCAAGTTCATCAATGGCCACAGCGACGTGGTCGGCGGCGCGGTGCTGGCGAAGGACGAAAAGCTTGGCGAAGAGCTGGCGTGGTGGGCGAACTGCACCGGCGTAACCGGCGCGCCGTTCGACAGCTATCTGACTCTGCGCGGCCTGCGCACGCTCTATCCGCGCATCGAACGCCAGCAGGCGACGGCGCAAACCGTGATCGAGCGGCTGCGGGCTGATGACCGGGTTGCGAAGATTTATTATCCCGGCCTTGCCGACCATCCGGGCCACGACATCGCCAGCCGCCAGCAGAAAGGCTTTGGCTCGATGTTCTCCGTCGAGCTTGCCGACGGCGTCGATGCGCTGGAATTCCTGCGCGCGCTACAGGTCTTCACCATCGCGGAATCGCTGGGCGGGTTTGAAAGCCTTGTCTGCCTGCCGGGGCTGATGACCCACGCGTCGATGCCGCCGGAAGCGCGCGCCGTCGCCGGCATTTCCGACAGCCTGGTGCGGTTCTCGGTCGGGCTTGAACACGAGGACGATCTGTGGGCGGATATCGACGCGGCGCTGGACGCCGCCGCGAGCGGCGTGGCGCGGCTCGACCCGCTTAAACGTGAGAAACTTGCATGTGCGTAAGCGTCGCCGATAGTCCGGATGCGAAAAAGGCCGGCGATGTTCCCTCGCCCCCTTATGTCGAGCTTGGTTTCGATCTCTCATCGGCGCAAGCTGGCGATCTGCAACGCGCGGCCGGCGAGATTTACCGCCGCGTCAGAACCGGCGAGCGGGTGAAGGCGGGCGTCGCCGGCGGCCCGCAGGCCGTCGCCGCACTGGCTGCGGCGTGCGATGCGGCTGGCCTTGACGTAGCGCAGTCCGACCGCACCGGCGATCTCGCCGCGCGCGACGCGATCATTACCGCGAGCGATGGAACAGCCCAGAAGCTGCGCCGCGATATTCCGCAAAGACTGAAGGTCGCGATCGCCGGGCTGGGCGTTGTCGGCGGCGGCGCCGCCTTGCGCATTCTTCAGGAGCCGGAGCATTACGAACTCGTCGGCGCGATGGTGCGCAGCCCGAAAAAGGCGCGCGACGCAGGACTTGAGGCCGTCGCCATTGTCACCGATTTCAATGCGTTGTTCGCGTTGGAGCCGGACGTCGTCATCGACGCGCTGTCGTCGGGCGCGGCCGGGCGCGCGCTCACCAAGGCGGCGCTTGCGCGCGGGGTCAGCGTGGTGTCGGCGAACAAGCAGGCGTTGGCTGGCGGCCTTGACGAGTTGCATGCGCTGGCGCGCGACGGCGGCGGCGCGCTTGCCTATTCCGCTTCCGTCGGCGGCGGCGCGCCGGTGATCGAGACGGTGCAGCGCGCCGGCCCCGCGCCCGCGCGGATCGAGGCGATCCTCAACGGCACGGTGAATTTCATCCTGTCCGGCCTGCAATCCGGCGCGGATTTCGAGCAGGCGGTCAGCGCCGCCCAGACCGCCGGTTTCGCCGAGGAAGACCCGAGCGCCGATCTTTCCGGTCTCGATGCGGCGGCGAAGGCGGCGATTCTCATTCGCGAGGCGTATGGCGCCGACTACGATCCGGCCGCCATCCCCGCACAGAAGCTGACCGCTGAGCTTTACCGCCAGTGCGCAGCCGACGGCGGCGTCTTCCGGCAGGTGACACGCATCGAGCGGTCGCAAACCGGCCAGATCTCCGCGCGCGTCGACATCATCGCCGTCGACCCCGACGGGCCGCTGGGCCGCACGACCGGCGAGGGCAATGCGGTTGCGGTCACCACCGGCGGCGGCGAGTTCGCCGCCCGCGGCCGCGGCGCCGGGCGTGTCCCGACGGTGGAGAGCGTGCTTGCCGATCTCGCGTGCCTTCTGCGCGCATAAGCCCGGCCGGCAAGACTTGAATCTGCGCACCGCAGCCGCCTAAAAGCCCGGGAGGCTTTAAGGCGAACTGGATGAGAATCGGGACAAGAGGCAGCAAGATGGCGCTGGCGCAAACCGGCGAGGTGGTGCGCCGTCTTGAGCAGGCGCGGCCCGGCCTCAAACCGGCGGCGGTCACCTTCACGCCGGAGGGCGACCGCGACCAGACCAGCAAGCTCATCCGCCATGGCGGCAAGGGCGGCGCTTTCGTCGCCGAGCTGCGCGCAACGATGATCGCCGGCGAGCTTGAATGCTGCATGCACTCGCTGAAAGACGTGCCGGGCGATGAAGAAACGCCGGGCCTCGTCATGGCCGCCTATTTAAAGCGCGAATCGCCGTTCGACGCGCTGGTGTTTCCCGTCGGTGTCGACCCGGCGCCGGCGCTGGCGGCGAAACTCGCCGGCCTCAATATCGGCACCAATTCGGTGCGCCGCGCCGCGTATTTGAAACGCCTCTACCCTGACGCCAACATCATTCACTTTCGCGGCGCCGCAGACACACGGCTCAACAAGCTCGACAATCGCATTCCCCAGCAATTGCCCGACGGGTCGCAAACGCCGCCGGCGGACGTTTTGGTGCTGGCCGCGTCGGGGCTTGCGCGCATCGGCCGGGCCGAGCGCATCGGCAAGGTTTTTTCCGCCGATGAAATGCTGCCTTCGGTCGGGCAGGGGATCGTCGCGGTGGAATGCCCGCTGACCGCCTGGGAAACGCGCACCAGCCTCGCCGCCATCGACGATGCGGAAGCGCGCGCCGCCGCCGGAGCGGAACGCGAAATGCTCTGGATGCTGAACGGGCATTGCAATGCGCCGATAGCCGGATACGCCGCCGTCAACGTCTCAAAATTAACGCTCAAGGGCGCGGTCATCAGCCTTGACGGCAAAACCCTGATCGAGGCTGAGCATACCGGCCCCATCGACCGCCCGCGCACGCTTGGCCGCGCTGTCGGTCTTGAGCTTATCGAAAACGGCGCCCGCGAGATTATCGAGGTCGCGCGGGTTTAGCGCCGATTGCGTCTGAAGTGATTCAGCCATCGGCGCTAAATTGTAGGCGGACGATTTTCATTCGTATGACGCGTATTTCTCGCGCGGCGGGGGAATCAACCCCTCGCAGCCAAATTTAATACATTAAATTTTATCCCCCACCCCCTGCGGCGGCCCTAGGCTTTGAGTTCGCGCGAGATCAAGCGGGAAAGGAGTGTCGTATGCGCAATTGTCAGCCTGCGCTTTATCACGCAGGGCGATATGTGGACTTGCAAACAGGCCGTGACGCCGGGCGGCGCCTGACGTTGTGCATGGCGCTGCGCCGGACGCTGCGCATGGCGCTTCCCTTCGCGCGTGTGCGGCGCATGGGCGGATTCGCCGATGCGCTGTATGCGGAAAATACGGAGAAAAATGCTACACCCCGCATGAAAAGGGGATTCGTGCCTATTGGGGGCGTCCGCAAAAGCCGCGGATTGCGGAATAATTTCGCCCTCGACCTACCAGTCGAGAACCACCTTGCCGGACTGGCCCGAGCGCATGATGTCGAACCCTTTCTGGAAATCGGCGACCGGCAGGCGGTGCGTCAGGATCGGCTTCAGGTCGAGCCCGGCCTGCAACAGCGCACCCATCTTGTACCAGGTCTCGAACATCCGCCGGCCGTAAATGCCCTTGATTTCAAGACCCTTGAAAATGACCTTGTCCCAGTCGACGCCGGCGCCGTTCGGCATGATGCCCAGCATGGCGATGCGCCCGCCATGGTTCATGGTTTCAAGCATCGAGCCGAATGCGGCGGGCACGCCGGACATTTCAAGGCCGACGTCAAAACCTTCGGTCATGCCGAGATCGCTCATCACGTCTTGCAGGTTGTCTTTCGAGACGTCGACGGCGCGGCTAGCGCCCATTTTGCGGGCGAGGTCGAGGCGAAATTCGTTGACGTCGGTGATCACGACGTGACGGGCGCCGACAAAGCGCGCGACAGCGGCGGCCATGATGCCGATCGGCCCGGCGCCGGTGATCAGCACGTCCTCGCCGACGAGGTCATAGGCGAGGGCGGTATGCACCGCATTGCCGAAGGGGTCGAAAATCGCCCCCATCTCGTCGGGGATGTCGTCGGGCAGGCGATAAATGTTGAACGCCGGCGCGGCGATATATTCGGCGAAGGCGCCCGGCCGGTTGACGCCGATGCCCAGCGTATTGCGGCAGAGGTGGCGCTGGCCGGCGCGGCAATTGCGGCAATAGCCGCAGGTGACATGACCTTCGGCCGAGACCCGGTCGCCGATTTTCATTTTGGAATGTTCGGGATGGACCTCCGACCCGATTTCGACGATTTCGCCGGCGAATTCGTGACCGACCGTCATCGGCACCGGGACCGATTTCCGAGCCCATGCGTCCCAGTTATAGATATGAACATCGGTGCCGCAGATCGCGGTGGTTTTGACCTTGATCAGCACATCATTCGGACCGATCGCCGGGCGGGCGACGTCCGCCATCCAGATGCCTTCCTCGGGCTTTGCTTTGATAAGGGCTTTCATCGGATCGCCTCGATTTTCACTGCGTCACATCTAACCCGTCCGGCGGCGGCGGAGAAGGGCGCCGCGGCCAAATCTCACGCAATTTTCGCAGGCAGCCTATCGCGCCAGCAGTTTCGCGGCCTCCGGTGCGAAATAGGTGATGATCCCGTCGGCGCCGGCGCGTTTTATGGCGGTCAGGCTTTCAAGGATCGCACGTTCGCGCTCGATCCAGCCATTGGCGGCGGCGGCCTCGATCATGGCGTACTCGCCCGAAACCTGAAAGGCGAAGGTCGGCATGGCGAAGGCGTCCTTCACCCGCGCGATGATGTCGAGATAGGCCCCGGCGGGTTTGACCATCACGCTGTCGGCGCCCTCAGAGATATCCATGGCGACCTCGCGCAGCGCCTCGTCCGCGTTTCGCGGGTCCATCTGATAGGTGCGCTTGTCGCCTTTCAGAACCCCGGCTGCGCCGATGGCGTCGCGATAGGGCCCGTAAAAGCACGAGGCGTATTTCGCCGCGTAAGACATGATCTGCACATTCATCAGGCCCTCGGCGTCGAGCGCTTTGCGGATCGCGCCGATGCGGCCGTCCATCATGTCGGACGGGGCGACGATGTCATATCCGGCCTTCGCCTCGATGACCGCCTGTTTGATCAGCGCCTCGACCGTGGCGTCGTTCATGACCTCGCCGTTTTCGACAAAGCCGTCATGACCATGATCTGTATACGGATCAAGAGCGACGTCGGCCAACAGCCCGACTTCCGGCACGGCGTCCTTGATGGCGCGCGCCGCGCGGCACATCAGATTATCGGGGTCGAACGCCAACGCCGCATCGGCGGTGCGGTCGGCCTCGCCGGTGAACGGGAACAGCGCCAGCGCCGGAATACCGAGGTCTTTGGCCTGCCGCGCGGCCTCGACCGCAAGGTCGATGGAAAGCCGCGCCGCGCCCGGCATCGACGCCACCGGCTCGCGGATGTTTTCACCGTCGCGGATGACCATGGCCCAGATGAAATCCGCCGGCGCAAGGCGCGTTTCGGCATGCAGCTCGCGCGACCAGCGGCTCATGCGCGGCCGCCGCAGGCGCGTCGCCGGAAACTTTTGTGAAAGATAAGCCATGTCCAAACCGCTAATTATGGTGCTTTCCAAACTGTCACGTTTACTGGCTCGGTTGCAATTTGATTGCAAATTTAACGGACGCATTTAACGCGACTTTTAGACAATAGGCATAGTTTCATTTGCAGCGGATGAATTAGTGAGGCGTAAAATGGCTGTGGTTGAGCGCGCAATGGCTGGTCAGGTGATCGGACACGGGGAGACGGCTGCGGCCAAACCTGAGGAATTAAGAGGATCTTACCTTCAGCTTCTGCATCTCGTCGAGCGCCTTCACCGGCAGCTTCTCGACGTCATCAAGGACGAGCTGGAACGCCTGGGCCAGACCGATATCAACTCGGTTCAGGCGCTGTTGCTGTATAATATCGGCGACGCCGAGCTGACGCCGGGCGAATTGCGCTCGCGTGGCCACTATCTCGGCTCGAACGTGTCCTACAACCTCAAGCAACTCGTTGATAAGGGTTATATCCGCGACCAGCGCTCTGACGTCGACCGCCGCTCCAAGCGGGTTTCGCTGACCTCCGGGGGGCTGCATGTCCGCGATAAGCTGGCCGAACTGTTCGAGCGCCAGCTCGGCTCGGTGGAGCAGGTTGGCGGCGTCGATCTCGCGCTGATCGATTCGACCAACAAGGCGTTGCAGCGCCTTGAGCGTTTCTGGGCCGATCAGGTTCGCTATCGCCTTTAAGGTGGCGTATTAAGAATCATTCTTAACTAGCTTGGCAAATGCGGCGATCCGTCCGCCGCAAATCGTCGATTTGACTAGCCATAACCGCCAATTGCCCCTTATCTATCAAGGGAAAGCTGATTGGCGCGAGTTATCGTGACGTTCGATTACAACAAAGCATTCGCAGACGCCGTCAAGGCAGTCCGCGCGGAAGGTCGCTATCGCGTTTTTGCGGACATCGAGCGCATTCGCGGCGAATTTCCCCGCGCGATGTATTACGGCGGCGGCGCGCCCCGGCATATTACCGTCTGGTGTTCAAATGACTATCTCGGCATGGGCCAGAACCCGGCGGTCGTCGACGGGCTGAAGAACGCCGCCGAGAAGGTTGGGGCCGGGGCGGGCGGTACGCGCAATATCGCGGGCACAACCCATTTCCACGTCTTGCTGGAGAACGAGCTTGCCGCCCTGCACGGTAAAGAAGCGGCGCTGTTGTTCACGTCGGGCTATGTGGCGAACGAGGCGACGCTCTCGACCCTTTCAAAGATTTTGCCCGATTGCGTGATCCTGTCAGACGAGTTGAACCATGCGTCGATGATTCAGGGCATTCGCGGCGGGCGTTCATCGAAACTGGTCTGGCGTCATAACGATCTTGAGCATCTTGAATCGCTGTTGCGCGATAGCCCGTCAGGACGCCCGAAAGTCATCGCCTTTGAATCTGTCTATTCCATGGATGGCGACATCGCGCCGTTAAAGGAAATCTGCGACCTCGCCGATAAATACGGCGCGTTCACCTATCTCGACGAAGTTCATGCGGTCGGCCTTTACGGCGCCGAGGGCGGCGGCGTTGCGCAGCGCGATGGCGTTCAACACCGCATCGATCTGATCGAAGGCACGCTTGGCAAGGCGTTCGGCGTAATGGGCGGTTATATCGCCGCCAGCGCGGCGATTGTTGATGCGATCCGGTCGTACGCATCCGGTTTTATCTTCACCACGGCGCTGTCGCCGGTGCTGGTCGCCGCAGCGCTGGAGAGTGTCAAGTTTCTGCGTGCATCGCCGCATTTGCGTGAAAGGCATCAGGAGCGGGCGGCGACGTTGAAGGGCCTGCTTGACGAGGCCGGCCTGCCCGTAATGCCCTCTCTCAGTCATATCGTGCCGTTGTGGGTTGGCGATCCGGTCCAGTGCAAGGCGGTGACGGACTTCCTTCTCGAAAAGCACTCCATTTACGTTCAGCCGATCAACTATCCGACGGTTCCTAAAGGAACCGAGCGGTTGCGGCTCACGCCGACGCCGCTGCATACGGATGATGATATGCGCATGCTGATTGAGGCGCTTAACGAGGCTTGGGAAGTTTTGAAACTGCGCCGCGCCGCATAAAAAAGATGAGCGCACGTCAGGTGCGCTCATCAATAGGGCGATGCTATTCAATTGAATTCAGGCTTACGCCGCCTTGCGCGGGCGCCCGCGTCGTTTTGTCGATGTTTTTTTGGTGGTGCGTTTTTTGGCCGCCGGCGCGCCGGCGCGGCGCCCCAATCCGATTTCCTTGGCGAAATCCGATCGCCGTTTGGCGTAATTCGGCGCCACCATTGGGTAATCGGCAGGCAATTTCCATTTACGACGATAGTCTTCAGGTGACAGATCGTAATGGGTACGCAGATAACGCTTCAGCATTTTCAGCTTTTTGCCGTCTTCGAGACAGACAATATAGTCCGGTTTGACTGATTTGGAGATGGCGACCGCCGGGTCGCCAGCCGGCGCGCCGACGCTGCCTCCAGAAGCCAAAACCTGCACTGCCTCATGCACTTCCTGCAGCAACGAGGGAAGTTTGTCTACGGATACGGTATTATTACTCACGAATGCCGAAACGATGTCTGTGGCGAGTGTCAACGTTTCGGACAGCGTCAATGATTGGGGGGTCCCGCCCATCTAAGGTCCTTTCGATTGGTTTATAGCAATCTTGGGGCTTCGAATTGCCCAAGTTGATGAAATTTCCTAGTCGCCCAAGTCCCGCTAGGAGGTTGTCGGATAGACCGTCACGGTAAAAAACTCAATAAACAAGCGGAATTCACAACCATTGCAGCGGGGTGCGCCACTGACGTTCGTACTCTCACAAGTTTCCGCCTTCCCGCCGCTCGGTGCATTGCCGCAGCGCCCGACGGGCTGTATAGGCGGGCATTATTCAAACGAAGCGAGAGGCAAGCGATGGCGGGTGACGGCGCTCCGGGCAGGGCTGGATTTTTTGCGGGCGAGTTGAGCGAGCGCGACCCGGAATTGTTCAATATCATTCAGGACGAAACGAACAGGCAGCAGCATCAGGTTGAACTGATTGCTTCGGAAAACATCGTTTCCAAAGCCGTGCTCGAAGCGCAGGGCTCCGTGCTCACCAATAAATACGCCGAAGGTTATCCGGGCCGGCGATATTACGGCGGTTGCGAAATTGTGGATCAGGCCGAACAACTGGCGATCGACCGCGCCAAGCGCCTTTTCAATTGCGATGAAGCCATCGTTCAGCCGCATTCAGGTTCGCAGGCGAACCAGTCGGTATTCATGGCGCTGATGAAGCCGGGCGACTGTTTCCTTGGCATGGACCTTTCGGCGGGCGGCCACTTAACCCATGGCGGGAGAGCCAACCAGTCGGGCAAGTGGTTCAACGCAGTTCATTACGGCGTGCGGCGGGACGATCATCTGATCGATTACGAGCAGGTTGAGCGCGTTGCATCCGAGCATCGACCGAAAGTCATCATCGCTGGCGGCAGCGCCTATTCCAGATTCATCGACTTCAAGAAATTCAAGGAAATCGCCGATAGCGTTGATGCGAAGCTGATGGTGGATATGGCGCACTTTGCCGGCCTGGTCGCTGCGGGCGTCTATCCGTCGCCGGTGGGCATTGCTGACGTTGTCACCACCACCACGCACAAGACATTGCGCGGCCCCAGGGGCGGCATGGTTCTGACGAACGATCCCGACATCGCAAAAAAGGTTCGCTCGGCGCTGTTCCCTGGCATTCAGGGCGGGCCGCTGATGCATGTTATCGCCGCAAAAGCTGTCGCGTTTGGCGAGGCGCTGGAACCCTCGTTCAAGACGTACGCCCAGCATGTGATTGCGAATGCGAAAGTGCTTGCGTCGACTCTTGTCGATGCGGGGTACGCGGTCGTTTCCGGCGGGACGGACACTCATCTTGCGCTGGTCGACCTGACGCCGAAATCAGTAAAAGGTAACGCAGCCGAAGAAAGCCTTGAACGCGCCGGCATCACAACGAACAAGAACGGGGTGCCGTTCGATCCTGAAAAGCCGACCGTCACCTCGGGCATTCGCGTTGGCTCGCCGGCATGTACGACGCGCGGCTTCGGGGAGGCGGAGTTCCGCACCGTCGGCGAATTGATGGCGCAAGTGCTAGACACGCTTGCGGTGGACGGTGACATTTCGGCGGTCGAAAAGTCGGTTCGCAAAAAGGTCGTCGATCTAACCGGTCGCTTTCCGATTTATGGTTAGGCAATAAAGGGGCAAATAAATGCGGTGCCCGTTCTGCGGTTGTGAAGATACCCAGGTAAAGGACTCCCGCTCCGCCGAGGACGGGTCGTCAATCCGTCGCCGGCGCCAGTGCGCGGCTTGCGGCGGGCGCTTTACAACCTTTGAACGAGTGCAATTGCGCGAACTGACGGTTCTCAAAAGCGAAGGCCGCAAAGAACCCTTTGACCGCGAAAAACTCATGCGGTCGGTGCAGGTCTCGCTGCGCAAGCGCGATGTCGATCCGGAACGTGTTGATCAAATGGTGTCAGGCATCGTTCGCCGCCTCGAGTCGCTTGGCGAGCAGGAGATCGATTCCAAAGTGATTGGCGAGATGGTTATGGAAGGTCTCGCCGGTCTCGATGATGTCGCTTATGTTCGCTACGCCTCGGTGTATAAGGATTTTCGCGAAGCTCGCGACTTTGAGCAGTTTCTTGGCGAGCTTGAGTAGCGGATTACTGGTGGCGTACGGCGCGCCGGATTGAAAGATGAACGACTTGCCAATGCAAACGCGCACAAACGCCCGGCTGGCGGCTGTCCAGGCGCTTTACCAGATGGAAGCGACCGGCATCGGCGTCGAAAGCGTCATCCGCGAGTTTATCGACCATCGGTTGGGAACCGAGATTGACGGCGTGTTACTCGGCGAGGCGGACGCGAAGTTTTTCGACGACATCGTAAGGGGAGTCGTCAACGCGCAGGCGAAAATCGACTCGGCGATCAATGTGCGATTGGCGAAAAACTGGAAGCTTTCCAGACTGGACGCGACAGCCCGGTCGATCTTGCGGGCGGGCGCGTATGAACTTGTAAACCGCGCCGACATTCCAGGCAGGGCGATCATCGACGAATATATGGAGATCGCAAACGCGTTTTTCGAAAGTGACGAGCCGAAATTTATTAACGGCGTGCTCGATGGCGTCTACCGAGAGGTTCGCGACGACGAGACCGTGCAGGGATAGTGCATGGCGTCAGGTGAATTCGATATCATTGAAAAACTGTTCGCCCCGCTGACGAGCGATGCCCCCGGCGCATTCAGCCTGAAAGACGATGCCGCGCTTCTTTCCGCGCAGGATTATGTTGTCACCAAGGATGTGTTGATTTCAGGCGTTCATTTTTTCCCGTCAGATCCGCTTGGGTTGGTCGCGCGCAAGGCGCTGAGGGTGAATTTATCGGATCTCGCCGCCAAGGGCGCCAAGCCGGTTGGCTATCTTCTCGGATGCGTTTGGCCAGCGGCTGTAAGTGAAGATAAAATCGCGGACTTTGTCGCCGGCCTCCGCTCCGATCAGGATGAATTCCGGATCAGCCTTTTCGGCGGCGACACCTGCGTACACAAAGACAAGAAAGCCCCGCTGACAATCTCCGTTACGATGTTTGGAACGCCGCCCCGGGACGGCGTCACGCGCCGTAACGGCGCCAAGTCGGGCGACGATGTATATGTCACCGGCGCTATCGGCGACGCCGGACTTGCTTTGGCCGTTCTTGAAAAACGCGTGAGCGCGCCGCGCGGGTACAAGGAATTTCTGCTCGACCGGTTCCAGTTGCCCAGACCGCGCGTCTCGATCGGCGGGGCGCTGGGCGGGATCGCCCATGCGTCGATTGACGTTTCAGACGGGCTTGCCGCCGACGCCGGGCACATGGCGTCCGCGTCCGGCGTGGCGATTGAGTTGCAGGCATCGCTCATTCCGGTGTCTGACGCCGTATCCGCCTGGATCGAACGCGACGGTCTCGAACATGCGGACGCCATCGCGCAAATTGTTGCGTGGGGGGACGATTATGAAATCCTGTTCGCCGCACCGGGCGCGCGCCGCCGCGCCATTCAGATGGCGTCTCAGGTGACGAAAACGCCGGTGACGCGCATCGGCCGCGTAACAAAAGGCGCCGGCGTAAAACTGTTGGACGACAACGGGTCGCCGATCACGATAAAAACGGCCGGCTTCGATCATTTCGATTAAAATGGTCGGAGCGACAGGATTTGAACCTGCGACCCCTTGACCCCCAGTCAAGTGCGCTACCAGGCTGCGCCACGCTCCGACCTCACCGGGCGCGCCAGCGCCCGGAAGCGCGGACTATAGGTTTGTCATCTCGCTATCGCAATGCAAAATTTGGCGGCTTTAATCGCTGTCGTGAGTGACGGCTTCGAGCGCGATGACCGCGTCGTCGAGGGCGGTCTGGGCGTTTTCAAGCCGGAGCAGCATCGCCCGAAGGCTGGATTGCGTTTCATCACTCAACCCGCCCGCTGGCGCTGCGACGGCGGCCGCTTGCGTCAGCTCGATTTCAGCCCCGTGGTCGCTTCTGTCGTCACGGTCGTCATCTTCTTCGTTGACCATCGGACGCAGCTCAATCGGCTGATCGGCGGCGGCGAGGCGACCAATCTCGGCGACATATTTCACGCCATGATCGCGGAAGATTTTCTGCACGCCTTTTGTCGTGAAGCGCTGATCGTAGAGAAGCGAGCGCACGCCGCGCAGGATGTCGATATCGACGGGGCGATAATACCGCCGGCCGCCGGCGCGCCGCATGGGCCTGATCTGGCCGAACGCATCTTCCCAGTGGCGCAGGACATGCTGGGGAACGTCAAGCTCGCCTGCGGCTTCGCTGATCGTCCGGAATGCTTCTGCTGATTTTGCAATGGCCATCGGGATGATTCAAAAACCTATTCAGCAGCAGCGGCCTTGTCGCCGCCGCCCAGCGAGGCGTTTATCTGATCTTTTAAAACGTGCGACGGCCGGAACGTCACGACGCGGCGCGGCGTGATCGGCACTTCTTCGCCTGTCTTGGGATTGCGCCCCATACGGAGATTTTTCTGACGAACCGAGAACGTGCCGAAAGAGGAAATTTTCACGGTCTCGTCGTGTTCAAGCGCAGTGACGACTTCTTCGAGAATTCGTTCAACAAACGACGAGGATTCGTTTCGTGAGATGCCCAGCGAACGATAGATTGCGTCGGTCAGGTCCGCCCGGGTCAAGGTCTTATCGGCCATCGGCACGCCTCGCGATTTAAGTGTTTCGCAAACCTAAGACACTTCGTAGGATTTGGTCAACAACTTGTTGAATTAATTGGACGTTATGCCGCCATGCTCAGTCTGGCGCGAATTTAAGGGGCGATTACGCCCGCAAAAGCGCCGCGCCCCAGGTCAGCCCGCCGCCCATCGCCTCCAGCATGACAAGATCGCCCGGCTTGATCCGGCCATCGCCGACGGCTTCGCAATAGGCCAGCGGGATAGACGCCGCCGAGGTGTTGCCCTGGCGCGCAATCGTCGAGACCACCTGGTCGGGGCGAAGGCTCAGCTTGCGAACGACGCCCTGAATGATTCGCTCGTTCGCCTGGTGCGGCACGAACCAGTCGATGTCGGTCGGGTCGATGCCGGCCTGTTCCGATACTTTCACCATCGCATCCGAGATGCGCTCGATCGCTTCGCGGAAAACCTTGTTGCCCTGCATGCGCACATGACCGGTTGTTCTGGTCGACGACACGCCGCCGTCGACATAAAGCAGATCGACAAGCCGCCCGTCGCAGCGCAGGTAACTCGCAATGACGCCGCGGTCTTTCGCTTCACTCTCCGGCTGCGCTTCAAGCACCAGCGCGCCGGCGCCGTCGCCGAACAGAACGCAGGTCGCCCGGTCCTCCCAGTCGAGGATGCGCGAAAACGTTTCCGCGCCGATGACCAGCGCGCGCTTGTGCTGGCCGGAAATCAGAAACTTTTCAGCCGTTGAAATTGCGTAAATGAAACCGGTGCAAACGGCCTGAATGTCGAACGCGGCCCCGGCCGGCGCATCCAGCTTAGCCTGCACGATGGCCGCGGTTGACGGAAACGTAAGGTCCGGCGTTGTCGTTGCGACGACAATGAGGTCAATGTCGTCGGCGGAAAGGTTGGCGGACGCAAGCGCTTGGCGCGCAGCTTCCGCCGCAAGATCAGACGTATACTGATCATCCATAGCGATGTGACGTTCGCGAATGCCGGTGCGTTCGACAATCCATTTGTCGCTGGTGTCGACTTTTTTCGAAAGGTCGTCATTGGTCACGACCTGTTCAGGAAGATACGCGCCGCAACCGACAACTACTGCTTTATACTTCATTCCGCCGCCTTCACTGATTGAGACGCTTTTTCTTTTACTATCGCGACGGTTTTGGCCACCTGATTGCGGAAGCCTTTCCCGGCAAGGTTGGCCGCCATTTTGACGGCGCTGGCGACGCCGTCGGCATTTGCGCCGCCATGGCTTTTCACCACGATGCCATTGACCCCAAGGAAGACGCCGCCGTTCACCGAAGAGGGGTCGATCCTGGCTTTGAGTTTTTCCAGCTCGCCGCGCATTAAAAGCGCCGCCAGTTTCGACAACAGGCTCGACATCAGGGCTTCTTTCACCCAGCCGCCGACGAGGCGCGCCGCGCCCTCCGCCGATTTGAGCGCGACATTGCCGGTAAAGCCGTCTGTCACCACGACGTCGACCGCGCCAAGAGAAATATCGTTGCCTTCGATAAAGCCTTTGAACGCCATTTCCGGGGCGGCGTCGCGCAGAATGCGCGCCGCGCTCCTGATGAGTTCATGCCCTTTCAAATCCTCCGCCCCGACATTGAGAAGGCCGACGGTCGGCTTTTCCTTGCCGGTGAGCGCCTTGAAAAAGGCCTCGCCCATAATCGCGAAAGTCACCAGCTCTTCCGCATCCGCTTCGACATTGGCGCCCACGTCGAGAACGACGCAGCGCCCGTGCGGGGTTGGCCACAGCGCCGTGACGGCGGGCCGGTCGACGCCGGCGATCATGCCGAGCTGCATGCGTGAGACCGCCATCAGCGCGCCGGTATTGCCGCCGGAAACGACCGCGTTCAGTTTTCTCGCTTCCAGCGCCTCGACGGCTTTCCACATGGATGTTTCGCGACCACGACGCAGGACGTGCATCGGCTTGTCCGTCATCGCGACGGCGGTGTCGCAGTGAACGATGGCCGCCCCGTTCAGCGCGGGGGCGGCGTCAATCAGCGGTTTTAGCTGGCGCTCGTCGCCGAAAAAGACAAAAGCGGCGCCGCCGAGTTCGCGTGCTGCGCGCGCTGCGCCATCGACCAGGGCGTGCGGGCCCGCATCGCTTCCCATCGCATCGACGCCAAGCGTAAGATTGGGTGAAATATCAACGGATTCAGCCAATTATGTCGCCCTTGTTCCTCACCGCGTAAATAGGCTGAATGGCGGTTGATAGCAACGCGCCAGATGCTTGCCCGGAAAAATGCGGCCGGGCGCTAATCATCTTCGCCTCCCGCGATTGCTTTTAGCGCGGCAAAAGGCGAGGCGGCCTCGTCCCGGCCAAATTCCGCCAGAAGCGCATCTGCGTCGGTGCTGCGCGGATGAGCGCTCATCGAGACGGCGATTTGCTGGATCAGAATCTCGCCGAGGGAAAGTGATTCGCTCTCCATCGGCTCGACCAGAAGGTCTTCGCCGTCGTCGCGCATCTCGTCGTCAAGGCCGCCATCTTCAGCGGGCTCATAACGGATCGCGAATTCGTCGGTGACGATTTCCTGCATCGGCTCAAGCGTCACAACGCATTGCCGCGTTAAATGCGCGGTCAATGCGCCACGCAGTTCAACACGCGTTCCCTCTCGCCACAGCTTCATCTCGCCTTCGGCTTTCGTCGTGGCGATCACGCCAAGACGTTCGGCGATGCTTGTTAATTCGTCCGGCGTCGCCGCAAGCCTGTAAATGCGCGCCGCCGCGTCAATCGCATCGAATGACACCGTCAATGCGAATGAAGTTATCGGCGTCTCAGACATGTCGTTCACCGGCGCCGGTAATGGTGTCGGCGGCGACCGCGGCAAGTGCGTCAGGCCCTGCGTTCGCAAGGTTTTCAAGCGCGATCTTGTCAAGCGCAGGCCCGGCCAGTTTGACATATTGCGAAAATTCGCGCGCCGTCGGCGCCATCGGCACACTGAATATATTGCGGGATATGGCGTTGGCCAGAACGGCGTCGTCGCCTGCGCCGTCACCGGCGCCGTCACTGGCGCCGACGCCGTCCTGATAGGCCTTGGCGCGGCCGTAAAACGCCTCGGCCATGTTGCGCAGCTTCTTGCCGACAACAAGGTCGCCGACGCCCATCTCGCGCAGGGAGTTTTCAAGATTGTCGAAGAATTCTTTCTGCACCGCGTCGGCGAGGACCTTGGCGCCGCCATTTTCAGCGCGCAGGCGCCGCAATGTCAGGAACATGTGCAGCGACAACATCTCGAATCGCCCTTCGGGCGTATCCGGCGCGCCGCCCTCGCGGTAGAAAATCGCAAGGCGCGACGCATCGACGACGGCGGAATAAAGGGATTCCGCCTGGATTTTGTGAGGGGCTTTCCTAAACAGGGACAGCATACTAAGTTGCGCTCCAAATGCGGCTAACGCCTAGCCGCTGATGTAAACAGGATCAAGAAATGGCGTTATCCCGTGCGTTGTCGGGTCTCCTTGCAGTTTTGGCCGTCTCCGCCCTTACGGGCTGCGTGTCATATCGCAGTTCGCATGGCTATATCCTTGAGCGCGGCGAGAATGCGCTGACGGCGCAGGAAGGCGTCGACACCAAGGAAAGCGTGCTGGCGAAATACGGAGAACCGTCGATCATCGGCACATTCGACCAGAACGTCTGGTACTATTATTCCAGCCTTGATGCGTCGCGTGCGTTTTTCCGGCCGGAAATTACGGCGCGCACCATCGTCGGGTTCCATTTTAACGGCGAGGGCTATGTCGATGAGGTCGAAAATTTCGATCTCTCAGACGGCCTCGACGTCAAACTGGCGTCACGCAAGACCCCGACACGCGGCAAGGAGCTCGGCTTCTGGGAGCAGTTGCTCGGCAATGTCGGCCAACTTCCCGCTGGCGGCGTCGGTCAGGGCGGCGGCGGCCCGCCGGGCGGCTAATCGCGAAAACCGAACCTTGCCGGCTCAGTCGTCGGTCCCGGTTTTGGCGTCGTCGTCGTCGCCGGCTCTCAACTCGCCCATGATCTGGCGATAGGCGTAATTGACCCGTTGCGCGGCAAGGATCGCCGCCTTGGCGATGTCGTCGTCAAGCTCCAGCCCTGACAGCGTGTCCGGGTGCACCGCCTTGATCCTGACCTTGTACGCGCGCCGGACCTCTTCAACCGTGGCGCCGGGCGCAAGGCGCAGCACCTTGTAGGGGTCGAAGGACGAACGGCGCTTTTCCTTCGGCGGTTCGGCTTTCTCTTCGGGCGCTTCTTTGGCCTGTTTCTCGATGATCGAGACGATGTTCGCCTTGGCGACGATGACGGTTGCGCCATCCTCGCGCCGGACCGGAATAAATGCGCGCGGATCGTTCAGCAGATCGATCAGCCGCTCGTCCTGCTTGAGGAAAACCTTGCCGTCGAAGAATTCGTCGCCGCTCAGCGACATGGTGACGGAGATCTCGTTCTTTGGTCGGGCGGATGCGGATTTGTCAAACATTCAAGGCCCCTAAGTGGAGGCGCAAATCATAGGCCGCTGGTCCTTTCATCTTGGTTTATGGGGGATGGGCGGGTTTGCGCCCCGGAAGGCTCGGCGTTCGACCAGCGGATGAGGAAGGTGACAGGCACGGCCCAGGCGACCCCGGCGACGGCGAAATAGATGACCCGTAGGGCCCAGATATCCGGCACTTTCTCGCCCAGTGCTGCGGCTGCGAAGAAATAGGCGGTGACGGCGGGCAGCATGACGGCGAGGGCGATGAGCTTTTTGTAACGCGGGTTCATGACGCGGCCCCCAGGGTTCCATGGGCCGCGACGCCGGGTCGCCGGCCCGCCGCCTCGCCAAAGCGGATGCGAGGCGATAGACAGCCGCCATGACGAACATGAGCGCCGATATCTCTTTGCGCGGCCGCAGCAAGCGGCCGGTTGCGATCTGGCTGTTTGCGATGTGCGCGCTGGTGGCGCTGATGGTGATTGTCGGCGGCGCGACGCGGCTCACCGATTCCGGCCTGTCGATTACCGAATGGCGCCCTGTCACCGGCGCCGTGCCGCCGCTGAACGAGGCTGACTGGCTCGCCGAGTTCGAGAAATACAAGACCATCCCCGAATATGAACAAGTCAACTGGGGCATGAGCCTTGGCGAGTTCAAACAGATTTACTGGTGGGAGTGGGGGCATCGCTTCCTTGGCCGGATGATTGGCATGGTGTTTTTGTTGCCGCTGATCGGTTTCGCCGCCACCCGCCGCATCGACAAGTCGCTGGCGATCAAGCTGTTCGGCATTTTCATTCTCGGCGGCATGCAGGGCGCGCTTGGGTGGTGGATGGTGTCGAGCGGCCTGACTGAGCGCGTTGACGTCAGCCAGTATCGGCTCGCCGCGCATCTGTCGCTTGCGGTCGCGCTGTTCGCCGCGATGTTCTGGCTGGCGCTCGATCTTGGTGGCGCACGGCGTATCGGCGCGCCGAAGCTGCGCGCGCTGACGCTTGCGTTCGCCCTTGCGGTGTATTTGCAGATGATCCTCGGCGCGTTCGTCGCCGGCCTGCGCGCGGGGCGCGTGTTCAACACCTGGCCGCTGATGAACGGCAAGCTCATTCCCGACGGCTATTTCGACGGGCCCCCGGCGCTCAATCATCTGTTCGAGACGGCCGCCGCCGTGCAGTTCAATCACCGGCTTGGCGCCTATCTGCTCGCGGCCTTCGCCGTGTTCGTGTTCGTGCGGTGTCGGCGCACGGTTATCGCCGGGCGGGCGCAGCTTTTGCTCGGCGCGGTTCTCGCCCAGATTGCACTCGGCGTGTGGACGGTCGTCGCCGGCACGCCCATCGCGCTCGGCCTCGCCCATCAGTGCGGGGCGCTTTTTGTGTTGTCGGCGGCGCTTTATCTCGCTCATGGCTCAATGACCTCGATTGAGATCACGGAAAAATCTTCGTCTTCGACCGGTTGAGCCGCCGGGCGCGCCGAAACGACTTCGCCCAATTCCAGTTCGGTCGCGTCGATGACGCCGTTCCACGCCACCAGCCTGATCGGCGCGCCCGCGTCGGTGGCGAGGGCCATCACGCCGTCGCGGAAGACGCCGCCGAAATTGCCGGCGCCCGCGCCAAGCGCCGACGCCGATGTGATCGCCGCAAGGTCAAAGGTCGCTTTCACCTGCACCGCGCCCAGCGCGTGACCATCGCCGCCGTCGAACAGATAAACGTCGGCGTTGTCGGGGCTGAGCACGGCAAGACGGGTGCAGCACGGCGCATCGCCCGCGCTTGCGCTGACCATGGCGAACGCCGCGATGTCCTTCGCGCCGGCGATGCCGGTTTCGGCGATCTTGCGCGCGCTCGCGCCCGGCGCATCGAGGACGAACAGCGCGCCGCCGGCGTCAATGCCGTAAACCGCGCCGCTTCGCGCATCGACGGCGCAATGGCGGGTTTCGCCGGGAAGCGTTGTCGTGGTGCTGGCGACCGAGGAGATCCCGGCGTCGCTCACCCGCACGTCATGGCTGACCATGCGTTCGCCGGCGAGACGGTGGATGGTGAAATCCGCGTTCTCTCCGCCGGAACCGGCGCAGAAACCATCGCCGGCGCCGGCGATAACCAGCGACGGGCGCAGCCACAACGCCATCGACGCGTTGTCGATTTCGTAAAACCGGAAGTCGCCGCCGTCTTCTTCGACAATCGCGAACCCGCGCGCCGCCGCGCCTTCACCGGCATAGGCGACATCGACGGATTTGGCGCCTTCAAATTCAGCGCTGGCGCCGGGCTCGCCATATTCGATATTATACGTCGCAAGACCTCGATCCGTCGCCGCCAGCACAAGACTCGCAAAATTGACGTTCGGGTGCGCCCAGAACGCGACATCCTTCACGACGTCGCCTTCCTCGCCATAGCCGTCGGCGGCGGCGACCTCGCGGATTTCGACGCCTGGCGGCGCAACTTCCGTGGCGGGCGTCTCGCTGGCGCGGTCGCAGGCGTTAAGGAGGGCGAACGGCAAAACGGCGAGCAAGTGCTTACGCATGAATGGGGCCCCGTTGGGTTATGTGTCGGGTTACGGACTGATCCTTCGGTTGATAGCAGATGCGCGCGCTTTCGACACCCGCCCGTAGGAGGGACCAGAGGAAGGAATGTCGGCTTTGAGACCTTGCCGCGAAATTTACGGCATTATAATACCGCATATTTAAGCGCCTGTTTTTGCGCAATTTCTCGCAAAAGCGTTGACGCCGGGGTGCGCGTGGGGTATTCGCCGCGACCGAAATCGCCGCGTTGCCCGTTCGGGCGGGGCCGGCAGGACTTAACGACCCAGGAAACCGACCATGAAAACTTACTCCGCAAAAGCCGCGGACGTGGACAAAAAATGGGTGCTGATCGACGGGGAGGGCCTTGTCGTCGGCCGTCTCGCCTCGCTCATCGCCATGCGTCTGCGCGGCAAGCACAAACCGATGTACACCCCGCACGTTGATTGCGGCGACAATGTCATCGTCGTCAACGCCGACAAGGTCGTACTGACCGGGCGCAAGCGCGAACAGGAAAAATTCTTCTGGCACACCGGCTATCCGGGCGGCATCAAGGAACGCACGATGGCCGAGCTGCTCGACGGCAAATATCCCGAGCGCGTGCTTGAAAACGCCGTCCGCCGGATGATGCCGAAAGATTCGCCGCTCGCGCGTTCGCAGATGACGAACCTGCGCCTTTACGCCGGCGCCGAGCATCCGCACGACGCGCAGTCGCCTGAAAAGCTCGACATCGCTGCGATGAACTCCAAGAACAAACGGGACGCTTAATCCATGAGCACCACCACTCTCGAAGACCTCAAAGACGTCGCGGCCGAAGCCGGCATCGTCGAACAGGCCGACGTTCTGCCTGAACCGAAGATCGACGCCCAGGGCCGCGCCTATGCGACCGGCAAGCGCAAGACCGCCGTCGCGCGCGTCTGGATCAAGCCGGGCAGCGGCAAGATCGTCGTCAACAAAAAGGACCATACGGAATATTTCGGCCGTGCGGTTCTTCAGATGATTATCAAGCAGCCGCTGGTCGTCGCCGACCGCAACGGCCAGTTTGACATCTATTGCACCGTTTCCGGTTCCGGCCCGTCGGGTCAGGCCGGTGCGGTTCGTCACGGCATCGCCCGTGCGCTGACCTATTACGAACCCGGCCTGCGCGCGGTTCTGAAAAAGGACGGCTTCATGACCCGCGACAGCCGCTCGGTCGAACGTAAAAAGTACGGCCGCAAAAAAGCGCGCAAGAGCTTCCAGTTCTCGAAGCGCTAATCGGCTTGCACCTGAATGGTTCTGGAAAGCGCCCCCTTGCGGGGCGCTTTTCATTTGGCGCGCCGATATGCGAGGCGCTGTCTTATATCGTTCCATCGGCGGCCTCCTTTCTTCCGGTTACGCCATATTCAATGCAGGCATTATGGGGCGCCCGGAAGACAGGGGGATAAGTAGGGGGATAGATGCGGGGATAAGTCGGTTTGGCGGCTCGCAACGTGCTGATTTTGCCGCGCTTTCAATTTCTGGCGCAAATGCGCTGCGACAATCCGCACACAACCTGAACTCTCAGACGCGTCGCGCAATCGCTTGATAGGGGCGATTTTTTCGGTCGCGCGCCTTGGCCCCGCCGAAGCGATTTGCGAACGATATCTCCACACCCTCCGCTCACCCCGGCGAAAGCCGGGGTCTATAATTGGACGTCAGCAAAAAGCTGCATGGATCCCGGCTTGCGCCGGGATGAGCGGTTGTGGTGTATGCCGACCCAAATTAACTTGCGCCGTTCATTTCGGCGCAGCCCCCCCCGCCGGCGAATGCCGGCAAACCAAGAACCCCTGCGAATGCCGGCAAACCAAGAACCCCTGCGAATGCCGGCAAACCAAGAACCCCTGCGAATGCCGGCATAAATCAAAACCGGGATGTGCCTGACACAGGCATTCGCCTCTAACGCGGAACGATCACCGTCTTTTCCGCGAAATTGTTTAGTTCGTCGATCTCGTCGATGCGGCAATAAGGCGACGGCGGCGCCGGGTCTAGCGGCGCGAAGCAGCCGTCGGCCATGAAGTCGACGGTTTCGGAATGGGGTTTTTGCGGCCTGGTTCGCGACGGCAGCGGATTGGTCGGCATCGCGCCCGCATAAGGGAAGGTGACATAGGCCGTCCATTCCGCGACCGCGCCCGGCGCCAGGGGCTCGACCGTGGCGACGCCGGGGCATGGCGGCTGGCCGCCGACCGCGCGCTGCGCGCTCGTCAAGGGGCATGTCGTCAGCAGGATCGGCTCGCGCGGGGCGCGGCGAAACGCCAGCACCGGGAATATCTCCGCCGCGCTGACGCCGGCGTTTTTCACCCGGATCACGACTTCATAACTGGCCTCGACGGCGCGCACCGCGCGCACGCTCTCGATGATCAGGTCGGGCTTGGCGACCGGGCCGTCGAGAATGGTGAAGGCGACGCAGGAACGGTTGTTGTTTTCATTGCTCTCATAAACCCTGTCGGCGCTGTCGACATCGCCGCAGATATAATAGCCGCCGGCGGCGAGCACCGTCGGCGTTGCGATAGTCGTGGTGTTGAACGCCGCGCCGCCTGCGCCAATCGGCGCCTCCGCTGACGGGCCCCACGAGGTGAGGAAGGCCAGCGGGTCATAATCGTCGAAATGCGAAAAGATCTGGATATCCATCGACGTCGGCAACACTACGCCGTCGCCGGAAACAACCTCGCCATGGCCAAGATTGACGATATCTGAGGTGATCGTCACCTGTCCGCCGGGGCTGGACGCCGCCGGCGTAACGGTCAACTCGCCGACGGTAAGGTCGGGAAGATCGCCGGTCGTCGCGCACCCGCTCGCCATCGCGGCCATCGCAG
Source organism: Parvularculaceae bacterium (assembly GCA_041398145.1). Taxonomy (GTDB): domain Bacteria; phylum Pseudomonadota; class Alphaproteobacteria; order Caulobacterales; family Parvularculaceae; genus Amphiplicatus. The sequence goes on along the minus strand of JAWKVF010000008.1, from coordinate 74,397 downwards.
CAAACAGCATCCGGTTTTTCATGGCTGTCTCTCCCTCATCCTTTGCGCCCCCCTCATACTTTGGGTCGGCGGCAAGCGGATTGAGGCTATCGCACCAAGGGACGGATTGAAAATCCCGCAGGCGGCGGATTCTGTTCGGGTGGAGGGGGTTTTTGCGCAACCGCCTGGCGAAAATTACGCTGCGGAAAGCGCGGCGCCTGAACTCGTCAACGCCGCTGGCGCCAAATGTCAGATCCAGATGTCAGGTATTATTGTCAGGCTTTGTCTTTTTCGCTGACGCCGAAAGGTTCAGCCGCGACGGCGCGCGAATGAACGAGCCGAGAATTTCGTCTTCTTCGGTTTCACGCAATCGACGGAAAAGGCTGTCGGCTTTTGCGCTGCGCGATGCAGGCGTTGCGCCCAATCGCAAAAATAGTTCCTGTACCGAGAAATCAATCCGGCTCATCACCCGCCCCGCCTGTGGAGGAGCCGAAAGCCCGGCCCCTAGAAATTAAACACTTGGTAAGGAAAGCGTGATTCGGAATGGTTAATGAGAAGTTAACAACCTCGCGCGCAAGGCGAAGCGTGGCGCAAAGGCCACGCTTTTGGCGAACCGGTCGCCTCCGCCATTACATGCCTAGCCCGCCGATAAGCGCGTATTTGGTGTTGATGTAATCCTCGACGCCGTATTTCGATCCCTCGCGGCCGGTGCCGGAATCCTTCACGCCGCCAAACGGCGCAACCTCGGTCGACAGGATGCCTTCGTTGAGGGCGACCATGCCGTATTCAAGTTTTTCCATGACGCGGAAAGCGCGGCCGAGATCGCGGGTGAAGAAGTAAGAGGCAAGGCCGTATTCGGTGGCATTGGCCATCGCGATGGCTTCGTCTTCGGTTTCAAACCGGAACAGCGGCGCGACCGGGCCGAAGGTTTCGTCGCTGGCGACCATCATCGCCGGCGTGACGTCGCGCAACACCGTCGGCTCGAAGAAGGTGAGCCCTTTGGCGTGGCGCTTGCCGCCTGTCAAGATGCGCGCGCCTTTCGACGTTGCGTCCTCGATATGCTCGATGACTTTTTCAACGCCGCCTTCGTCGATCAGCGGGCCCTGATCGGTATCGGGCGCGGCGCCGTCGCCAACCTTCAGCTTACTGACGGCTTCGGCGAATTTCTCCGCGAATGCGTCATAGATGCCCGATTGCACCAGCATGCGATTGGCGCACACGCAGGTCTGGCCGGAATTGCGGTATTTGCTCGCCATCGCGCCGGCGACCGCCTTGTCGAGATCGGCGTCGTCGAAAATGATCAGGGGCGCATTGCCGCCCAGCTCCATCGAGACGCGCTTCATGTGCTGCATCGCCTTGGCGGCGAGGTTCTTGCCGACTTCGGTCGAGCCGGTGAAGGTGATCTTGCGCAGCCTGGGGTTCTCGCACATCTCGTCGGCGATGGCGGCGGCCGAACCGGTGATGATGTTGAGAACGCCCTTGGGCAGGCCGATCTCGTCGGCGATGACGCCGTAAGCGAGCGCCGAAAACGGCGTCTGGCTCGCTGGTTTGCCGATGAATGTGCACCCGGTTGCGAGGGCCGCGGCGGCCTTGCGGGCGATCATCGCGGTCGGGAAATTCCACGGCGTGATCGAACCGACGACGCCGACCGGCTCTTTCGTGACGATGATGCGCTTGTCGCGCCACGGCGAGGGAATTACGTCGCCGTAAATGCGGCGCGCCTCTTCGCCGAACCAGCGGAAGAAATTCGCGCCATAGGCGACTTCGCCTTTCGCCTCTGCGAGCGGCTTGCCCATTTCTTCGGTCAGGATGGCGCCCAGCTCGGCCTGATTGTCCATCAGCGCTTCAAAAAACCGCCGGCAATATTCCGCGCGTTCGGCGGCGGGCCGCGCCTTCCAGTCGGCGAAGGCGACATGGGCGGCGTTGATCGCTTTTTGCGTCTCTTCGCGACCAAAGCGCGGAACTGAGCCGATGATGTCGCCGGTGGCCGGGTTGTTCACCTCGATCGGTTTGCCGCCGCCGTCGATCCATTCGCCGTTTACATAACATTTGTCGCGGAAAAACCTGCTGTCGGCCATCTTGCCAAGCTCCTGTTGAATTTGCGTCATCGATAACGGCAAATCGGTCTTGCGGCTAGCGGCAAGACGCGGATTTGACTGTCGCTTTGGCTTTACATCCTTGATAAATGCCGGAACTCTGGAAGAAATCGCGATTGCATTATTGAAACGCCCGCGTTGCGATGAGCGCAGGCGGAAAACCAGAACGGCGGCGGACACACATGAACGAACCTTTGATGAACCAACCTTTGACGACGATCAGCTTTTCAAAATCCAGCGATGCGGTGGCGCTCATCACGCTGAACCGTCCCAAAGCGCTCAACGCTTTTGACGAGGCGATGCGCAACGAACTGGGGCTGGCGTTGTCGCGGGCGATGAGCGACAAATCCGTGCGCGCCGTCGTCATCACCGGCGAGGGGCGCGGATTCTGCGCCGGCGCCGATGTCACCGGGGTTTCCAGCCACCGCACGGTTGAGGACCAGTTGAACGCTGAATACGGCGCCTTCCTGTCGATCATCTATGGCAGCGACGTGCCGGTGATTGCGGCGATCAACGGGCCCGCCGCCGGCATCGGCATGACGCTGGCGCTGACCTGCGATCTTCGGGTGATGTCGGCTGACGCCTATATGATGTCGGCGTTCGCAAATATCGGCCTGGTTCCTGATGGCGGCCTGTCATGGCTGCTGACGCAGGAAGTCGGGTATGCCCGCGCCTACCAATTGGCGATTGAAGCGGAAAAAATTCCCGCCGAGCGTTGTCTCGATCTCGGGCTTGTCAATCGCGTGACGCCGGCGGACGAGGTGGTGTCAAACGCAATCGACTGGGCGCAGTCCTTGAGCGAACGCGCGCCGGTTGCGCTGGGGCTGACCAAGCGCGCGTTTCGCGCCGCCGCGCAAAGCGGATTGAAAAACGCCATGGCGTTCGAGGCGATGTTGCAAAAATCCGCGCTCGCGACCGAAGACTGCCTCGAAGGCGTCTCGGCGTTGATGCAAAAGCGCAAACCCCGGTTCAAAGGCCGATAGAAAACCGTGTACTGAACAGCACGGTGATAAACCCGGCGATACATAATCCGGGTCCGAATGGAATTTCGCTCTGGTCGTCGACCGCGCCACCTGTGACCCGCTTTGCGGTCACGACAGCCAGCGTGGCGCTCGCACCGATGAACACGACAAAGGGCAGCGCCGTCCATCCGCCCCAGGCGCCGATGGCCGCCAGCAATTTTGCATCGCCCTGGCCAAGGCCCTCGCGTCCGCGCACGCGCTGGAAAACAATGTCGATTGCGCGAAACGCCCCATAGCCGAGGCCCGCCCCGATGATGGCGGCGGGCAGGGGCGTGAACAGCGCCGCCGCGTTCGCGCCAAGGCCGAGCGCGATGAGCGGCAATGTCAGCGCGTCGGGCAGATAGCCGGTTTCAAGATCGATCACGCCAAGCGCCAGCAGCGTCCATCCGAACACTGACGCGGCGAGCGCCGCCCAGCTGATTCCGAAAACCAGCAATGCGCTCGCGACAACGCCGGCGCCGCCGAGTTCAACCAGCAAATAGCGAATCGGTATCGGCGCGCCGCACTGATTGCACTTTCCGCGCTGGACCGCATAGCTGACGAGCGGAATGAGGCTGGTCGCAGGAAGTTGAGTTTTGCAGGCGGGGCAATAAGAACGCGGGCCGACAAGGTCGCCAATGCGCGCGCTGTCGTCGACAAGTTTCCACATCGCCGGACCGCGATGAATGACGACATTCAAAAAGCTTCCCACGCACAAACCGGCGAGCGCGAGCGTGGTAATAATAACAATTTCGACGTTAAGATAATTCGTCACACAATTTCCTCAGTCGTGAAAAACTAATCCATCGCACGCTGATAAACCACTACAGACATTCATCTTTCAAAACTTTTCCGCACACCGTGCGCTAACGCACTTAATGCACACATTTAACTCGTCAAAAAACTGAAAAATTAACGTCACCCGCATGTCACATATGCGCCCTAGCTGGCGCGGCGATCGGCGGCGCGTGGGGCGCCGTCGCCATTGCGTTTCTGCGTCAACAAACCCGCGGGGATATATCCAAATGCGCTCTTCCCTAATCACCAAATCATTACTTCTCGCCACCGCTGCTGCAGCGCTTGCGTCTTGCGCCGATGGCGATGTCGCCTCTTCGGGCAATGGCACGCCGATCGTAATCCAGCCGATCCCCGGCGGCGGCGGCGGCGGCGGCACGATTTCGCAATTCGCTTCGCGCTCGACCGCCCCGACGTCGGCGGCCGATTGCGGCGCTGGCCTTACCTTCGTTTCCAATGTCGATTTGCTGGCGTCCGGTTCGCGCACGAATTTCTGCTCGCTGACGCCGCTCGGCGGCGGTACGGTTTCCGGCAATGTGAATATTGCGTTCCAGGCCGACCCGATCCTGATCTCCGGCACGGTGTTCCTCGGCGACGCGGCTGGCGCATCGGCGAATGTTACGTTTGCTGCGGGGCAGGCTTTTGTGTCGCAAAGCCAGTCGGGACAGGTCGATCTTCTGGTCGTCTCGCGCGGCTCGACGCTGAATGCGGTCGGTAACTCGTCAAGCCCGATTGTTTTCACCTCGATGCAGGACATGACCGACGACTTGCTGGCCAACGGCACCAGCGGCAATGGCGGCGACTGGGGCGGGCTTGCGATCAACGGCGCAGCGCCGCTCAACGAATGCACGGTCGATCCGACCGCGACGCCGGGCAGCGCAGCCTGTGAACAGAACGGCGAAGGCGGTTCGGGCGTGTTCGGCGGCGGCGACGCCAATGACAGCTCCGGCAACTTCCAATACATCCGCATCCAGCACGCCGGCTTTCCGTTCACCGCCTCGAACGAGCTGAACTCAATCGCCATGCAGGGCGTCGGCGCCGGCACCACGGTCAGCCACATCCAGATCGTCAAGGGCGCGGACGACGGCATAGAATGGTTCGGCGGCACGGTTGAAGTCGACCACGTCGTCATCACCGGCGCCAATGACGACTCGATTGACTGGACCGACGGCTGGGCCGGCAACCTCCAGTTTGCGCTCGTCGTGCAAGACTCTGGCGACGACAATGGCATCGAAGGCGACAACAACGGCGACACCTCGCCGGACGCGACGCCGCGTTCCGCGCCGCGCATCTCGAACCTGACGCTGATCGGCGACGGTTCGTCGGGCGAGGGCATTCAGGTTCGCGCCGGCACGGCGGGCACGATCATCAACGCCATCGTCACCAATTTCGCCGAAGGGCTTGAATGGGGCATGGCCGGCACAGGCCCGGCGCCGGTTATCGACTCGCTCGCCCTTGCCGGCAATGTCGCGGATTTCTCCGGCGACGGCGCGACGCTGTTCGCGGCGGGCGCCAATAACCGCTCGTTCCCGTCAAACTCGCTGAACGGCGTATTGCCGGGCGTCAACGAAAACTCAGTGCCGGCGACCGATCCGCAAACGGTCGACGCCGCTTTCGCCGCCGCCAGCTATGTCGGCGCGTTCTCGCCGAGCGAAACCGCCGCCAGCAACTGGACGACGGGCTGGACCATCAACATTCCGGGTTCGCAAACCGCCGGCTGCCCGAGCGGCACAGCAGAAGCGGCTGAAACCCCGGCGTCGGCCGGCTTTGCAGGCCGCAGCGAAACCCGCATCTGCGTCATCGCAACGCCGGTTGTCGGCGATGTGCGCCTGACCAGCGGCAATATGTACCGCATCGACGGGTCGACCTTTGTCGGCGTCGACCGCGGCGCCGACCCGGCCAACCCGGTCGGTCAGCAAGGCGCATTGACGGTCGATCCGGGGGTCGTGATTTTCGGCAATCAGACGCCGAACATCGTTGACCTGCTGACGGTTTCTCGCGGCTCGCAGATTTTCGTCAACGGCTCGTCGGTTGCGCCGGTCATCCTGACCAGCCGTTCCGACCTCGCCAATGGCGGCGCCACGATCCGCGCCGGCGTCACCGGCGAGATCGGCGGTCTCGCGATCAACGGCCGCGCGCCGCTCAACGAATGCACGGTCAATCCGGCGGCGACGCCCGGCGCGGTTGACTGCGAACAAAACGGCGAAGGTGGCTCCGGCGTATTCGGCGGCGCCAGCACGGACGACAGTTCGGGCCGCATCAACTACATGCAGATCCGGTATGCCGGCTTCCCGTTCACGGCGTCGAACGAGTTGAACTCGATCGCCATGCAGGGCGTTGGCGACCAGACCGAGGTCGATTACGTCCAGATCATCAACGGCGCCGATGACGGTATCGAATGGTTTGGCGGCACGGTCGACGTCAAGCACCTCGTCGTCATGGGCGCCAATGACGACTCGATCGACTGGACCGACGGCTGGGGCGGCTCGCTGCAATACGCGATCGTCAAGCAGAACAGCGGCGACGACAACGGCATCGAAGGCGACAATAATGGCGACACCACCGCCGATGCGACGCCGCGTTCGGCGCCGACAATCGCCAATATCACGCTGATCGGCGACGGCGCGTCGGGCGAGGGCGTTCAGCTTCGCGCCGGCACGGCGGGCGCGGTCATCAACGCAATCGTCGCAAACTTCGCCGAGGGCCTTGAGTGGGCGCCGGCCGGCATCGGCCCGGACCCGGACGTCGACTCAATCGCTCTCGACAATCTCGGCGTTGGCGTCAACTTCTCGGGCAGCGGCAATACGCTGTTCACGGCGGGCGCAAACAATACCGAGTACACGAACACGCTGACCGGACCGGCCGGCGTGACGCCGGGCGCGAATGAGCTGTCGCTCACCGCACAGGACCCGTCCACTTATGACAGCGCCCTTGACGCCGCGACTTATGTCGGCGCCGTCGAGGATGCGTCGGACACCTGGTACCTCGGCTGGACTCTGGGCCTCTGATGTGAACTGCGCCGGCGCGCTTGCCGCGCCGGCGCCCTTTCAATCTCGAACATTGTCAGTATCAAAACGATTAAAGGTGGGGCTATGAAAAGGTTCACAAGCTGGGCGCGCTACGCGGCGCTTGGAACAACAGCGTTAACAAGCATGGGCTCGGCGCTGGCTCAGGAACTGGACATCTCCGGAATTTCCGACGAGATCGTCGTGCGCGGCGCGCGCATTCCGGACGAAAAACGCGCAACCTCGGAAATTTCGAGCATTCTGGATGAAGCCTCGTTTCAGCGCACCGGCGACAGCGACATTGGCGACGCCTTGCGCCGGGTGACCGGCCTGTCGCTCAGCCAGGGCAAATTCGTCATCGTTCGCGGCCTGAACGAGCGTTATTCCTCGGTCACGCTGGACGGCTCGCCTTTGCCAAGCCCGGAGCCGCTGCGCCGGGTCATTCCGCTCGACATTATCCCGACGTCGATCCTCTCCGGTTCGTTGGTGCAGAAAACCTATTCGCCGCAATACTCAGCGGAATTCGGCGGCGGCCTTGTCGAACTGCGCACCAAATCGGTGCCGGACGAAGCCTATTTCAAGATCGGCGGCAATATCGGCATGGACCTCGCCACCACCGGCAAGAACGGCTTTACCTATGACGGCGGCGAACGCGACTGGACAGGGTTTGACGACGGTACGCGCAATATCCCGCAGCCGCTCGCCGACGCGTTTTTCGGCCGCAACGGCGTCAACTTCAATCCGGCGGATCAAAATCTCATCGACGCCAGCATCGACGCCGATAAAACCACCGTCATTGTCGAAAACACCATCCCGCCGAACTGGGGCGTCGATCTGGCGTTTGGCGCAGCGACCGACGTGTCTTCGTCGATCCGGCTTGGCGCGAATTTCGCGCTCGGCTTTTCCCATGACTGGCAAACCCGCGAGGGCCGGCGCGAGCAGGGCTTTACAACATCCGGCGCGGCGGCGCCGTCGGAGGCGTTCAACATCGTCAACGGCACGCAGTTTCCGTTAACGGCGCAATCGTTCGACTTCACCGGAACCACCCAGACGATTGCGGCGAACGGCGTTGCCTCGATCGGCCTTGAGCTTGGCGATGATCACGAAATCTCGTGGACCAGCCTGATGCTGCGCTCGACGGTGAAGGATGCGCGTATCGCGACCGGCGTTCGCGGCGAGGAATCCTCCATCGAACTGCAACAGGAGAACATGGAGTTCTTCGAACGTCAGGTCTGGCAGACGCAATTGCGCGGCGACCATGTGTTGCCGGCTCTCAGCGATCTCACCATCGCGTGGCGCGGCGCCTATGGCGAAGCTTTCCGCGATGCGCCGTACCAGCGACAGTTCCGCCGCTATCGTAGCGCGGCCGATGAAGACTTCGGCCTCTTGTTCAACGAGATCGGCAGTCTCGATAACGACTCGGTGCTGCTGACATTTTCCGATGTCGAAGACGAGAACATCGACGCCGGCGTCGACTTCACGCTGCCGCTGACGATTGGCGGCGGCGCGCTCGATCTCAAGGCGGGCTACGCCTATACCGACAAGAAGCGCGACACGCTGGTGCGCGAGTTCCGCTATGATCAGGGCCCGCTCGGCCTGCCGTCTATTGTCAATGACGCGCGCAATGACGTGCTGCTCAGCGACGGCGTCGCCGGCAGCGATGCGTTTGACATCCAGTTCGTCGCCAACCCGATTGCGCTCGACAACGCGCTGTCCGCGCTCAAGGTGCATGCGGCCTATGCCGGCGTGGACCTTGAAGCGAACGAGTATTTCCGTTTCGCCGTCGGCGGGCGGTATGAAGATGGCGAACAAACCACCGAGGCGTTCAGCACCGCGTTCCCGACAAGCTCGCTCTCATCGACGGTCATTCAGGAAGACTACTTCCTGCCGGCGGTGACGGTGACGTGGAACCCGACCGGCGATCTTCAGGTGCGCGCCGGTTTTTCGCAAACCATCACCCGGCCGCAGTTCCGCGAGCTGACGCCGGCGACTTTCCTTGACGACGAGACCGACCAGCTTGTTATCGGCAACCCGTTCCTCGTCAACTCGGAGCTGACGAACTACGATGCGCGTGCGGAATATTATTTCTCGCGCGGCCAGTTCATCACCCTCGGCGGGTTTTACAAGGACATCACCAATCCGATCGAAGTCACCTCGACCCAGATCGGCGGCGCCGACGCGCAGACATTCGTCAACGCGCCATCCGCCAAGCTGTATGGATTTGAAGTCGAATTCGAGAAGAACTTCCCGCTGGGCGGGCGCTGGTCGTCGAAGGATCTCGTGTTCAAGACCAACTACACCTGGAGCAAGTCCAAGGTCAGCGCCGACGGCGACGTGACCACCGCCGTCGTCAACTCGCAAAGCGGCGCCGTCGCCAATGTCAGCCCGGCGGCGGGCTTCATCGTCGACGGACGCAGCCTGCAAGGCCAGTCGAGCCATCTGTTCAATCTTCAACTCGGCTATGAAGATGTCGAGCTGAACTCGCGGGCCACCTTGCTGATCAACTGGGCGTCCAGGCGCATCCGCCAGACGGAAAACATCATCACCGGCGCGCCGGCGGTGGTGGAGCACCCGCCGATCACGCTCGATTTCGTGTGGAGCCGCGGCCTTGAAACCTTTGGCGGGCAATGGGAAATCGGCTTCAAGGTGAAAAACATCCTTGGCGACGATTACGAGGCGTTGCAGAGCTTCGCCGACGGCACCGAGGCGAAATTCGACACATATCGTCTCGGCCGCGAAATATCCTTCAACATCTCGAAGGAGTTTTGATCGGGTTCGGTCGCGGGTTCTGAAGACAGTTCTGGGCGAAATTTCACATAACGTCTTGGAATTTTGAGCTAAAAAGCTGGCGGGCGTCCATTCAAAGGTGGGCGTCCGCCTGACTTTTTGGTAAGGGTTGGTGACGGGGAGTTAGTCTCCCGTCAGATGGGAAGACGCGTGGCGGTGCTCAGGATTGAAGGATTGGACCGATTGCGGCGCCCGCCATCGGGCGGCGGCCGGCGCGGGAGCGTGAGCCTGCGCGGAATTCTGGAGGCGGCGACCCATCCCCGCATGGTGCTGGGGCTTGAACTCATCCTGATTGCGGCGACGATGTTTCTGGCCGGCCTGGTGTTTTGGCTGGTGATCGGGCCGCTGCGCGATCCGCCGGTTGCGGCGCCTGCGGCGTTGGCCCCGACAAATGTCGAACTTTCCGGCCCGATCAACCCGTTCAGGACCGCCGGCGCCGCACCGGGGGCGAGCGAAGACCTTGAAATCGGCCCTGACCTTGCCGAGACGACGCTGAACATGACCCTGCACGGCACCTGGGTCGATGCCGATGGCGGTTCGGCCATCATCAACACGCCGTCCGACGAGCAAAAGCGCTTTCACGCCGGGGACACGATCTGGAACAATGTCACCCTTGAGCGCGTTTATCGCGATCAGGTGGTGATTTCACGTGGCGGCGTCAGGGAGTCGCTGCGCCTGATCAATCGCGATGCGGCGGTCAGACGCCCGGCTGATCCTGCGCCGCAGCAATCAATCGGCGCGGGGGCCGGACTTGTTCAGCTTGGCGACGCCGTCACCGCGATCCCGCAGCCCGACAGCGTCGGCGGGGTGCGCCTGGTGTTGCAACCGTCGAGGGACAGGGAAGCCTTTTTGAAACTCGGCCTGCGTCCCGGCGATATACTCGTCGCCGTTGACAATCAGCGCCTCGGCCCGGATATCGCTGAGACGATCAGGCGGCTACGCTCGTCGGGGAGCAAGAAGACGCTGTTGCTCAGCGTCGAGCGTGGCGGCGTGGTGACGCCGGTCAGTATTCCCCTTGGCGAAAATGCGCCCCTGAGAGACGGCCCGGGCGGCGATGATGATGAAGGTTAGAGTGATCACACGACTGGCAAGCGCGGCTTTTATCCTGTTCGCCATGGGCGGAACGGCATTCGCACAACAGGAACAATGCGGCGAGGCGATCAATTTTGAAGACGCCGATATTCGTACCGTGGTCGATGAAATTGCGCTGCGCACCGGCAAGCAATTCGTGCTCGATCCGCGCGTGACCGGGCGCGTCACCATCAAGTCCGGCCCCAATGGCGGCCTTTGCGCCGACGAAGCGTGGGAAATGTTTCAGGCGGCGCTGCGCGTCACCGGCTTTACCGCGACGCCGATCACCGGCAACAGCTACCGCGTTATTCCGCTACAGGAGGGCGCGCGCGCGGCCGGCCCGGTTGGCTCCGCCGAGGCCGGCGATTTCGTCACCACCATCATTCGCCTTTCCCATGTCGATGCGCGTGAAGCGGCGGCCAATCTGGCCCAGCTCATCAGTGAACGCGGCGTCGTCGCGCCGGTGCGGTCGAGCAATGCGGTCATTATCGTGGACAGTTCCGACAATGTGCGCCGCCTTCGCGAAGTGTTGGCCGCGATTGATCGCGACAGCACCGTTTACCGGACGATTGAGCTTTCAAACGCCTCCGCCATGGAAGTCGCCCGCGTACTGAGCAATCTCGCCCAGGAAATCGCCGATGAGGGCGGGACAGGCGGCGCCAGCGTTTCCGTCGTGCCGGTGCCGGCGAGCAACAGCGTGCTTATTCGCGCCGAGCCGGCGGTGGTCGCCCGCCTTGCCAGCGTTGTCAGCGAGCTTGACCGGATTGGCGGCGCGCGCGCCGATGTGACCGTGGTGGCTTTGCACCATGCCGATGCCGAAGAAATGTCGACCCTGTTGCGCGAGATCGCGGCGTCGCAGGCGGCGGCGACCGGCACGGCCGAGACCGCGCAGGCGCCGATGATCAGCTATCACAAGTCGACCAATTCCATCATCATTTCAGGCGACGCCAATATGCAGCAATCGCTGAAAAAGGTTGTCGAACAACTCGACGTGCGCCGACCGCAGGTGCAGATCGAGGCGATTATCGTCGAGGTTTCCGACTCGACCGCGCGCAGCCTTGGCATCCAGTATTTCCTGGCCCCGACAGACGGTTCGATCGTGCCGTTCACCGCGACCAATTTTTCCAGCGCGTCGCCAAACCTGCTCGCCGCGGCGGGCGCCTTGCTGCTCAACCCTGACCTGCTCTCCGGGTCTGGCGGGTCAACGACAACCGGCGAGGATACGACCCTGTCGAACACGCTGGCGACGACGGCGGTGAACTCTTTGCTGTCGACCAACGGTTTTATTGGCGGCGCGGCCGGCAATATCGGCAAGGACGCGGTCTTCGGCGCGGTGCTGAACGCGCTCAAGCGCGATAACGATTCCAATGTGTTGTCGTTCCCGTCGGTGACGACCCTCGACAATCAGGAGGCGGAGCTTTCCGTCGGGCAGGAAATCCCGATCACCACCGGCGAGGCGATTGGCGACAATTTTTCGAATGCGTTCCGCACCGTCGACCGCAAGGAGGTCGGCATCATTTTGAAGGTGACGCCGCAGATTAACGACGGCGATACGGTGACGCTGAAGATCGAACAGGAAACATCGAGCGTCGCCGGCCAGATCATCGCGACGTCGACCGACCTCATCACCAACAAGCGCAAGATCAACACGACCGCGCTGGTCGATGACGGCGACATTCTGGTGCTGGGCGGGCTGGTCGACCAGACCGAGAGCGTGACACAGGACAAGGTGCCGTTGCTCGGCGATATTCCGCTGGCGGGCAATCTGTTCAAGAGCACGTCGCGCACTCGCGACCGCCGCAATCTGATGGTGTTCATTCGTCCGACGATCATCCGCGATCAGGCCGATGCGGGCGCCGTGACGCGCAAGAAATTCGACTATATCAAGGCGCGCGAGATGCTGGCCACCGGCAAGGCGCAAACCGAGATGGAGCGCCTTATTGAACAGGTGACCGGCGCAGCGGAAAGTCCCTCGCCGCAGTAAAAGCAGTTCAGGAAGCGACGCCGCGAATGGTTAAGCTCACCTACGCCTTCGCCAAGGAAAATGGCCTTGTCGTTCTCGATTCCGAGGCGCGCCCCGTGCTCGTCGGCGCCCGCGCGGAAGCCGACCCGTGGGCGCTGATCGAAGTGCGCCGCGTCGCCAATGCGCCGATCGAGATCGAGCAGATGCCGGCCGAGGTGTTTGAACGGCGGCTGTCGGAAATTTATACCGCCGACGGCATTCGCGCCGACGATTTCAAACTCGACAATGGCGAAGAAGACCTGGCGACGCTGGCCGAGGGCCTGCCGCGCACCGCCGATCTGCTCGACACGCAGGACGACGCGCCGGTCATCCGCCTGATCAACGCGACCATCGCCGAAGCTGTGAAACTGAAAGCCTCCGACGTTCATATCGAACCCTATGAGGGGTCGCTGTCGGTCCGTCTGCGGATTGACGGGGTGCTGCGAGAGATCCTGTCGCTGCCGGCGAAGATGACGCCGGTGCTGACCAGCCGGGTGAAGGTCATGGCGCGGCTCGACATCGCTGAAAAGCGCGTGCCGCAGGACGGGCGGATTTCGCTCGCGCTCGGCGGCAAGATGATCGACGTGCGCGTTTCAACCCTGCCGGCGCGGTTCGGCGAGCGGGTGGTGCTGCGTATCCTCGACAAGGAGGAGGCCAAGTTCGAGCTGGACGCCCTTGGTATGCCGGCGGAAATTCTCGGCCGCTTCAAGCAGGTTCTAAAGCGTCCCAACGGCATCATCCTCGTCACCGGGCCGACCGGATCGGGCAAGACGACGACGCTCTACGCCGCGCTGAAACTGCTGAACGATCCGGGCCGCAATATTCTGACCGTCGAAGATCCGGTTGAATACGCCATTGACGGCGTCGGCCAGACCCAGATCAATCCGAAAGTCGGCATGACCTTCGCCACCGGGCTGCGCGCGATTTTGCGTCAGGACCCCGACATCGTCATGGTCGGTGAAATTCGCGATGTTGAAACGGCTGAAATCGCCATTCAGGCGTCGCTGACCGGGCACCTTGTGCTGTCGACGGTGCACACCAATTCCGCCGTCGGTGCGATTACGCGCCTGCGCGATATGGGCGCTGAATCGTTCCTGCTGTCCTCGACCATCGCCGGGGTGCTGGCGCAGCGGCTGGTCCGGCGTTTGTGCCCGAACTGCAAAACCGGGTATTCACCCGACGCGGCGGAGCGCAAATTGCTGCGGATCAGCGAGGATGCGCCCGCCACGGTTTACAAATCCAACGGGTGCGGACGATGCGGCCACACCGGTTATGAAGGGCGTATCGGTGTTTATGAGCTGATGGTTGTGGATGAGAAAACCAAAAAACTCATTCACGACGGCGCCGGAGAGCAGGCCGTGTCGGATATCGCGTTCAGGGATGCCGATACGCTGGCGCAATCGGGCTTTCGCCATGTGCTGGGCGGCATGACCTCGATTGACGAGGTGTTACGCGTCGTCCGGCAGGAGAGCGACGATGCCATCGTTTGAGTATGAGGCGCTGGACGCGTCGGGGAAGGCGCTGCGCGGCGTCGTGACGGCGGATTCGGCGCGCCATGCGCGCGGCGAATTGCGGCGGCGCGCGCTGACGCCGGTGTCGATCTCGGCCCCGCGCGAGCAGGGCGTTACGTTTTTGTCAAAGCGCGCGGCGCAGCGCGTCGGCGCCACGGAACTCGTCAACATCACGCGCCAGCTCGCGGTGCTGGTCGGCGCCTCAACCCCGCTGGAAGAGGCGATCAACGCCGTCGCCCTTCAGTCCGACAAGCCGGCGGTGCGAGGCCGTTTGCTGGCGGTGCGCGAGCGCGTGCTTGAGGGCTGGCGTTTCGCCGAGGCGCTGGCGGAAGACCCTAAATCCTTCCCCGAGCTTTATCGCGCGGTTGTCGCCGCGGGCGAGGCGTCTGGCGATCTTTCCGGCGTGCTCGACCGACTGGCGACGATGCTGGAAAAAAACCGGTCGATGAAAAACAAGGCGCTCGCCTCGCTGATTTATCCGGCGGCGCTCGCTATCGTTGCGGCGGTCGTGATCACCGTGATGATGACGCAGGTCGTGCCAAAGATCGTCGAACAGTTTGATACCTTCAACGCCGAACTGCCATTCGTCACGCGCTTCGTGATCGGGCTTTCGGGGTTCGTCGCCAATTACGGCCTGATGATGCTGGCGAGCTTCGTGCTCGCTGTCGTAGTCTTCTGGCAGGCCATGGTTCGATCGGAAGCGTTCAGGCTGTCATTCGATCGATGGGTGTTGCAAACGCCGGTGCTGGGCAAATTATTGCGCGGCCTCGACGGCGCGCGTTTCGCCAGAACGCTGTCAACGCTGTTCGCGGGCGGCGCGCCCTTGCTCGACAGCCTGCGCGGCGCCCAGAAAACCATTCTCAACAGTTTCATCCGTATCCGGATTGGTGAGGCGACCGAGATGGTGCACGAGGGCGTATCGCTGGCGGCGGCGTTGAAACGCGCCAATGTGTTGCCGCCGATGATGACCCATATGGTCGCCGCCGGCGAACGCGCCGGCGCGGTGCCGCAACTGCTCGACAAATCGGCGTATCAGCTTGAAGAAGAATTCGACACCGCCTCGACGGTGGCGCTGCGCCTGCTTGAACCCTTGATCATCATCATCATGGGCGGCGTCGTCATGTTGATCGTGATCGCGATTTTGCTGCCGATTCTGCAACTCAACAGCCTGGCGTCAGGCTGAAAACCGTCTACTGGATAATGAAAGGCAAAGGGATGAACACCAATAACAGTCTTTCGGCGCTCAAGCGCCAGCATCGACATAAACGTCAGCGGGGCATCACGCTGATCGAACTTCTCGTCGTGCTGACCATTCTTGCGCTGATCTCCGCGCTGGTGGTGATTAACGTCCTGCCGGAACGTGACCGCGCGGCGGTGCGCAAGGCGCGTCTTGATGTTGAAACCATCGAGTCCGCGCTGGAGCAATACAAGCTCGACATGTTCCGCTATCCGTCGACCAATCAGGGCCTCAATGCGCTCGTTGAACCGCCGTCGGATGAAGCGCGCACCGATCAGTACCGGCCGGGCGGTTATCTCCGGACATTGCCGACCGATCCGTGGGGCAATCCCTATCAATACCGTCAGCCCGGCGATCACGGACCCATCGACGTTTATTCATTCGGCGCCGACGGCGAACGCGGCGGCGAAGGAAACGACGCGGACATTGGTAATTGGAAAGACACACAGTAATCCGCGCGCGCCAGACCGGCGTAACGCTTGTCGAACTGCTGGTGGTGCTGGTCATTCTCGCGCTGGCGTCAACGGCGGTGCTGCTGAATACGCCGCCGGCGCGGCCCGGCGTTCAGGAAGAAGCAGAACGCATGGCGGCGCGAATCCGGATTGCGCTCGATGAATCGATGACGACGCGCAAATCCTTCCGCCTTGTGCTCGACGAGGGCGGGTATGATTTTGAGGTCTTCACCCAGGGACAATGGACGCAGATGCCCGACCACCGTTTCCTCGCGCGTCGTGACTTCTCCAAGGGCGTCACCGCCGAAATTTCGACCGCCGAGGCGGCGATGGCCAATGCGCGCTCGCTCGGGGAATCGGCGCGCCCGGTGATTGACGAGAAAACAAGGCTGACGCTCGATCCGCTAGGCGCGCAGGACCAGTTACAGGTGCGTCTGTCAAGCCGCGACGGCGCCTTTCTGGTGAAGCTCGACGCGACCGGCGTGGCGGAGGCGAGCCGTGATTGAACCCTCATGCCATCAACCGGATTCGCGGCCTGATGGTTTATTCCTGAGTGGTCGCATCGCGAAAAGCAAAAACCGTTACACGCTTTTTGCGCGATGCTCCAGGCGCGCGCAATCCGGCCTGACGCTGGTCGAAACCCTGGTGGCGCTGGTCATTTTGGCCATGGTGGTGTTAGGCGCCTTCGCCCTGATGGGGCAGAGCGCAAATTTCGCCGCAAGCGAACAGGACCGGCTGGCGGCGAGCATTGTCGCCGACAATGTTCTGATCACGGAGCTTGCCCGCTCGACCCTGCCCGAACGTGGCGAGCGCGAGGATCTGGTCGCCATGGCCGGGCGCAACTGGGTGTATCTTGAAACCGTGCAAGATGTTGGCGAGCGCGCCATGCTGATCACCGTCGAGGTGCGCGGCGAAAACAGCCAGCAGGTGCTGGCGTCCGTTTCCGGCGTGCGGGAGACGCAATGAGCAATCGCCACGCACAACGCGGCATCACCCTGCCGGAACTGCTCATCGCCCTGATGATTTTTGCGATGATCTCAAGCACCGCGATCTACGCGCTGCGCCTGTCGGTGGAGGGGCGCGAACAGCTTGAGACCATCGATGGCGCCATCCGCGAAATGCAGCTCGCGCGGTTACAGATCAAGGAAGATCTCGTTCACGCCATCGAGCGCGCGCCGCGCGACGAATTTGGCGGCGCAGCGCCCGCGCCGTTTCTCGGCGGGCAAGCCCTGCGGGTGTTGCGGCCGATTGAAGGGGAAGAAAAACTGTTGAGTTTTGTCCGGCAGGGCTGGTCCAACCCCGACGCCCGCGCGCCGCGATCCGACTTGCAGGCGGTTGAATATATCCTGATCGGCGACGACTTTGTTCGTCGCGTGCGCCCCTATGTCGACGATGCGCGCGGTCAGCCGCGTTCCGATCGGGTGTTGCTGCATGATGTCAGTTTCGCCGAGATCGAATTCGCGGCGAACGCCACGCCCGATGGCGTGCGCTGGGACCCGCAATGGCCGGCGCCGCAAGGGCAGGGCGTGTTCCCGCTGGCGATCAGGCTCGACATCGGCACGGCGCGCTTCGGCCAAATTGAGCAAATGTTCTGGCTGGGGCGGCGCTCATGAGTGCGTCACTCAAATGTCAAGCGTCCTCTCGCGGCGCGGCGCTGGTGGTAGTCCTGCTGCTGGCGGCGACGTTGTCGTTCGTGATGCTCGGCGTCACCCAGATTGTCAGCGCCGGCGTACATCGTTCCTATAATGAGCGGTTGAGAACCGAGATGATCTGGCGCGCGTTCTCGGCTGAACAGGTCGCCGCGGCGATTATGAAAGATCTGACGGCGACCCCCGCCGCGGGAAAACCCGCCGCCTATTTCGGCCTGTTCCAGAAACCGGTGACGATTGACCTGCCCGACGGGCGCGTCGCCATCCGCTTCGCCGACGCCGGGCGCTGTTTCAACCTGAACAGCCTGGTGAAAGTCAACAATGGCGCCGCCGCCGCCGATCCGCTGGCGGTCGAGGAATTTGTCACGCTGGCGAACGCGCTCGGGCTCAGCGCTGGCGAAGCAAGCGCCATCGCCGAGGTTGTGGTCGACTGGATCGACGAAGACACAGTGCAATCGCCGCAGGGCGCCGAAGACGGGTTTTACACCGCGCTGCCAACGCCGTTCCGCACCGGCGGCGCGCTGCTGGCGTCAAAGACCGAGTTGCGGGCGATGGACGGCGTGACGCGCGAAAAGTTCGGCCTGCTCGCGCCGTTCGTCTGTACGCCGCCGCTGACTGCGCCAAGCGTGATCAACCTCAACACCGCGAGCGAACGCGATCTGCCGCTGATCGCCGCGCTGGTTCCCGGCGAGGTGAATGTCAACGCCCTGCGCGACGCGCTTGCCAAGCGGCCGCCGGGCGGTTTCGCCGCCGAGACCGATTTCTGGGACGCTGCCGGGATCGCCCCGCCGGCTGGCCGGACCGGGGTATTGCCGTCGATGGTTGAGGCGCGAGCGCTTTTGACGCTAGGAGATCAGCAGATGGAGGCGCAGATGATATTTCTGGCGTCCGAAGACGGTGCGCCGCGGTTGATATCTCGCGCCTTTGGAGCAGTCGAGTGACGGAAACGCTGATACTCATTCTGGGTGCGGATGCTGAGCGGCCGGTCTCGTGGGGGCAATATGCCGGCGCGCGCCTGCGCCGCGCCGGGCGCACCGCGAATGTGCGCTCGCTGCGCGACGCCGTTGTCATCGAAGACGAAGAGACCCGGATTGTCGCCGTCGTGCCCGGCGAACAGGTGGCGGCGCGCGTCCTTAAATCGCCGCCGCGCGACCAGAACAAGCTGAAATCGGCGGCGCGTTATCTGCTTGAGGACGAACTGGCGCAGGCGATTGACGATCTGCATGTCGTCACGCTGACGCTGGGCGAGGAAACCGCCGCTTATGCGATGGCGAAATCGACGCTGGAAGACTGGTTGAACGCGCTCGATTCAACGGGGTTTCGCGTCACCACGATCACGCCTGATTTCGCCTGCCTCGGCGAGGTTGACGCGCGCACGGCGATTGTCGAAATCGAAGATCGCGTGGTGCTGCGCGACGGGCTCGTCGGGTTCAGCGCTGAAGCGGGCCTCGCCAGGGCCGTGTTGCCGCGCATCGTCCAGCCCGATGAGGCGACGCCGGTTGTCTATGGCGCGCCGCGCGCCGTCGGCGAGGTTCTTGAATTTCCGGTGCGGCGCGAGGCCATCGCCGAAAAGGCCGGCCGCATGAAATTGTTCGCGGACCGCATTGTTTCCGGCGAGCATACGCCGAACCTCCTCTCCGGCGAGTTCAAGCGCAAGCTTATCTCGAACCTGAAGATCGCGCCGTTAAAGCGTCCCGCGGTTTTGGCGGCGGCGTTCGCCGCGACGTTTTTCTGCGTGTTCGTCGCCGCCGCGTTCAAGGACAGCCGCATTGCCGCGAAATATGACGCGGCGGCGCGCACCATGCACGCGAACGCTTTTACGGGTTTCGCCGGCGGCGACATTCGCGAACATGTCCGCACCATTCTGGCCAATAGCGGCGAGGCGGCGTCGTTTCTGGAAATCAACCAGCTCATTTCGGCGGCGTTGCAGGACAATTCAAACATCGCCATTGATCGCATCCGGTATGATTCAACCCGGCGTCAGTTTTTCTTCAACGTCAGAAGCAGTTCCAACGCCGATATCGAGGCGTTGCGCACCGACTTGCAGGGGCGGGGCCTTACAGCGTCCGACAATGGCGGTTATCGCCGGTCAGGCGACGCCTGGGTCGGAGAAATGTCGGTGAGCGCACGATGAATGAGTTCTGGACAAAACTTTCTGAACGCGAACGCATAATGGTTGGCGTCGGCGGGGCCGTCGTCGCCGCGTTCGTGCTGATCCAGTTCATCCTTGTGCCGATTATCGGGTGGCGCGACGAGATGGGGCGAAAACGCGATAACGCGATTGCATTTTATGAAGTCGTCGCGCGCGCTTCCGCCCTTGCAGGCGCCGCCGGCGCCAGCGCCGGGGCGGACACTTCAACCCCAGTCAGGAATGTGGTGTCGCAATCGGCGGCGCGCGCCGGCGTTGAGTTGAATTTCGTCAATCAGCGCCCTGACGATGGCGTCGATGTCAACGCCAGCGCCGAACCGGCGGCGTTGTACGCCTGGCTGGCGGCGCTGGAAAGCGAGCACGCGATCGCCGTCGCCGTTGCCGACATCGCGCGCGAAAGCGGCGAAGACGGCAAAGTGCGCGCGCAACTTACCCTGGTGCGGCGCGCTGCGTGGTGATTGAAGACGACACGGCGCCGCGACGGCGAGGGGGCGGGGCGAAAATCATCATCGCGTTAGCGGCGTTCGTCGCCGGCGTCGGCGCGTTCGCCCCGGCGGAGCTTTTCGCCGTCGCCGCCGCGCGCGGTTCGGCGTTCGATTATGTCGGCGCGCGCGGCACGATCTGGCGCGGCGCCGTCATCGGCGCGAGCTATGACGGCATTTTGCTCGGCGATATTGATTTCACCTTGCGGCCGGCGTCGCTGCTTCGCGGCCGGGTGCGAATCTCCGCCAGTTCGTCGAACGGCGCGATGCGCGGCGCGGGCGACATCTCCGTCGGCCTGCGGCGGTTGAGCATCTCCGGTCTCAATGGCGAGTTCGATCTTGGCGCGATCCGGCGATATTCGTTCTTCGGCGCGCCCTATCGCGGCCGGATGCGGATCGACATGACCGGCCTTCGGCTGTCGCGGGACGGGTGCGACGCCGGGTCGGGCACGCTCTGGACGAACGCCTTGACCGTCTCCGCCGGCCAGTGGAACGCGACCGGCTTTGACCTGTCCGGCCCGGTGATGTGCGAAAATGGCGAGTTGCGCGCCAAATTGAGCGGCGCCGGCGTTGAAGGACGCCTGGAGATCAGCGGCGCCGTCGATTCCGGGCTCAATTTTTCCATGCAGGCCATCGCCGCACCGCGCCGGCCGGAAGTGTATAATGCGCTCAAGCTGCTTCAGTTCGAGCCGAAAGATGATGTATTGTCTTATCAAGCGGTCGGAAAGCTGAAAGGCTTCACCTCATGACGTTCAAAACCTCTTTGACGGCGCTAGGGTTTCTCGCCCTTGGCGCCTGCGCTAGCAGCCCTGATCGTGTCGCCAATCCGGAAGCGGCGCCTGAGGCTGCGCAGGGCGAGGAAACCGAGATCAGTCTCGGCGAACTGGCCGACAGCGCCATCCCCCGCGGCGAGTGCGGCATGATCTTGTGGACGCTGGAAGCCGACCGGCCGACGCCGGTGTTTCGCTTTGTGTCGGGCAAAAAAGCCGAAGTGTCGATCAATGGCGCGCAGCGCGACTTATCGCTGGTCTCGGCGCGGGGCGGCGCCAGCTACGGCGTTTCAGAACAGCAAACCTTCACCGACGACGCCGGGATGACGATTTCCATCAAGGTGAATTTCGGCATGGGCTTTGATGGCGGCAATTATCTGGAGCGCACGCTGATCACGGTCGAGAACACGGCGGGCTGGCGCACGGTCATCCCGTCAGCGGGTGTCGCGGGCTGCCGCGGCGGCTGATCAATGGTGGCGTAACACCAGCGCGGCCATGGCGGTGGCGACGCCGATACTCGCCATCATGTAGCCGCGTTTGTGCGGGGTCAGGCTCGCATGCGGGCCGAGATGGAAGATCATGATGTAAACCAGACCGCCGGCGGCGACGCCCAGCATCGGCCCGAACGGAACATCGTCAATATTCTCGATAAAGGCGCCGGCGATCACCGCCCCCGCAACGGTAGTGACCGACGCGGCGATAAACGCCAACAGCGCCGACATGTTCCGGCTCATCCCGGCTTCGCGCACCAGAAAGAAGGCGATCACCCCTTCGGGAAATTCATGCAGCAATAGCCCGAGGGTCGCCAGTCCGCCGGTAAACCATTCGGCGTGAAAGGTGACTTCGTAAATCAGCCCGTCGACAAAAGAATGAAAACCAAGCGCGATGATCGACGCATAGCCAATGGCGAGACCAAGTTTATCGGTCGAGCGGCGGGTGAAAATACGGATGCCGAATCCCAGCGTCAGCATGACCAAAAAGCCGCCAAGCCCCCAACGCCACGCCGTCGGCGAATAGGCAAGCGCTTCCGGCGTTAAATGGAACAGCACCGCGACCAGCAACACGCCGATGGCGAATGCGGAAAAGTAAGCGCTGTTGCGCCGGCCCCAGTCGCCAAGCGCCGCCATGGACAGCAATCCCGCGGTGCTGACACAGGCCGCGATAATGCTCGCCACCAAACCCGGTGGAATATCCAATTGCCCGTTCACGCCCCACTAACCTTCCCAGCGCCCGAGAAACCATCATCGCCCCTGCGCCCGCGCGCAAGGATTTCATGGTGATCATCTCAAGCTTGGCCCCCCGGGCCCGCCGTCTCAACAATCAGCCGATAATGTTATCACGTCACGTAGAAACGCAAAATAGGTTCATTCCAGCGGGCGTCAATGCGCGCGGGGCGAATGCGGTGCAAATTGCTGTGAAATCGCCATGTGCGCCCTGTACCGGCGAGGCGGGTAAGGGTATGAAAGACAGACGATGCGCGGGGCGGCGTAATTGTAATCTGGGCCTGTTAAATGGGCCTGTTATCTGGGCCTGTGTCCGGTTC
The DNA here is from genome assembly GCA_041398145.1 of Parvularculaceae bacterium. Classification (GTDB taxonomy): domain Bacteria; phylum Pseudomonadota; class Alphaproteobacteria; order Caulobacterales; family Parvularculaceae; genus Amphiplicatus. The sequence goes on along the minus strand of JAWKVF010000008.1, from coordinate 51,868 downwards.
TTAACCTTGGGCTTGCATGACTGACTGCGACCACAACCACGCTGCGGCCCGCAACGGCAAGCGGCTGATAGCAGCTTTAATCGTGATCACGGCCTTCATGGTCGTTGAGGTGATCGGCGGCATCCTGTCGGGTTCGCTGGCGCTACTCGCCGACGCGGTTCATATGCTCACCGATGCGCTGGCGCTGGCGCTGGCCGTCAGCGCGCACTGGATCGCGCGGCGGCCGGCGGACGGCAAACTGCATTTCGGATATCGCCGCGCCCAGGTTCTTGCCGCTTTCGTCAACGGCGTCGCGCTGACGATCCTGATCGTGTGGATCGCGATTGAGGCTATGCAACGCGCCGTGTCGCCGGTTGATGTCGCGTGGCGGCCGATGATCGTCATCGCGGTTTTGGGACTCGGCGCGAACCTCGTCGCTTACAAGCTGCTGCATGGCGGCGCGAAGAGCGATATCAATGTTCGCGGCGCGATGTTGCATGTGATCAGCGATCTTCTGGGCTCGGTCGCTGCAATTATCGCGGCGGTGGTGATTGCGCTGACCGGATGGATGCAGATCGACCCGATCCTGTCGGTGCTGGTGGCGATCCTGATCGCACGCTCCGCATTCAAACTGTTGCGCGAAACCGGGCACATTCTTCTTGAGGGCGCCCCGGCGGATATCGACGTGGCGAAATTGACCGCCGACCTCATCGAGTCGAGCCCGGATATCGAGGATGTGCACCAGATCAAAATCTGGCAGATCACGCCTGACCAGCCGCGCATCACGCTGCATGCGCGCCTGAAGGCGGACGCCAGCGGCGAGGCGACGATGACGCTGATCAAGGGCTGGCTGGCCGAGCGTTACGGAATTGAGGATTCAACCGTGCAGATCGAGATCAGCGACACCTGTCCGGATATGCGCGCGCGCGCGCGCGCGCATCAACAAGCGCCGCGCAACGAGCCGGCGGCGCAAGTGAGCGGCCAGCCGATTACCGGCGTCAGCCACTGAAACCCGGTTCGCTCGTTTTCAGGCCTTTGGTCCTCAACCCCTTGGCGCGCAAGGGGCGGGGCGCGCGCGTTGCGGCGTGAGGCTGCGGCTGCGGTTGCGTCTCCGCGATCCGCGAAATGGCGGCGATCATCGCAATCACCATCAGATAGCCGTCCCACATTTCCATCGACGTTGATGCGCCGCCGACGAAAAACACCGCTAGCGCCATCTGTGTATAGTTTCCAAAGCGCCGCACCCAGACCGGTCCGCCATTGCGGGCGAGACGGCGCGCGCGCTGATACGCCGTCGCCAGCAGGGCGAGATAAATCGCCAGGCCGGTAAACCCCGCGCCGCCCAGCACTTCAAAATAGATGCTGTGGGCCGCCTTGGCGTCTTTCGCCAGAACCTTGTCTACCTTTTCGGCCAGTTCGGGCAGATAGGGATTGCGCAGCCCTGCGCCGGTTATCGGGTTTGCCCGCGCGAATTCCCAGTTGATCTGCCAGGCGTGGACACGGCCCATGAACGATTCATCGTGCCCGGCGTCAGAAATCGTCGCCATCCGGTCGTGCCATGACGCCGGCATAAATGTCAGTGCGGGAATTGAAATCAACAGCGCGACCGCCACGTACGCGCCGCGATGACGCGACTGCATGAAAAAATACCCGGCGAAAACGACGAGGCAGATAAACGCCCCGCGCGATTGCGTTCCCAAAATCGCGATCACCGTTAATACCGCCAGCGCCGTGAACGCGCCCTTCACCCACGCCTTGGCGATCGCTCCGCGCAGATACAGCATCATCGGCAGCACGCTCGCCATGGCGATGCCAAGATGGTTGTTGTCCTCCAGAACGCTCAGTTCAATTCCCTGAACGTGGTAGCGTCCAAGCGTTGCAAGGGTGAACAGCGCGCCTTTTGCGGCGAAAAAGCCGATTCCCAGCGCCAGTATCAGGATCAGGGCGTGCACACGCAGCCGCGTCGTCGCGGCGAGGGCGCACACAATCGCGAAGATCAGGGTTTTGAAAAAGCGATCGAAATAAACCGCCGAATTCGCCGGATCGAGTGAAAACGCCTGCGAGATCGCCAACCAGCCGGCAAACGCCGCCAGCAACAAGGTGAGTTTGTCGATCCGATGGTGCGCAAACGCGCGCTGAAAATCGCCATGCGCGGCAAGGGCGGCGATGGTGACGCCGGCGATAACCATGTTCAGCGGCACGCCGTACACGCCATAGGCGAGTTGGTGCGGCGTCATTAACGAAAACCACGCCCACACAATGACCCCGACAAACGGATAGCGCAGCGTCGCCAGCAGGCTCGCAAAGATGACCGCCATTAACAGGGCGTCGCGCATTTTTCGCCGCCAGTCCTTCCATCGCGCCGAAAATGATGACTTTCCGGCGCCTGTCCGGGCTTAATCAAAGCAAATCCCGCGCCGTAGCGCCGGCGCGCAAGAATTTCGCGCGGTTGGCGAATCAAGCCTCTGAAGGTGAATTTATTTCATTAAATTTTATCCCCGCCGGTTGCCCGGGCCCTATCATGTCATGCGCGCCATGTTTTCGCGCGTGACGCAAAAGGCGGTGATGGTAGTGAAATTGAATGACGCAGAATGTAGCGCGGCCCATGGCGAGGGGCCATTGACGAGCGCTCTGGTTCGCGCCCGGTTTCGTGTTGCACGTGCAGGCGCTCGCGCCGGCGCCTGCCGTCATGCGTATGCGGAAAATACGCAAAAAAATGCTACACCCCGCATAAAGGCTCACTTCGTGCCTATTGGGGGGCTGCACAAACTACGCCGATTACGGAAGAATTCGCCGGGTGGCCGAGTGGCGCGGCGCACCGGGCTACGCGGCGGGCGAACCGGCGCGCCGGGTTATTTCTTCTCCAGCAGGATGGTCGCTTCTTTTTCCAGCTTGCCGGTGACGGTCTCGGCGAGGGAGGCGAGCAGGCCAGGCAGCACCGCCTCGATGCGCACATGCTGGGGAAAGACGTCAATGACGCCGGTGATGGTCTGGCCAAGGCCGCGGGCGGTGAAGGTCAGCTTGTCCTCGCTCTCCCACGTCTCGGTGAATTTGAACATCATGCCGCCGGTCATCGCCGTTTTCAGCTTGCCGAAGCTTTCGCGGATGCGCTTGCGCGCTTCTTCAACTCCCAGATCATGGGACAGGGTGACGGTGACGGGCCGGGCCATGCGATCAACTCCTCGCCAGCTTCATGTGCAAGCGTTGTGCAAATGGGGTTTTTCGCAGCGCGGTTCAACCGCGCCGGGCAGGACGGGGCGGATGCATTTGGCGCGGCGAGGGGCTATGATCGCGGCGGATCTTCACAGGGCGGAGGCTGGGCGATGGCGAAATCTCTGATCTTTGTTGCGGCGCTGGCCGCATTTGCGCTGGCGCTTTGTATTTTGCTGGCCGGGCCGGGTGCGCGCTTCGGCGTGTGGGATTATTCAGCGGGGCTGAAAATCATCCGCACCGTGTCGGCCCCGGCGCCGCTGGCTGGCGGGGTGTCGCTGTCGCCGATTTTCACCGTTGCCGCGCTTGCATTCATCGGCGCGGTCGTTGCGTTGGCCTTGCGCTGGTTTTCGCTGGCGCCGATTGCGCTCGTCGCGGCGCTGGCCGCCGGTGCGGCCGGCATGGTTCCGGTGAAAATGAAACAGGCGGTTGAGGCCAATCCGTTCATTCACGACATCACGACGGATTTCGCCAATCCGCCGGCGATCCTCGCCGCCGCCGACCTGCCGCGTAAAAACCCGCCGGAATATCTTGGCGACGCCGCCGCGCCCAACAGCGACGGCCTGACGGTGCGCGAAGCGCAGGCGAACGCCTTTCCCGATATTGCGCCGCTGCGAGTCTCCATGTCGCTGGCCGATGCGACGGCGCGCGCCAAGGGCGTTGTTGAAGATATGGGGATGGAAATTCTCGCCGAGGGGCCGGGCGGCGGCGCGGTCGGCGACGGCTGGCGCATCGAAGCGGTCTACACTTCCGTCTGGTTCGGGTTCAAAGACGATTTTATCGTGCGCCTGAAGCAGGAGGGCGAACAGGTGCGAATTGATTTGCGGTCGAAATCGCGGGTCGGCGGGTCTGACCTTGGCGCCAATGCGGCGCGCGTGCGCGAGTTTGTTACGCGGTTTAACGGCGCCTGACGTCGCGATCGGCGGCGGTCATGACGGGTTGCGCAAATAACCGTCCGTAGACGGAATGTTAAGACGGGCAAGGGCGCCAAGCGCAACCTCGCCCGCCGCGATACGGCGCACGCATTCAGGATAGAGCTTGTGCTCCTGCGCGAGGATGCGCGCCGCCAGCGCCTGCGCGTCGTCGCCTGCATGAACCGGCACGGCGGCCTGGCCGATGATCGGCCCGGCGTCCATCTCCGCGCTGACATAATGCACCGTGCAGCCGGCGAGTTTAACGCCGGCGTCCAGCATGCGCTGGTGTACGTCGAGCCCTTTGAAGGCGGGCAGCAGCGACGGGTGGATATTGACCAATTTGCCATACCATTCGCCGACAAATCCGGCGGTCAGTATGCGCATGAAGCCGGCGAGGCAGACAAGGCCCGCGCCAGCCTGTTTCAGCGTTTTGCTGAGCGCGTGTTCAAAGGCGGCGCGGGCGGGCTCGCCCTTGCCGAATGTTTTCTGCTCGATGATGCTGGTTGCGATGCCGGCTTGTCGTGCGGTTTCCAGCCCGCCGGCATCTGCCCGGTTTGAAATGACGTGGACGATTTCCGCCGGAAAAGCCGGGTCTTTCGCCGCTTCGATCAGCGCCGCCAAATTCGATCCGCGCCCTGATATTAAGACGGCGACGCGAAGTTTCGCCATCGTCTCAGCCTTCAACGAGATCGCCGATGACCGCGGCGGTCTCGCCAGCGGCGTTCAGCGTTTCAAGCAGCGTCGCCACGGCTTTGGGTCTTACCGCCAGCACGCCGCCAATGCCGCAATTGAACGTGCGGCGCATTTCAGCGTTTGAAAGTTTGCCTTCTTCCTGCAACCAGGCGAACAGCGGCGGCAGGTTGAGCGCTTCCTCGCTGTAGCGCGCGACAAGATGGTCTTCGAACATGCGCGGCACATTGTCGGTCAGGCCGCCGCCGGTGATATGCGCGAAGCCGCGAACGTCTTCGTTTTTCATGAGCGGCAGCACCGACTTCACATAAATCCGTGTCGGCTCCAGCATCGCTTCGCCGAGGGTGCGCGCGGCGTCAAACGGCGCGGGGTCGGCAAACGAGCGTTCGCTGTCGGCGATGATCTTGCGGATCAGCGAATAACCGTTGGAATGCGCGCCGGATGAGGCAAGGCCGATCAGCACGTCGCCGGCCGCGCATTTGCGCGGCATCAGGTTCTCGCGCTCGACCGCGCCGACGCAGAAGCCTGCAAGGTCGTATTCGCCCGTGCCGTACATGCCCGGCATCTCGGCCGTCTCGCCGCCGATCAGCGCGCAGCCCGCAAGCGCGCATCCGTTTGCGACGCCGCGGATGACGTCTGCGGCGACGCCCTCCTGCAATTTGCCGGTGGCGAAATAGTCGAGGAAGAAAAGCGGCTCAGCGCCCTGCGCCAGTACGTCGTTCACGCACATCGCAACGAGGTCGATGCCGATGGTGTCGTGCGTGCCGGTGGCGAAGGCGATTTTCAGCTTGGTGCCGACGCCGTCGGTGCCCGACACCAGAAGCGGGTCTTTGAACCCCGCCGCCTTCAGGTCGAAGACGCCGCCAAATCCGCCCAGCACCGCCGCCGCACCGGCGCGCGCGGTGGCCTTGGCGAACGGCGATATCGCTTCGACCAGACGCTCGCCGGCGTCGATATCGACGCCCGCTTTTTTATAGGAATCGCTCATCGGCTCCCTCTAGCCAATCCGGGCGGGGCCGCGCAACAGCGGTTTTTGGCGCATTCGCGCCTTTACCTACTTTTCGGCGCATTCGCGCCTTTACCTACTTTTCGGCGCATTCGCGCCTTTGCTGACTTTTCGGCGCATTCGCGCCGGGGGGGTGCGTCCGGGCGTGCCGGCCGCTATAACGGCGGACATAGAATTCAGCGCGGGCCGGCCATGGCGCGCGCCCCAGAAAAGATGTGAGCGTCGGATGCGTAAACTTGCGGGCTTGTTTGTTTTTATTGGTTTTTTCCTGTTCCAGGCGCCGGCGGCCCATGCCGCCGGGGAGGACGTGTTCGTGGTGGCGCGGGTTCCGGTACAGGCGCAGGCCGAATCGGCGACAGCGGCCAAGGGCGCGGCGCAGGCGACCGGCCGTCGCCGGGCGATGGACATTCTGCTTCGCCGGCTGACGCCTGAGAACGACTGGGCTTACCTGCCAAATCTCGCTGCAGGCACGCCGGCGACGGCGGCGAGCGCCTATGATGGTTCCGGCAAAACCGCGATCCAGATTTCCCCGCGCGATCTCGAAGCGCTGGAATCGGGCTTTGAGGTTTACGGCGAAAAGACCTCCTCGACGACATATCGCGCGCTCATCACCTACAGGTTCAAACCGGATGCGGTCCGGCGGCTTTTGAAGAACGCCGGCATTCCCTACAGCGAAGCGCAAACCCGCGTGGCGCTGGTGTTGCCGGTGCTGCAAACCGATTCAGGGGTATATTTGTGGGAGTCGAACAATCCGTGGATGGCGGCCTGGAAGTCGCGTCCTTACACCCACGAATTGACGCCGTTGTCGGCGCCGCTGGGCGATCTTGAAGACAGCTCGACGATCAGTGCGCGTCAGGCGCTTGCGCTTGACGCCGCCGGCCTGCAACAACTGGCGGACCGCTACAGCGTCAGCCAGGTGATCGTCGCGCATGCACGCCTTCGGCAGAAGGATGGGGTGGACCAGCTTACGGTTCGGTTGATCAACGGCCATCGCGAAAGCGGCAAGGCGCTGGAAAGCCAGATATCGCCGGACGATATTCTTGTTTCTGACGACATTGATACGTTCGGCTTCGCCGCGCCGGACGAAGACTTCGCCGCCAAGATCGGTGAAGTGGTGGCGCAGACTTACCTGACCCAGCCTTCAGGGAATTTTCCCGCGCTGGCGGAGCAGTCGATTGACTCCGTCATCGCCAATTACGCCAGCGGCTGGAAGCAGCGCACGCTCATTGATCATTCCAAACAGGCATTATTGCCGGTGACTGCGTTTTTCGACCGCGCCGAAGACTGGTCGAAAATTCGTTCCGCGCTGATTGCAACGCCGCTGGTCGGTTCGGTGCAGGTGTCCTCATTTTCGCGCCGCGGCGCCGAGATGGATGTTCGGGTGTTTGGCGATCCGTCCCGCGTTCAGGTCGCGTTGGAAAACCAGGGCGTCGTGTTCTGGACCGAAACCGGCGACCGCTGGTTTTTAGGTACGCCCGCCGTGGCCGGACGATACCGCGGGAAGCGTTTTTTGCGGTCGAAACAGTTCACCGAATTCGGTAACGATCCACAGCCCTATAACGGCGTCGAACCTGTTCCTGTATCCGATCCGGTTGAGGATCAGGTCGGCAAGATCGATTATTGAGCCGAATATCCGGCTGGAGTTCAGTATCGTTTATGAATGTCGGCGCCGCCCGTCAGGCCAAGGATTTATCCGACACCGATCAGCTTGCCCTGCAATTGCCGATCGCTGCGCCGTCATTGACGCGCGCAAGCTATATCGTGTCGGATTCTAACCGCCATGCGGTTGATACATTGGTGCGCTGGCGCGATGCGAACGAGCCGTTTCTGGCGATCTGCGGCGCGCCAAAATCAGGCAAGACCCACCTTGCGACGATATTGCTCGAAGACGGCGAGGCTGTCTGCCGTCACGTCAACGACAAAATGCTTGAGCATGATGCAGCGTCATCCGCGCCGTTGATGCTGATAGACGGCGTCGAAACGCTCGACGATCCGCGCCGCCTCCTGGCGGCTGTCGAAAGCGTGCGGGCAAGACGCGGGCGGCTGGTTCTGGTCGGCGCCGGCGAGCCGCAGGACTGGGCCGGCGGTCTGCGCGACCTGCGCACGCGGCTTGCGGCGATGGCGAGAATATCGCTGGAAGAGCCTGACGAGACGCTTTTAGAGAAACTTATTGTTAAGCTTCTGCGCGATCGCCAGTTAAAGGCGCCCCCGGCGGTGGCCACCTTCGCGGCGCCGCGCCTTCGCAAAACATTCGCCGCCGCGCATGAGTTCGTCGATGTGCTGGACCGGGCGTCAATTGCTTCGAAAAGACCTGTCGGCATCGGTCTCGCCAGAACGGTGCTTGCTAACCTTTCTGAAGAAGAATCCGGCCCATAACGGGTGGCGCATGGCGACGACCAGAAAGCTGATGCCAGCATGACCGTAGAAATTAAGAGCCAAGACGTGGCCATCGCCGATCCGGGCGCCTTTGAGCGCACGCCGTCGCGCTTTATCAATCGCGAGCTTTCCTGGCTCGCGTTCAACAGCCGCGTTCTGGAAGAAGCGTTTAACGAAGCGCATCCCTTGCTTGAGCGGCTTCGGTTTTTGTCGATTTCGGCGAGCAATCTTGATGAATTTTTCATGGTGCGCGTCGCCGGCCTGAAGGGGCAGGTGCGTGAAGGGGTCACGGCGCTTTCTCAGGAAGGGTTGACCGCGCAGGAACAATTGACGCTTATCTATCAGGAGGCGTTGGCGTTGATGGAGCGCCAGCAGGCATGCTGGCGTGAATTGTTGCCGCTGATGCGGTCGGCGGACGTGCAGGTGCTGTCGGCGGAAGAATTGACCGATGAAGAAGTCGCCTGGCTCGAAGAAGAGTTTCTGGCGAATATTTTTCCTGTGCTGACCCCAATCGCCCTCGATCCGGCGCATCCATTTCCGTTTGTTCAAAATCTCGGCTTCGTGCTGTGCTTTGACTTGAGGCGGCAGAACGGGTCGGTTCTCACCAATCTGTTGCCATTGCCGAGCAAGATCTCGCGGTTCATCCGCCTGCCATCGGCGCCGGCGAGCGACGATCAAAAACCGGCGGCGCGATTCATCTCGCTGGAGCGGACGATTGTCCGGTTCTTCAACCATCTGTTCCCCACGATGACGCTTGAAAGCCATGGCGCGTTCCGCGTGCTGCGCGATTCCGACGTCGAGGTGGAGGAAGAGGCTGAAGATCTGGTTCGTGTTTTTGAAACAATGTTGAAACGCCGCCGGCGCGGGGATGTGATCCGGCTGAAGGTTGACGCCGACACGCCCGAACACATGCAGGCGGTCATGATGGAGCGCATGCGGGTCGCGCTGCAGGACGTTGTGCGCGTCGACGGCCTGCTGGGTCTTGCATCGACATCGGAGCTGATCCCGTCGGACCGGCCGGAGCTGTTGTTTCCACCGTTCGACCCGCGCTTTCCCGAACGTATTCGCGAGCATGGCGGGGATTGTTTTTCGGCGATACGCGCCAAAGATTTCATCGTGCATCACCCGTATGAGTCTTTCGACGTCGTCGTGCAGTTTCTCAAACAGGCCGCGAACGATCCCAATGTGCTCGCGATCAAACAGACCTTGTACCGCACATCAAAACAATCGCCGATTGTTGAAGCGCTCATCGAAGCGGCCGAGGCGGGAAAGAACGTCACCGCCCTGGTTGAGCTGAAAGCGCGGTTTGACGAGGAGGCGAACATCAAATGGGCGAGGGCGCTGGAACGCGCCGGGGTCAACGTCGTCTATGGGTTTGTCGAGTATAAGACCCATGCAAAGCTTTCGCTGGTGGCGCGACAGGAAGGCGCGAACCTGCGCACTTATGTGCATGTCGGCACCGGCAATTACCATCCGGTGACGGCGCGAATTTATACCGACCTGTCATTATTTACCTGCGATCCCGCCATCGGGCGCGATACGGCGAAGGTCTTTAACTTCATTACCGGTTACGCACGGCCACATTCGTTTGAAAAAATCGCGGTGGCGCCGTTGACATTGCGCTCGCGTCTGACGGAATTGATCGACGATGAAATCCGCCATGCAAAGGCTGGCCGGCAAGGCGCGATCTGGGCGAAAATGAATGCGCTGGTCGACGGCGCGATCATCGATAAACTCTACGAAGCGAGCCGCGCCGGCGTGCAGATTGATCTGGTGGTGCGCGGGGTTTGCTGTCTGCGGCCCGGCGTGCCGGGCCTGTCTGAGAACATCCGCGTCAAAAGCATTATTGGCCGTTTTCTTGAGCATGCGCGGGTTTATTGTTTCGGGCGCGGCAAGGCGTTGCCGAACGAGGAGGCTTTGGTGTTCATTTCGTCCGCCGATCTGATGCCGCGCAATCTCAACCGGCGCGTCGAGGCGTTGTGTCCGGTCGAAAATCCGACCGTTCACAGTCAGGTACTCGATCAGATCATGGTCGCCAACCTGAATGACGAATGCCAGAGCTGGCGGCTTCATGCCGACGGCGCTTATGAACGGGTGACGTCAGCACATCAGGACGGCAATCGCTTCAATGTCCACACGTTCATGATGACCAATCCCAGCCTCTCGGGCCGGGGCGCGTCGATTGGCCTGAACGCGCCGCGGGCGATCAAGCACAAGACATAAAGACGCGGCTGGATCTTTCGAATCTGCGTATCAAACCATATCGAGCCGGCGCCGGGAAATCAGACATGCCGAAAAGACCTGTGTCCGATACGCCGAAATCGAGCGCGCATCGCCGTGCGGTGATCGACATCGGGTCGAACTCCGTTCGACTGGTCATTTACGAGGGGCCGCGTCGCTCGCCTTTTTCGATCTGCAATGAAAAGGCGTTGTGCGGCCTTGGCCGCGACCTCGGCCCTGACGGATCGCTCAGTGCGACGGCGATGGCGTCGGCGCTCGAAACCCTCCGGCGCTTCAGCCATGTGCTTGAGGATCATGGTCGCCCGCCGGTCTGCGTCGTCGCCACCGCCGCCGTGCGCGAGGCGCCGAACGGACCGGACTTCGTCGAGGGGGTGAAGAAACTGGGGCTTGATCTGCAAGTGATCGCCGGCGCGGAAGAAGCGCGGCTGGCGGCGATGGGGGTGGTCTCGCTCGAACCCGGCGCCACCGGCATTGTCGGCGATATGGGCGGGGGCAGCCTTGAGCTTACGCCGGTCGACGCCGGCAAGATCGGCGATGGCGTCAGCCTGTCCATCGGGCCATTGCGCCTGATGCAACAAACTGGCGGAGAATTGAAACAGGCCCCCAAAATCATCGACAAGGAAGTCAAGCGCGTGGACTGGTTGCGCGAAGACCGCTTCCAGATGCTTTACATGGTCGGCGGCGCGTGGCGCGCGATCGCCAAGATTCACATCCGGCTGCGCAATTATCCGCTTCCCATCCTGCACCATTACGAAATGAGCGCGAAACAGGCGATTGAAATTTGCGATCTTGTTTCCATCCAGAGCCGGTCGTCGCTTGAAGAAATTCCCGGCATCCCGACGCGCCGTATCGACACATTGCCCTATGCGGCGCTGGTGCTGAAATCGGTGATCGAGCGCGCGAAGGTGAAAAAGGTTTTCATTTCCGCCGGCGGCGTGCGCGAGGGCGTTTTGTATCGCGATCTTCCGGCGTCGGAAAAAAAAGTCGACCCGCTTCTGGTCGGTGCGCGATATCTGGCCGGGCGTCTTTCCCCGTCAATCGCTTTTGGCGAAGCCGCCGGCGATTTTACCGCCACGCTTTTTTCAGGGGAAACGCCAGCGCAACGACGGATCAGGGAAACGACATGTCTGCTCGCCGATGTGGGGGCGTATTTTCATCCGGATTTTCGTGGCGAACAGGCGCTTGACACCATTCTGCGTGCGCCGCTCGCCGGAATTACCCACCCCGAGCGCGTATCCCTCGCGCTTGCACTTTATGCAAGATATGCCGGCGCCAGGAGCTTGCCGCCCCATGCCGCGCTGACCTTGCTGTCGCCGGATGAAATAAATCAGGCATTAACGCTCGGCGTGGCGCTGCGGTTCGCGGCGGCGTTGTCGCCAAAATCCACGTCGGCGCTGATACGCAGCAAACTGGCGATAGAAGATGGCGGGTTGAAATTTTCCGGTGACGCGCGCGTGCGCGAAATGATGACTGAAAATCAGCGCAAGCGGCTGGTCGCGCTTGCGGCAATGCTGAACCTCGAGCTGAGCGAAGATTACGAAGACTGATTATCGGTCTCGATGACCTCGACCGCGCCATTGGTCAGCTTCAGCGCAAGACCGCCGGCGATCAGTTTCAACGCCAGTTCGCCAAACAGTTCGTTGCGCCAGCCGCTCATCGCCTTGACTGTGTGATCGCCGAGCGCAATCGCGTCGAGATCGGCGTTGGATGCGATCAATCGCGAGGCGATGCCGAATTTTTCGCTCTGTCGTTTCAGCAACACTTTAAGCAGTTCCACGACGTCGGCGGGCGGGGCGGCGCGGCGTTCGTTCTTTTCAATTTTCGGCAGCGCGGAACGGTCAATTTTCTTGCCGGCCGCAATCGCGTGCAGGATATGATCTGCGCTTCGCGAACGCTCAAAGCCGCGCGGGATCGTTCGCGCCTGCGACAATTCTTCGGGCGAATTTGGTTTCTGCCGTGCAAGTTCGAGAATGGCCTCGTCTTTCATGACTCGCCCGCGCGGCGTGTCGCGATCCTGGGCCTCGTGTTCGCGCCATTCTGCGAGTTTAATGATCGGCCCGAGATCGTTCGGACGGACGCCCCGCAGCTTCAGGCGCTTCCACGCGTGTTCCGGCTCGACCTTGTAAAGCTCGGCGTCGTTCAGCGCCGACATCTCTTCCTCGACCCACCGCCAGCGGCCGTCGGTTTCAAGGCGTTCCACCAGGATGGGATAGGCGTCGCGCAAATGCGTCACATCGGAAAGCGCATAGGTTAGCTGCGACTCGCTCAGCGGGCGGCGGGCCCAATCGGTAAACCGCGAGCCCTTGTCGATATGCGCGCCGACCAGCGTGCGCATCAGCGGCTCATAGCCGACCTGGTCGCCAAAGCCGCAGGCCATCGCCGCGACCTGGGTGTCGAACAGCGGGGCGGGGACCTCCCCCAGCAGGTTATAGAAAATCTCGACATCCTGACGCGCGGCGTGGAACACCTTGGTGGTTGAACTGTCGCGCAGCAGGTCGAGAAACGGCGTCAGGTCGAGGCCCTTGGCCATGGGGTCGATGATCGCCTCCGCGCCGTCGGCGGCGGCCTGGATCAGGCATAAAATCGGCCAATAAGTCTTTTCCCGCATGAACTCTGTGTCGACCGCCACGAACGGGTGTTTCTTCAGATCTGCGGTGAATTCGGCGAGGTCGTCGGTGGTTGTTATAATTCGCATAGGCGCGCCTTCTAACAGCGGTTTTGGAGTTCGTCACCCGCTCAGTTTGGCCGTCTGGCGGCGGGCCGACCTTGACAAGGCGGGGCGGGGTTGCCACTCCGGCGCCGCCTGAACATGTGAGGATTCCATGCACGCCTATCGCACCCATGATTGCGGCCAGCTTCGTCCGGAGGCCGTTGGCGAGACCGTTCGCCTGTCCGGCTGGGTCCACCGCAAACGCGATCACGGCGGATTGCTGTTCATCGACCTGCGCGACCATTACGGCCTGACCCAGCTCGTCGTGGAGCCGGAAACGGCGTTTTTCGCCGAGATTGAGCGGCTGAGGGCCGAGAGCGTCATCCGGGTCGACGGCGAGGTTGTGGCGCGCACAGCCGAGACCGTGAACCCGAACCTGCCGACCGGCGGCGTCGAGGTGCGCATCACCGGGTTCGAGGTGCTGTCGGCGGCTGAGGAATTGCCGCTGCCGGTGTTCGGCGAGCCGGACTATCCCGAGGACGTGCGCCTGACCAACCGCTTTCTCGATCTTCGCCGCGACAGCTTGCACCAGAATATCATTTTGCGCTCGGCGGTGATCTCATCGCTCCGCCGCCGGATGATCGAGCAGGGCTTCATGGAGTTCCAGACGCCGATCCTCACCGCGTCTTCGCCGGAAGGGGCGCGCGATTTCCTCGTGCCGTCGCGCATTCATCCGGGCAAGTTCTATGCGCTTCCGCAAGCGCCCCAGCAGTTCAAGCAATTGCTGATGGTCGCCGGCTTCGACCGCTACTTCCAGATCGCGCCGTGCTTTCGCGATGAAGATGCGCGCGCCGACCGCAGCCCCGGCGAGTTCTACCAGCTCGACTTCGAGATGAGCTATGTCACGCAGGAAGACGTCTTCGCCGCGATTGAGCCGGTGCTCGCCGGCGTGTTCGAGGAATTCGCCAAGGGCAAAGCGGTCACGCCGCCGCCATTCCCGCGCATTCCTTATGCCGAGGCGATCTGCAAATACGGCTCGGACAAACCCGACCTTAGAAACCCGATTGAAATGCAGGCGGTGTCGGATCACTTCCGCGGCTCCGGCTTCAAAGTGTTCGCCGGCATGCTGGAAAAAGACCCGGCGGTTGAAATCTGGGCGATCCCGGCGCCGGCCGGCGGCAGCCGGGCATTCTGTGATCGGATGAATTCATGGGCGCAGGGCGAAGGCCAGCCAGGGCTCGGCTATATTTTCTGGCGCGACGATAATGAGGCCGCAGGCCCGATCGCCAAGAATATCGGCCCGGAACGCACCGAAGAAATCCGCACGCAGTTCGACCTTAAAGCGGGCGATGCGGTGTTCTTTGTCGCCGGCAAGCCGAATGACTTTTATAAGTTCGCCGGCGCGGCGCGCACCCGCGTCGGAACCGAGCTTGGCCTCATCGACGAGAACCAGTTCAAGTTCTGCTGGATCGTCGACTTCCCGATGTATGAGTGGAACGAAGACGAGAAAAAAATCGACTTCTCGCACAACCCGTTCTCAATGCCGAACTTCGACCATGACGCCTTCGTCAAGCTCGACATGTCGGACAAAGACACCATTCTCGGCATCACCGCATTCCAGTATGATATCGTGTGCAACGGCGTCGAGCTGTCGTCGGGCGCGATCCGGAATCACAAGCCCGACATCATGCTCAAAGCGTTCGAGATCGCCGGTTACGGCGCCGACGTCGTGGAAGCGAAATTCGGCGGCATGCTGAACGCTTTTCGCTATGGCGCGCCGCCGCACGGCGGTTCGGCGCCGGGCGTCGACCGCATCGTCATGCTGCTTGCCGGCGTTGAGAACTTGCGCGAGGTGATCGCCTTCCCGCTGAACCAGCAGGCGCAAGACCTGATGATGCAGGCGCCGAACGAGGTCAGCGAAAAGCAGCTTAAAGAACTGCACATCCGCTCCGCGCCGCCGATCACCGAGAAGAAGGCGTAACTCTTACACCTCACGATTATTATCCGTATTCTGAATAATATCTGTCAGCGGGCGTTTCAGGTTGCTGCTGAGAAATGCGTATGCGCCTGCGCACGCCGCCATCGCAGCTGTCGCCACGAATAATGCCGGCGGGCTGATCGTGTAAAACAGATGACCGATCACCGGCGCCAGCACGAAGCCGGAGGCGCCGGCGGCGTTGGAAAGACCGGCGGCCGAGCCCTGTTCATCGGCGGAGACCGACAGCGATGCGCCGCCGACATAGCCCGGCGTAATCATGCCCGCGCCAAGGCCGGAAAGCAGCATGCCGAACACCAACGGCCCCATCTGGGTCGAGACGGCGATGACGCCATGGCCGACCAGGATCAACAGCGGCCCCGACCGCATCAGCACCGACGGCGTCAGGTTGAAGCGCTGCACCAGCACCAGTTGCGAGAACAGCGACGCCATCGCGGAGGCGGAAAGCGCAATGCCGACAAGCTGGAGGGCTTCCTCGCCGCCAAGGCCAAGGCGGTCGATGAAGTAAAACCCAATGAACTGTATCGGGATCGCTGTCGCCATGGCGGTGATGACGGCGTAAATCAGATAGGAGCGGATGCGCGGATCGAACGGCGACAGTTTATTGCGCGCCGCGCGCGCTTTCGGCGCCGTGCGTTCGGGAAGAAAATACCACACGGCGATGACCGAGCAGGCGGCCGCCGCGGCGACGGCGTAAAGCGGCGCCACCGGGTCAATCGCGACGACAGCGCCGGCGAAGGCCGGGCCGAACATGGCGCCGATGCCGAACGCGGCGGAAAAGGCCGCCATGCCGGCGGTGCGTTTTTCCGGCGGGGTGCGGTCGGCGATATAGGCCTGGGCCGCGCCAGGCGTCGCCGAGCCGACAATGCCGTAAATCGAGCGCGTACAGATCAGCAGGGCGTACAGCGCCGCGCCGGAAAGCGCGCCGGCAAGCCCGAGATGAATAGCGGTCGCAAACGCGATCATCGACACCGCATAGCCGGTCAGCCCGATGACGATGAACGGCCGGCGGCCATGGCTGTCGCTGCGCCGGCCCCAGATCGGGCCGACGGTGACCCAGAACGCCGCCGAAAGCATGAAGATCGACAGCACCTGCATGTCGGCAAGGCCCATATCGCGCGCCAGCGGCGGCAACACCGCGAAGATGATGGTCTGGCCCATTCCCATGCAGACGACGCCCGCCAGCAGAATCGCCATGGCGACGCGGCGCTGGTGCTCTGTCGATGGGCCTTGTTCGTTTCGATTCATAGCGTGCCCGTCCCGGGTGTAAAATGATGCGGAAATTGTTGGTTTTTCGTGCCGCCTCGTTGGCCACGAATCGAAGTTTCTTGCGGGGTGTAGCATTTTTGTACGGATAATCCGCATTTTCGAAATTCGGTCTCGGCGCCCCGATAGCGGGAAACGACAAGGGCGTTCCGATTACGCAGGGTCGCCGCCGACATAAAGACTCCTTTGTTGCTCAACACGCCATGATGGGGCATGCAGCAGGGAGGGGGATAAGTTTTCCGCTCACTTTTTGTTTCGAGATGCGCGCTGGCGCTGCGTGCGGTTCGCCGCCAAATGAAAAAGCCGCCCCGAAGGGCGGCTTTCCCAATCTGCTTTGCTCGAACGGTTTAGTTCGGACAGGTGTTCGGATTGACGATGACACCAGTGCTGGAAAGGCTGGCCGATTTGGCGTTGTCAAACAGGCATTACGCTGACTCACCGGCAAATCAGGCCAGCCGACGCGGCAAACAACTCCGGCCTGTGCGGGTTATTCCCGCCCGAAGCTGAGGCCCGCATTCGCTTCCAGCCGCTTTAACAGCGCTGGCGCCATCGCCGCCACCGGCGTCAACACGCCGCCGCCGGTGTTCGTCGCGTCGCGCAAAAGGCAGATCGCGCTTTCGGCGATCATCTTCGAGGTTGAGCCGTATCCGGGGTCCTTGTCGCCCTTGCAATGGGTGCGCATGAAATCGCCATTGGCGGTCTCGCCAATGAAAAGGACATCGTAATAACCGGTCTCGCGTTCTTCTTTCGCCGGGCCTTCGCCGGGTTTCGGCGCCTCCTCGCCGAGCAGCGAAGTGTCGCTCGCGATCGCATTGGCGGTCTTCTCGCCTTTCTCGCCGGGGCCGGCCATAACCATCTCCGAATAGCGGAAGTCCTCGCCATAGGGGAAGCCGGTCAGAAAATTCGACCGGTGCACGTTTTTTGTGTTGATGGTCGCCATCACGAACGGCGCCAGCCAGGCGCCAAACGCCTCGTCATATCGCGGCTTCGACATTGGCGGTTGATCGGGGCCGTTAAAGCCTGGCGTTAGCGCAAACGGGTTCTTCAACAGCTCAATCACCGACGGGTCTTTAAACGCCGCCGCCATGGTTATTTTCATGCTCTCGGCGGTGCCGCCGGAAAACGTGCCCTTCATGGCGCGCACCAGCCCTCTTACCTCTCGCGCCGGTTCACCGAACGCTTTTTGCGTTTCCTGCTGGTTGAACCAGACGCCAAGGTCGAACGGGATGGAATCGAAACCGGACGAAAAAACGATGCGCGCGCCGGACGCTTTGGCGGCGTCGTCGTATTTGTCGATCATGGTGCGGATCCAGTTGGGCTCGCCGCACAGATCGGCGTAATCGGTTCCTGCGTTGACGCAGGCCGCGACAAGCGGTTCGCCGTAAAGCTGGAACGGCCCGACGGTGGAAATGACGCATTTGGCGCGTTCCGCCAGGGTTTTCAGTGACGCCGGGTCGTTGGCGTCAGCAATAACCAGCGGCGTCGAAGCCGGCGCGCCGATCTCATCACGGACGGCGGCGAGTTTTTCTTTGCTGCGTCCGGCCATGGCCCATTTGGGGGCCCATTCCCGAGCAGAGTCATCTTTATCGCGCCGTGCGAGATATTCCGCGACAAGGCGTCCGGTGAAGCCGGAAGCGCCATAGATAATTATGTCAAAGTCTTTCATGGCATTTCTCCCATTTTGGTTCAGCGGCGAGAGTGCGCCTGAAGCCGCCGACGCGCAACAAGGGCAGGCAGCGCTGCGCGGGGCGGCGGCGATTTGGTTTTTTTTAAAGACGCATGTCATAATCATCGCGACATAACTGGAAAGGGCGTGACGAAATGAAGAAATTCCTGTTCGCAGCCGCATCGGCGGCGCTGCTCGCCGCGGGCGCCGCATCAGCCGCCGATCTTGCCGAGGTCAAAGATCGCGGCACGGTGCGCGTCGCGGTCGCCGTGTTGTCGCCGTTCGTCATTCTGGGCGAAGACGGCTCGTTAAGCGGTTATGAGATTGACGCGACGACGGCGCTTGGCGAACATCTCGGCGTCAACGTCGATTATGTGCTCAAACCGTTTTGCGAGCTGGCCGACGCGGTCATCGACGGCGAGGCGGACATGATCGCGTCCGGCTATTCGAACATGCCCGAACGCCGGCGCCTGCTCGGGTTCTCGCTACCCTATCGCGACACCGAATATTTCCTCGTCGTCACCAGGGAAAAGGCCAAAGCCGCTAAATCGCTGCGCGGGCTCAACAGCAAGGACGTCACCATCGGCTATCTGTTCGGCGGGGTTTCCGGCATGACGGCGATGGGCGAGTTTCCCGGCGCGACGCTGAAAGGGTACAGCAATTATTCGCAGATCGTCGATGCGCTGCGTGATGGCGAAATCGACGGCGCCGTTACGTTCGAGCCTTATCTCAGCGCGGCGCGTAAGGCGAAAGGACGCAAGCTGACCATCCCGCATGAGTTTGCGCTGACGCGCACCATTGAGGCCTACGGCACGCAAAAAGACGCCGACGATCTGCGCGATGCGCTGAACGCGTTCATCATCGAACAGGACCTCGCCGGTTATTGGGACGAGCTTGAAACGAAGTGGTTCGCCGAACCCAGTGCAATCGCCACCGCGCCGGCGCCGTTGGAGTGCGCCGCCGCAACGCCGCAAGGGTGAGGGCGCTGGAGCCTGTTGCAGGAAAAGTGGTTCACCGGTTTTCCGGTTCGCAACAGGCTCAATCAAAAATTTTGAGCCGATTGCTGAATCACTTGAGCTGCAATCTGCGTTACAGGAAGCCGTTCAACAGATCGATGAAGCTGTCAAAGCGGTCATGGTGGACCCAGTGGCCGGCCTTGTCGAATGTCTTCACCTCGGCGCCATTGGTGAAATGCGTGATGCGCCCGTCCTTGACCGGGTTCGACGCCCAACTGTCATTGCCATAGACCAGCACGGTCTGGCAGGTGATCGCGGCCCACAGCGCCTGTTGCGCCTCGCGCGGGATATCGGTCGGCGGCCAGATCCTGACATAGGGGTCGAACTTCCAGCTCCATGTGCCGTCTTCGTTGCGCGTCGCGCCGTGCAGCGTCAGGTGTGCGGCCTGTTCGTCGGATAAAAAGTCGTTCGCCGCCTTCATGCGTTCGGTCGCGTCGGTCAGCGTGGCGTAGCGCTTTTGCGTGCGCCCGCTGGCGGCGCGCTTGGAGTCGATCCAGTCACGCAGGCGCTGGGCGGCGCCCACCGCCTCCATCTTTGTAATCAGCTCCGGCGACAGGCCCAGCCCTTCGATCGCCACCAGCTTCTTCACATTGTCCGTGTACAGACCAGTATAGCGCAGCGAGATATTGCCCCCCAGCGAATGTGCGACAATCGTCACCGGCGCAAGGTCAAGCTGGTGGATAAGCTGCGCGAGGTCGTAAACGAAGGCTTCCATCGGATAGGCGCCCTCGGCCGACCAGTCGCTGTCGCCATGCCCGCGCAGGTCGGGCGCAATGACGTGGAATTTGTTGCGCAGCGCCCGCGCCGTCCAGTCCCATGAGCGGCAATGGTCGCGACCGCCATGCAATAATATCAGCGGCGGCGCGGTCGGATTGCCCCAGTCGACATAATGCAGCTTCAGCCGCTGTGAAATGATGCGATGCGAGGTCGGGCCGAAATGGTTGTGATCAACGGTCATGGCGGCCATGATGCGCGTTTCGCCTGCGAAGTCTATGCGGCGTCGCAGCACGGCATCAGCGCTCGGCGCGGTGTATTGTGGAACTTGCTCTATGTCAAAAAGCATCGCCGCCGCCGGTTTACCATCGCTGCCGTGCTGGCGCGATGAGCCTTGCTTGTATACTGGTAGAGTTTTCGGCGACCGATGAAAAAGGCGTTGAGACCATGGCCGATCAGGGTGCGGATCAGGACGCGGAACCGGATGAGGCGATCCGGCATGGCCGCCTCCTGAACATCAATGTCAAAACGCTGTCCCCCGCCTATTTCGCAATGGTGATGGCGACCGGCGTTGTCTCGCTGGCGGCGAACCAGATTGGCTTGCGGCCGCTCGCGCTGGTGCTGTTCGTGATCGCGCTTAGCGCCTATGTCATCTTATGGGGGCTGACGATCACGCGGTTGACGCGCTGGCCGAACCTGTTTTTCGCCGACATGTTCGACCATGGGCGCGGGCCGGGATTTTTCACCATGATCGCCGCGTCGGGCGTTCTGGGCAGTGAGACGTTGCTGCTGACCGGCGTGGTTCCGGCGGGATTTGCATTCTGGCTGATTGCGCTCATCCTGTGGCCGACTCTGACCTATACGATTTTCACCGCGTTCACGATCAAGGACAACAAGCCGCCGCTCGATCAGGGCATCAGCGGCGCCTGGCTGCTGGCGGTTGTGGCGACGCAGTCGGTGGCGGTGCTGTCGGCGTTGCTGGCGGCGAATATCGGGCAACCCTACAAGATCGAACTCAATTTCCTTGCATTGTCGAGCTGGCTGTGGGGCGGCATGCTGTACATCTGGATGATGTCGCTGATCTTTTACCGCTATACGTTTTTTCGGTTTTCGCCGGGCGATCTTTCACCGCCTTACTGGATCAATATGGGCGCGATGGCGATATCAACGCTGGCGGGCTCGCTCTTGATCCTCAATACCGGCGATGCGCCGCTGTTGCAGTCGGTGGAGCCGTTCATGAAAGGATTCACGGTTTTTTACTGGGCCACCGGCACATGGTGGATTCCGATGCTGTTGATCCTCGGCTTCTGGCGCCATTTCGTGAAACGGTTCCCCTTGCGCTATGACCCGCTGTACTGGGGCGCGGTGTTCCCCCTTGGCATGTATGCGGTTTCAACGCAGCAGATGTCTCGCGCACTTCACATTGAAATGCTCAATCCGCTGATCGCGGTGTTTTCCTGGGTTGCACTGTTCGCCTGGGGCGTGACTTTTGCGGCGCTGCTGGCGACGCTGTTCAATGTGCGTCGCGCGGCATATCGCGGCTCGCGGCGCTTGAAATGAAACGGCGCGCACCCCTTGCAGCGTGCGCGCCGGTGAAGTGCGATAAGGCGCTGAATTACAGCGCGTCGACCTCGTCCTGTAGTTTGCGCGCCAGCGCCGGCGTGGCCTCGCCGTCAACGCTGATGCCGCGGCTCGACTGATAGGCCGAGATCGCGGCTTTGGTGGCGGCGTTGACCTGGCCGGTCGCGGGGCCGGGGTTAAAGCCCAGCGTCGCCAGATTGGTCTGGATCGAACGCACCAGCGTCGCCGCGCCGGAGCCGGTGAATGTGGTGATGGTATAGCCCGAAGCGAAATCAGGATTAAGCTCGATATCGGTCGTCGCAACTTTGATCTCGGCGGCGCCGGTATTGGCGAGGCTGTCAAGCTGGGCCATCTGTTCGGCCATCATGTTCTCCACCATGGCGCGCTGGGCCGGCGGCAATTGCGCAAGCTGCGCCTTTGCCTTGTCCATCTCCTTTTGCGCCCTGGCGAGTTCCTGTCTGTCCTTGTCGCTGATCATGCCGCCGACGCGCATGACCTCCATATAAGGTTCGTACAGATAGGATGTTCCAACCCGGCGGTAATCCTGGTTTTCCCGCTCCATGAAAAACGGTTCCGACTTCTTGCCGCGGTTGATAGTGCCTTCCATCCGGAATTTCCGGCGCACGAAATATTCAGGGTCCAGCCAGAAATGCATGTTGTTAACGGTCACGGTGGAGCCGTCATCCATCTTCTGGGTCATTTTAACGCCGTTGATCTCGATATGCTTGGTAGTGTGGCCGTCAACCGTTTCATCACCGACGACTTTTGCATATTTCGCCGCCGCCTTGCGGATATCTTCTTGCACTTTGGCGTAAAATTCCGGCGTTGGCGGCTTCTCCAGGTCTTCAAGCTGCTGGGCGGAAACCGCCAGCATGCACGCCGGCCCCATCATATAGGTGATGGGATAGAATTTTCCGTCCACGCCCAGGCCGCTTGTAATCATCATCTCTTTGCGCGTGTCGTCGGTGACATCCATGGTGGCAAAATAGGCGCCGCAGGCGTCTTGCCCCTCGCCATCGATGATCATTGCAGACACGGTGTCTTCATCCCCAAGTATGTCCTTGAAGTTGGAATCGCCGATGCCGCCGCGCAGCGCGGCGCCGAGCATCACCAATCCGTCAGACATTCCCGTCATTTGCGCGGCGACTTCATCGGTCGACGTTCCCGCCGCTTCATATTTCAGACTCTGGACTTCTTCCGGCGGCATCATGCGCAATAGGCGGACGGTTTTTCCATCCGGGTTTTGCACCTCGATGACGCTGAAATATTCAGATGCCTCATCGAAATTCGGCAGGCCCGCGACTTTTTTATTCTTCTTGAAAATCTTGATATCGCCGCGGCTCAGCCGTTCCGATTGTACATAGGCTTCGCTTTCAATCAGACGCTCCAGCATTTTGTCCGCGGGCCAGCCCGCTGCATCGACATTGGTTATGCCGTTCTTGCCAAGTGCGCTCTGCACCAGCGCACTGTTCCAGTCGACGTTTTGTGCGGCCGCCAGAGTTGGCGCGGCCGTCAACAGAAGCGTAGCGGCGAGTGTTAAGCGTGTTCGTAATTTCATGGATCATTCCCCTTTGTTCCTGACAGTCGCCCGCAGTCAGAAAAGGCCATGACGGCGTGGCGCAACCGTCCTCTCCACACGTGAAAAGGCGGCGGAGGGTAACATGCATTGCGGTCAGGGCAACCGAAGGGCCGTCCCAGCGATGCCGTTTGCGGCGCTGCGAGACTGCGGAACGCGGAGAATGTGTCGGGAATTTAACGTGGAATTGCGGGCGCTCAGTTGTGGCCGGATTGTCATCCTCCGCTCATCCGGGCGCCCGCTGGCGAATGCCGGCAAGTATGACTACCGGGGTCAATATGTTGTCTGAAGTATGGATCCCTGCCCAACCGCAAAGCGGTCAATTCATACCCGACCGCAAAGCGGTCTATTCATACCAGACCGCAAAGCGGTCAAATCATAAACAACGCGCCGCCGCGTGCAGGTGCCTGGATGAGCGGGCGGGGAACAAGAATTTCTCAAGCCACCTTGCGCTTTGGCTTCTTTACCGTTTTCTTCTTCGCCGGGCTTGTGGACGCGGCGGCAGGTTTTGATTTCGCCAGCACGTCTTTCAAAAATTTGCCGGTATAGCTCGCCCGGACCTTGGCGACGTCTTCGGGCGTGCCGGCCGCGACGATCTCGCCGCCGCCTTCGCCGCCTTCGGGGCCGAGATCCAGTATCCAGTCGGCCTGTTTGATGACGTCGAGATTGTGTTCGATGATGACGACGGTGTTGCCGCCCTCGGTCAGTTCCTGAATGACCTCCATCAGTTTTCTGACGTCTTCAAAGTGCAGGCCGGTCGTCGGCTCGTCCAGTATATAAAGAGTGCGCCCGGTCGCGCGCTTGGAGAGTTCCTTCGCCAGCTTGACGCGCTGCGCCTCGCCGCCGGAAAGCGTTGTCGCCTGCTGGCCGATCTTGACGTAGGAAAGCCCGACGCGATTGAGCGTCGCCAGCTTGTCGCGGATTGACGGCACCGCCTTGAAGAAATCGGCGCCTTCCTCGACCGTCATGTCGAGCACGTCGGCGATGGATTTGTCCTTGAATTTCACCTCAAGGGTTTCGCGGTTATAGCGTTTGCCCTTGCACACGTCGCAGGTGACATAGACGTCGGGCAGGAAGTGCATCTCGATCTTGATGACGCCGTCGCCCTGGCACGCTTCGCAACGCCCGCCCTTGACGTTGAACGAAAACCGCCCCGGCGCGTAACCGCGCGCCTTCGATTCGGGAAGGCCGGCGAACCAGTCGCGGATCGGCGTGAACGCGCCGGTATAGGTCGCCGGGTTCGAGCGAGGGGTGCGGCCGATGGGCGACTGGTCGATGTCGATGACCTTGTCGAACTCTTCAAGGCCCTCGATGCGGTCGTGATGGGCCGGCGCGTCTTTTGAATTATAGAGCTTGCGCGCCGCCGCCTTGTATAATGTCTCGATAACGAGAGTGGACTTGCCGCCGCCTGAAACGCCGGTGACGCAGGTTAAAAGCCCGATGGGGATTTCCGCGGTGACGTCTTTCAAGTTGTTTTCGCGCGCGCCGATGATTTTCAGCGTCTTCTTTTTCTGGAACGGCCGGCGCACGGCGGGCACCGGCACTTCGCGCCGCTGGCTGAGATAATCGCCAGTGAGCGAGGCTTTGGCCTTGACGATATCCTTGACGAGGCCCTGCGCAACGATTTCGCCGCCGTGAATGCCGGCGCCGGGGCCGATATCGACGACATGATCGGCGGTGCGGATCGCGTCCTCGTCATGCTCGACGACGAGAACGGTGTTGCCGAGATCGCGCAGGCGTTTCAGCGTTTCGAGCAGGCGTTCATTGTCGCGCTGGTGCAGGCCGATTGACGGTTCGTCCAATACATAAAGAACGCCGGTCAGCCCTGAGCCGATCTGCGAGGCGAGGCGGATGCGCTGGCTTTCGCCGCCCGACAGCGTGCCAGATGCGCGCGACAGCGTCAGATAGTCGAGCCCGACATTGTTGAGGAACATCAAGCGCTCGCGGATTTCTTTCAGCACCCGCGCCGCGATCTCCATTTCCTTTTTCGACAGCACCTTTTCCAGTTCGTCGAACCATTTGTTCGCCGCCCTGATCGAAAGCTCCGTCGCTTGCGAGATGTTCTTCGCGCCGACCTTTACCGCCAGCGCTTCGGGTTTCAGGCGCTGGCCGCCGCACGCTTCGCAGGCGGTGATCGCCTGAAAGCGCGACAGCTCCTCGCGCACCCAGCTTGAATCGGTCTCGCGAAAGCGCCGTTCAAGATTGGGGATGACCCCTTCAAACGGCTTGACGGTTTCAAATTTGCGCGCGCCGTCCTGATAGATGAACTGGATATCGGTGTCGCCGGAGCCATAGAGAATGACGTCGCGCTGTTTCGCTTTCAGATCCGCCCATTTCGCGGTCGGCTTGAACTTGTAGTGCTTCGCCAGCGCATCGAGGGTTTGCATGTAATATGGCGACGTGCCCTTCGACCACGGCGCGATGGCGCCCTTGTTGAGCGCCAGCGACGGGTCGGGGATCACGAGATCCTCGTCAAACACCATCTCGGTGCCGAGCCCGTCGCACGAAGGGCATGCGCCCGCCGGCGCATTGAACGAAAACAGCCGCGGCTCGATCTCGTCGATGGTGAAACCGGAGACCGGGCAGGCGAATTTCGCCGAGAATATCGTGCGCGCTGGCTCGCCCTTGTCGTCTTTCTTGTCCGCGCTTTCAGCGACGGCGATGCCGTCGGCAAGGCCGAGCGCGGTTTCAAACGATTCCGCAAGGCGGCTTTCGACGCCTTTCTTGATAATGATGCGGTCAACGACGACGTCGATATCGTGTTTCAGTTTCTTGTTGAGCGCGGGCACGTCGGCGATCTCGTAATAGGCGCCGTCGACCTTGACGCGCTGGAACCCTTTCTTTTGCAGTTCGGCGAATTCCTTGCGGTACTCGCCCTTGCGCGCGCGGATCATCGGCGCGAGCAGGTAAAACCGCGCGCCTTCCTCCTCCGTCATCAGGCGGTCGACCATCTCGCTCACGGTTTGCGAGGTGATCGGCAATCCGGTTGCGGGCGAGAACGGTACGCCGATGCGCGCCCAGAGCAGGCGCATATAGTCATAGATTTCCGTGACGGTGCCGACGGTCGAACGCGGATTGCGTGAGGTTGTCTTCTGTTCGATGGAAATCGCCGGCGACAGCCCCTCGATCTGGTCGACATCGGGCTTTTGCATCAGCTCTAGGAACTGGCGCGCATAGGCGGATAATGACTCGACATAGCGGCGCTGGCCCTCGGCATAGATGGTGTCGAAAGCGAGCGACGATTTGCCGGAGCCGGATAGCCCGGTCATCACCACCAGATTGTCGCGCGGTATTTCAAGCGTGACGTTTTTCAGATTGTGTTCGCGGGCGCCGACGACGCGGATCGATTTCAGGGACATGCGGGCTGTTACAATGTAGTTTGCGCTAGGGATGAATGGTGCGCCGACATAACCTCAAATGGCCGTTGACAGCAAGAACAAGATGTGAACGTCTGGGCCGGCCGGTTGGCGAGGCGGCTTTATACATGCGGCGAACTTATTCGTGCCGCTGATTTCGCCGCCATTATCGGCGTTGGGGATAAGCATGGGTTGAGCGCGCGCCGAATCCGAAGAAAAAGTGCGCATCTGATTGGGAGATTGTTATGGCTGGCAGCGTCAACAAAGTGATTTTAGTGGGAAATTTAGGCGCCGATCCCGAGGTTCGGCAAACGCAGGACGGTCGCCCGATCGTCAATCTGCGCGTTGCAACGTCGGAAAGCTGGAAGGATCGCAACACCGGCGAACGCCGTGAGCGCACCGAATGGCACCGCGTCGTGATCTTTTCAGAAGGACTTGCGCGCGTCGCCGAGCAATATCTGCGCAAAGGTTCGAAAGTTTACATCGAAGGTCAGCTGCAAACCCGCAAATGGCAGGACCAAAACGGCCAGGATCGCTATTCAACCGAAGTCGTGTTGCAGGGGTTCAACTCGACGCTGACAATGCTCGACGGTCGTCGTGACGGCGGCGGCGGTTCCGATTTCGGCGGCGGTCGCGACAACAACGCATCGTCTGGCGGTTCGTTCGAACTCGACGACGACATTCCGTTTTGATGATTGAAGAACGACTCGAAACACGAATCACAATGCGTTTTGATTCGTTTTTCATCTCAAAAAATCGATTTTTGCGCGCGTCGTGATGCAAATTTGAATCACTGATTGCAAAAAAAAGCACAAAAAGTGCAAAAATGTGCCTGTGCGGACGCTCCGTGCGCGCGCAATTGAATACTTTTTTAGCAAATTGAATTATTGTCGCCGCTTCCGTTAGCTAATCGGAGGAAAGACCATGGCGGTCAAACGCAAAGCTACGAAGAGGAAGGCGGCCAAGAAGGCGCCTGCCAAGAGGAAAGCCACGAAGCGCAAGACGACGAAGCGCAAAGCTGCTGCCAAGAAGGCGCCAGCCAAGAAGCGCAAGGCGACGAAGCGTAAAGCGGCCAAGAAGACGACCAAGCGCAAAACAACCAAGCGCAAGGCGGCGAAGAAGACCACAAAACGCAAGGCCACCAAGCGTAAAGCGGCTAAAAAGGCTCCGGCCAAGAAAAAAGCCACGAAGCGCAAGGCCACCAAGCGTAAAGCGGCCAAGAAGGCCCCTGCCAAGCGCAAGACGGCAAAGCGTAAGACGACGCGTCGCAAGAAGAAGGCCTGATTTTGGTCTCTTCAGGCGTTGTGTTGCGTCCCTGAACGCCGAAATGCTGCAAGATATGTCTCGCAGTGTTCTTCTGAAGGGGGTGATCGCCGGCGGAACGAGTTTTCTTCCCCAAAAGCGGTTACAGGAGGCCAACTCCACCCATTTCGCTCTTCAAGGGCGCATACTTTTGAAAACCCGGCGCAATCGCGCCGGGTTTTTTCGTCTGTTTTGTCAGGTGATGTTGTGGTTGTTTCGAATACGCAAGAAAACTGCGACCGATCACGCGGAAACGGTTCGCTTGCGGTGTAAAATTACGCAGTTGCAACAATTTCAGCCGCCGCCGGCGTATTTCACATTGTGTTTTGCGAGTTAAGATCTGGCTTTGTTGAGTGTTAAGACATGGCGGAAGGCGTCATAAGATAGCGTGCGGCAAGAATTAAGGAGGCCTTGATGTACAAATCGACATTGCAGCGATTAATCGGCGCCGGCGCCATTGCGGCATTGCTGGCGGCGTGCGCTTCGACCGGCGGGCCGGTTCCGGCGAACGAGCAATGGGCCGCGCACGGTTATTTAACGCCGGCTCCAACCAGCGAGCCTGATATTATTGGCGTTTACGACACCGAACGCGACTGCCATGACGCGGTGGAAGCCTGGATGTCGCAACAGGTGGTCGGCAATCCGGTCAGCGGCGAATGCCTGCCGGTTGATACTCACTGATCAGGATTGAATGCGCGTGTCGCTATACCATACTGAAACCGACGATGCTGTCGTGTTCGAGGATGCGAAGTCGCGCGGTTATTTGCGTGAGATGCTGGCTGGCGGCGGGGCGCTCGTCGTGTCGGCTTTCGCGGCGCCGTGGGCTTTGACGCGATTTTTCGGAGCTGAAGCCCGAATTGTCGATGGCGTTTTGCTTGGCGCCGGTATCGCCTTGCTCGCATGGGCGTCGAAGATGTGGCTTGTCGATTCTGCCGGGCGGGGCGAGCAGGGATTGATTGTGATCGACCCTGCCGGAATTGGCGGGAAAGCGATTTCCAGTGATGTAAATGCGCGGCTCGAATGGGCGCGGATCATCAATGTCACGCAAGATGGTTCGGCCGTGATTGTACGCTTTCAACCGAGGGATCTTTCCTCGAACAATCCGGAAGATCGAAAATCGCTGGTTCGACTCTCCAGCGCCTGTGCGACGCCACAGAAAATTCTGGCGGCGATTGAGCGGTTCCGAGAGCGGGAGCAGACGAATTGACCCGCGTTCTTGTTCTTGGCGGCTATGGTTTTATCGGCGCGGAAGTGTTGCGCGCGCTCCATCGCGCCGGTTTCAAAGTGCGCGCGCTGGGGCGTGACGGCCGCCTTGGCCGGCGGTTGTCGCCAGAGGCGGAGTGGATCGGCGCCGACATTTCCAAACTCACTCAAAAGGAAAGCTGGCGCGATTATCTGAGCAATGTTGATATCGTGGTGAACGCCGCCGGCGCGTTGCAGACTGGCGCGCGCGACGACCTTTCAAGGCTGCAGGACGTCGCCATCCGCGCCTGCATCGCGGCGGCGGAAGACTATGGCGCAAGCCGATTCATCCAGATTTCCGCGCCGGGCGCGAATGAGGGCGCATCAACTGAATTCATGACCACGAAGGCGAACGCCGATGCGGCGTTGCGCGCGAGCACGCTGGAATGGGTGGTGTTCAAACCCGGCCTTGTCATCGGCGCAAACGCCTATGGCGGCACGGCGTTAATGCGCATGCTTGCCGGTTTTCCGTTTGTTGAAGTTCTGGTGCATGCCAATGCGCCGGTTCAGACGGTGGCGATCAGCGATGTCGCGGCTGCGGTTGTGCGCGTCGCGAAGGGCGAAGCGCCGATGCGCGCTGACTATGACCTTGTTGAAGAGCGTCCGCGAACCTTGCGCGAGAGCGTGCGTGCAATGCGCGCCTGGATGGGCGTGCCGCCGGCGAAACTAAAACTGTCCTTGCCCGGCTGGGTCGGCGCCATTGTCGGCGCCGGTGCGGACATTGCCGGCAATCTCGGCTGGCGTTCGCCGTTGCGCACAACGGCGTTGCGCGTAATGGGCGAGGGCGTCACCGCCGATCCGTCAGCGTGGCAAGCGGTGACCGGCGCGCCGTTAAAATCGCTCGATGAGACGCTGGCGGATATTCCCGCCACGGCGCAAGAGCGGATCTACGCAAAGGTCCAGTTGATGACGCCGGTGATTGTCATGTCGCTTGCAGGGTTCTGGGCGGCGTCAGGCGTTGTCGGGCTGATGCGCGCGATTCCGGCGACGGAGCTGTTGACGCCGCACATGCCGTTCGCGCTCGCCATCAGTATTGTCGTCGCGGGCTCGCTGGTCGATATCGCCATCGGCGCGGCGTTGTTGTTGCGGCGCACTGCGCGCAAGGCCGCTGTCGCCTCCGCCGCCGTCGCAAGTTTTTACATCATCGCCGCGACGCACTTCGCGCCTCAACTCTGGTTCGATCCGCTTGGCGTTTACATGAAAGTGCTGCCGTGCATCATTCTTTCGCTCACGCTTGCGGCCCTGCTTGAGGAGCGATGATGGAGGTTGTCCATTTCGTGCGGTGGCTGCATGTGATTGGCGCAACCGTTCTTCTTGGAACCGGCGCCGGCATCGCGTTCTTCATGGTGATGGCGCATCACACGCGCGATCCAAAGATTATCGCCGCAACGGCGTCGAGCGTCGTACTCGCCGATTTCATCTTTACCGCCTCTGCGGTCATTGTGCAGCCATTGACGGGGATGTGGCTGGCGCATCTCATCGGCTGGAAGATGACGCAGGGCTGGATCATGTGGTCGCTGGCGCTTTATGTTTTTGTCGGCCTGTTCTGGGTTCCGGTGGTGTTCATGCAAAGACGGATGCGTGACCTGGCGCGCGAAGCGGCGGCGCAAAAAACTGCGCTGCCGGGCGAGTATTTCGTGCTTTATCGCCGCTGGTTCGCGTTCGGTTTTCCGGCGTTCTTCGCGGTGCTGGCGATTATCTGGCTGATGATTGCGCGCCCGGTGTAGCGGCGGGCGCAAATACTGAATCCGCCCGGGGTCATAGGTGCGAGGGGGCATTTGAGCCATGGTAATGTCGTAATGTCGCTCTATTCGCCCGCAACAAGGCGAAATCGCAAAAAAGGAAATCACGATGAACATCCGGCTTTTGATCATCTCG
Source organism: Parvularculaceae bacterium (assembly GCA_041398145.1). Taxonomy (GTDB): domain Bacteria; phylum Pseudomonadota; class Alphaproteobacteria; order Caulobacterales; family Parvularculaceae; genus Amphiplicatus. Next base: position 21,209 of record JAWKVF010000008.1, on the reverse strand, counting down.
GCGGCTGCGCTCGGCGCGGCGGCCTGTGCGCATGCGGCGGCCGATGACGCGCAACCTGCTGCGCAAGCGGATGCCGCTGCGGCAGGTCTTGTCGCCGACGCAGACACGGGTTGCGCGGAAGAAATGTCAGGCGCGCCGGTTCCGAAATCTCAAAATCCTGAAGAAGAGGGGGGCGCCGCCTTGAACGGATGCGCAGGCGAGCCGGCTGATTTGCTGACCGGCGATGAATGGCTGGTCGAGGATATCGGCGGGCGCGGTGTGGTGGATATCGCGCGCACGACAATGCAGTTCGGCGAAGACGGCCGTTTGACTGGCGGCGGCGCATGCAACCGCTATGGCGCGCCCTATACGATAACCGGCGAGGGCCTGTCTTTCGGCCGCGCAATATCGACACGCAAGGCGTGCCCGCCAGCGATCATGGATCAGGAAAACAAGTTCTTCGACGCGCTCGCCGCAATTGATCGCTTCGAGATAGATGAAACCGGCGCATTGTTGCTATACGGCGGCGGCGAGCGCTTGTTGCTGGCGCGACGGTAAATTCGCGCAGCCGATCAGTTACTGACCGCCGCGCAGGCGACACGCGCGCCGGCGCCGCCGATCGGCTGGGTCATGTGATCGTCCGGCTGCGCATGGACGATCACCGCAAAGCCGTCATCATCGAGCAGCAAAAAAAGGCCGTCGCGCAAGTCAAGACTGACGTCCGCCCGATAAATCTCGGCAGTGGCGCGGCCATCGGCGTCTGCATAGATGTTGGGGATGTCCGCGAGATGCGCCCCGGCGGGATTTAGCAGGCCATGTTCGACGCTGTCGGGATTGATATGGCCGCCGGACTTCTTGAAGCCGTCCGCGCCGTCTGAGCAGTCGGCGACATTGTGCAAATGGATGCCGTGCCACCCCTCCGTCAGGCCGGCGATATCGACGCGCATGACGACGCCGCGCGGGCCCTGGGTGAAGGTGAGCTGGCCGATTTCCTCGCCATCGGGTGATACCAGAACGCCCGTGGCGTCGGCGCCGCCGGCCGGGGCCAGGTCGGCGAGCAGGGGCGAGGCCACGCCGCCGCTTCCACAGGCGGCGACGGTTAGCGCGGCCAATGAAGAAAAGGCGATTTTTCCAGCGAAATTCAGGGGGTTGCAGCGGGGCATGGAGACATCCTTTCAATACAGACGGGCGGCGCGGGCGCGGGTCGAAAAAGAACGGCGGCGTCAGGGCGCAAACCTTGCGGCGCCGAGGTGCGAAATGCTAGTCAGAAGCCAAGTTTTACTAACTGATTCCTGAAGGATTTTCGTGACAATCGACGATCAAGACGACGCCCCGGAAGCAGGCGGAAACGGCGCTTCCGGTAAAGGCGCAGGTGATGGCGCTGCTGGCGGCGCGGGGCCGCAATCGGCCATCTCCATCGAAGATGAAATGCGCCGGTCATATCTCGACTATGCGATGAGCGTCATCGTCAGCCGCGCGATCCCGGACGCGCGCGACGGCCTGAAACCCGTGCACCGGCGCATTTTGTGGTCGATGCACGAAAACGGCTACGCATTTAACAAGCCTTATCGCAAATCGGCGCGCGTCGTCGGCGACGTCATCGGTAAGTATCACCCGCACGGCGACCAGGCGGTGTATGACGCGCTGGCGCGCATGGCGCAGGATTTTGCAATGCGCCTGCCGCTGCTCGACGGGCAGGGCAATTTCGGCTCGATCGACGGCGATCCGCCCGCCGCCATGCGTTACACCGAAGTGCGCATGGACAAGCCGGCGCACGCGCTGCTTGAGGATATCGAAAAGGATACGGTTTCCTATCAGGCGAACTATGACGGCTCGGAACACGAGCCGACGGTGTTGCCGGCGCGTTATCCGAACCTTCTGGTCAACGGCTCCGGCGGCATCGCCGTCGGCATGGCGACGAATATTCCGCCGCACAATCTCGGAGAGATTGTCGATGCGACCGTGACGATGATCGACAACCCCGAGATCACCGATGTGGAGTTGCTGGAAATCGTGCCGGGTCCGGATTTTCCGACCGGCGGGCTGATCCTCGGGCGTGCGGGTTCAAAGGCCGGTTTGCTGCTCGGGCGCGGCTCGGTCATCATGCGCGGGCGCGCTGCATTTGAAGAGATCCGCAAGGACCGTATGGCGATTATCGTCACCGAAATTCCCTATCAGGTGAACAAATCGGTGATGATCGAGCGGATCGCCGATCTGGTCCGTGAAAAGAAGGTCGAGGGCATCGCCGATATCCGCGACGAGTCGAACCGTCAGGGCATTCGCGTCGTTGTCGAGCTGAAACGCGACGCCTCGCCGGACGTTGTGCTGAACCAGCTTTACCGCCATTCGCAATTGCAGACGAGTTTCGGCGTCAACATGCTGGCGCTGCGTGGCGGCCGGCCGCAGCAGTTAACGCTGCGCGACGTGCTGGAGACATTTATCGACTTCCGTGAGGAAGTCGTCACGCGCCGCACCAAGTTCGAACTGAACAAGGCGCGCGACCGCGCGCACATTTTGGTTGGTCTCGCCATCGCCGTGGCCAATATCGACGAGATTGTCGCGCTGATCCGCAATGCGCCCGATCCCGCGACCGCCAAGGAACAATTGATGGCGCGCGACTGGCCGGCGAAAGACCTTGCGCCGCTGGTGCTGCTCGTCGCCGACCCGCGCCATTTGATGACCGAAGGCGGGCTGTTGCGCCTGTCCGAGGAGCAGGCGAAAGCCATTCTCGATCTGCGCTTGCAGCGCCTGACTGCGCTCGGCCGCGACGAGATTGGCGATGAGTTGAAAGGTCTCGCCGAACGGATCGCCGATTACCTCGATATCCTGCGCAATCGCGACCGGGTGCTGACGATTATCAAGGACGAGCTGGCTGCGGTGCGCGACGAATTCGCCACGCCGCGGCGCACCGAGATCATCGACGCCGAAGGCGAGGTGGACGACGAAGACCTGATCGCGCGTGAAGACATGGTCGTCACCGTCACTCATGGCGGCTATGTGAAGCGCACGCCGCTGTCGACCTATCGCGCGCAAAAGCGCGGCGGCAAGGGCCGTTCGGGTATGAAGTTCAAGGACGAAGATTTCGTCGCGCAGCTTTTTGTCGGCCACACCCACACGCCGCTGTTGTTCTTCACCTCGACCGGCATGGCCTACAAGCTGAAGCTGTGGCGCTTGCCCGAAGGCCCGCCGACCGCGCGCGGCAAGGCGTTCGTCAATCTGTTGCCGCTGGCGCAGGGCGAACGTGTGACCAATATCCTGCCGTTGCCGGAAGACGAGGACGCCTGGGACAAGTTGCAGATCATGTTCGCAACCCGCTCGGGCAATGTTCGCCGCAACAAGCTCTCCGACTTCCAGCGTATCAACCGCAACGGCAAGATCGCGATGAAGCTGGACGAAAGCTGGCGCGAGGGCAGCGATGCGATTGTCGGCGTGCAGATATGCCGGCCTGACGACAACGTGTTGCTGACGACGGCCGCCGGCTCGTGCATCCGCTTCCAGGTGGAGGATGTGCGCGTGTTCGCCGGGCGAACCTCGACCGGGGTTCGCGGCATTCGTCTCGACGACGACAATGAAGTGATCTCGATGGCGATCCTGCGCGGCGTGGATGTCGCCACGGACGAGGCGCGCGCATACCTCAAGCATGCGGCGGCGATGCGTCGCGCCGCAGGCGAGGAAGGCGAAGAAGAGGTTGATGACGATCCGTCATCGACGGCGCTGTCGCCGGAACGCATCGCCGAGCTTGGCGCGGCGGAGCAATTCGTTCTCACCGTCACCCGCAACGGCTATGGCAAGCGTTCGTCGTCCTATGAATACCGCACCTCGGGCCGTGGCGGCAAAGGCATCGCCGCGATTGTCGTCAATGATCGCAACGGCCCGGTCTGCGCGTCATTCCCGGTTGAGGAGACTGACCAGATCATGCTGGTGACCAATGGGGGCCAGCTTATTCGCACGACCGTTGACGGCATTCGCATCGCCGGCCGCAACACCCAGGGCGTCACCATTTTCCGCACCAATGAAGGTGAGAACGTCGTTTCCGTCGAGCGGATCGAAGATATCGGCGAGGGCGACGACGCTGAAGACGGCGACGAGGAATAGCCAATGGCGAAACGCATCGGCCTTTATCCGGGTACGTTCGACCCGATTACGCTTGGCCATATCGATATTATCGGCCGTGCGGTGAAACTGGTCGACGAACTGGTAATCGGCGTCGCGATTAATCGCGATAAGGGACCGCTGTTTTCGCTCGACGAGCGCGTTGATATGGTCACCGCGGAAATGGCGCAGATTTCAATAGGTTCGGGCGTCCCAATTCGCGTCGTACCGTTTGAAAGCCTGCTGATGCAGTTCGCAGAGGAAGTACATGCGGAAATTATCATTCGCGGGCTGAGGGCGGTTGCCGATTTCGAATATGAGTTTCAAATGGTGGGCATGAACCAGCAATTGAATGATGATATCGAAACGGTTTTTCTGATGGCCGACGTTCGTTACCAATATATCGCGTCGCGGCTCGTCAAGGAGGTCGCTCGCCTGCACGGTTCGATTGACAGCTTCGTGCCTTCCAATGTCGCCGTTGAGCTGAAACGCAAATTCGCCAAAAGCTGAGGTGCACGCTTTGCGCCGTCCTGAGGAGAAACTTCGATGAGTTCGATCACCGGCGGATGTCTGTGCGGCGCGGTGCGATACGAAATCGCGCTAGATCCGGTGATGATGGGCAATTGCCATTGCCGCGACTGCCAGAAATATTCGGGAACCGGCCACGGCTCCAATCTGGCGTTCCCGGACGCCGGCGTGGAAATTTCCGGCGAAATGATCAAATTCGACGTCGAGGCGGATTCCGGCGCCACAGTTTCGCGACTTTTCTGCCCGAAATGCGGGGTAAAAATCTGTTCGGTTTCAACGGGATTTGACGGGCTGACAATGATTTCCGCCGGCACGCTGGATGATCCGGAGCTTTTCAAGCCGATGTTCGCGGTTTATGCGGACAGTGCGCCCGGCTGGGATCAGCCGGGGGACGGCGTGGTGTCGTTTGCGCAAATGCCGCCGCAGGGCTGACGGGCGGCGCGACGTTAGAGAGGATGAACCAGGGATGAGTATGCGTAAATTGGGCGCCGCGATGCTTGCGATGGCGTTCGCCTCTCCGGCGCTTGCTGCTGATGAAGACGCCGCGGAAATCACGCCGTATCAGATCGTCGCGAATGCGCCGGACAGCGCGTGGCGCGCGGTCGATCCGGAAAACGAGCTGGTTGTCGATTTGCCGGCCGGCCCGCTGGTGATCGAACTGCGCCCCGATTTCGCGCCCAAGCATGTAGAACAGATTAAAACGCTTGTTCGCCAGGGGTTTTATAACGGCCTCACTTTCCACCGGGTTATTGAAGGCTTCGTCGCTCAGGGCGGCGACCCCAAGGGCGACGGCACCGGCGGGTCGGATCTGCCGAATATCCCGGCGGAATTTTCCCGTGACGTCAATTCGGCGCCGGATTACGACGTGATCGGCCGTGATCGCATGGCCGCCCATGTCGGCATGGTCGATGGCATGCTGGCGGCGGCGCAGCCGGAGTCGTTGCGCTCATTCGTGACCGACCGCACCGTGTTGCTTTGGGGGGCGCATTGCCCGGGCGTCATGTCGATGGCGCGGTCAACCGACCCGAACAGCGCCAACAGCCAGTTTTTCCTCGTCATTGGCGATGCGCGCCAGAGTCTCGACAAGCGGTATACGGTCTGGGGCTGGATCATTGACGGCATGCAGAACGCCCGGCGTATCAATCGCGGAGAGCCGCCGGACCGGCCGACGCCAATCGTGCGTATGCGGATGGCTTCGGACATGCCAGCGAGCGAGCGCCCGCATATCGAAGTTCTTCGGACCGACAGCGAGGCGTTTGACGGTTATATCAAGGGCATGCGCTGGGTTGACGAGACCGGCTTCGTCAAGGATTTGTGTGATATCAAGGCGCCGCGGCGCGTAGACGGAAAGATAGCACTATGACTGATCGGATGATCCTCTCTCTCGAAACCGGCGACGTGGTGATTGAGACCTTGCCGGACGCGGCGCCGGGCCATGTCGCGCGGATCAAGGAACTGGCCGATTCCGGTTTTTACGACGGTCTGAAGCTGCATCGCGTGATCGAAGGGTTCATGGCGCAAATGGGTTGTCCGCGCGGCGACGGCACCGGCGGCTCCGGCAAGAAACTGCAGGCCGAGTTCAATGACGTCTCGCACCAGCGCGGCGTGTGCTCGATGGCGCGCGCCTCAGACCCCAATTCGGGCGACAGCCAGTTCTTTATCTGTTTTGACGACGCTTCGTTCCTCGACAATAAATACACCGTCTGGGGCAAGGTCATTGAAGGTATGGAAAATGTCGACGCGGTTGAACGCGGTGAGCCGCCGCGCAACCCGACCAAGATCGTGACGTTCAGAACCGCAGCTTGACCGGTTTATTTCTTTGGTGAATTGGGCGTCGCTTCTGCGACGTCCTTTTCATTTGCATGCCTTGAAGTTGGCCACCTAAAAAGGCGCGGCCCGCGAAATCAGCGCGGCCGTATCGATCCGCGCTTTGCTCGCGCCATAGCCATAGCTGCGCGCTTCGGGGTCAAGGCGGGCGTTGCAAAACGCATCGAAAACGAAATCCGGTGCGACAGCGCCTAGCGCCGCGCCCTGTAACGCAAGCGCCATGTCTTCGGCAAAAGCGCGCGCGGTTTGTTCGTTCAGCGCGCCGGGTTCAAGCCACGCCGAAAGGCCGCGCGCATGGCGGTCAAATTTCGGATTTGCGCCATGAGCTGCGGAGATTTCGCTGACGACGGCCTCAAGGCTGTCAGGCTCGCGGCCGATGGCGCGAAGGATATCGAGCGCGATGACATTGCCCGAGCCTTCCCAGATCGCGTTGAGCGGCGAGGCGCGGAAATAGCGCGCCATGACGCCTTCTTCAATAAAGCCGGCGCCGCCATGGCATTCCAGCGCTTCGTAAACGAAGCCGGGCTGGCGTTTGCAGATCCAGTATTTTGCAATCGGCGTTGCAAGGCGCGCGAACGAAGCTTCGGTTTCATCGTCTTCGGCCGCGTCGAACGCGCGTGCGATGCGAAAGGCGAGGGCTGTCGCCGCTTCGCTGTCTATGGTCAGATCGGCGAGCACTTTCGACATCGCCGGCTGGTCGATGAGTTTTTTCTGGAACGCGCTTCGGTGTTCGGTGTGCCACAGGGCCTGCGCCAGCGCCGCGCGCATGCCGCCGGCCGAGCCGACAATGCAGTCAAGGCGCGTGTGTTGAACCATCTCGATAATGGTCCGTACACCGCGACCCGACTCGCCAATCATTTGCGCATAGGCGCCGTGATACTCGATCTCGGATGACGCATTCGCACGGTCGCCCAGCTTGTCTTTCAGGCGCATGATTTGCATCGCGTTGCGCTCGCCGTTCGGCTTCCAGCGCGGCACGAGAAAGCATGACAGGCCGTCATCGGTATAAGCGAGCGTCAAAAACGCATCGCACATCGGCGCGGAGCAGAACCATTTATGGCCGGTCAAAATCCAGTGGTTGCCGTCGCGTTCCGCGGTTGTGGTGTTGGCGCGCACGTCAGACCCGCCCTGTTTTTCGGTCATCGCCATACCGATGGTCACGGCGCGTTTTTCAGCAGCGGGAATAAACCGCGCGTCATAGTCGAGCGCAGTCGCCCGGGCGATCCAGTCCTCGGCGATGTCGCCGCCGTGGCGAAGGGCCGGCACGGCGGCATAGGTCATCGACATCGGGCAGCACACGCCGCCTTCCGCCTGGCCCATCAGGAACATCAGCGCTGAATGCAGGACATGTCCGGCGCTTTGCGCGCGCCACGCGCCGGCGGCGACGCCGGCTGACAACCCGAGGCTCATCAATTGATGATAGGCGGGGTGGAACTCCACCTCGTCCAGGCGCTGACCATATCGGTCGAAGTTCTTGAGTTTTGGCGGATTTTTATTCGCCAGATCAGCCCATTCCAGAACCTCTTCACTGCCGCACCGGCCGCCGAAACCTGAAAGATGTTCGCCATGGGGCTCGCCGCCCGCCGACTCGACCGCGCCGATCAACGCCGCGTCATTGTCGTACAGGTTGATGTCTGCGAATGGCGGCGGCTGGTTGGTGACTTCATGAGTTTGAAGTCGGGTGCGGGGGCGAAAATGAGACATGACAAAGCTCCTTGCGCGCTGAGCTTACCCCCAAACGGCCGCACAGCGTAGCGTCGGACGCAGCCGGCTATCAGGCGAGGGCGAGGCCCAATATCGCCTGCAATTCATCAACCGCCGGGCGTACATCGCTAAACGGCACCTTGATCGTCGTCATGCCCATCGCTTTTGCGGGTTTGAGGTTGATGCCCAGATCGTCCAGAAAGACGCACGCCGCCGGCGCGACGCCAAGCGCTTCGCACATCAATTCATAGATGCGCGGTTCGGGCTTTCTGACGCCGGCTTTTGACGATTCAATAATGTGATCGAAGTCGGCGAAAATCCGCTCCGCGCGTTCGCGGCTTTGATCGGCGGCGAGCATCGCCTTTGCATCGATCTTCGGCAGGTTGTTGGTGATGCAGCCGGTTTTGTAACCGGCCTTCTTCACACGCGACAACGCTTCGATCATTTCCGGTTTGAACGACAAGGATAATAGACCAACCAGAGTTTCGCCGGAAATCTCGAAACCCGCGGCGCGCGTTTCCTGAGCGAACAGGCGATTGAATTCGGCCAGATCAATTTCGGCGCGCTCAAACCGCGCCCATGCATTTGCGTGATGGTTTTGTTTGATGACGCCGCCGATGAAACGCTCGGGTAGGCCGTTGTCGCGTTCGTATATGGCGAAATTTTGCACCGGTGACGTTGTGAACACGCCGCCGAAATCGAATATGACAGCCTCAATCACGCCCATCAGGCGTCGCCGCGCCGTTCAAAGCCAAAGCGTTTTGCAATCATGCTATCGACCAGGCGTTTGGGTAAAAGGTTCGGCAAGGTCCACATCATCAGCCGGTTGCGCAGGATCGCATAGCGCGTCTTGCGTTTTTCGCCTTTTAAAACGCCAAGAACCAGTTTGCCGACATCTTCCGGCGGCAGGCCCTGCTCGCCAATCGTCTGCATCATGGTGCGCATGCGCACCAGAACGTCGTAATACTCTGTACCCTTGTATTGCTCGACGTCGAGTTCGTCGGATTTCGACCAGATCGGCGTCCTGATCGCGCCGGGGCCGATGACGACAACGTCGATGCCGTGCACGATGAGTTCGCGGCGCAGGCTTTCCGACATCGCTTCCAGCGCATGTTTTGAAATTGCGTAGGGCGCCATGAAGGGCGAGGCCATCTTGCCTGCGACCGACCCCATATTGACGATGCGTCCCGGCGCCCCGGCGAGGGCATGATCGGCGCCAAGCTGGGCGAGAAATGCCTGCGTCACGCGGAACGGGCCATAGACGTTGATGTCGATCTGGCGTTGCAGATCGTCGAGATTGAGATAGCGCAGCGGGCCGGCGACGGCGACGCCGGCATTGTTGACAAGACCGTCAAGCGTTCTGCCGCCAAGCGCGTCTTTGACCTGCTGCGCCGCGCGGTCAATCGCGGCGCGGTCGGTGACGTCAAAGACCAGCGGGGTGAACGCCTCGCCCAGCGACGCCCGGGCGTCGTGCGCATCGCTTTCTTTGCGGACGCTGCCAAAGACCCGCCAGCCGTCACCAATCAGCGAAGTTGTAATCGCGCGGCCAATGCCGGTTGAAACGCCGGTGACGACCGCTGTTTTCTGCGTGTTTTCCATCAATCCCTCCGGTCAGGTTTTTACCCAGCCAAGCCCCTCGTCGCGCAGGAAATCGCCGGCGGGGGTGAACGCTTCGGGTGCGTCGAATATCCCGATCAGGAAATGCCGCTCACCCGGCCATCTCTCGCTTTCATACGACAATGGCGTGCCGCAGGATTTGCAAAAGCTGCGTTTCACGCCCAGCGAACTGGCATAGGCGTCCGGCGCTGCGCCAGTCCACGCGGTCGCGCCAGCGTCATACCCGACCCAGGTGGAATAGGCCGCGCCGGTTGTTTTGCGGCACGTCACGCAATGGCATCGCGTTACAAATTTCGGCGCCCCGTTGGCGCAAAACCGAACGCGCCCGCAATGACATCCGCCGTCGCGACTAGCTGTCATTCAGCCCCATCTCCTGCGCCCATTTCTCGTCCTTGGCCTGCGCCGCCTGAAAAGCCGGCCGGGCGTGCAGGCGGTCGAGATATTTTTGATAATTCGGCTTTTTCTCGAATACGCCGAACATCGTCGCGAAGTGCAACGTCGAGCCGAACACCACATCGGCGGCGGTGAACTGATCGCCGAGAAGATAGGGGCTGTTTTCCAGCGCGGTGTCGATGGCGGCCAACACGTCTTCCTGAAGACCATGCCCGACCGAGGCTGGGTTTTCGCGCACAATCCCGGCGAACTTATCGAGCATTGTCGGTTCGATGCATCCCGGCGAGAAGAACAGCCAGCGGAAATAGGCGCCGCGCTTTGGGTCGCCAGGCGCGGGGGCGAGATTTTTCTCGGCATAAGCGTCGGCGAGGTACGCACAGATTGCGGCGGCTTCCGTCACAACGACGCCATCATGGGTCAGCATCGGCGCCTTGCCCATCGGGTTCATCGCGACATAGTCGGGCTTTTTATGATCGCCCGCTTTCAGATTGATGAGTTTTATTTCGGCGGGCGCGCCCAGCTCTTCGTTCATCCAGTTGGTGATGGCGCTTCGCGTGCGCGGGCAGTGATAAAGAACCGGTCGCTGAGGCATGTGCTTGCTTCCTATTGTTGGCGTTTATGGCGCGTCGATGGCGCCGCGCGTCGCTTCGTAAAGCGCAATCGCGGCGGCGTTGGATACGTTGAGGCTTTCCATTGATGTGTTGATCGGAATGCGGAACAACCCGTCGCAGGTCGCGCCGACGAGTTGGCGAAGGCCCGTACCTTCCGCGCCGAGAACGACGGCGACGGGCTTGTCTGTCGGCAGTTCAGTGATCGGCGCCGCGCCGGCGCCGGCCAGCCCTGCACAGAAATAGCCGAGGTCTTTTAACGCTTCGAGGGCGCGGGCGATGTTCACCGCCTTGACGCAGGGCAGTGTCTCCACCGCGCCGGCGGCGGCTTTGGCCAGCGCGCCGGCGAGCGGCGGCGTCCGGCGTTCCTGAACAACAGCGGCGCGCGCGCCGAACGCGGCGGCGGATCTGAAAACGGCGCCGATGTTCTGGGGGTCGGTGATCTGGTCGAGCACGACGACCGGGCGGCGCGACCCGGCGACGTCGCCGGCATTCGGCGCGCAGACGTCTTTCAGGCGCGCGCGGTCGAGATCGAACACCTCCGCCGCAAGGCCCTGATGCACCGCGCCGGCATGCAGCGCGCGATCAATGACGTCAGGCTTTGCATCTTCAAGCTTCGCCAGGCGGTCGGCGGGCAGGCTGAGAGCCGCCAGCCAGTCGGCGGCGTTCTTGGTCGCCAGCACCCGGCGCACCCGCCGGTCGGGGTTGGCGAGGGCGGCGGCGACCGCGTGTCGGCCATAGAGCCACAACCGCTGGGGGCCGTCGCCATGACGGCGGGCGCCAGATCGGGCGTCGGATCGGGCGACGGGGCGGGTCTGGCCGGGGGCGGCGGATCGGGCGACAGTCATCGCCCCCGTTTAGCGCGTTTTCCGCTGCGGCGAAACAAGCGCGTCATTGACGGCGATGGCCGGTTGCGCTCGCCGCGCCGCTTGGTTATAGAGCGCGTCTCCCCTCGGCGGCCTCGGCCGCCGTGCATGTTTCTCGGGGCGGTTTCCCGCACTGCGAACACCCGATGTGGAGGGGTGGGAGAGTGGTTAAATCCACCAGACTGTAAATCTGGCCGCCTAGCGTACGATGGTTCGAATCCATCCCCCTCCACCATTTTTAGTTGCGCGACGGCGTCGGCCATCCCTTGGCTTATCCCACTCGGATGCGGTCTCCTTCGGAAACGCTGACGCACGCCGGGCGAAAACCGCAGGCCAAGTCATGGGGCAGGATGCTGGATCATCGGCGGCCTAAAACAAAATGCAGGAAACCGGATTCACTCCATGATGGTTTAAACTTTAGTAGTCGCATCGCACAGAGCAGTTGATGGGTGGAAATCATCAAGCGTTGCACACTTTTTGCGCGATACTTTAAATTAATCGCCCGATGATCGGGGACTCGGATGTGTTGGTTCTTCCGCTGGCGCCACGAGTGCATTCTCAGCAGAGGGAATCATCGCGGAGACGCGGTTCTCCGGAGGCGTATTCTGTTCGATGATAATCGGCGCGCCGTTCGGACGCGACGGGGGTGCAGGTTCAGGCACCCGTTCTGCTGCCGGATTTACGCCGTATGTTATGGATGCGACATAACGGTCAACCTGCTCCTGCACGAACGCCATGGAATTGCGTGTCGATCTTACCAGGATCCAGTCGGTCAGGTTTACGGTATCCCTTTCAAGCTCGCGCTGATAATCGGGGGCATTCAGGTAAATGTACTCGCTGAGTGCATCCGGAAAATACATTTGCGCAGTAAGTCGGGTTTTATCGTCGATAAAAACTTTGAAATGGATGTGTGGGGTGCGCGCTGCGTACCAACCAGGATAAATCGTATTGAAAACAACAGCCCCATGGTCATCAGTATACTGCGTGCCACGAAGGAAATTATCGTCGGCTGTCGATACAGAGTGATCATCGCCCTGGGCCAATTGCCCGGAATATATTCCCTGGGCATCGGAATGCCAAACATCAACACGCGCATTCGCGATCGGTCTGCATGAGTCATCGACAATGATGACACGAAGCTCAAGCGGTACGCCCTTTTTCCCATCAGTAATGTCCCTGCGTTCGATGACGTCAGGCTCATAATATGGTCCCTGCGTCACATCCGGCGTGACCATGCACACATTGGCGTTTGAAATACCGGCGGCGCTTGAACTATCTGCCGCCGATTTTTCAGTGTTTGAGGAAAGAACATTCGCACGCGCCGAAAAAGCCGTCGCGCCGCCAAGTCCGCCAATTGTCGTTGCTGCAAGCGCTTGACGACGCGTAATACGATTAATGGACTTTTCCATCGTCTAATCCCAAATCGCCTTGCACAGCATTTAGCGGACTTCCGTCAAAGGATTTACTGCGCTTTTGAAGCCCGCCTGGACGGTAGTTTTATCGTGGCGCCGCCCTCTTGCCAGATGACGCCGTTGATATCTTCAACCCACCAAACCATATCGACAAGAAAGTCGCCATTTTCAACGTGTTTGTCGTAAACATAAGACTGAACATACGCCACGTCGAAGGTCAGGCCATGGCCGCCTAGATGCTTGTTCTCCATTCCTGGAACGCGCCACAAATAGCGTTCCGATTTCGGATTAGCTGGCGCCAGCGGTTCGCCATAATAGTTTGCCGTGAAGGGCTCCATTATGCTCCACCGAATATTCTGCAACCAGCCTTGATCGCCCATCCAGTTGTTAATATGCCGGATTGCATAATCGCGACCCATGTAGTTCAGAAGTATGCCGCGACCGTCGACCTCCTTGTGAATCGCCGCAACCTCTGGCTCTTCAGGTTGGCCTAACTCAATAACCGTTGTTTGTTTGTCCACTGGCACCGAGGGAACATTCACTTCCTTGTCAGGATGCCAGTAAACGCCATTCACATCTTTCACCATGGTAGCGAAAGTCGCCTGGTCGAGGATTTCTTTCCGCAGTGTGCGGCTGCCGCCTGCGCCTGTGCCCCATGGCGGCGCCGGTTTAACCGACACTGCAATCGGGCCATCCAGTGTTGGAATGGGACGGTCGCCAATCTTTACATCTTCCCAGTAGAGCGGCGCTGCGCCCTGGCGCTTCTCATTTTGCCAAACTGATTTAATCCATGTCCAGTCCTGATCCGTATAGGTGTGCTTGGCTCTGCGGCGCCATTCTGGCGCGTCCCAGACATCCGAAAGCTTTGGCGATTTGATACTGCGGGACGCGTCGGCATAAACGCGCAGACCACGTGTCGTTCGGAAAATATCTTTTTGAACGAGTTCGCCTTTTTGATTGTAAACGCTTCCCTTCGCGTCCACCCCCATCCAGCGATATGTTGAGCCTTCTGTCGGCGTCATGTCAAAAATGTCGCGGCAATCGATGACGATGTATAGTTTATCGCCGGGATAGACCGGTTTGTAATTGGTTATGTTGTGATTGAGATCGACGGTCAGGTGTCTGTCTCTGATGTTCGGCACTTCCCCCATCACGGTATCGTCGTGAGCGACCATCATCGGAAAGGCAACGATATCATCGTAACCCAGCGACTTTGCGTAGTCGCTGTCATTATAGATGCGATTGTCCGGATCATACTTGGAATTGTTGTAACGGACCCATTCCTTCGTAGCATGGATAACAGTGCCCACTCCCGGCGTGTCTTTTGGCAGCGTTCCAGAAATGAGCGCGTCAATATCAACAGGGCCGCGATCGCAAATGGCCTTTTCTTTGGCCATCCATGGCAGCGCGTTCGCTCTTTCTCGGTCGACCCAGACGCCCGGATAGAGGGTAAGAAACTCTGAAGGGGCAGCTCGCTCTTTTGTGGGTGGCGTCAGCTCGGGGAGGACGCCGTCAGCACGAAGCGCAGTCGCAGACTTTTCGGCATCACCCGCGGCGGATGGAACGTCGTTGTTTGCGGATACGGTCGAAAAGATGATGGTTGTAGTCAGCAGGGCGATCATGAGAGCGTGACGCTTGTTCGCTCGTGTCATAGAAATTCCTCCCAATGTTTTTTTATTTCTGAAAAAAGCGACGCACGAGCCAGGTTCCAAAGTAAGGAATAAAGATGCGCCTTCGGTATCTTCCGACTTGAAATAGAGCCGCGGAACGCGTCGCAACTCTATTTCAAGCAGTTGCAAGTAATCGCCCTTGATTAGAAATCTGCCTTGATAACAAAGCCGAAAGTGCGTGGCGGCTCAACTTGTGTCGTGCTGCCGTCTGTTGCGGATTTGACGATTTCTTCGGTGATGTTGCGTATGTAGAATGAGACACTCCAAATTCCGTTATGAGGACGGAAGTCGGCGAATGCGTCAAACTGGGTGTTAGAGTCGATGATATAAAGATCTCCAACCCGTATTCCCGCTGTATTGATCGAGTCATTCAGATAATTGAAGCCGCTGATATAGGACTCGCTTGAGTATCTGACGCCGCCACCTGCTGACAGGCGACCGTAGCCAATATCGAACGCATGACGGTATTGCGCTTTGACTTGCCATTTCGGCGCTTGGGGCATCGTTGCGCCATTTGTGTTGTAGATGATATTGGAGCCAACAACATTCGCGCCTGCTGGTATAGTTGATCCCGGTGGGATCGACAGGCTGACATCTTCATCAGCGTTGCCCTCACTGTTCGTATACGCAACTGACAGATCGAGTTTGTCATAGTCCGTCGGCGCCCAGGTGCTTTCCAGCTCGGCCCCGAATATCTTAACTTTTGCAGCATTGGCGAGTTGGTTACAGACAACATCGGGCCCAAAAAACTGCGGTGCGCTGCCATTCGGACAGGGTGATAGCGGGTCGGCAGTCGTTGTGAAGTAGCTGTATTGCCGATTTTTGTAGTCCATGTAGAAAACGTCAGCATTCAGAACGAGCGTATCGCCGAACAGGACGTTTTTTGTGCCGATTTCATACGAGCGCAGTTTTTCCGGCTCGCTGAACAGCGACGTATTGGGAAATGTGTTGCCCATCAGATCGACGAGGAGCTCACTGGTGCCGGTATCGACGGCGCCCGGGCGGTATCCCGTTGCGACAGTGGCGTAAATCATCGAGCCCTGAGCGAGGTCCAACTCCGCCGACGTGCGCCAGTCCCATCGATTCCAGGTGCGATCACCCGATGCGGCATAGGATCCGGCCGGCCGTTCGGTCACGAATGATTTGTCATCGGATGTGTAACGCACACCGCCGGTGACTCGGAACGCATCCGTGACCGGAACTGTAATGCTGCCAAAACCCGCAGTCGATGATTGCGTTTGATTGATCAGCCGGTTGAATTCTCCAAGGAAATACGAGCTGTCGGTATCGTCATAATAAAACCCGAGAAGCCATTCGACCGGCGATTCCGGCAGGGAAGAAAGTCGCGCTTCGATGGAGGTCTGATTCCCGTCAATCGTGTTATCAACCGAATTGTAGACGCCGGGCGGGCTTGAGCCGAGCTTCCTGACCAGCACCCGGTTACGATCAACTTCGCTATAGCCAGGTATTACCGTCAGGTTGGCAAATGGCAGATCGACATCGACCTCGCCCCATACCTTGTAGAAATCGTCATCCTGAGTGGAGCCGGGCACCTGGCCGGTCAGGCCGCCATCAGTCGTGATGTCGTCCCAGGGATCGCCAGCCGGATCGCCAAGCCCCCATGCGGTAATGCCGGCTCCGCGTCCGCCAGCGCCGAGATTGCCGCCGACTTTGGCGTATTCGCCGCCAACCAAAACGCGAATGGTGTCGCTGGGTTCATATTGCAGTTTTGCGCGAGCTGCGGTCTGACGGGCATTATTTGCTCCGCTCGTATAAAATGAATCGCGCCGCAAATGCTGGGCGGATGCGCGAAACGCCACCCCTTCCGCCAGAGGAATGTTGGCGTATCCAGTGGCTCTCGTCATGTCGTAATTGCCGACTTCGATCGCCATGCCGGCCTCATACTCATCGACCGGGTTATTTGTGATAACGTTGACCAGGCCCGCGCTGGCGCCGCGACCATAAAGAGTTCCTTGCGGCCCGCGCAAAACTTCAACACGATCAATGTCAAAAAAAGTTGTCGTGCCGGGGTCGCCAAGCAGCGCCGGCTGAACAACGCCATCAAAATACAACGGCACTGCAGGGTCGGTTTTGCCCTGTGCTCCGTTAATCCCCTCAATGCCCCGCAGGTTTATGCTGGTGGCGCCGTATGCGGCGTTTTTAAACGACAAGCCGGCGACACGGTCGAGCACGTCGCGAATTTCGTTGCGGCCTTCGGCGGACATCGCTTCGCCCTCAAAGGCGACAATGGAAATTGGCGTATCTTGAATGGACTCGGCTTTTTTCTGGGCTGTCACTGTTATTATGTCGATGCCGTAGCCGACAGCACTGGCGTCTTCGTCCTGAGCCAATGCTGGCATTGCATGCATAAGCGCTGTGACGCTGACGCCCGCGATAAGAAACCTTGTGGCTTTCATTGGATGCTTCCTCCCGATTTGTGCAGTTTTTTATTTTGCAATCCTTCTAGAGCAGAAGAATTCCCCGAACAAGGAATAAAATGTTTTGATCAATATGAAGTTGCTTTTCAGACACAGATAGACTGCGGATTGGCGTGAAATGACGCCCTGATGCGTTGGGGTAGAGTATATTATTCCCGATTTAGTGAAATATTGCGCGCGAAAGGGGCTGGCGCAACCGGAAAGCCGACGCGCATCTAACAGCAACCGGGAGTTTTCGGGGCGAGCTGAGTCGTTCGTCCTGTGCGCGAGTTCGAAGCGGCTACGTTCCGCCAGCACGAAATTCGATATTTGCTGCGGCGCCGCATAGCCGACAGTGGCCGATGGGTGCGCAAGGCCGTCAGCACAGGAGGTAAACGCATAAGGATCGATCCGCCGGATTCATGCAAAAGGTTCTTCTTTTATCGAATTCGGTAAAATGCGTGCAGTTTTTTGCCCGCAGCGGCGTTTTTACGTTACAAAGCAAGGCTATGGATGTCTCCGACAGTAGAGTTCGCGACCTCGCGACGCCGTTCGTTGGCAGAACCGGCGGATTGATCAGCGCGTTGCGCGAAATCCAATTAAACCTTGCGCATATTCCTGCTGCGGCGGATGCGGTTGTGGCGGATCTTTTCAATCTCAGCCGTGCGGAGGTCGCGGGCGTCGTTAGCTTCTACGCGGACTTTTCGCGGCAAGCGAAAACTGCGGCAGTTGTTCGCATTTGCCAGGCGGAGGCGTGCCAGGCCATGGGCGGGCGCGAGTTGCAACAGCAGGCGGAAGCGAAATGGGGCGGGGCCGGTTCCGCGACGGTCGGCCTTGAGCCGGTTTATTGTCTCGGCCTTTGTTCGGTCGCGCCGGCGGCGATGGTCGGCGAGCGCCTGATCGGGCGGGCCACGCTTTGCGCAATTGAGGCGATCATTGCAAAATCGGAGGAGGGGGGCGCGCAGTGACTGAAACCCTTCGCCTGTTTCTTCCGCTGGACTCGGTCGCCGTCAGTCTCGGCGCCAATGAGGCGGGCGAACGCCTGATCGCGTACGCAAACGCACTTGGCAAAGCGATCGAGCTTGTGCGCACCGGCTCGCGCGGCATGCACTGGCTCGAACCCCTTCTCGAAGTCGAGGTCGGCGGCGTGCGCTACGGGTTTGGCCCGTTGACGCAGGAAAACGGCGGCGAGGTGCTGGCCGCGATCATT
Organism: Parvularculaceae bacterium; assembly: GCA_041398145.1. GTDB lineage: Bacteria > Pseudomonadota > Alphaproteobacteria > Caulobacterales > Parvularculaceae > Amphiplicatus. Next base: position 2,886 of record JAWKVF010000008.1, on the reverse strand, counting down.
GCCGGCGACATGGCTGGGCCCCACAGCATCGGCGTGGTCGAAGACCACCCGTTTCTTGCAAAACAGACGCGGCGGATCTTTGACCGCTGCGGCAAGACCGATCCGTTGAGTCTTGAGGATTTCAAACGTCACGGCGGTCATGCCGGCCTCAACGCCGCGCTTGAAAGTTCCGGCGATGAAATCTGCGAAGCGATTTTGCAATCCGGCCTTCGCGGGCGCGGCGGCGCGGGTTTTCCCGCCGGGCGAAAATGGAAAACCGTTGCGGCTGCGCCGGCGGGGCAAAAATATATCGTCGTAAACGCAGATGAAGGCGACAGCGGCACGTTCGCCGACCGCATGATCATGGAAGGCGATCCGTTCCTGCTGCTTGAGGGGATGGCGATCGCCGCGTTGGCGGTTGGCGCCGACAAAGGTTTTATTTATCTGCGCTCGGAATATCCGGTCGCCGCGTGGGTGCTGTCCCGCGCCATCGCCGCCGCTTATGAGGCCGGCATGCTTGGCGAAGATTTCGCCGGGTTGGGCAAGCGGTTCGATGTCGAACTGTTTATCGGCGCCGGGGCGTATATCTGCGGCGAGGAAACCTCGCTTTTGAACAGCCTTGAAGGCAAGCGTGGCGAGGTGCGCGCCAAGCCGCCGATCCCCGCGCTGGAGGGTCTGTTCGACAAGCCGACGCTGGTTCACAACGTGTTGACGCTGTGCGCGGCGCCCGCCATCCTTGCGCACGGCGCCGCGGCGTATCGTGCGCTGGGGGTTGGCGACTCGGCCGGCACGATGCCGTTTCAGCTCGCCGGGAATATCAAACACGCTGGCCTGTTCGAGGCGGGTTTCGGCGTCACGCTTGGCGAGTTGGTGCACGACATTGGCGGCGGCGCGCGAAACGGCCGGCCGGTGCGCGCGGTGCAGATTGGCGGGCCGTTGGGCGCTTACCTGCCGCCGTCGCTGTTTCACTTGCCGATGGATTATGAAACCATGCTGGCGAACGGCGCGGGCGTCGGTCATGGCGGCGTCGTTGTCTTCGACGACAGCGTCGATCTGATGGCGCAGGCGCGTTATGCGTTTGAATTTTGCGCCGAAGAATCCTGCGGCAAGTGCACGCCATGTCGAATTGGCGCCGTGCGGGGCGTTGAAGTGCTCGATCGCTGGCGCGACGGCGTGGAGACGGAAAAGCAAAAACAGATTATCGAAGACCTCTGTGAACTGATGGTTGACGGGTCGCTTTGCGCGTTGGGCGGGATGACGCCGATCCCGGTGCAGAGCGCGATGAAACATTTCGCAACGGATTTTCGACCGCACGGAGCAAAAAACTAGGAGGCGTCATGGCCCTCTTGAAGGAAACAGATTTTGGCACGCCAAAGCCGCAGGGGGGCGAACGCGTCTCGGTGGAGATTGACGGCGTTCGCGTCGAAATTGAAGCGGGCGCAAGCGTGATGCGGGCCGCGACAGAGGCGGGCATACCGATCCCCAAACTTTGCGCAACCGATAGCATGAAAGCCTTTGGATCGTGCCGTTTGTGTCTTGTTGAAATCGATGGGCGCAAGGGCGCGCCTGCATCGTGCACGACGCCGGTGCAGGACGGGATGAAAGTTTCAACCCAGACGCCGCGGCTGGCGAAACTTCGTCGCGGCGTGATGGAGCTTTATATCTCCGATCATCCGCTCGATTGCCTGACCTGCCCTGATAATGGCGACTGCGAATTGCAGGATATGGCGGGCGTCGTCGGGTTGCGTGATGTGCGCTATGGCTATGACGGCGCCAATCATTTTTCTGCGGAAAAAGATCTCAGCAATCCGTATTTCGCATTCGATCCCACCAAATGTATCGTGTGTTCGCGCTGTGTGCGCGCCTGCGACGAAGTGCAGGGCACGCTGGCGCTGACGATCAGTGGGCGGGGCTTCGCGTCCAAAGTGGCATTGGGGGGCGACAATTTTTTCGATTCTGAATGCGTGTCTTGCGGCGCCTGCGTGCAGGCGTGTCCGACTTCGACATTGCAGGAAAAGTCAGTCGTCGAACACGGCGTTCCCAACCGGACGGTATTGACGACATGCGCGTATTGCGGCGTCGGCTGTTCCTTCAAGGCCGAGCTTCAGGGCGACAAGTTGATAAGAATGGTTCCGTATAAGGACGGGCGGGCGAACCACGGCCATTCCTGCGTGAAGGGGCGCTTTGCTTTTGGGTATGCAACCCACAAGGACCGCATCACTGAACCGATGGTCCGTGATAAGATCACCGATCCGTGGCGGGTCGTGTCGTGGGACGAGGCGATCAGATTTGCGGCGGACCGGCTGAAGGTGACGCAGGAAAAATATGGCCGCAAATCCGTCGGCGCAATCACCTCGTCGCGCTGCACCGCTGAAGAGGTCTGGCTGGTGCAAAAACTGGTGCGCACCACTTTCGCCAACAACAATATCGACACATGTGCGCGGGTTTGCCATTCGCCGACCGGTTATGGCCTGAAACAGACATTCGGCACTTCGGCCGGCACGCAGGACTTTGACAGCGTTGCCGACGCCGACGTGATTTTGGTCATCGGCGCAAACCCGACCGATGCGCACCCGGTATTTGCGTCGCAAATGAAGCGGCGGCTGCGCCAGGGCGCAACATTGATCGTGATCGACCCGCGCGGGATCGATCTGGTTCGCTCGCCCCATATCGAAGCGGCGTATCACTTGCCGTTACAGCCGGGCACGAATGTCGCGATGATTAATGCGTTCGCCCATGTCGCCGCGCGCGACGGCCTGCTTGATGACGCCTTTATTCGTGAGCGGTGCGAGGCAGAGTCCTACAAGAAATGGCTTGCGTTTATCCGGCGCGACGAAAACAGCCCCGAAGCGGTGTCGGTCCTAACCGGCGTGCCTGCTGACCTGATCGAAGGCGCGGCGCGGCTCT
>JAWKVF010000007.1:0-131158 GCA_041398145.1 Parvularculaceae bacterium | reverse complement strand
ATGCACGACGGTCTTGCTGCTACAAATATGATACGGGACGTATTCGACATTGTTGCCGAAACCTGTACCTGTCGGCAGATCGAGGGCTGAGATTTCCACGCAGATCCTGTGCCCGCGTTTGAACAGGTTCGCCGTCGGCAAGACCTCAACCTGATACTCGTTGATTTCTCCGGGCACGACGGGTTTGTGGGCGGCTCGCGTCAGTTTGTGCCATGGCTTCCAGGGCTTGCTGCGCGCTTCATCAAGCTCCCGATAGGAAGCCTTCAACCAGCCGCGCGTAAGTTCAATTTCGGGCAGACCTTCGGCGGCCTCCATTTCCCCTTCCCGGCCGCTGTGGAAGCTGGGATCAGGGCCCACATCCTTGAGCGTCACGATCCAGTTCGTATCTTCCTGGTCGATTGAGGCATAAAATGTGAGGGATACCGGGCCGGCGATCATCGTGTCGTTCGCCAGCGGCGGCGTCATGAAACGCAGCTTCTCGATTTTGCGCGTTTGGGTCGGCGGCATTTGCACAAATGCGTCCGGCTCGCCATAGCCGTCGCGCGCGTCATCCGCAAAAGGCTCTTCGCGCAGACGCTCCCAGGAATGCAGGTAAAGCCTTGTCCAGTCGGTCTCCGGCAACGGCCAGTCTGTGCCGGTTCTCCACTCATTTGCGCCGTTCACCCAATATTTGACGGCCGGCTCATCCATTATTCCGTTTTCGACGCCCTTAAGCCAATAGTCATACCAGCGAACGATCTCTTCATGCAGGGAGTGAAACGGCCGTTCGAGATGTCTCAGCCCACTGAACATCAGCTGTATGGGAACTTCTATTACTTCATACCAGTTCACGGCGCCGAGAAGGTGCATCTTGTAGGTGTAGGCGTGCCATCCAGCGCCGGTATAGGCCGGGATCTTGATCTTTTTCAGATCGCGTTCTGACGCCTCGTAGGAACCTTCCGGCTCGAAATTATTGAGCAAGTGCTCGAAGAGCCGGCTATGAATCTGTCCCTTCTGGGTCAGGATGTTGTAGGCCCATGAATACATCCGGTAATCGGGGTTCTCCATCGCGGCGCGCCATAGCGCATCCATTTCGGGAGAAAGTTCGCCCGGCTTTTGATGGCCGCCGTGGTGAACGTTCTGCCCATCAAGAAGATAGAGCATGACGTGAATGAGGCCGCCCGGATAACGGTCATGGATTTTCCCGTAGCAAGGCATCGCATCGTAGGGAAAAATCGCCTTGAGGCTTGGCGGTTGAAGCATCGCCGCCTGCCATTGCGATAGGGCGTAAGCAGAAAGACCAATCATGCCGACATTGCCGTCGCACCAGGGCTGCTTGGCCACCCATTCGATCAGGTCATACAAGTCCCAATGCGGATCGCCGCCGTCACCCGACTTACCAAACCCGCGCGGATTGCCGACGACATGCGTATAACCGCGAGAGACGAGAAATCGGCTGTCGCCGGCTTCGGCGCCGCCCTGCCACATCGTCGACCATGCCGGCTGCGGCGGCACGCTGTCGCCGATATCAGGATTTTGCAAATCCTTGTTATGCCCGGCGATCGCCAGCAGCGCCGGCGTTTTCACCGCGCCGGCCGGGCGATAAATATCCACGCAAAGCTCGACGCCATCACGCATCGGGACTTTCTGGTCACGATCCCAGATAAATTCCGCGCCGCTGGATGACGCCCGTGGACCGGCCAGAGATTCGGGGACGATGTGCGGATCCTGGATACGTGTCATTTCAATTCTCCGAAGGAAAGTTTGCGCGTATGCGTCCGTCAAACGCTCGGCACATAATCGCCATAAGGGGGAAGAAAGCAGTTCGTCGGCGTTTCCAGCACGAACGTGCTGCAAAAATCGGCGTAGGGCGCAAAGAACGGATAGGCGTCATGCGCCGCCCAGTCGGGCTTGGTGAATTTTGGCGGATTTTCAATGGTGGCGCGTCGCCAACCGTCAAAATCCTCAAACCAGTGCTCGGTCACGCGGTACCAGTCCCATGACCGGCCTGTGGAGATCACCCGCCAGCTCACGAGCCTTTTCAGATCGCGATGCTCCAGCAATTCCGGCGCGTGCGTATTGACGAACCAGTCGTCGGCGGCGTCGGCCGAAACGCCGGGCGGCAGCTTGGACATTGTCACCCACCGCAAAATGCTGGGATAGTCAAAAACTGGAATCTGGTCGCCCTTGAAATCGTTCGTGGGTCGCGCCGGCACCATGCACCGGGCGGATTGACGAGAGTCATTTCGCCAGATTTCTGCGTCTGCAACATCTGTCGGCAAACCCAGAATGCCCGCATATTCCGGAAAGAATTCCTGGGGAAGAATACCAGACTGAGGAAGCGCGGATTCGGCTGTCCATAATTCGGTGATCCGCCAGTTATAATATCCGTACGCCTCAGCGTCTCTGTGCATTTTCGGCGGCGGCGGCACGGCGCGATAACTCTGGTAGCGGGTCAGCCACGGACCTACCCGGCTGACCGTTTCCGGCGCATGGGTGCGAAGAAGCCAACGCTCCATGACGGGAAGCGCATTCATGCTCTGGATATTGAGCATCAGCATAATCTTGTTCATGTTCATGACTTGGCTCCGCGTCAAATTCGAACTGACATCACATTTAATTCCCTAAAACCGGAATATAGCCAGTGCGGCCGCTTTGCAAGACGATTGCGCAGATCAACAAGCGGCAGATACGTATCAGGACCAATTTATTATGCCGCCAAGCAGCTCCGGATCCCCCCGGTAGACGAGGTCATAGAGCTCCGGCGCGCCTTCCGGGTTGACCTGATGACTTATCAGGGGGGCGAGGTCGAGTGCGCCATAACGAAGGGCGTTCAGGAAGACGCGCACGTCATCATCGCTCGTCCACACATTACCGGATACATGCGGCGCATAGCCATCGGCGAGATTGGGCGGCCACCCCTTCAATTCCACATTGGTTTCGAGAAGCGACCACGGTTTGGCGTTCACATAAGCGCCGACCAGCGAAGCGCCCTTGAAAGAGAGCGCACGATATACGTCGATGGGATCGTCACGGTTAGGCGACGCCAGCAGGACGACACGCCCGCGTTTGCGAACCAGACGGGTCGCCTGCTCGATGGGCGCGAGTGCGCCCGTCACCTCAAGAACGGCCGCAGGTCCGCCGCCTGGCAATTCATCGCACGCCCGCGTCAGCGCCCCCTCATCATTTGCGTTTATACGGACTGGAATACCGAAATTTTCACTCACGCCCAAACGTTCCTCGGAAAGGTCAACGCCGATCACAGGCAACGCGCCGGAGAGTTTGGCGAATTTGGCGGCCAAAAGGCCAACGAGCCCCTGACCAATAACGAGCACCGGCTCGCCAAGCTGAATTTTCGCTTGCCGCACGCCAAATATGGCCGTGTGAGCAAGGTTAAAAAATGCCGCGTGCGCTAGATCGACATTTGCAGGGACGGGCGTAACAAACCGCGCATCGGCGATAAAATGTGAGGCGTGCGGCCCGGTTGTCACCACCGCATCCCCCTCGGCCAGCCCGCTGACGCCCTCTCCCACCTTCGCGATTCGGCCAGCCATGCTGTAGCCGGCGTTCAGCGGAAGCGGTTTAAACTTGCCCAGCATCAGGCTGCGTTCCGTGCCCGGGCTTAACGTGCTGAATGCGGCCTCGACCAGAACCTCGCCAAAGCCCGGAGACGAAATGCCGGCTTCCTCCAGGATGCATGCGCCCCTGGATGCGAACACGAGCCTTTTCGATTTCACGGCGACCTCCAGCATGTTGATCGCCGATCCTACCATCGGGGCGCTGAAAAACGCCAGTTATTCCCGGCAGCGGGATATTTTGCTGTACCGTATGGTGGAATTTTGCGTTGAACACACCCCTAGTTCGCTGTATTTGCTCATGAACACACCATCGGCGGCGGTTTTTTTCAATCCTTGCAGGGGGAAGGTCTCAACTTGATGGCGAGCGCGCTCAAAAAGAAAACCACACGAAAGCCAGGCGCAAAAAAACCAGGCGTGAAAGCGAAAAGACCGAAAAAACGTAAAATCGGTCGCCCCAAAGACCAGGAATCGAGCGTCGGCCGGTCTGGAATCCTTGATGCGACCTGCGAACTTTTGATGCAAACGCCGCCGATTAGCGTGACGCTCGCCATGGTCGCCCGGCACACCCAGATCGACCCCGCCCTGATCCGGTATTATTTCAAGGACAGGGCCGGCCTGCTAGTCGCCGCGGCCGAGCAAATTACCAACGAATACTCAGCCGCGCTGGCCGACGCGATGGAGCGGTGCGGCGATGACCCGGAAGAGCGGCTGAAGGCGCGCATTAAAACACTTGTAAACATCGAATCGACATATCCGTTTTTTCATCAACTTTTTATTGATGAAGTTCTCAACTCAAACGCGCCGTCCGCGCGAAAACTGGTTGAAGGTTTGACCGAACGCGCGGCGTCCGGGTATGGCGCGGTCCTTGCCGCCGGGAATGAGCGAGGCGTTTTCCGCGATATCGACAAGAATCTGCTTTTTGTATCAACAATCGCCATGTGCGAGTTTTACAACTCAGCCATGGAGTTGCTCGGGCTCCTTGCCGGCAAATCGGTTCGCAGCGAAAAAGTCAAAGGCGAATACGCCGACTTTATCTGTGACCTGATCATCAACGGCATCAAAACACAAAAACCCGCGCGGAGCCGGAAAAAGAAAACACGAACCAGGTGATTAGAGCGCATTCCGAAAAGTGGGAACCGGTTTTCGGATTAAATGCGCGACAAAACAAAAGCATAGAGCATGTTCACGACCCGGATAAAAAGGAACTTGCCCTAATGCCTGAGCAACTTGCACTCAATCTGAATCGCCGCATTGCCCGAACCAGTGTCCGTTGCAGGTAAAGTGGTTCGCCGGTTTACCGGTTCGCAACAGGCCCTAACCGCCTGATGAGCTAACCGCCGCCTGGAAGACTGAGCCCGCCCCTGAGCGGATTTTGCGGGATCACCTCGGTCGACGCCAGCAGAATGATCGCCGCCGCCGCCACGAGCAGGACAAACAACGCGATCGTGCTGATGCGCATCGCTTTTTCCGCCGACTTTTTCTCAAGCCAGGTGCGCGGGCGCACGTCTTTCCACAAATACACGCCCTGCGCCGCTATCATAATGCAGATGATGTTGATCGTCAGCAGCAAGGCTGCGCGCGCCGCGAACGACATCTCGCCCGCGCCAAGAAAAAGCCCCGCCGCCGCCGCTGGCGGCAACAATGCGACCGCAACCATGACGCCGACCAGCGCCGAAGACACGCCGGCGACAATCGACAAAGCCGCCGCGACGCCGGCGGCCAGCGCCAGTGCAATAGAATCGAGGCCGACGACGATGCGGCTCATCAATTCATGGCTTTCGAGATTGACGCCCCCGAACCTGCCGATCAGCACGGCGGCGAACACGCCGACGAAGAGCCCGGCGACGGCGTTGCGCGCCGCGTGCAGAATCAGCTTCCTGTCGCCGAGCGACACGCCAAGGGTGACGGCAAGGATCGGGCCGAGCAATGGCGCGATCACCATCGCGCCGATAACCGCGGCGACATTGTCTGAATTCAGCCCGATCGCCGCAACGATGGTCGAGGCCATGGTCAGAACGAAAAAATCGAGGCTGAGCGCGGCGCCGTCTTTCACGTCGTTATAGATTTCCTCACGCAAAGCGCGCTCGCCCCGCGCGGCGTCGGCGTTTTTCTTTTCTTCTGACTCTTCGGGCTTCGGCGCCGTCGCCTCAACCGGGATCACCAGCACGCGCCAGTCGTTTTCACGTTCGCAAAGTTGCTGGATAGCGTCGAAAAATTCCTGCGCGCCTTTGCCAGCAAAGAAAACGCGCGCCACGCATTGGTCATCGGCATTGGGATCGCTGATGAGAACATGGGCCGGTTCGGCCTTGTCGATTTCCGCGCGCACGTCGTCGCTGCGTTTGACGGGGAATGTGATCTCGATCAGTCGCACCGCTAGACGCGCCGCCAGATTGCGCCGGTTGGCCCGTCTTCGAGAACGATACCCTTTGCGGCGAGGTCGTCGCGGATGCGGTCCGATGTTGCGAAGTCCTTCGCCTTGCGCGCCGCCGCGCGTTCGGCGATCAGCGCCTCAATTTCGTCAGGTGACGGAATATCGCTGTCGCCGCCTGGCGCGAAGGTGAACCACTGCGCCGGTGAGACCGCAAAAAAACCCATCAATGCGCCGGCGGCCTTCAGTTTCGCCGCCGCGCGGGCGCGCGCCTTGCCGTCGAGCTGCGCGGCGATGTCGCGCAATTCATGCAGGCCGGCGAACGCTTCGGGCGTGTTGATGTCGTCTTCAAGCGCCAGCACGATGCTTTGCGGCGGCTCGGCGCTGATCGCTTCATGCCCCGGACTATCGCCGAGCAGACGATAAAACCGGTCGAGCTGCTTTTTCGACTGTGCGATCAGTTCGTCGGTCCATTCCAGCGGCTGGCGGTAATGCGCCGTCAGCAGCGCCCAGCGCAACGCCTCGCCGTGATGCGTCTTCAACAGATCGCGCGGCAGCGCGACATTGCCGAGGGATTTCGACATTTTCTCAGCGCCCATGCGCAGGAAACCGTTATGCAGCCAGTATCGCGCCAGCGGCGCGCCGTGATGGGCGCAAGCCGACTGGGCGATTTCGTTTTCGTGGTGGGGAAACCGCAGATCCTGCCCGCCGCCATGAATGTCGATGGTCTGGCCCAGCGTCTTTTCAATCATCGCCGAGCATTCAAGATGCCAGCCCGGCCGGCCGCGGCCCCACGGGCTTTCCCAGCCAGGCTCGTCGCCCGACGACGGTTTCCACAACACGAAATCCGCCGAGCTTTCCTTATACGGTGCAATTTCGACACGCGCGCCAGCGAGCATCTCGTCGCGATTGACGCCGGAAAGCCGGCCATAGTCGGCGAATTTTTCAACCGCGAACAGAACGTGCCCTTCAGCCGCATAGGCAAAGCCCTGCGCGACCAGCGTCTCCACCAGCGCAATCATCTCGCCGATATGGGCGGTGGCGCGCGGCGTCAATGTCGGCGCGAGGCAGCCAAAGCTCGACAATTCCTGTTCATAGATACGCGTATATTTTTCCGTGATCTCAGCAATCGTGGCGCCAGCCTCGCGCGCCGCCCGGATAATCTTGTCGTCGATATCGGTGTAATTGCGCGCGTAAATGACGGCGTCGGCGCCATAGCGTGCGCGCAGCACGCGAAACACCAGATCGAACACCACCGCCGCGCGGAAATTGCCGATATGGGCGTGATTATAGACCGTCGGCCCACAGACATACATGGTCACCCGGCCGGGATCGGCGGGGATAAATTCGCGTTTTTCGCGGGCCAGGCTGTCATACAGTGTCAGGGTCATTGGGCGGGGATCACAAAAGCGTCGTTGCTGGTGTTATGGTTAAGGCGATTTCTCGCGGCGGTTTTCTCCGGTTGATCGGCGAAATCGCGCGCCAATTCAATTCCCGGCAGCCGTTTGCGCCCCCTAAAACGGCGTTTTTCAGGAAATCTCACAACAGATTGAGGGATTTTGCCCCAGATCACGCGTTTGGTACTTTCACAGGCGACCATCCCCTCGTATCCTTGGGGGGTACGACACTGTGCGCAAACACGCGTCTCTCTTCCCTGAGAACCGCGAACTTGGAATCGCTCAAGACCGATAGGACAGGCCCATGACAGCCATTGCCTACGATGCGCCATCGCGCGCCGATGAAGACGACGCGGAAATCCTCTCCACCCGCCCCAGCCGCTGCGAAGCCGAAGCCGCCGTGCGCACGCTCATCCGCTGGGCCGGGGACGACCCGACCCGCGAGGGCCTGCTCGACACGCCGTCGCGCGTCGCCAAGGCGTTTGAGGAATGGTTTTCAGGCTATGGCGAAGACGCCGAAGCCGTACTTGCGCGCACCTTCGAGGAGGTCGAGGGGTATGACGACATCGTGCTGTTAAAGGGCATCCGCCTTGAGAGTTATTGCGAACACCATATGGCGCCGATCATCGGCACGGCGCACGTCGCCTATCTGCCGTCGACCAAGGTGGTCGGCATTTCAAAGCTTGCGCGCCTCGTCGATATTTTCGCCAAGCGCCTGCAGGTGCAGGAAAAACTGACCGCGCAGATCGCCAGGACGCTTGAAGACGTGCTGGAGCCGCACGGCGTCGCGGTCATGATCGAGGCCGAACACCAGTGCATGTCGACAAGGGGCGTGCACAAACACGGCGTCGACACCGTCACCACGCGCTTTACCGGCGAATTCCTGACCAATCCGTCGATGGAAGAACGTTTTCTCAACCTTGTGCGCGGCTAGGCGATGGCCAGCCCCGACGACGTTGACGAAACACTTGAGTTCCGCCCGAAATATAACGTAGACGGATTAATCGCCGCAGCGGCGACGGATGCGGCAAGCGGGCGATTGCTGATGATTGCCTGGATGAACGAAGACGCGCTGCGCCTGACGCTTGAAACCGGGATCGCCCATTACTGGTCGCGTTCGCGCGCAAAGCTGTGGCGCAAGGGCGAAACGTCCGGCCATGCGCAGAAAGTCAGGGAAATCCGCATCGACTGCGATCAGGATGCGGTCGAACTGGTGGTCGAACAAACCGGCAGCGCCTGTCACACCGGGCGGCGGTCGTGCTTTTACCGCAAAGTGACGCTCGCCGGCGAAAAGATCACGCTGGAGTTTGCCTGAAACGCCGCGCGCGCATCGCAAATGAGATGAGGCGACCAGCGCGCGGGACGGGGCGCCGACAGGCTGGTTGCCTTCGCATCAAATTACTGGCGTTGTGACGGTCTGGCTGGGCCGACGGGAGTCGGCGAGATCTGGGGACCGATATGACGATCACTGCGCTTTTCATCTTCGCCGCCGCGCAAGGAGCGACGGCGCCAATGCCGACGGGCGATGAGCTGCGCCAGCGTATTGAAGCGGCGGATGCCAAACTGTTCTGGGCGGCGTTTGAAGGATGCGACGCCGATGCGCTGGCGCAAATCGTCACGCCCGAATTTCGCATGCTGCACGATCTTGGCGGCCTCGCCATTGAAAGCGGCGCGCAGATGGTTGACGACGCCAGAGAAAATTGCGCCGCGCGCGGCCCCGGCGGCGAGAACGAAGGCTACAAGAACCGGCGTCAGATCACGCCGGGCACACGCGTTGTTCGTGCGCTCGGCGACTGGGGCGCGCTTGAGGAGGCGACGCATTCATTCTTTGAAAGGCGCCGGACCAGCGAAAGCTGGGAGTTGGTCGGCGGCGCGCGGTACATGCATTTGTGGCGCTGGATACCGGGCGAGGCGCAGTTTCGACTCGACCAGAGTTTCAGCTATGACCATGGCGCGGCGCTGAAATATCCCTTGCCCGGCGGCGACGGCCCGGAAAGATAAACGGGACAAATAAAAACGCCCCGCGCCGAAACAGTGCGAGGCGTTATTTGGCAGTCTGTTGCGGGTACGGCGCCGGGCGGGGCAGCCGCCAGACAACCGGGAGAAAGCTGATGTTTCTGAAACTGAAGCTTCTCCTCCGGAAAACCAAAAAGCGGATCGCAGCCCAACTGACAATCCGCTTCAGGTTATTCTAGAGGCCGAGGGGGGTGGGAAACCATCCCCCGAGGCTCCCGGCGAATATAGCCCCAAACCCTTACGGAATCAAGAATATGACCCCGCAAGACTTGAGAGACTGGCGCGACGCTATGGGCCTTAAAAACCAGCAACAGGCCGCTGATCTGCTTGGTTATCGGCGCCCGTATTACGCCGAATTTGAAGCAGGCTCTCGCCCAGTCCCTGAGAACCTGGCGCTCGTCTGCGCCGCCCATTGGCACCGGCTCAAGCCTTGGCCTGAGTGCCGCGGTTAAGCGGCCTCGGCCATGTAATGGTCTCCTTATGCGTCGCCGCCAAGGTCTCGGATTGCCTCGCGGGTGGACTTCGTTTCAACGTCGCTCTTGAGGACGTGGACCATCCCGACCTGCTCAAGCCAGTTGTCGGTGTCAGACATGTAGACCAAGACCTTCATGTCGCGGTCCATGTGGACGAAGCAGAGGGAATCGACTTTTCCGGCTTTTATCCGGTCAAGCAGATCCTCGACGGTCTCGACCATGCCCTCGTCAACTTCAGGAATGTGGCTCACCTGTTCGCAATAGGCTCCATCAAAATCTGGGGCCGGCTGCTGAATCACAACAGCTGCAATCGGCGCCAACGCACATGCCCGTCAGGCGGCGCGTTAATTATCGACATCGTCGTCAACGATCGGCGTTGTACCGTCATCGCCGTCATAAGCTTCCTCAAGCGGGTCGAACTCGCCATCATCTTCGTTGATTTCATCGGCGGCGACTGCGCCAGCCGTAGCGGCGCCGGCAAGTACGCAGCCTGCTGACGAGAATGATGCGCCAAGAAGCGCGGTTGCACAAAGCAATCTGCTTAACATATCTTCTCCTTTTGAACACTTGTTGAACACCTGACATCATACAGAAAATATGGGCGTGAATATGAAACGAACATTACGAATCTGACAGTGTCACTGAAATGTTTCGATACGGAATTTTATGTTAATAATCTGTAGGATGTGTTTTTACGTCGTATACTGATTTTTTCCTACAGCAAAATGCGCCTGACCCGCGCGTTGGGAATTTTGAAAAACTCTCTCGAAGCGCGGCGCCAGCGCAGTCCATCTCTGCGCGATGACCCGAAAGAAACACCCGGCTGACGAGTCCGAAAATCCGCGCCGAACGCGCGCTCAACGCGCCCGGCGGCGGTCAGAGCCGCACGCCCGCGCGATGTTCCGCCCGCTAAGGGCGAATTATTCGCGCGTTAACCATAACGCACTTTCAAGTGCTTGATTTCATTGAGAAATAAAAACTTATCCCCCTCCCTCCCGGCAGCCCTATCATGGCGTGTTGAGTTAAAAACCATGCAAAGGACACTTCATGCCGGGCCCCGAAAGCAGAATTCGCAAAATACGCATAAATCGCCCGGAACCGAGCAAACATAGGCTATCGCGAGACGAGAGCGCTGTGGAGTCTGGCGGTTTTGTGCAGGCCGTGAATTAGCCTGAATGCTCACCCGATGACCGATGCGCTTCCCATTGACGACGTCCTGCCCGCCATTCGCGCTGCATTGGCGGGCGAAAACCGGCTCGTTCTCGCCGCGCCGCCGGGCGCTGGCAAAACCACGCGCGCGCCGCTGGCCCTGCTCGACGAGGACTGGCTGGCCGGCAAGCGTATGCTGCTGCTTGAACCGCGGCGCATCGCGGCGCGCATGGCCGCTGAACGCATGGCGACAAGCCTTGGCGAAAAAATTGGCGGGCGCATCGGCCTGTCGACACGCGTCGACCGCGCCGTGTCGGCGGCGACGCGCATTGAGGTCGTCACCGACGGGCTGTTCACCCGGCGCATTCTCGCCGACCCGGAACTTGCCGGAGTCGGCGCCGTGCTGTTCGACGAATTTCACGAGCGCTCGTTAAATCTCGACCTCGGCCTGGCGCTGGCGCTCGATGTGCAGGGCGCGCTGCGCGACGACCTTCGCCTTGTCGTGATGTCGGCGACGCTCGACACCGCGCGCATCGCCGCCGTGTTGGGTGCGCCGGTGGTTGAGAGCGACGGGCGGTTATTCCCGGTGGAGACGATTTATCTCGGCCGTGGCGATCAGCGCGTCGAGGACCGCATGGCGCAGGCGATCCGCCGCGCGCTGCGCGAGCAGACGGGCTCGGTCCTCGCCTTCCTGCCGGGCATGGGCGAGATCCGGCGCACGATGGAACGGCTGGAAGATTTCGGCGATGACGTCATGCTGGCGCCGCTTTACGGCGCGCTGTCGCCGCAAGCGCAGGACGCAGCGGTGCGCCCCGCGCCGGCGGGAAAGCGCAAAGTCGTAATCGCCACCGATATCGCCGAAAGTTCGCTGACCATCGACGCCGTCAACATCGTTATAGACGCCGGCCTTGCCCGGATCGCCGAAAGCGACGGCGACGGCGGGACGACCCTTGTCACCCGGCGCGCCGCCCGCGCCAATGTCGACCAGCGCTGCGGCCGCGCCGGGCGCACCGGCCCCGGCGTGTGCTATCGGTTATGGGACGAGGCGGGAACACGCGGGCTGGCCGCCGAACCGACGCCTGAAATCGCCAGCGGCGACCTTGCCGGCCTTGCGCTGGCGCTGGCCGAATGGGGAGAACGCGACGCCGCGCGCCTGACCTTTATTGATCCGCCCGCGAACGGCCGTCTTGAAAAGGCGCGGCGCACATTGGCGGAACTGGGGGCCATCGACGCCGCCGGCGCGCTGACGGCGAAAGGGCGCGCCATGGCCGCCTTGCCGATGGCGCCGCAACTCGCCGCGATGATCGCCGGCGCTGGCGACGGCGCCGACCGCGCGCTGGCAGCGCAAATCGCCGTGCTGATCGGCGAGCGCGGCCTTGGCGGCGCGTCAGCGGATTTGCGCGACCGCCTCAACCGTTTCACCGCCGACAACAGCCGCCGGGCCGTCGCGCTGCGGGCGCAGGCCAGACGCTGGGGCGGCGGCGACGTCGCCGCATCGGCGGCCGAGGCCGGACGCATCATCGCCTCGGCGACGCCGTCGCGCATTGCGCGCGCACGCACCGGCGAGCCGGGGGCCTATCTCACCGTCGGCGGCAGAGCACTGCATATTGATCCCGCCGACGCGTTGTCAAAATCGACCTGGCTCGCCATCGCCGACAGCGCCGGCGCGTCATCGGGCGCGCGCATTCTCGCCGCCGCGCCGATCCGTGAGGAAGATGCGCGCCGGCTGGGCGGCGAGGAAATTGCCGAGCTTGCCGACTATGACGCCGCCGCCGGCGCGGTAAAGGCGCGAAGGGTCAAGCGCGTCGGCGCAATTATTCTGTCGGAAACGCCATTGCCGAAGCCCTCCGGCGCAGCAGCGGCGGGCGCCCTTGTCGCGGCGGTGGAGCGCCATGGCCTCGACATCATCGGCGCAGCGGGCGCGATCCGGCAGACGCAGGCGCGCCTCGCCCTTGCCCGCGAAGTTTTTGGCGACGACAAACCCGGTAGCAACTGGCCAGCACTTGATGACGCCACATTGCTTGAGCGCGTCAATGACTGGCTGGCGCCGCTGCTCGCGGTGACGCCGTCTCTGCCGGCGTTGTCCGCGACGGATTTGCGCCGCGCGGTATTGGGCCTCATTGACTGGGACAGGGCGCGCGCCCTCGACGACGCGGCGCCACTAAGCTTTACGACGCCGGCTGGCCATTCCGTCACAATTGATTATCTCAGCGAAAATGCGCCGCTGGTCGAAGCGCGCGTACAGGAATTTTATGGCGCAAGCGCGCACCCGACGATTGCTTCGGGCCGCATGCCGCTGGTGATCTCATTGCTGTCGCCGGCGCGCCGACAGATCGCGCTGACCCGCGATTTGCCCGGGTTCTGGCGCGGCGGCTATCGCGACATGGCCAAAGACATGCGCGGGCGCTACCCCAAGCACGACTGGCCCGACGACCCCGCAGCGGCCCGCCCGCACGAGGGCCGCACAAAAGCGCGCTTATGAGACTTTTACTCTGCACACAGATTATTATCCCATGCCGCGCACGCCATCCGAGCCTGCATGCTTCACATGATCAAGATGGCGGGTATACAGCGCCAGCGCGATCCACGAGGCATGAAACGCAAAGCCGAAAACCAGCGTCACAGCGCCGGGGATCGGGCCAATGGCCAGGCGCTCGAAAAACTGGGCGACGGACTGGATCGGCGTCGGATGAACAATGACTTTCGCGCACAGCGCCAGCGCCTGAAAGCCGAAAATATAGCAGTAATTGCGGCGGATGCGCCGGCCCATCGCACGCCAGAATCCGATATGGTATTGCGGCCGCAAATAATCCTGCGCCAGCACGTCCTGCCACTCGCCGGGCTCGGGCCGATGGGTGCGCAACAGCAAGGGCGCATAAAAATTGTTTTCAATCCAGCGGCAGCGCGCCCGCCAGACATTGAAATAGCGATAGCGCCGCGCCTCCAGGATCAAAAACATGGCGATCAGCAGGCCGACCAGCAGCAAAGGCAGCTCCGACGATGCGGGGTTGGAAAAACTGATCGACAATGCAATCCCCAGCGTCACCACCGACCAGTTCGTTGTCGCATCAAGCCGGGTGCGCCACATCGTCGAGCGATAAACCTCGCCGCGATAAAGATGCGCCAGCGCGCCAATTTCAGCCGCGTCGAATTCGTTGCCTGTGCCGCCCGGCGGCGATTGCCATTTGCTCCAGTTTTCGCTCACAGTTCCACCCCTTCGCCGCACCTTCCCTTTGTTCGCCGATCCATGACAAGGCTAATCCATGACGGGGCTAATCCACGACAGACGATGACGTTATGCAAATCCCAGAACCGCAGGGCCGATTGACCATGAACTGGAAGACCCTGCCCTATCGCGACGTGTTCCGCCTCGCCTGGCCGGCGTCGGTGGCGGCGTCGGTGACGCCATTGCTCGGCGCAGTCGATGTGTGGGCGCTTGGCCGCTCTGAACGCCCGCTCGATATCGCCGCCGTCGGGCTTGGCGCGGTCATTTTCTCACTGGTCTACTGGACCTTCGGTTTCATCCGCATGAGCGTTGCAGGGCTTACCGCGCAAGCCGCCGGCGCCGACCGCGAGGACGAGGCGCGCGCCGCGCTGGTGCGCGGCGCCGGACTTGGCGCGGCTATCGGTTTCCTTCTCGTCCTGTTGCAGGCGCCGCTGGGCGCGATCGCGTTCAATCTTCTGGAGATCGGATCGGACGCAAGCGACACGACATTTAACGCCGCGCACGACTATTTCTCGATCCGAATCTGGGGCGCGCCGTTCGCGCTGTCGACCTATGCGCTGTTCGGCTGGCTGTCGGCGCGCGGGCGCACCGATTTCCTGATGATCGCCAGCCTTGTCATGACCGGGCTGAACATCGCCCTCGACTGGCATTTCGTCGTCAACCTGCAACAGGGTGCGGCGGGCGTCGCGCTTGGCACACTAATCGCCGAAATTGCAGGCTTCGTTATCGCCGCGCTCTTCGCCTCCGTGATCATGACCGAACAGGGCGGGCTCGGCGCGCACTGGCGCATGGACGAGTTGTTCAAGCCCACCCTCATCCGCCGGACGTTGAGCGTAAACCGCGATATCTTCATTCGCACACTGTTGCTTGCCGCGGCTTATGCGTGGTTCGTGCAGCGCGGCGGCGCCTTCGGCGATGTCACGCTGGCGGCCAATCAGACACTGATACAGCTTTTCCTGTTCACCGGGCTAGCGCTCGACGGCACCGCCATCGCAGCAGAAACCATGGTCGGGCGCGCCGTTGGTCGACGAGACCGCAAAGACGGCTACCGCCAATACGCCGAAGCAGTAAGAGCGACATTCATCATCGCGCTTGCCGGGGCCGCGTTGTTCTCTCTGTTTTATCTCGTCGCCGGCGATACGCTTTTACGCCTGCTGTCGCCTGATATCTCAATCAGGTCGGAGGCGGCGCGTTACATGCCATGGATTATAATCAGTCCACTGATCGTTGTTTTGGGGTTTCAGCTCGACGGCGTATTCATCGGTGCAACGCGCGCGCGGGAAATGCGCAACGGCATGATCTTGAGCGCTATCGCTTTTGCGCCGCTAATTATCTATCTCGCACGCTGGTATGGCAATCACGGCCTGTGGGCGGCGTTTTCGATTTACTTCCTGCTGCGCGCCTTGACGCTTGGGGTTTATATGCCGCGCATCCGGCGGTCGTTCTTTGACGCGCCCGCCTAGATCATCGCGCAAAAACTGTGCAACGGTTGATGGCTCCTGCCCATCAACTGCTTTGTGAGATGCGACCACGGAAGATTAAACCATCATGGCGTGAATCCGGATTATTGCATGATGGTTTAGGCGTCGGCCCCCACCGCATCGGCGACGCAGGAAAATCCGTCGGCGCGAACCATCGCCGGCAATGTCCGAATGATTTCGTCGACGAGCGCCGGGCCCTGAAACACCAGCGCGGTATAAAGCTGGACCAGGCTGGCGCCGGCGCGGATTTTTTCATACGCATCGCGCGGCGACGACACCCCGCCGACGCCGATGAGCGGCGCCGCATCGCCGATGGTCTGGCGAAATTCGCGAAGCAGCGACGTTGACGGCGCAAATAGCGGCCGGCCCGACAACCCGCCTTTTTCCGACGCGCACTCGCTCCTTAGCGACGTCGGCCGATCAATCGTGGTGTTTGAGACGATCAGCGCATCAAGGCGCATTTCGGTCACGACAGCGGCGATATCGGCTTTGTCGGCGTCAGCAAGATCCGGCGCGATCTTGAGAAAGACCGGCGCGGGGCGCCGCAGCGTATCGCGAGCCGCCAACACCCGCGACATCAACCCGGCAAGCGCTTCCTTGCCTTGAAGCGCGCGCAGGCCAGGCGTGTTCGGCGATGAGATGTTCACCGTGTAAAAATCAACGAGCCCGTCAAGCGCCTTGATGCTGACGACATAATCTTCAACACGATCTTCGCTGTCTTTATTGGCGCCAAGATTGATCCCGACAACACCATTTTTGCGACGACGGCGCAGGCGCGCGGCGATGACGTCAAGACCGTCATTGTTGAAGCCATAGCGATTGATCACCGCTTCATCCGCGCTCAGACGAAACACCCGCGGCCGGTCATTGCCCGGCTGCGAGCGCGGCGTCACCGCGCCCACCTCGACAAAGCCGAATCCCAGGCCCAGCATCGCATCGGGAACTTCCGCGTTCTTGTCGAAGCCTGCCGCCAGCCCGATGGGGTTGGGAAAGTCAATGCCCGCAACGCGAATGTTCAAGATCGGGTCGCGGGATGTGCAAAACCGCGGCGCCAATGGCGATTTCATCATCCGCACCGTCGCGCGGTGCGCGGTTTCGGGGTCAAGCAGGCGCATCGCCCGCGCGCCAAATGTAGCGACAAGACGCGCGCTCACACCTCGTCTCCAATGACGAAGCCGTCGCCAGCCGCGACCAGCGCCGCCGCGCGGCGCGCCTTGGCGGCGGGCAGGACGCCGTACACATGAGGAAACAAGGCGCCGCCGCGCGAGGCCTCCCACTTCAAATCGTCGCCGAAATCATCGGCGTCAAATTCCGCGATAATCAGGTCGTGGCGTCCGGCGAAATACAGCCGCGCCGTTTCGAGCACCTGTTCGGCGTTGGACAAATACACATACCCGTCATGGCGATCTACCTCCGCAAGCGGAACATCGCCGTCGGCGAGAGCGCGTTTCCAGTCTGCGCGGGACATGATCTTGTAAATCAGCGTCATGGCGTTCGCGTAATACGACGACGCGCCGCCCGCAAGCCCTGCTGCAATAGCTCACCTGCGAAAACCCGGCGCGCCTAGACAGTTGCGCGCAATCGCTGCTTTAGTTGGCGTCATGAAATGGATGCTCATCTTTGGCGGCGTCGCGTTCGGCGGGCTTTGCGGGGCGCTGGCCGCGGCGTTCGGTCAGCCCGAACCCATCGTTTGGACGATCGCGATAACCGCGCTCACCGCAGCATGGTGGATGACCGAGGCCATTCCGATACCGGCGGCGTCTCTTGTCCCTTTCGCGGCCTTTCCGCTGGTCGGCGTGCTTGACGAAAAACAGGCGGCGTCGGCGCTCGGGTCATATGTGATCGTGTTGTTGATGGCGTCATTCATGCTGTCGAAAAGCCTTGAACGCTCAGGCGCTCATGAACGCCTTGCGCTTTACATGATCCGCTTTGTCGGATTTTCCGGACGCCGGTTGGTTTTCGGGTTCATGTTCGCCGCCGCGCTGTTGTCGATGTGGATATCGAACACGGCGACGACGCTGATGCTTTCAACAATGGCGCTGGCGATCTTGGCGCGCACCGACAATGAACGCCTCGCCGCGCCGCTCCTGCTCGGCATCGCCTATGCATCTTCGCTGGGCGGCGCCGGCACGCTGATCGGCACGCCGCCCAACCTTTTGTTCGCCGACGCATTCAACCGCGCCACCGGCGAGGAATATTCTTTCGTGCAATGGATGAAAACCGGCGTGCCCGCCGCCATTGTCGGCGTGCCGATCATTGGTGTCTGGCTGACCAGGTCATTGGGCGGCGTCAACGCGCCGGAACTTGCCCACCCCGGCCCATGGCGAAAAGAAGAGGCCCGCACCCTGATGGTTTTCGCCGTCGCGATGCTCGCGTGGATCACGCGAACCGAGCCGTTTGGCGGCTGGTCCGCCCTGTTCGGTATTGACCTTGCCGGCGATTCGACCGTCGCCGTCGCCGCGGTGGTTGCTATGTTCCTTGTACCGAACGGGCGCGGCGGCATGCTTCTCGACTGGAAATCGGCGGCTGATATTCCATGGGGAATGCTGTTGTTATTCGCCGGCGGCATTTGCATCGCAACGGCGTTTCGCGCCAGCGGTCTTGATGTCGTGATCGGCGACAGCCTGGCCGGGGTCGCCAGATTGCCGACTTTCTGGATGATGCTCGGCATCTGTCTTTCGATCACCTTCCTGACGGAGATCACCTCCAACACGGCGACCGCGAACTTGCTGATGCCGGTTCTCGCCGCCGTCGCCCTTGGCGGCGGTCTTGCGCCCGAGATCTTGATGATCCCCGCCGCGATTTCATGCTCTTGCGCATTCATGCTGCCGGTGGCGACCGCGCCAAACGCCATCGTTTACGCCACCAATCGCGTCACCATTGCGCGCATGGCGCGCGAAGGGTTCGCACTGAACATTATCGTCGCCATCGTTGTCGCAAGCGTTTGTTATTTCACGCTCACTTAAACGCACCCCTCGCGCGTCCGTGAAATGACGCGCCCTCTTTAATCGCTAGACTTTGCCCATTAACAGCCAACAGGGAGCCCCCTTTGAAAATTTACGGACATTTCCTGTCACCCCCGGCCAACCAGGTCCGCCTGACCGCCAGCGCGCTTGGTCTCGATCATGACTATATCAGCATTGATCTCACCAAGGGCGAACATAAGGGCGATACCTACCTTGCCGTAACGCCGTTCGGCCGCGTCCCGGCGATGGACGATAATGGCTATAAACTCGCCGAAAGCGGCGCGATCTGCCGCTATCTCGCCTGCCGCGCTGGCAGCGGGCTTTATCCCGACGAGGTAAAAATCCGTGGTCAGATCGACCAGTGGATGGATTTCGCCGCCCATCACATTCGTACGAACATGTCAAAAATCCTGTTCAACAAATTATTCGCGCCGATGATCGGCATGCCGGTTGATGAAAAATCAATGGCTGACGGCGAGCGATTTCTCAACTCCAACCTGCCGTCAGTCGACGCTGCTCTCGCCGGGCGAAAATTCATCGTCGGCGACGCATTATCGCTGGCCGATATTGCGCTCATCGCCGCGATGGAGCCGTTCGAAATGATCGGATACGATGTGTCGAAATTTGAAAACATCGTCGCCTGGCGGAACCGGGTGACGGGCGAAGCGTTTTATACCCATGTGCATGAGCGTTATGGTGCGGAAATGGCGAGCTAACCCGGCGCGCTGAAGTATCGCTCCGGTTAAACCGCGTCGATCGTCATATGGCGTGCGCGCGCGGCGTGTTCGATCGCCGCCGCGCCATCGTCGCTGACCTTCAGCGAATCGCGGATCAGTTCGAGCACGCGAATCTCGGTCGGGTCGAGATTTTCATCCGCGGTGATGACGTCGATCACCGCGGCGTACGCCGTCTCGCCAAGATGGCGAGGCAAAGCAGAAGCCGCCGACGTCAGCACCTTGTGCAGGCCGTCTTCCGACGACATCAGCGCACCGCACTGTTCGGCGGTTTTGACGAGATCGCGCTCATCGCCATCGGAAAACAGCGGGAACGACCGGACGACACGCCCGATCGTACGCAATTCATTCTCAGAAATACTGCCGTCAGAGGCCGACGCCATCACCATCAGATAGATGATCGCTTCCTGCGGCGTGAGGTAACGTACGGTTTCGGCCATTTGCGGATATATCCTTGGTGTGTGATTTGCCGGCAAGCTACCGGCGCTGGGCGGCTATCGCAACTAAAACCGCCCAAACCATCAGGCAATAAGCCGGATCACGCCATGATGGTTTAATCTTTAGTGGTCGCAACGCGAAAAGCCGTTGATGGATGGGCAACCATCAACCGCCGCACACCTTTTGCGCGATGCTCTATTCGCGGGGACCGAACGGATCACGCAGATTGCGCCCGAGCATATGGTCGCTCGCGCCGATGACATGGTGGCTGGCGCCGACAATCAACGGGTCAGGACCACGCACGATATGCAGGTCCTTTTTAGGGTATGGCAATGACGCCAGAAAATGCTGCATGCAATTGATGCGCGCACGCTTTTTGTCGGATGATTTCACAACTGTCCACGGCGCATCCGCTGTGTCGGTGTAGAAAAACATCGCTTCTTTCGCCTCGGTATACTCGGCCCATTTTTCCAGCGAGGCGCGGTCGATCGGCGACAATTTCCATTGCTTTAAAGGATCGTGTTCGCGCTGTTTGAAACGTTTGGCCTGTTCATCCTGCGTGACTGAGAACCAGTATTTGAACAGCAAAATGCCGGAACGCGCCCACATCCGCTCCAGTTCTGGCACTTCACGCATGAACTCCAGATAGTCATTCGCCGAACAGAAATTCATCACCCGCTCGACGCCGGCGCGGTTATACCAGGAACGGTCGAACAGAACGATTTCACCCCTGGTCGGCAGGTGTTTCACATAGCGCTGGAAATACCATTGACCCTGTTCGTCCTCTGTGGGCTTTTCCAGCGCGACGACACGCGCGCCGCGCGGGTTCAGATGCTCCATGAACCGTTTGATGGTTCCGCCCTTGCCGGCGGCGTCGCGGCCCTCAAAAATGATGACGACCTTCTGGCCGGTTTCCTTTACCCATTGCTGGACCTTGAGCAACTCGACCTGCAATTCGGCCTTGTGGCGTTCATAGACGCTCCGACTCATCGGGGTTTTGTAGGGATATTCACCGTTCTCAAAGAGCCGGCGGATACGTTCCGGGTCGTGCCGCATCTCGGCAAGATCGTGGCGTTGGTCGCCGCTGGTTTTTAAAACTTCAGAAGCCTGACCCGGCTCTGGCATGTGTCGATCATCCGCCATTTTCATTTCCCCGTCTTTCGCGCCGGACACTCGGCGCCCCCCTTTCCTGCGCACAGATTGACTAATATAGCCCAAATATCGCCAACGACCATTGTCGGCCGCTTTTGGGCCACGTCATTGACCGGATCGCGGCGGTGCGCCTAAACCTCACGCGAACCCGACCCGGAAAGCCTGGAAAAATGACCGCCGTTATCGAAAAGATTTTCTCGCCCGAGGATATCGCCGCCGCCAAGGCGTGGCCGTTTCAGGAGGCGCGGGCGCTGGAAAAACGCCTTGAGCGGATCGGCCATGACGGCGTCGTCACCTTCGAGACCGGCTATGGCCCGTCGGGCCCGCCGCATATCGGCACGTTTGGCGAGGTCGCCCGCACGACCATGGTGCGCCGGGCGTTTGAATTGATGACCGGGCGGCCGACACGGCTCGTCGCCTTTTCCGACGATATGGACGGCATGCGCAAAGTGCCGCCGCATGTGCCCAACCAGGAATTGCTGAACGGGTATCTGCAAAAGCCGCTGACGGTCGTGCCCGACCCGTGGGGCTCGCATGAGAGCTTCGCCCATCACAACAATGTAAAGCTGTGCGCCTTCCTTGACCAGTTCGGGTTCGATTACGACTTTGTCTCTTCGACCGAGTGTTACAGATCCGGGCAGTTCGATAAAACTCTTAAGCGCGTGCTGGAGCGCTATGACGCGGTGATGGAGATCATCTTGCCGACGCTTGGCGAGGATCGCCGCGCCACCTATTCGCCGATCCTGCCAATCTCGCCGACGACCGGGCGCGTGCTTTACGTACCGATGCTGGAAATTGACGCCAGCGCCGGCGAGGTCGTGTTCGAAGACGAAGACGGCTCGAAAGTCAAAATGGCCGTCGGCGGCGGTAATGCGAAGCTGCAATGGAAAGCTGATTGGGCTGGGCGCTGGGTCGCACTTGGTGTTGATTATGAAATGTCGGGCGAGGACCTGACGGAATCGGTGCGTCTGTCGAACCGCATCGTCAAGGCGCTCGGCGGCGAACCGCCGGCCGGGTTCAATTACCAGCTGTTCCTCGACGAACAGGGCAAGAAGATTTCAAAGACCAAAGGCAACGGCATCGCCATCGAGGAATGGCTGACCTATGCGTCGCCGGAAAGCCTCGCGCTTTACATGTTCCAGAACCCGAAGGCCGCCAAGAAGCTTTATTTCGACATTATCCCGAAAACCGCAGACGAGTACTGGACGCACCTTGAAAAATACGCCGCGCAAGACGGCGCCAAGGCGCTCGACAACCCGGTCTGGCATATTCATGAGGGAAAACCGCCGGCGGCGACAACGCCGGTAAGTTTTGCCATGCTGCTGACGCTGGTCTCGGCAGTTGGCGGCGACCCGGATGTGCTCAAAGGCTTTATCCGTAAATACCGCCAGAACGCCCGCACGGACGAACTTGCCGCCGCCGACGCGATGATTGTGTATGCCGAGCGGTATTATTCACGGTTCGTCGAGCCGAAAAAAACTTATCGCGCAGCGAATGATCAGGAACGCGCGGCGCTGGAGACTTTCGCCGCGAGATTGCGCGAAATCGGCGAAGGCGCGGACGAGGCCGACTACCAGACCGCGGTGTTCGACGCCGGCAAGGCGAACGACTATGAAAACAATATCCGTGACTGGTTCACCGCGATCTATCAGGTGGTGTTTGGCCAGACCGAAGGCCCGCGCATGGGCCCGTTTGCGAAAATCTATGGCGCCGGCGCAACCGCAAAACTGATTGAGGACGCGTTGGCGCGCGCGTAAGCTCGCAACCATGTGCTTTTCGGCGACAGCGAGTTTCACCGCGGCGGCCGGCCTTGCGTTTGCCGGCGTGGCGACGCTGGGCCTGAAGCCGGCGCCGCGTCTCATTCCCTATGCGCTGACGCCGCTCCTGTTCGCCGCCCATCAAATGATTGAAGGCTTTGTCTGGCTGTCGGTGAATGAAACGGGGACCGCGCCGCCGATGCTGATCAACGCCTGGGTTTTCATCGCCAAATCGTTCTGGCCTGTGTGGACGCCGTTCATGGTGCTGGTTTTGGAGGGGGAAAGCCGCCGGCGCATCGGCCTTATCACCTTGCTGATCGTCGGCGCGGCGATTTCAGCCTTGCTGCTGTATGTGCAATTGTCGACGCCCTTTCACGTCAGTGTCGTTGATGGCAATTTACGTTACGCCAGCGATCACCCGCTCAGCGACGGCGTGATCGGCCTCTACGTGCTGGCGACGGTCGCGCCGATGCTGATATCGCGACATCACTATGTTGCGCTGTTCGGCGTCGCCGTATTGGTTGGATCGGCGACGACGGAACTGGCCTATCGCCACGCCGGCCCGTCGGTATGGTGCTTTTTCGCCGCCCTCGCCAGCGGGCTGGTGTTTCTTCATGTGCGCGAACAATCGCGTGCGGCGCGCGTTTGACGCCGATCATCTTGCCGGCGCCGAATGAGATCATGTTCGGCGCTATCGTGTCCGTCGATGCATCAACGCTGGCGCACCATCATCGCGATACGCAATTTTGTGTCACGCCATGACACGCGCGAACCTGTTGCGGCGAAATAACGCTGTCGTGAAAAAACTGCCGCATACGGCCTATTCGCGGTCGCAACATTGCCGCAATCACGTTACAGTTTGATCCACACTTGATCGCCGTCGATTTGAAACACGCCAGCGCAGGTAACTGCGTTCGTTTAGACGAATTGTTAAGAGCCGCGGCGTTAACCTTGTTACTTGCGGACCACAGGCGAACGGGCGCGAGTAATGAGACAATTTCGTGCGCAAACGCCCCCGCAAAGGCGTGCGTTAACCTTAACGGAGCGAAAAACGCTTTAAAATCAAGGCTAAAAAAAACTTATCCCCGGGTGTCCAATGGGCCTTATGATTGATCAGAAGTTGGCGATCGAAAGTCGAATGCCGGCTTGTACCAAGGGCTTCGCCCCCCACATGAGTAATGTGGAGACCGAAAGGGGTACGCGTGCGAAAGCGCCGCGGCGGTTAAAGAAGGTCTTGAACGAATATCGCGAGCGCGACGGCGAAAAGCCCGCACGATGCGAACGAACGAGGGGCGGGGATCATTACGATCCGCGCCTTTTTTATTTCCGGGCGCTCATTGAGCACGACCGGATTTCATAGAGCGGCGCAATGCGCCCTTCAGCAAGGCGCGGGTAAAGGAAGTGAGCGTAATAAAATGACTGGAGAAAGCCTCGACGTTTTTGACTTGTATTCGGAAAGCTACACCAAGGTGAAGCAGGAGACGATGTCGCTGCGCGATTATCTGCTCGGCTGCCGCGATGATGTTATGCTCTATGCTTCGCCGGCCGAACGTATGGTGCAGGCGATCGGTGACGCGGAGCTGGTCGACACGTCGAAAGACCCGCGCCTGTCGCGGATTTTCTTCAATCGCACGATCCGCCGTTATGAAGCGTTTGACGGCTTTTTCGGCATGGAGGACACGATTGAACGGATCGTCTCCTATTTCCGTCATGCAGCGCAGGGTTTGGAGGAAAAACGCCAGATTCTCTATCTTCTCGGCCCGGTCGGCGGCGGCAAATCCTCTATCGCAGAACGGCTTAAAGACCTGATGGAGGTCAATCCTGTCTATGTGCTGAAAGCCGGCAAGGAAATCTCGCCGGTGTTCGAAAGCCCGCTCGGCCTGTTTCAGTCGGAAGAATTAAAGTCGCTTCTGGCCGATAAATACGGCATCGAAAAGCGCCGGCTAAGCGGGCTGATGTCGCCATGGGCGGTCAAACGCCTCGACGAATTCGGCGGCGATATCTCGAAGTTCGAAGTGGTGCGGCTGTTCCCGTCGAAACTGCGCCAGATCGCCATCGCCAAGACCGAGCCCGGCGACGAAAACAATCAGGACATCTCGGCGCTGGTCGGCAAGGTCGACATCAGAAAGCTTGAGCATTTCAGCCAGTCGGATTCCGACGCTTATTCTTATTCCGGCGGGCTGTGCCGCGCCAATCAGGGTCTTCTGGAATTCGTCGAAATGTTCAAAGCGCCGATCAAGGTGCTTCACCCGCTGCTGACCGCGACGCAGGAGGGCAATTATATCGGCACCGAGGCGCTGGGGCCGATCCCGTTCCAGGGCGTCATTCTCGCCCACTCCAATGAGAGCGAATGGGTGCAGTTCCGCAACAACAAGAATAACGAAGCGTTCCTTGACCGTATCAGCGTTATCAAGGTGCCGTATTGCCTGCGGGTGACCGAAGAGCGCCAGATTTACGAAAAGCTGGTCGCCGGCTCTGAGCTTTCCAGCGCCGCCTGCGCGCCGGAAACGCTGGACCTGCTGGCGCGGTTCTCGGTGTTGACGCGTCTGCGCGAGCACGAAAACTCGAACCTGTTTTCGAAACTGCGGGTTTATGACGGCGAGAAGCTGAAGGATTCAGACCCCAAGGCAAAAACCCTTCAGGAATATAAAGACGCCGCCGGCATCGACGAGGGCATGGACGGGGCGTCGACCCGGTTCGCCTATAAAGTGTTGTCAGAGACGTTCAATTTCGACACCGACGAAGTCGCCGCCGATCCGGTGCACCTGATGTATGTGCTCGAAAACGCCATCAAGCGTGAGCAATATCCCGACGAGGTTGAGAAGCAATATCTCGATTTCATCAAGTCCGAGCTGTCGGCGCGCTATGCCGACTTCATCGGCAAAGAGATCCAGAAAGCCTATCTGGAATCCTACGGAGAATACGGACAAAATCTCTTTGACCGTTATATTTCCTACGCTGACGCATGGATCGAAGACCAGGATTTCAAGGACCCCGACACCGGGCAATTGCTCGACCGGGCGACGCTGGACGCCGAGCTGTCGAAGATCGAAAAGCCCGCCGGCATCGCCAATCCGAAGGATTTCCGCAACGAGGTCGTCAAATTCTCCCTGCGTGCGCGCGCCGCGAATGCGGGCAAGAACCCGGCGTGGACGTCTTACGAGAAACTGCGCTCCGTCATTGAAAAGCGCATGTTCAGCCAGGTTGAAGACCTTTTGCCGGTTATCTCATTCGACTCCAAAAAGGACAGCGACACCGAGGCCAAGCACAACTCGTTCGTCGATCGCATGG
This sequence comes from Parvularculaceae bacterium, assembly GCA_041398145.1. Classification (GTDB taxonomy): domain Bacteria; phylum Pseudomonadota; class Alphaproteobacteria; order Caulobacterales; family Parvularculaceae; genus Amphiplicatus. Next base: position 105,153 of record JAWKVF010000007.1, on the reverse strand, counting down.
TCGATCGCGGATACACCTCGCGTCAGGTTCGCCGTCTGGTTGAGTGGTATATGCGCGTCAACAAGGCGGGGTGAGCGCGGCGCTGATCTGAAATGAACCAGTTTCACTTCATAGACCGCCGCAAGAACCCGAAGGGGAAGTCGCTGGGCAACCGCCAGCGTTTCCTCAAGCGTGCGCGCGTGCAGATCAAGGAAGCGGTCGACAAGAGCCTGAAAGAGCGCTCTTTAAAAGATCTCGACAAGGGCGAGAAAATCTCGATCCCGTCGAAATCAACCAAGGAGCCGCGTTTCCGCCTCGATCCGGAAAGCGGCAGCCGCGATTGGGTCGCGCCGGGCAACAAGGAATTCGGCGCCGGCGACAAGATCAAGAAGCCGCCGAAACAGGGCGGCAAGGGCCAGGGAAAGGACGCCAGCACATCCGGCGACAGCGAGGATGCGTTTCAGTTCACGCTGACGCAGGAGGAATTTCTCGACATCTTCTTTGAAGACCTCGAACTGCCGAACCTCGTCAAACGCTCGCTGAAAGAGATCAAATCGACCGCTTACAAGCGCGCCGGCATCACCGTCGCCGGCTCGCCGACCAATTTGAATCTCATCCGCACCATGCGCAACGCCCATGGCCGGCGTCTGGCATTGAAGCGCCCGTCGACGCGCGAAGTGAACGAGCTGAAAGAGCGCCTGTTCGAGCTTGAACGCATCGCCGCGCCAAACGAGAGCGAAATCGAAGAAAAAAAAGCGCTGCTGATCAAGCTCGAAGAGATGGAGGCGCGCCGCCGCTGGGCGCCGTTCATCGACCCGCTTGACGTGCGGTACAATGCGTTCGAGCCGACGCCGGTACATCAGACCGCCGCCGTCATGTTCTGTCTGATGGACGTTTCCGGCTCGATGGGCGAGCGCGAGAAAGACCTCGCCAAGCGCTTTTACATGCTGCTCTACCTGTTCCTGAAGCGCCGCTATGAGCGCGTCGAAGTCGTCTTCATCCGCCACACCCACCACGCCGAGGAAGTCGACGAGGAGACCTTTTTCTATTCACGCCAGTCGGGCGGCACGGTCGTGTCGAGCGCGCTGGAAAAAATGCTGGAAGTGCAAATAGAGCGCTTCCCCGCAGCGGAATGGAATATCTATGTCGCGCAGGCTTCCGACGGCTATACCCAGTCGGGCGACGCGAAGCGCTGTGTTGAAATTCTCAACGAAGACGTGATGCCGATCAGCCAGTATTACGCCTATATCGAAATTCTCGACGAGCGCGAGATGGAAGTGTTCTCCGACAAGGACAATGGCGCCGAGCTATGGCGCGCCTATCGCACTTTCGCGCCGAACTGGAAAACGTTCGCGCAGACCCGCATATCGAAACCGGCCGATATCTTCCCGGTCTTCAGGGAATTGTTCGCGAAGAACAATCAGGAGGCGGCATGACGATAATCGCTGACACCCGCCTTCTTTACACCGACAGCGAATGGAATTTCGACCGGCTGAAACACACCTATAACGCGATTGAAGAAATCGCGCTCCACGACCTGAAACTCGACGTCTATCCAAATCAGATCGAGATCATTTCATCCGAGCAGATGCTTGACGCCTATTCCAGCCACGGCATGCCGCTAATGTACAAACACTGGTCTTTCGGCAAGCATTTCGCCCATGACCAGATGATGTATCAAAAGGGGTATTCCGGCCTTGCCTATGAAATCGTCATCAATTCCGATCCGTGCATTTCATATCTGATGGAAGAAAACACGATGACGATGCAGGCGCTGGTGATGGCGCACGCCTGTTTCGGCCACAACCATTTTTTCAAGAACAATTATCTCTTCCGGCAATGGACGGACGCTGAAGGCATTTTGCCCTATCTCGACTTCGCCAAGAAATATGTCGCCAAATGCGAGGACGAATACGGCGCCGGGGAAGTCGAGCAGATCCTCGACAGCGCCCACGCGCTGATGGATCAGGGCGTCTTTCGCTATGCCCGCCCGCCGCGCCTTTCCGACGCCGACCGGGTGGCGCGAGCCGTCGCCAGAGCCGAACATGAACAGAAGACGTTCAATGATATCTGGCGCACCCTGCCGAACACCGAAGAACCCGACGAGGATGCGCACGAACGGCACATGGAGGTCCGAAACATCCAGTTGCCGGAAGAAAATCTTCTTTATTTTATCGAGAAAGCCTCACCAAAGCTAAGACCATGGCAACGCGAACTGGTGCGCATCGTCCGCAACGTTTCGCAATATTTCTATCCGCAAAAACAAACCAAGGTGATGAACGAGGGCTGCGCCACCTTTGTCCACCACTATATCATGAACGAACTTTATAATCGCGGCCGGATTTCCGAAGGCGCGATTATGGAGTTTTTGCATTCGCATTCTTCCGTCGTGTTCCAACCGGATTTCGACGACCGTCGCTATTCGGGAATTAATCCGTATGCGCTCGGCTTTGCGATGATGGAAGACATTAAACGCATCAGCGAAAACCCGACCGGCGAGGATCGCGACTGGTTTCCTGGTATCGCGGGCGCCGGCGACTGGCGCGACGTTTTGAAAGACGCCTGGGCCAATTACCGCGACGAAAGTTTTATCCTGCAATTTCTGTCGCCGACAGTGATGCGGAACATGCGCATGTTCGCACTGCACGACGATGAGCAGGAAGGCCATGTCGAGATCGCTGCGATTCACGACGATTACGGCTTCCGCAAAGTGCGCGAAACGCTGGCGTCGTCGTATGATCTCGGCCGTCAGGAACCCAATATCCAGGTCACGAACGCCGACCTCGACGGCTCACGCCGGTTGACGCTGAAGCATTCAACGCTGAACGGGCGCGCGCTTGACAAGAAAACGCTGGAAGACACTGTCTGGCATATTCACAAATTATGGGGCCACGAAGTCAAGCTGGATGAAGACGCGGCCTGATATCTCGCGCCCCACATCTGCCCACAGGTAGCGCCGCCCCACGCGCCATGCTATGCGAAGGAGCAAGAAAGCGGGGCGGCATCATGAAATTCCTTATACTGATTATTATGACGCTCGCGGCGTTAGTCCTGGTGAGTTGCAGCACAGGGCGCATCGCCGAACGCGACCCGGTCGCCATCGACCCGGATTATCCTCCTGCAATTATCGAAATCTCGTTCCTGTCGCATGGCGACCGGCTGAACGGATTTGTCTATCTTGCCAACGGCCCGGGGCCGCATCCGACAGTGCTGTTGATGCACGGCTATCCCGGTACCGAGAAAAACCTCGACATCGCGCAATATCTAAGGCGCGACGGCTGGAACGTGCTTTTCTTTCATTATCGCGGCGCGTGGGGCAGCGAAGGCGCATTCAGCTTCCTCAACGCAGCCGAAGACACCGGCGCGGCGTTAAATCATCTACGCGACAACGCCGAACGCTATCGCGCTGATCCAGGCAGTATCGCAATTGTCGGCCATTCCATGGGCGGGCAGATGACGCTGGTTGGCGCAGCGAACGATCCTGAGATCACATGCGCCGCAACACTTGCCGCCGCCAGCATCGACTATCTGATGCTACAACTCGAAGATGAAAACCTGCGCGTCGGCTTTAGAGAATATGCGGACAGCCTGACAATGCTGGCCGGTCATGACGGCGGCAATGTCATTGAACAGGGTGTGGCGTTTGCAGACCGCTATCCGCTTGCCGATATCGTTTTCAATTTCGCCGGCAAGAAACTTCTCCTGCTCGCGGCGGAAAACGACGATGCCGTGCCGGTTAAAGTGCACGAAGCTTATGTCGCAGCATTTTCTAAGAGCCCGGACGTTGAGCTCGACTCGGAGATTTACGTCACCGATCACAGCTTTAATTCGAACCGCATCGCGATCTCGCGGCGTCTCGTCGACTGGCTTGACGCGAACTGCCGCTAATTCGGCGCTTATTCTTCCGGCGTATCGCGCCCGAAATTCGGTACGTCTTTTTCCTGACCGGCGTCAACGATGGCGCGGCGCAGCGCGCGCCCGCGCGAGAAGACGCGTTCAAGAGTTTGCCCGTCGCCCCACCGGATCGCCCGTTGCAGCAGCGCAAGCTCCTCTGAGAACCGGCCCAGCACTTCCAGCACCGCGTCCTTGTTGTTGAGAAAAACGTCTCGCCACATGATCGGATCGGAAGCGGCGATGCGGGTAAAGTCGCGAAAACCGCCGGCGGAATATTTCACGATCTCCGCCTCGGCGACGGATTCAAGATCGTCGGCGGCGCCGACCAGCGTAAACGCGATGAGGTGCGGCAAGTGTGAAGTTATCGCCAGCGCCAGATCGTGATGGGCGTGATCCATCACCTCAACCTCGGCGCCGACCGCACGCCACAAAGCGGCGGCCTTTTTCACCGCCCCCAGATAAGCCGCGTCATCGCGCGCCAGCGGCGTTATGATCGCCCAGCGATGTTTGAACAGCGACGCAAAACCAGCTTCAGGGCCCGATTGCTCCGTACCCGCCACAGGGTGGCAGGGGACGATATGGATGCGCGGGTCGATTTTGCCGGCTGCTTCGACAACTGAGCCTTTTACCGAGCCGACATCGATGATCAGCGCACCTTCGTCGGCATTACTGGCGATTTCGCCAAGCACGCCCGCCATCGCGCCGACTGGCGTTGAGACCACGACCAGGTCCGCCCCGGCAAGGGCGGCGCCCAGCGTGTCGGGCGCATCGTCAACCGCACCGCAGGCGACAGCCCGGCGGCGCACGTCGCTATCGAGGTCATAACCGATGATGGAATCTGAGGTGTTGGCGTCACGCATCGCACGCGCAAACGACGACCCGACAAGACCAACGCCGACGATGACGGCTTTGTTGAAGTGTGCGTCCTCAGTCATCGCCAACTTTCTCCGCTAACAACTCAATCAATCGCCGGTTGGCGGCCGCCGACCCGACGGTAATGCGAAGCCATGACGGCAGGCGATACCCCCCCATTGCACGCACTTCAACGCCATTGGCGGAAAGAAAGCGCCTGACGTCTTCGGCGCTCTGCCCTTCGACATCCGGGAATTCAACAAGAACAAAATTGCCAACGCTTGGCTGGAAGCGCATGCCCAGCCCGCCCAATTGCTGATACAGCCAGTCACGCTGCATGCGGTTATGCTCGCGGTTGCGCGCTACAAATTCCTGATCGCCAATCGCCGCCTCGCCGGCTGCGAGCGCCGAAGAAGACACGTTGAACGGGCCGCGAATGCGGTTGATGACATCGGCGATGGCCGCGGGGAAATACCCCCAACCAAGCCTCAAACCGCCAAGGCCGTATATCTTGGAAAACGTTCGCGTCATCACAGTGTTGTCGTTCTCATCGACGAGGGCCGCGCCGGCGTCATAGTCTGGCGCGTCCATGTATTCGGCATAGGCGGCGTCAATGACGAGGATGACGTCATCGCGCAAATTCTCGCGCAGCCGACGCATCTGCGCATCGGGAATGTAAGTGCCGGTGGGATTGTTCGGATTGGCGATGAATACAAGCTTCGTCGCCTCATCGACCAGCGACAATATCGCATCGACATCGGCGGTGAGGTTTTTTTCCGGCGCAAAGCGTGCCGTCGCGCTGCAACTTTGCGCCGCGATCGCATAAACTAAAAACCCGTGTTCGGTTTGCACGATGTTGTCGCCCGGCCCGGCATAAGCACGCGTCACCAGTTGCAGGATTTCATCCGACCCGGCGCCGCAAACAATGCGCGCCGGATCAAGACCGTGCAGCGCCGCAATCGCTTCGCGTAATCCGCGCGCGCCGCTATCGGGATAAACGTGGAGCGCCTGCGCCTTCGTATACGCGGAAAGGGCTTTCGGGCTCGGACCCAGCGCCGACTCGTTCGAGGCCAGCTTGTAAGTCGGGCCCGCCGCGGTTTTCGGCGCCGCGCCACCGACATAGGGCGAGATCTCCATGATTCCGGGGCGCGGCGTGGGCGTAGCCATCAGGTTTGTCTTTCGGTTATGGACGGCGCGGTATACCGGCCACAACCGCCGCGCATCAAGTTCGCCGGGGCAATTTCCGGGCGGCGCCGGCGCGACCCGCAATCGCCGGGCGCGCCGCGACCGGGCCGGCGGCGCCGCGTTGCAACGACGGCGCTGCGCGCGCCACCGGCGCCAGCATATCTTTGCTGGCCTCAACCATGATCACGCCGCCAAGGCCGGGCCACACCCTTTCGCCCGCGCGCTCAAACGCCCGTGCCGCCCGCAACAAAAGACTCCAGGCAAAAGGGGGGAAGTAAAGCGCGCCGCTCCACGCTGTTGGACGAAACAGCGACTCTTGCAGCAATCGCTCAAGCTGGCGTTTCAGATATGGCCGGCCGGCGGCGAACGGCGTTGTTTCGATCATCGACCAAAGCCCGCGCCGATGCGAGACGATGAAAATCACCCGTCCGTCGCTGGCAAGCACCCGCCAGATTTCCCGCAGCAACCGTTTGGGATCGTCTGACTCTTCAAGACCGTGCACAACCAGCAGGCGATCAATCGACGCATCTGGCAAGGGCCAACGCCACTCGCCGCACAGCGCGGTAAGATTTTTTTCGCCCGGCGGCCAGCGAATGACGCCCTGTCCGCCAGGCGCCAAGGCAATGCGCCGCTCCGCATCGGGGAACAGGCCGAGAAACGGCTCGGCATGCCCGAAACCGGCGATACGCAAACGCGCATGCTCGCCCCACGCCGCCTCCAGCCGCGCAGCGATGAACCCGCGCGCGGCGAGTCCCAGCGGGCGGGCGTAAAAGTCATGCAGATCAAGAATGTCAGTGCGCATAATTCAAGGACGCATTCTTTCGTGTTCGGCGCACCGCCACAATGGCTGACCATCACCGCTGAGTTGTCGATCACGTCGTTCATCGCGTATCGTCTCCGCCATGAGCATCGACCTTCGACAAATCCCCTGCCTTCAGGACAATTACGGCTATCTCGTCCGCGACCGCAAAACCGGGGCGGTCGCGTCAATTGACACGCCAGATCCCGACGCCATTAACGCTGCCCTTGAAGGGGAGGGATGGGCGCTGACACACATTCTCAATACTCATTGGCATTGGGACCACGCAGGCGGAAACGAAGCGTTAAAAAAGCGCTGGAACGCCAGAGTAATTGGCCCGGCCGGCGAGGCCGAGAAGATACCAGGCATCGACGAGGCGGTCGGCGAGGGCGACGTCGTGATGCTGGGCGAAGCGCGCGCGGTTGTCGAAGACACCCCGGGCCACACCGCCGGACACATCATCTATTATTTTGCGGATGCTGCGGCGGCGTTTGTTGGCGATACGGTTTTCGCGCTTGGATGCGGCCGGCTGTTCGAAGGCACGCCCGAACAGATGTGGGCGTCGCTCGGCAAGATAAAGTCGCTGCCGCCGCAAACCCGGCTTTACTGCGCGCATGAATATACCCAATCGAACGCCCGCTTCGCCGTTAGCGTCGATCCGCATAACGCCGCCCTCGCCAAGCGCGCCGAGATGATCGACGCAGCGCGCGCCAGGGGCGAGCCGACAGTGCCGACCGACGTCGCAACAGAGCTCGCCACCAATCCGTTCCTACGCGCGGACCAGGACGGCGTCGCCGCTGCGGTCGGTCTTGCGGGTGCGAGTCCGGTTGAGGTGTTCGCCGAAGTGCGAAAACGCAAGGATAATTTCTGACCCGCGGGTCCCGTTCTGATCGAGGGCGCGCCGCTATTTAACCGGAGCCGACACATCCTGCCCGTACAGCGCGATGGTCGAGACGGCCATTTTCGCCGAGCCTTCGACCGGACGGCGGCTATAGGCGACATAGATCAAGGTATTGTTTTCCGCGTCATAAACTCTGCGCACCGCCAATTGCTTGAACATGAGGCTCTGCTGCTGGGAGAAGACTTCCTCGCCGCCTTTGTCGAGATCAATATCGCCAATCACGATGGGGCCTGTCTGGCGACAGGCGATTGACGAATTGGACGGGTTTTCAAACCAGTTCCCTTTGGCGACGCGATCCCAGAAGCCGCGGTCGAAATAACTCAAATGGCAGGTGACGCCGGCGACCTTTGGATCGCGCAGCGCTTCAAGCTTGATCTCGTTGCCGACGAAATCATTCTTGAATTCTCCGACCTCCTTGTGATCGCCGCGGCTGCACGCGGCGAGGACAAGCAAGATGGCGATGACGGTGAAACGATGCATTGGCGTCAAATGGACCGCCACGCAGCGTTATTCAATGGGCGCGACGCCTCAATCACCGAGATAGGATTTTGTCTCGGCAAACCCGTCACGGCCCGGGCTCGCGCCATAGCGCAGCGTTGAGCCAGACAATCGCGGCCCCGCGCCGTCGCCCGCACAAACGAAGCGGCGGACAAAGCCCTTACGTCCCTGGCGGCAAACGGTTTCGACAGCGCTAAGCGCGCCGCCGCAGGCGCTGGCGATGCTTGCGCCGGCAGGCCACTCGCGCGTACTCGACCAGTCAATCGAGGCCGAGATGCCGTCGCCGCAAACCTTGCCGGTAAACGCCGCTTCGGCGCTCAGCGCACGTTCTTCGCCCTCGCGCGCGCGCAATTCCTTCAACGACTGCGCCGAAACCGGCGCGATCGAAGCCACAACCACCGCAGCTGCTATCGCCAAAATCCGTCTCATCGCCGCGATCATTACCCCGTATTACGGCTGATTTTAGACGCGAAACGGCCAACTGTGCAAAAAACAAGGTGAATCAGAGCGATTCTTCTAAAAAGGCTGCGATGGCGCTTGATGACAGCCGCCCCTCAAGATCTCGCCCAGGCGCATAAGACACTGTGACCACGCCGTTATCGAGAGTAACCCCGGCGTCGGACCCGCGCGCCAGGCGCACATGATTGATTTTTGAAGCGATCACGCGGGCGCCGATAGGGTCCTCGGCGACTGCGGCGATGGCTTTGGCGGCCCGGGCGATGGCGTCGGCAAGCACGGTAGCATCGTCGTCAGGCGCCGGCGCCGGCGCAGCGATTTCGAACACAATCGGCGCGCCGGTGAGCGCGCTGACCAGTGCGGTCGCGCGCTGCACGCGAGCATACGCCGTCTCGGCCAGCACCGGCGGTAACGCAATCGGCGGATCTTCGCTATAGGAACGCGCCGCAGCATGGCCGCGGTCATCGCCGGGCCAGAACACGGTAGCGCTTCCATAGGACGCCAGACGCAGCATTTCCGCTCCTTCGCGATTGCGGTAGACGACATCCCCGCGAGACGCGCGCACGCCAGTGACCTGGTAGATTTCCTCCGCCGGATTTTCAGCGTCTATTCGGCAGTCAATGCGCGGATCTGCATCGCCGCAAAGGAATTTCAACCGTCCATTGCGGCCGTCTGACTGGAACAGAAACACCCTGTTGTCGGTCGCCACGACATAGCGCTCGACCACCCCGCCCGCCTCGCGCTGGCGGATATCGCCGCGTTTGCCGACAAGCGCAGAGAACGGATCATCGCGCTGCGGCAACAATTGCTGGGCCGTCGCCGGCGTCGCCAGCAGGCAAGCGCCGACCGCCGCAGCCAAAGCCGCATGCCCGAGAGTCCGCCATTTGCAGTGATGAAGCATTGGCCCAATTCCGCTCCGGTCACGCTAGCGACGGGAACTTTCGTAACGGTTACAAAATCAAACGCTAGTCGCGATTTTGGGCGAAATCCGGGCGCCGGCGGACCTTTCCGGCGCCCGGGATACAATAATCAGGCGGCGATGTACTGGCCGCCATTGGCGGAAAGCACCGACCCGGTGATGAACCCGGCGCCATCATCGGCTAGGAAAGCCACGCAATTGGCGATTTCTTCGGCCTCGCCAAGCCGCCCCACCGGGATCTGCGCAACGATCTTTTTCAGAACACTCTCATCGAGCACGCCAACCATTTCCGTGGCGATATAGCCCGGCGCGATGGCGTTTACGGTGACGCCCTTGAACGCACCCTCCTGGGCGAGCGCCCGGGTGAACCCGATCATCCCGGCCTTGGCGGCGGAATAATTCGTCTGACCCATCTGGCCCCTCTGGCCGTTGATCGAGGAAATGTTCACGATACGGCCAAAACCGCGCTCGCGCATGCCGGAAAAGACCTGGTGCGACATGTTGAAGACGCTATCGAGGTCGGCGCGTATCACGTCGCGCCATTGATCGGGGGCGAGCTTATGAAACATGGCGTCGCGGGTGATGCCGGCATTATTGACCAGGATGTCGGTTGGCCCCTGCACCGCTTCAACCTCGGCGACGCCGGCCTTGCAGCTTTCATATTCACCGACATCCCATTTGAATACAGGAATGCCGGTTTCTTCCTTGAACGCCGCCGCCGCCGCATCATTGCCGGCATAGGTGGCGGCGACTGCATAGCCCCTGTTCTTCAACCCCAGCGATATTGCGCGGCCAATGCCGCGCGTGCCGCCGGTTACGATTGCATTACGCTTGGTCATCCTCGATCTCCCACTGTTTCCACCCTGCACGGCTATGCATAGCGCCGCTTTGACTTGTGATCTTAGATTTTCTCAACGCACATGGCGATCCCCATTCCGCCGCCAATGCACAATGTCGCAAGCCCTTTGCCCGCGCCTGCGCGGTTCATTTCATGGATGAGCGTCGTCAAAATGCGCGCGCCGGAAGCGCCGATCGGATGGCCGATGGCAATGGCGCCGCCATTGACGTTAACCTTGCCCGCATCCCAGCCCAGCTCTTTGCCAACCGAAAGCGCCTGCGCCGCGAAAGCTTCATTAGCTTCGATCAGATCGAGCTCGTCGATGGACCAGCCGGCCTTTTCCAGCGCCATTCGTGACGCCGGGGCCGGGCCGATACCCATAATTGACGGATCGACGCCGCAATGGGCCGCAGACACGATGCGCGCAAGACCGGCGACGCCGCGCTTTGCAGCTTCGGCCTCGGACATCACCACCAGCGCCGCCGCACCGTCATTTATGCCGGAGGCGTTGGCCGCAGTGACCGATCCGTCCTTGGCGAAGGCCGGACGCAGCCCCGCGACGGATTCGAGAGTCGCGCCGTTGCGGATATATTCGTCCGTATCGACCACCGTTTCTCCCTTGCGTGTCTTGATAACGACAGGGGTAATTTCGTCTTTGAACTTCCCGGCGTTTCGCGCTGCTTCCGCCTTGTTCTGGCTGGCGACTGCAAAGGCGTCCTGTTCTTCGCGGCTGATCTGGTATTTGCTGGCAAGGTTCTCGGCCGTCTGGCCCATGTGATAATTGTTGAACACATCCCAAAGGCCATCCTTGATCATGGTGTCGATCTGCGATGCATCGCCCATTTTGACCCCGGTGCGCAGATGCATCGCATGGGGCGAAAGCGACATGTTTTCATGACCGCCGGCAACCACGATGCTGGCGTCGCCAAGCCTCACCGCCTGCGCCGCGAGCGCGACGGCGCGAAGACCCGACCCGCAGACCTGGTTAATCGTCATCGCCGGGCGTTCCACCGGAATGCCGGCGCCCATGGCGGCCTGACGCGCCGTATTTTGGCCCTGCGCCGCCTGCAATACATGACCCATTACGGTTTCATCGACATCGCCGCCCGAGACGCCGGCGCGTTCCAGCGCCGCGGCGATGGCGATCTCGCCCAACCTAGCGGCAGGGACCGTCGATAACCCCCCGCCAAATGATCCAACTGCGGTTCTTGCCGCCGAAGCGATGATGACGCCGCTCATGATATCTCCTTAGGTTGTGCGCACATGAAAACGATGCTGCGCTGCAATAATGTCGATTTTTCGCCCGCGATCCCGTTGAAAAATCCAATCTCGGCAATTTTCGCCGCACCGCAGGATAGGGATGTTTGAATTTCATGGTATAGCAAGATTAGCAAGCGCACAAAATGACGGCGCTGCAGCAACCAATTTCATGCTGCGCAACAAAATTCAGGGAGATCGGGACATATGTCCGAAAAGGAAGCCAACGCTGAAAAGCCGACAGGCCGCAAGAAACGTCGCGATGACGAACCGGTAGTGATCAAGAAATACGCCAACCGGCGGCTGTACAACACCGCGACCAGTTCTTACGTCACCCTCGACTACCTCGCGGAGATGGTGAAAAACGGCCAGGACTTTGTCGTGTACGATGCAAAATCGAATGACGACATCACCCATTCGGTTTTAACCCAGATCATTTTTGAGGAGGAAAACAAAGGTCAAAATCTCCTCCCGATCCAGTTCCTGCGCCAGTTGATCCAGTTTTACGGCGACAATCTTCAAGCGTTCGTCCCGTCTTACCTGGAAATGAGCATGGACGCATTTTCCAAAAATCAGGAAAACATGCGCACACAGATACGCGAGGCGTTCGGCGCTTCGCCCGGTTATGCAATGTTTGAAGAAATGGCGCGCCAGAATATGGCGCTGTTCGATCAGGCGACAAAAATGTTCACTCCGCCCGGTGTTGGCGGTTTTTATTCGCAGAGCGGCAAGACGCCGTCCGGGGCCGCAAATGCGGGCGAGGAAAGCAGTCCCGACGAGTTGAAGACCCTCAAGGATGAACTCGCTGACTTGAAGCGGCAGCTTTCTAAGCTTGAACGTGATCGTTGATGCCGCCGCCGCGGCGCGCACGCCTTAAGAGCGCCGGGCGAAAAAGTGGGGACCGGTTTTTCGCGTAAACCGGCGCGAACATTAGAAATTTAGATCATCCCGCCGCGTTGATGCGGACCTGTTTCGACGGCGCCTGATTGGGGGCGCCGTCGGGCAACCATGCCGGCGCCGTCTCAGGCTTTCCGATCATAAAGCCTTGCAGATAATCAACGCCCAGCCCTTTGAGCAACATCGCATCAGCTTCGTTATCGACCCACTCCGCGACCGTCTTCATGCCGAAATTGCGGGCAAGGTCGAGCAAGGTTCGTACAAAAAGCTGATTTTCTCGCGATGACGCTACGCCGGTTACGAATGATCCGTCGATTTTCAAAATATCGATATCGAGCGCTTTCAGATTACGAAAGGAGGTATAGCCTGCGCCAAAATCGTCAATGGCGAACGAACCGCCCATCTTCTTGATATCCGAAACGAATTCGATGGACGCATCAATCGCGTCGATAACCTTGGTTTCGGTCAGTTCCACGGTAATGCGGCGGGCCAGCGCTTCATTCGCGCGCAGCACCGAAAGATACCCCTCCGCCCAGACCGGATCCTTCACCGTCTCCATGGACACGTTGACGTTGAGCTTGATGTTCGGACAGGCAGCGAGAGTATTCAGCGCCAGTTCCAGCACACGTCGGTCAAGCAGGTGCACCAGACCTAAACGCTCTGCGACCGGAATAAAGTCTGGCGCCGGGATTTCCCGGCCGTCCTCAGCGCGCATGCGGATAAGACATTCAAATTTCGTCGGGGATTCGCCAATATCGCTGACAATCGGCTGAAACGCCAGCCGCACGCGGCGTTCATTGAGTGCGGTCAGGATGACGTCCGACATATGGGTGTTGCGCCGACGCATGCTGACGGTGTCAGTTTTTTCAGAAAACGACGACCAGCTTGACCTGCCGAGGCGTTTCGCCTGATCGAGCGCCGCTTCGGCGCACGACATCGCCTGATGCGGACTCGCCGCGTCTTTCGGGGCTTCAACAGCGCCAATGCAAATCGAGGCTGCAACCGTGCCGCGGCGAGTCTCGACAATATTCTCGCGGACGATATTGAGCAGTCGAATACACACCTCGCGCACCCGGTCGCTGTCGGCGTCTGCGAGAAATATTCCGAACTTCGTGCCGGCGACACGGCCCATCAGGTCGTCTTCGCCAAGAACGCTTTTGAGCCGTCGTGAAACCTCGACGATCACCTGGTCGGCGACATCAAAGCCAAAATCGTTATTGACCGCCCCGAGGTCATCGACGCCGGCGAGGAGATAGGCGCCGCAGCGCCCGGTTTTGGCCAGGTCGGCGAGCGCCGGCTCAAGCCGCGCGCGGATCGCCGCGCGGTTCAACACGCCGGTCAATTCGTCGTTTTCCGCCAGCCAGGCGAGTCGCTGATCTCGCTGTTTCTGGCTTTCAATCGACCGTACGACGCCGATCAGGCGGCGATCACCGCCACCGCCGAGCCAGCCGCCGCGTTCCTCGACCCAGTGATTTTCACCGGCCCGGCGCGACAACTGATATTCACAGGCGTAGTTTTGTAGTTCGCCGGCGAACGCAGACACGCGCTCAGGCGCGTCGGCGCCGACGATACGGCTGGCGTAATCCTGCATCGAAATCGTTGGCGGCGCAATTTCAGCGCCGAGCAGACGTGCGGCCGCCGCAGGATCCGACCAGGCGAGCAGATCGGTTGAGGGATCATACTCAAACAGCGCCTGCAAACGCGCGTCTCCGTCCCGGTCATCGCCGCCGGTGTTCTGCGAAATGTCGGTATCACGTTTTTCCCGGTCGCCCTTGAACCATGCGTGCAAGCGATCAGCCATGTTTCACTCAACCCTGTTACCGCGCCAATCTATGGGTCGAGCCGTAAATAAACTTAAAACACAATCGATTTCTGTGGCGCATTCGTCAGCAGCATTATGCGTGCACCCAAAAGGTTAACGGCAAGCGATTTGCGACGCAGGCCGCGTGCCGCCCTGCGCTACGCTTCCTGCGCTTTATGCGCCAGCCTCAACGCCAGACCCTATGCGGCCTTTGCGCGGAATGCGGACGCGCGCGCGCGGCGACGAGTCCCAGAATGTGACAACGATGTGCGCATTTGAGGCGGCCGCCGCTTACCGCCGCGCGACAAACCTCGTCGCGCCGGAAGCACACTTCAACCGCCTCGTATGATGGAAACCCGTCGTCGTCAGCCGCGCGATAATGGCGTCTCGGCGACGGCGAGATCTCGGCGCGCCGTCACCGTGGTGACGACAAGACCCGCCATCGGATCAAGGAAGGTCATGGCCATGAACAGAAAATATGTCGAATTGCCAAATCCCTGAACGAGAATGAACAACAGCAGGACAATGACGAACAATAGGAACGACAGCAGGTGGTTGGCGATCGACGCGGTGCCGACTTTCGTCGCCCGCACCAGTTCGACGAATAAAAGGCCCATCGAGCCGACCAGGAACACCGTCCCCCAGGTTACCCGCCAGACATCACCGGAGTACATGGGCAGGTTCATCACCAGCATCTCGTGCCAGGGCTCGCCCGCCTCGCCGCCCATGCCGAATAAAGTTAGTACCGCATAAACGATCAGACTGATCGTCAATAACGGAAACATCTGAAGCATCATTGTCTGCTCTCCTGTAACGCCGCCCCCCGGGGCTTGTCATTTGGCTCCATGCTAGCATAGGCGCGCTCAGGCTGAACCTCTGAAATCCACTCAGGCGAGCGTGCGCGTGCTTTTAGCCACAATACGCCCTGCAAATCGCGAAACGCCACGCCGAGACGCCCCAAATTGGTGTATTTTGACCGCCCGTGCGCGCGCGGCCGGTGCCCGACCGGAGCAAATTCCACCACGAAACCTTCTCGCCGCATCAGCGCCGGCAGATAGCGGTGAGCATGATCGAAATAGGGAAGACGCAGATATGCAGTCCTGTAGAACGCCTTTAGCCCGCAGCCGGTATCAGCCGCGCCATCGTTGAGAAGATTGCTGCGGACCCAGTTTGCCAGACGGGATGCGGTTTTTTTCGACGCGACATCCTTGCGGGCCCGACGCTCGCCCGCCAGCATCGCAAGATCTAAAGGCGCATCGTCCCGCGTCAGACGCGCCACCAGCGCCATGATGTCGGCGGGATCGTTCTGGCCGTCGCCGTCGAGGGTGACGATCACCGACGCACGCGCCGCCAAGACGCCTGTGCGGACCGCCCGGCTCTGGCCCGCATTGACGCCGTGCGTGAGGATTCGAAGGGAGGGGAACTGACCCGCAGATCTCGCCAGCGCCTCTGCCGTGCCGTCAGTGCTGGCGTCATCAACAACGATGATTTCATGCGCCGTTGGGCCGATAGCCGAGGCAATTTCCTCAATCAGATCAACCGCGCCGCCGATTTCGTCATACATCGGCACGACAATGCTGAGCGCTGGCGCGCTGCCGGCCTCGTGCTCGTCAGGCGCCCCTGGCGCGCGAAAATCGAGCCCGAACAAAGCGGCCCTGATCTCGACTGCGCGCCGCGCCTGCATCACTATACGAACTCCTGATTTGCGTTGGCTGGCATTGATCACAGAATAATGCTGATTTGCAAATCGCGCCGCAGCGCCGAATTCCGTCGGATCGTTGAGTTTCGTTGATACATAGCCCGTGCAGGTGGCGCCGCGCAGGTGGGGGGGCAAGAGCAATATGAACCGCATTGTCGCCGGCGCATCATGGTTCGCCCGCCTCGCCCAGGCGTCATTCGTCGGCATTTTTGCACTGATTTGCGCCGCGAGCGGGCTCGTAACCATGCCGCCACTTGATCGTGACGAGGCGCGCTTTGCGCAGGCGACAGCGCAAATGCTCGAATCCGGCGACTTTATCAATATTCGTTTCCAGGAGGCCGAGCGAAACAAGAAGCCGGCCGGCGTCTATTGGCTGCAAGCGGCGAGCGTCCATGCGGTCTCGACGGTCGAATCGCGTGAAATCTGGGCTTATCGCCTGCCTTCGGTGATCGCTGCTGTTATCGCTGCTCTGTGCACCTATCTTGCCGGCGCACGCCTGTATAACCCGACCGTCGGGTTCTACGCCGGTCTGCTGCTCGCCGCCGCGCCGGTCGTCGCTGCCGAGGGGGCGATTGCAAAAACTGATGCGTCGCTTCTTGCCTGCGTCGCCGCAGCGCAGGCAGCCTTCGTATTCATCCATGCCGGCCACCGCAGTGGCGAGGCAAAAGGCGTGCTTTGGCCCGGGCTATTCTGGATCGCCATCGCCGCCGGTATTCTCATCAAGGGCCCGATCATCCTGATGGTCTGCGGCTTTACGGCGGCTGCGCTCTTCATCCGGGAGCGGAGCGTTAAATGGCTCAGTCATTTTCGTCCGCTCATGGGCGCGGTCATTCTCGCGATCACCGTCGGCCCATGGGCGCTGGCGATCCACAATGCGACCGAGGGGCGCTTCTTCATAGACGCGGTAGGCGGCGACATGGTTGCAAAAATCGGCGCCGCGCAGGAGAGCCATGGCGGCCCGCCCGGCTATTATCTGGTGTTGATTTGGGCGCTGTTCTGGCCAGCGGCAGCGCTGATTCTGCCGGGCCTGCGTCAGGCGATCGCCACACGAAAAGCCTGGCCGTCATTTTTCCTGTTGGCATGGCTCATCCCGTCCTGGCTGGTGTTCGAACTGACAGCGACGAAATTGCCGCATTACACCTTACCGCT
Source organism: Parvularculaceae bacterium (assembly GCA_041398145.1). Classification (GTDB taxonomy): domain Bacteria; phylum Pseudomonadota; class Alphaproteobacteria; order Caulobacterales; family Parvularculaceae; genus Amphiplicatus. Next base: position 88,029 of record JAWKVF010000007.1, on the reverse strand, counting down.
ATATCCGGCGCTGGCGATCATGGCGGCGCGTACTGTCGAGCACGGGTCGGCAATTCGCTGGGGGATAACGCGCAAGCTGGGAGCCAGCGCTTTTACCGTCATTGGCGCCGTCATCGCCTTGGCGATTATCCTGCTACAGCGCGAATATTCCTCGGCCAGCGTTCATGCCGGTGTCATCATCGCCGCACTGGCGATTGCAGCGGCGAGTATTGTCGCTGGCGTCCTGCTGTGGCGCGGCGCGGTGCGCATCGGCACGACGACCGCCATCATAACCAGCGCAGCCCTCGCCTTTACCCTACTCAATTTTATTCTTCCGGGTCTTGACCGGCTGATGCTGTCTCCCCGGGTGAACGAGATCGTCATGGCATCGCGACTGCATGCTATCCACAATGCTGCAGCGCCGTCAGTCGTGGCCGGATATTATGAGCCCTCCGCGGTGTTTTTACTTGGCACGAAAACCGTGCTGACTAACGGCGCAGGCGCCGCACGCGAGCTGGCCGCAACGCCAGGACGAGCCGTCATCGTCGAGCGCCGTGAAGAGGCCGCTTTCCTGTCTTCGCTGGAGAGCATGAACCTAGCGGCGCATGTGGTCGGCCAAGTCGACGGACTGAATTACTCCAATGGCGACGATACGGCGTTGACTGTCTACACCCTCGCAGCGGATATGACGCGCGAATGACGTTGATCAATTTCATCTCGACACCGGGGCGCCGGTTTGCCGTTTTTGCGGCGACCCTGACCGCGCTGCGTGTCGTCACGCTGATCTTCGGCGCGCCGGAACTCGGCCCCGATGAAGGGCAGTACTGGTTCTGGAGCCTGACGCCCGATTTCGGCTATTTCTCAAAACCGCCACTGATCGCATGGTCAATCTTTATAACCACCAGTATTTTCGGCGACGCCGAATGGGCGGTGCGGCTCTCTGCGCCCTTATTTCACGCCGGCGCCGCGAGCTTTCTGTTTTTTACAGCGCGCTTGATTTCAGATGCGAGGGCCGGCTTTTGGGCAGGCGTCGCGTGGCTGACGATTCCGGGGGTGTTCCTGTCGTCGGCGTTGATCACGACCGACGCGCCATTGCTGTTTTTCTGGTCGATGGCGCTTTATTACTTTCTTAAACTGGCCCTGGGGCGCGCCAGCGCGTCGCATGTCGCCGGCGCGGCATTGGGCGCCGCCATCGGTCTCGGACTGCTTGCCAAATATGCGATGATCTATTTTATCCCGGGGGCGGTCCTTGCGCTTTTCCTTGCACCAGCGTTGCGCCGAAACCTTGCTGCGCTGGCGACCGCCGGCGCGGTCGCGACGTTGCTAATCGCGCCGAATATCTGGTGGAACGCTCAGCACGATTTTCAAACCCTTTCGCATACGGCGGCGAATGCAAACTGGGGCGGCGACTTACTGCACCCTGGCGCACTGGCGGGGTTTCTCGGGGATCAGTTTGGGGTCGTCGGGCCGATCATGCTGGTTTTGATGATATTCGCACTGGCGACACCCATGATCTCAGCATCGCATCGTAACAGCGCCAGCGTGGCGCTTATCGCTTTCGCCCTTCCGCCGCTGTTAATCGTCAGCACACAGGCTTTCATATCCCGCGCGCACGGCAACTGGGCCGCAGTCGCCTATCCATCGGCGGTTGTACTGACCGCGATCTGGGCAAGCAGCGCGACGATGAAATTCAAAGCGATGACCGCGCTCAAAGCCAGCATCGCCCTGCACCTCATCGTCGGCGCCGGCTTCATGGCGAGTTATGTCAGCCCGGCGTTCGCCGACGCTGTCGGCGCTGCGTCAGCTTATAAACGGCTGCGCGGCTGGCGGATCCACGCCACTGACGTTCTACGCGACGCGGGAAACGTCGACGCAATCATGACCGATGACCGCGAAATCATGGGCGAACTGGTCTATTATGCCCGCGGTGGCCCGCGAATTGTCGCGTTCGATTCCAACCATAGGATCGATCATCATTTCGAGGCTTTCAATGCCTTCGATCCTGAGCGCGACCGACGCGTGCTGTATATCACGGCAGACCCGACCGCTGCGGCGGTGCGCGACCGTTTCGCCGATGTCAATATGTTGCGCGCCAGCGTGGCTGAAGTTCAACCCGGCAAGACAAGAACACTTTACATTTTCAGGGTGGAAGGTTTGCGTAGCTGACAGCAAAGTTCAGCGATTCTTTCGCCGCCCGCCAATGGCGCGAACGCGCTTGAGAATCGGCGCGCCGCGCCGCGAGATACGCCCGAAAACGGCAAACGCCCTGCCTGCGTAGGTTGCCAGGGCCTTGACCGCAAAAGACGCCCACAACACCGCCCCGACAAGCCACAGGAAAGGTGCGGGATAGGGATCGGAAAAATGCGCCCTGAAATATCTGAGCACGCTTGAGGTCTTTCGCATGTCGACGCGCACCGGGTTTACCCGGCTTGAGCTTTTGAAATGTATGACGCTGACATGCGGGTCGAAATAGACGCAGCCGCCGGCCTTGGCGAAGCGCAAGCAGAAATCGACATCTTCAACGTGCAGGAAGTATTGCTCGTCCATGCCGCCGATTGAAAAATAATCCTCCCGAGGCGTCATGAAACAAGCGCCGGAAATCACCGGCATCGGCGTTACGTCCGTCGGACAAGGATCGCGGTGCAGATTGAAGCGGCGAAAATACGGGTGCCGCGGCGCCAGGCGATACAGCATCGTCGCTTCGACAAACGCCCGCCACGGCGTCAGCGTCGCACGGCGCGAGCCTTGCTGCTCAGCGCCGTCGGGATCGACCAGCTTGGCGCCGATCACCCAAGGCCCGCCGGTTGTCGCACCGTCGGCCGCAAGGCTTACCGCCGCACCGGGCGGCAGGATCGCATCGGGATTGATAAACAAAAATATTTGGCCGGCGGCGGCGCGCGCGCCAAGATTGCACGCAGCGGCAAAACCGATATTGCCGTGGCCGGCAATCACCTTGACCGGCGCACCGGCGTCATCATCGCCAATTGCAGCGGCCACCGCGCCGTCCCAGTTGCCATTGTCGACGATCACCACATCGCTAACGCCGGCCTGGGCGCGCGCAGCCGTGATCGACCGCGCCAGCACCGGGCCAGTGTAATAGGTGACCATGATCACTGAAATAGCGAAACGGCCTTCCCGGGAAGCCACTAATTAATTCTCCCGAACTGAACTGCCGCGATGTTTCAAACCAAGCTTCGCGATTCAAACGCTTTGTTGTTAATGGAGTATGACAAGGCGATACCAAAGACGGCAAGAGCAATCACGGCCAGTCGCCATACTTGCCAGAGGCTCGTCTCCACCTGGAACGATAAACATATGGACGCCGCAGCCCCCGCCATCGCCGCAGCCGTCATCGAGCCGCCGATCTGGACAAATTTTAACGCCGCGCGCACCCCGAATACACACATTGCAGCCAGCGACAACACACCGACGATCCCCAGTTCCAGCCACACCTGAAGGAACAGATTGTGCGGGTGCGTTGGCATTTCCGACAACGGGATCGGCGACCCCGGCATTGCGATCTCAGCCGCACTTTCATGCCAGACGCGTGCGTAATCCGCCCCGCACCCGAACGGTAGACAATGGCTGAGCGCCTGACTGGCCGCGCCTTGCCATATAATCACGCGCTGGAGCCATGACACCGGCAGGGACGGCCCCTCGCCAGCCAACAGCGACTCACGCGGAACCAGCGCCCAGACTGGCGCAAAAATAACCAGAGCGAGAAAAATCATGCCGATTGCAATCACCACGGCGCGCGGAAACCGCAACGCGGCAGCAAACGCCGTCGCGCCGGCGCAAAGTGCAATCACATTGGCGCTGATCGAAAAACCTGATGCGGCAATCAAAATTGTCGCAAACAACATGGCCGCCGGCGCCCAGGATTTACCCAAAATCCGCAACATGACCATCGCCGGAAAAATCGCCGGCGTGATCGCCGTTACGCCACGACCAAGCGCGGTCATATCTTTCCAGCGCAGGGGCGACAGATCCTGCGGCGGCACAATGCTGCGCAAAAAACCCCCGGTTAACGCTTCTATGCAAAGCGCAAAGCTCGCCAGCGATATCGCGACGGCAAACACAGTCGCCATCATCCGCCGCCAGCGGGTGTTCCGTTGACGGACTTCATGCGTCAGCGCGCCAGCGACAAGCGGCGCGGCAAGCACCCCTGCGGCCAGGCTGGGCGCACCGCCTTTTGGCGACCATGCGCCGCTTATCGCTATCCACAAGGAGAATACGACAAGCGCGGCGAACGCCCGCGCCAGCGGGTCGGCGGCGAGCCGCGCCGGCTTCAATAACACCAGCCCGTCTCGCCAGACATTGGCGCGAAAGGCCGCGAACAGGCCCATGAACCCAAGACAAGGGGCGACGCCGCGATGCCCGAATACCGACAGCCATGCAATGCCGGCAAGGCCGATGAAAAACATCGCCGTGATCGCACGATCGAGGCCGCCGTTTGCCGCGCCGTTAACGCTCAAGCGATCAGTCACGCTGGTCGGGCGCCGCCGCTTCGGCGACCAGTTCGGCGAGCGCTTCGTCGAGCCCGCTTACCTGCTGGCCGTTCGATCCGAGCCGCCGCAAAGAGACTTTGCGCTCTTCAGCTTCTCGCGCGCCGACGACAGCGATAACGGGCGTCTTCGCATGGGAGTGCTCGCGCACCTTGTAGTTGATCTTTTCATTTCGCAGATCGATCTCAACGCGCAGGCCGGCCGCAAGCATGGTTTCATAAACCTCGCGCGCATACGCATCGGCTTCAGAGGTGATCGTCGCAACCACGATTTGAACCGGCGCCAGCCACAGCGGCAGTTTGCCGGCATAGTGTTCAATCAGGATGCCGATAAAGCGCTCGTAGCTACCGAAGATCGCCCTATGCAACATGATCGGGCGATGACGCGCGCCGTCTTCGGCCATGTAGCTGGCGTCGAGACGCTCGGGCAGCACACGGTCCGACTGGATTGTGCCGACCTGCCAGGTGCGCCCGATAGCGTCTGTCAGATGCCATTCCAACTTGGGCGCATAGAACGCGCCTTCGCCCGGCAGCTCCTCCCAGCCATACACTTCCGTCGCCAGACCCGCCGCGATCACGGCATCACGCAATTCAGATTCAGCCAGGTCCCAAACCTCGTCAGAACCGAAACGCTGTTCTGGGCGCAACGCCAATTTGATCGTATAACCTTCAAAACCGAGATCACGATATATCCGGTCCGACAATTGGCAGAAATTGCGGACCTCTTCGACGATCTGGTCCTGGCGGCAGAAAATATGCGCATCATCCTGCGTGAACTGACGCACCCGCATCAGACCATGCAGGGCGCCATGCGGCTCGTTGCGGTGACAACAGCCGTTTTCATAAATCCGGATCGGCAGGTCGCGATAACTTTTGATGCCCTGTTTGAAGATCAGGACGTGAGCCGGACAATTCATCGGCTTCAGCGCCATCAAGTCGGCATCGCCGGAAAGCACCGGGGCGTCATCTTGTGTGTTCGGGATTTCATCCGGCACGACAAACATGTTTTCGCGGTATTTGCCCCAGTGACCTGACTGCTCCCACTGGCGCGCATCCATCAATTGCGGGGTTTTGACTTCTGCATATCCGGCCGCATCGATCCGCCGGCGCATATAGGCTTCAAGTTCGCGCCAGATGATATAGCCGTTAGGATGCCAGAAGACTGACCCTTGCGCCTCAGCCTGTAGATGGAACAAGTCCATCTCGCGCCCGAGTCGGCGGTGATCGCGTTTTTCCGCCTCCTCAAGGCGCGTCAGATACGCTTTGAGGTCCTTGTCCGTTTTCCATGCAGTGCCGTAAATGCGTTGCAGGACGGCATTGCGGTGATCGCCGCGCCAATACGCGCCAGCGACCTTCATCAGTTTGAACGCCTTGCCGATATGCTTGGTCGATGGCAGGTGCGGCCCCCGGCACAGGTCATGCCAGTCGCCGTGCCAGTAGATTTTGACATCCTCGTCGCCGGGCAGGTCGGCGATGATCTCGGCCTTGTAGGTCTCTCCGATATCCTTGAAATGCGAAATCGCGGCGCCGCGCCCCCACACTTCCTTTCGGGTCGGGCGATCCTCGTCGACAATTTCAGCCATGCGCTTTTCGATCTTTTCGAGATCATCCGTTGAAAACGGCTCGTCGCGGGCGAAGTCGTAATAAAAACCGTCCTCGATATTCGGACCGATGGTCACCTGCGTGCCCGGAAAAAGCTCCTGAACCGCTTGCGCCAGCAAATGCGCGGCGTCGTGGCGTATAAGCTCAAGCGCTCCATCATCGTCGCGGGTCACGATCTCGACCCTTGAGTCCGCCTCGACAGGCGCGAACAGATCGCTCAACACGCCGTCGATACGCATCGCAATTGCTTTTTTCGCCAGCGATTTCGAAATCGACTCGGCGATCGCGGTTCCGGTCGGGGCGCCGTCGAATTGCCGAACGGAACCATCGGGGAGCGTGATCGCAACCATTGTCTAATCCAGTCTTCTCATCAACGCCGCGGCGAACCGGTCCGCGGCGGCGGGCGCATGAATAAAAAACAATTCCGGTTCAATCGCCTCGACTTCCATGACGATGAGCCGGTCGTCAAGGACTATGGCGTCGATGCGGGCGTAAAGCGGGCGTTCCGGAAGCATTTCAAGAATTTCGCGGGCCTGATCAACCGCCGTGGCGGAGGGGAGACAATTCACCGTCCGCCCGCCATGTTCGACCTGACAGCGAATATCGCCGTCGGCCGGTATTTTCAGAACCGCATGAGAGAATTCACCTTCGATGAACACGAAAGAAGTCTCGCCGCCCCGAATTTCCGGGATTACAGCCTGCACAAGCCCCGGCCCCGCCAGTCCGGCGGCGGCGCGCTCAATCCCTGCGGTTTCGCCACGTTCAACAATCGATAATCCCGACGCCGTCGCCCCGATAACCGGCTTGACCACCGCCCGCGAAAGACCCAGCGCGTCAAGCGCCGCCATTATGGCGCCGGCGTCGTTTTCAACCGCGAGAGTTGGCGGGATCGGCGCGCCTTTAGCGGCGAGCGCCAATAAATAGCGCTTATCGAGGTTCCAGCGCATCAATGACGGCGAATTTACGACACAGGCCGGGCCATCCAACGCCGCCAGCCAACGGGCGAACGCGGCCGCATGGTCCCAGTAATCCCAGGTTGATCTCACAACCACCATGTCGGCGCGGAAAAATGGATCGAAACCGTCGTTCCACGGCGCCGGGCGAACGCGCGCGCCAAGACGCTCCAGCTCTCCGGCGACCCGTCTGTCGCCGGGTTGAAAGTCGGGCTGCGCAAGGCAGGTGGCGAAAACTATCTCCGGACTGGGGGAGCGGGTCATTCATCAGCCGCCTTGCGTTCGGTCCACGCCCAATCGCCATATCGCCAGATCCGCCAGCCATGGTCAGGCAGGGTCTCAGGCGGCGGGTCCCATCCGTGCGAGCCAAACGGATGACAACGCGACAGGCGGGCTAACGACAGCCAGAACCCGCGTACGGCGCCATGCCGGCGGAACGATTCCATCGCATAGTCGGCGCAAGACGGCGCATGCCGACAGCGCGCCCCGAGTGCAAAAAATACTGGCGATAACAATCGCTTATAAAATTTCAGGGCAAGGATTGCCGCCCTGGCTGGCACGCTTGGCTGAGTGGCGGGAACCGACATGGCCGCGATTTAGGCGGTCAGTCAGCCGCCGCGTCAACACCCATTTGAAAAACACGAACTAAATTTGACGAGACCAGAAAATAAAAGGCGTGCGGGCCGCTTACGGGGGGCGTTGAAGCGGCACGCACGCCAGCAAACGTCACCCTTGGGAGAGAAGGCCGTGGGCGGCGCTTGCCGAATACGCAAGCGGGGCGTTGCGCGCATTCATGACTTGAACGTGTGGCCGATTGGTTTCCGTCGAAATTTTATCATAGTTTCATGCAACGGATTTTGCCGCTTCGGGCGATTAACACCGAATGCTGTCGCACAAATGCGTAGGAGAACTCATTGCCAGACTGTTTCAAACCCGCATTCGCCCTGATCGCCGTTGCGTTGGCGGCGACGAACGTCGCCGCAAAGGCGTCAGGGCCCAGCGACGAGCCGGCGCAGCAAAGTGATGAAGCGCCACAAAGCGGCTCGCTTCTCGCCTATGCGCGCGGGCTGCGCACCGAAAAAGGGTGCGCTGAAGCAACGCCCGCCTATCGCGTGGTGGCGGCGATGGGCAAAGGGCTCGAACCCGCGCAGCATGAACTGGGCGAATGCCTTTTGATGATGACCGGCAAGAATGCGGCCGACACGGCCCTGCTGCATGAAGAGGGCGCTTTCTGGCTGAAGCGTGCCGCTTATGCAGGAAATGCACGGGCGCAGCGCGCGCTGGTCATGGCCTACGCCGCGCCGAACAGCGCCATTCATAACGACGGCGAAGCGCTGAAATGGGGCCTTGTTTATCAACATAACTCCGGGGCTGAATTGTACGGTTTCAAGGAGTTGCCGCCAACGCTCGTTCCCGGATTGATGAGCACGCTCGACCCTGAAGAGATTGAACTGGCGGAGACGTTCGCCAATCAGTTTACGGCGTTCTCCCTGCCCGAATTTGAAAGGCCCAAGCCGTTAAAGGCGCGCCGGCGTGAAGGCGGCGGACCACAACACGCCCGCCCACCCCGGCAGTGACTTAAAAACTGACATGAATAGCCCCTAAGGGCGCCCATTGTATTACGTGAAAATAAAAAACCGCCCCGTCTGAAGGGGCGGCTTTTCAGAGGTTTCCTCCCAGAAACCTGCAAACGGCGTATGATTGCCGCTTAAACTGTTGGCGCGCACACTAGACGGGTTTATTTCGCTTGTCGAGTTCAACTCATCGCTTTTCAAAAACACGGCGCCTCCCCCCAGGTTTGACTTCCAAACTGGCGCGCGGGCAAATGGGCGAAGAGGAGCAGCGCCCGTCGCAAAATGGTAAAATCCCCTGAAAGACCGCCGATTTCCGCCTTTATCAGGGCGCAAAACGAGGCCCGCATGATCGCCGAGGTGGTGCGCGCGGCCGCCGCCGTGGCCGATGAGGTTGTTGTTGTCGATTCCGGCTCGACCGACGCGACGCGACAATTGGCGATCACCGCCGGCGCGCGCGTGATCGATCAGGAATGGCTCGGAAACGGCAGACAAAAGCGCGTCGGCGAGGACGCCTGCCGCCATGACTGGCTGCTTGACCTCGACGCCGACGAAGTCGTCTCAACAGCGCTGGCGGTGGAAATCCGTGCGCTATTTGCGAACGGGCCGCCGCCGCGACCGGTTTATCGCACGCCGGTCGCCATCGCGCCGCCGGTCGGCGATCCGTGGATCGGCTTCGGCGGCGTCGTGCGCCACAAACTCTATGACCGGCGCGTTGTTCGCGCACCCGACGATGTGGTCTGGGACCAGTTTGACCTGCCCGCCGGGATTGCGCCGGGGGTGATTCACGCGCCGATCCTGCATTATGCGTTCGCGAATACCGAGCACCTGATTGCAAAGCTCAACAAAAACTCATCGACACGCGCTGGCAAGATGGCGTTAAAGCCGACGCCGTTACTTATTATGCGGATTTTTTTCGGCCTACCGTTTTATTTTTCCAAGCGGTATTTCCTGCATGGATTATTTCGCGGCGGGGTGTACGGATTTTCTTTCGCCATGATGTCCGCTTTTGGGCGGTGGATGCGCGATGTAAAAATGTTCGAGCGCTGGAAGCGCGAAAGGCGCGGCAATGTCTGACCGCGAGTTTGGGGTTGGCGACTTCGGAGCTTGCGCGCCGTCGCCGCGCCATGAGCGCTGGCGGCGCTTCGCCCATCGGCTGCCATATAATTACTGGGGCCGGAAGGCGGCATCCTTGTTGCTGGGCCCCGCCGGCGGGCGCACGGGCCGGCCGGCTGATGTCGCCGTGTTTGGCGCGCAGCGCGCACGCCTGCACCCGTCTGATAATATCTGCGAAAAACGGGTGTACATAACGCCGCAGCATTGGGACCCGACGGAACGCGCGATCCTGGCGGCGGAAATTCGCGATCACGCAAACGACTTGTTCATGTTCGCCGATATCGGCGCCAATGCTGGCCTTTACTCACTATTCGCCCGGGCCGAGTGCCTGGCGACGCAGAAAAACCTGCGCGCAATATGTGTCGAGGCCGATCCGGAAATGCGCCGACGCCTCGATTTTAACATCGCCGCATCGGGCGCCGAAAATGAGATCGTGATCGCCCCGTGCGCCGCCGCAGCCCGCGACGGGCACATGCGCTTTCATGTCGAAGCGGCCAGCCGCGGGCTCAGCCGTCTTGACGATGCCGGCGAAATAGAAGTCCAAGCCCGCCCGATCACGTCGATCCTCGCCGACAACAAATTTGACCGGATCGACGCGATGAAAATCGACATTGAAGGCGCTGAATTTGAGGCGCTGGAGGCGTTCTTCAACACCGCCGCGCCGCTGCTGCATCCGGGATTGCTGATCGTCGAGACCTCGCATGAGGCGCCGGGGCGTTCAGTCGCCGGCCTCGTTAAACGTCATGGCTATGAAACAATCCTGAAAACCCGGCTCAACACCGTGCTCAAACGAGAAAACGGCGTTTAAAGCCGATTGCGTATGGAGCGATACAGCAATCGGCGCTACTCGGCGTAATGATCCTTGATCAGAAACGATTTCTCAATACCGGAACGCTTGTAGCCGCCCTGTTCCGCCGTTTGCCGCGGCGGCAGGTTGATCGGCGCGAACGCCGCCTCGTTAAAGTCGTATGGAATGTTTTCCAAAATGGAGCGGATGGCGTTCAACCGCCCTTTCTTCTTGGCGTCGCCGTCGACAACCCGCCATGGCGCATATTCCGTATGGGTTATTTCCAGCATTTTGTTGCGGTATTTTGAAAATTCCGCCCAGCGCTGACGGCCTTCCAGATCAATCGGCGACAATTTCCAGCGCTTGCGTGGATCATGCGCCCGATCTTGAAAGCGTTCTTCCTGCTCATCGGCGGAAACATGAATCCAGTATTTGAGCAGAATCACACCGGAATCGGTCAGCATCTTTTCAAACTGCGGCGCCTCGCACATGAAATCTTCATGCTCTTCAGGCGTACAAAAGCCCATCACAGGCTCCACAATGGCGCGGTTATACCACGAACGGTCAAACAGGACGATTTCGCCGCCCGCGGGCAAATGCGCGACATAGCGTTGAAAATACCATTGGGTGCGCTCGCGATCAGAGGGCTTGGGCAAGGCCACAACACGCCAGATGCGCGGATTCATCCGGCGCAAGATGGTCTTGATCAATCCGCCTTTGCCAGCGGCGTCGCGCCCTTCAAAGACGATTGCGATTTTCATCTGTCTTCGCGACACCGTCTCCTGCAATTTCGCCAGTTCAAGCTCAAGTTCTGCAAGTTCGCTTTCGAAAACCTTTTTCTTCATGGCGCAATCTCCCGCCCGGACTTGTCGAAGAAATATTCGCGCCGGCAAAACTCGCACGAGACCTTGATGCGTCCGTCATCGACGATATCGGCGAGGTCGTCGTCGGAATAGCGCGCCAACACCGCTGAAATCTTCTCCGCGTTACAGGCGCATTGCGCCCGCACCGGCCTGGTCGGGTGAACGCGTACCCCGTCTTCGTGGAAAAGCCGGTAAAGCAGGTTTTCGGGCGACAGCATGGGGTCGAGTAATTCGTCAGCCTGGGTAGTTTGCAGGAACGCCGCCGCGCGGTCCCATTCCTCCTGATCGACGGCGGTGCGGATCGCCGCCTCGCCGCGCTCACGCGTGCCGCCTTCCGACGGCATGAACTGGACAATAACGCCGCCTGCGCGCCATTCGTCCTTGCGCTCAGCGCCTGAAACGCGCCCGACCGCCAAACGCACTGCGGTCGGGATCTGTTCGGACTGATCGAAGTACGCGACCGCCGCCTTTTCGAGGCTTTCGTGATCGAGCGGCGTAACACCCTGATAGCGCTCCATGTCCGGGCCCTGATCGATGGTGAGCGCCATGTGCCCCTTGCCCATCAGATCGGCAAGCCCGCGCGCGGACGCAACATCACCAACGCTCGCGGTCGCGCGCAGATCGCCGGTGGCGGAATAGTCGGCCACCAGCATTTTTACGGCGCCTTCGCCCTGCGCCTGCAGGATCAGCTTGCCGTCAAATTTCAGCGCGGCCCCCATTAATGCGACCAGCGCCGCGGTTTCGCCGACCAGTTCGCTGGCGGCGTCGGGAAACTGATGGCGCGATAGAATTTCATTTATCGCCGGCCCAAGGCGAACGAGGCGGCCGCGCACGGCGCCGTCGCCGACGTGGAACGGAAGGATCACGTCATCTGTTTGCGGCATGGAATCTGTCAAAGACATGGGGAGCCCATCTAGGATTTTAACTTATACCCGGTACGGAACATGTAGTAACACGTCACCCCAAGCCCAACCGTTAGAGACGCGGTGGTGGCGATTCCAACCCGCACCGGCGCTTCGGCGACACCCGTGAAACCGAAGCGAAATCCGTCGATAAGGTAAAATACCGGGTTAAAATGACTGAATGTCACAAATGCGTCAGGCAGGCGTTTGATCGAGTAAAACGTACCCGACAAGAAAGTCAGCGGGGTGATAATGAAATTCGTAATCACCGCCAGTTGATCAAATTTTTCCGCCCAGATCCCGCCAATCACCCCCAGCATCGAGAAAATCAACGCCGCTACAACCGCGAAATACAAGATCGCGCCCACATGGGTAAGCTGCATCGGCGCATCGGAATAGGCCATGAAAAACGCGGCGGTCACCGCAGTGACCGCACCGACGAGGAGCCCGCGCGTCGCCGCGCCGGCGACGAATGCAAGCGTTAATTCGCCTGCAGAGAGCGGCGGGGTTAAAATATCGACGATCGAGCCCTGCACCTTGCCGATGATCAACGAGGATGAGGAATTCGCAAACGCGTTGGTGAGGATCGCCATCATCACCAGACCGGGCGCCAGAAATTCAATATACGGAACGCCGTCAACCGGCGCGCGCGTGCCGCCCAGCGCCTGCATGAAGACGACGAGAAATAACAAGGTCGAAATCACCGGTGCGAAAATCGTCTGAAACGAGACCTTCAGGAACCGGCGCACCTCCTTGAGGTAAAGAGTTTGCAGACCCAGCCAGTTCACGGCGCCGAAACGCCGTTCGCGAAGCGCCGGAAATTCGGTTTGTCGAGTATCGTCAGCTTGTTTCAACATGTTCGCCCATTGCCGCCCGCATGTCGCGCGCCCCAGCCCAAGGGTCAAGAGCACAGCGCGCAATTCCCGCGTCGCGCCAGAACCTGCCGCCACATCCCTCAAAAAACTGGCTGGGCCTTCAAATGCAGGCTGGGGAATAGCACCAGATGTAGTGTGCAAAACTACCCCATGGCGCCATGTTGTAATTTTGCGACGCCAAGCTACTATATCTAGAAGGCGCAGGGACGGGATTTCTAGGCGCCACAACATATTGTGATCGGGCGAATTTCGACCGCGACGGCAGCGCAACACCGGATGCGGCGCAACAGAACGAGGAGCAACGCCATGGCGTGGAACGACGAGCGGGTTGAATTACTTAAGAAATATTGGGCTGAAGGGCTTTCCGCCAGCCAGATTGCATCAAAGATGGGCGGCGTCACCCGCAACGCAGTGATCGGCAAAGTCCATCGCCTCGGCCTGTCGGGCCGCGCCACCCCGGCCAAGCCGCAACGCGGCTGCGAGCCGGAACGCCCGCAGGCGCAGGAAGACGTGGTCGCGACGGTGCGCAAGGAAATCAGCTCGATGATGTCTGAGCCGGAGTTCGTCGCCCCCGTCGTTCTTGAAGGCGGCGATCTCGCCACCGTATCGACGCTGAAAAACAATATGTGCAAATGGCCGGTCGGCGACCCCGCGAAAGACGATTTTCACTTCTGCGGCCAGCCCGCCCCCTCGGGTAAATCCTATTGCCCGTATCACGCCCACATGGCGTTCCAGCCTTCGCAGCGTCGTCCGGAGCCGACACGCACCGCCTCGCCGGCGAAACGCGCGGTCGCCGAAGCGGTCCGCCGGCGTGCAGCAAGCTAAAGTTCCATCATCGATTGAGACCCCACAGCGCCGGCGGCGACGCCGGCGCTGTTTTGTGCTTGTTGCGGACCGCCCCTGATGGGAGGGCCCCTCAACCGCTGCACAGCTTTACCTGCAACAGGCTTACAGCACTTCGAGAGAATACCCCGCCGCCCGCACAGTGCGGATCGGATCGCCCTGGTTGAACTTGTTCAGCGCCTTGCGCAGCCGCCCGATATGAACATCGACCGTGCGCACTTCGACAAACACATCAGACCCCCAAACCGCATTCAGCAATTGCTCGCGCGAGAACACCCTGCCCGGATGCTGGATCAAATGATCGAGGAGACGAAATTCGGTCGGCCCTAGCTGAATCTCCCTGTCTTCTCGCCAGACGCGGTGCGCCGTGCGATCAACCCTGATATCGCCGTGTTCGACCACGTCTTCGACCAGCGCCGGGCGGATGCGGCGCAATACCGCGCGCACTCTCGCAATCAGCTCATTGGTTGAAAACGGCTTGGTCAGATAATCGTCGGCGCCGGTTTCCAGACCGCGAATACGGTCCGCCTCCTCCGAACGGGCGGTCAGCATGATGATCGGTATATTCCGGGTTTCAGGTTTTGACCGCAATCGGCGGCAAACCTCGATACCGGAGATTTTCGGCAGCATCCAGTCAAGAATGATGATATCAGGCAGCGAATCTTCGACCTTCATCAACGCATCTTCGCCGTCGCTTGACAGCGTGACATCGAAATCTTCTTTGCCAAGATTATAGTCTAACAAGGTCGACAAGGATTCCTCATCCTCAACAATGAGAACCTTTGTTTTGGCCATTACCTTCGCCCCGATGTCTTCATTTCAATATTAGTCATCACGCGCAGCAATGATGCGTTCTGATGTTTCATCGCCCTTGGGCCGCGCATCGCCCAGCCCGGCGCCGGTCAGCTGATAATGCAGCGCTTCCGCAAGATTGGTAGCGTGGTCGCCAATGCGCTCAAAATTCTTGGCGATGAAGACCAGGTGGGTATAAGCGCTCGTCTTGCTGGAATCCGTCATCATCTCCATCATGATTTCACGGAAGATCGAATTGTAAAGCTCGTCGAGTACATCGTCGCCGCCCCAGACCGCGGTCGCAGCGTTAAGGCTGGCGTCATTGTACGCATTCAGGACATCCGATAATTGCCGCAGGCTGGCGCGCCCCATACGCACGACGCCGGGAATTGAACGGATCGGCATTTCCCGACTGATCACGATCGTGCGTTTGGCGACATTTTTTGCGAGATCGCCAACGCGCTCAAGATCAGCGGCCATCTTCAACACACTCATCACCTGTCGAAGCGCGACCTCGTCCAGAGGGCCCTGCTTGAGGATCTCCATGACATGATCGTCAATCGCGCGGTGCGCGGCGTCGGTTTTCTTGTCCGCAGCGATGACCCGCCCCGCAGCCGCGACGTCACGGCGTTCGAACGCCAAAATCGCCTCGCCGAGTTGCGTTTCGACGAACGCCGCCATCTGCGAAAACTCGATCTCGAGCGCATTCACCGGCTTTGATGGAATATTCTGTGCCGCGATTACCATCTATGACTTTCCATTACGCAACAGGTACACGCGAAGGCTGCGCGGGGCCTGAATGCTCTTTTTATGTGACAGATTCTTGTCGGAACCGCACTTTTTAGCGCATTTCGTGCGCCATTGCGAGGGTCTTGCAAAAATACGCGTCAATCGCGCGACGACAACTTGAAGTAACAAGTAAAAGCAGTGCCGCCTGCGACGCGGCTTTCGACCTGAAGGCCGGCTTTGTGGCGATTGAGAATATGCTTGACGATCGCAAGGCCGAGGCCGGTGCCGCCGGATTTCTTGCTGTGTTCGATGTTGACCCGATAAAACCGTTCGGTCAGGCGCGGCAGGTCGCTGCGTTCAATGCCGGGACCGAAGTCGCGAACCTGGACATACCCGATCCCGGCAAGATCGACGCCCTGACGCGCCGCAAGCTGCGTCGCGGAATCGCCGGTACGGTGCGCAACCTCGCCGTCTTCAGCAAGCGACGGCGCGGCGCCGAAACCGACCTTAACTTTGATCATCGCGGGATCGCCGCCATATTTGGCCGCGTTGTCGAGAAGATTCTGGATCGCCTGAAAAAGCTCGTCGCGATCACCGATGATATTAACCGGGGCGCCGTGCAAATTCTCAAAATCAACGATCGCTTCTGACTGCTCGAATACCGGGCGAAGGCTCTCAATCACGTCTTCGGCGATTGACGCGAGGTCGACATTGGCGCGCGGCGGCACGTGCTCGTTCAGCTCAATCCGCGACAGCGACATCAGATCGGCGACGAGGCGCTGCATGCGTTCGGCCTGCGCCTGCATAATGCCGAGGAATTTTTCCTGCGCTTCCGGGTCGTCTTTGGCGTGACCGCGCATGGTCTCGATAAAGCCCAGAAGCGAGGCGAGCGGCGTTCGCAATTCATGGCTCGCTGACGCGATGAAGTCAGCGCGCATTTGTTCAACCCGCCGCTCAACCGTCAGATCACGGATGTAAACGAGAATCCGTTGCGGCGGCGACGCATCGCCAATGGGCGCCACAAAGGCGCGACAATGACGTTCAACCGCGCCAATTGTGGTAAAATCAACGTCATGTGAAGCCTCGCCGTCGGCGACGCGCTCGGCGGCTTCAAACACATTCGGCGCGCGCAAGGCCGCTGCAAAATGGCGACCCTCGATCACAGAAGAGCCGAGAAACTCCTCCGCTGCCGGATTTGCGTGCTCGATCACGCCAGAGCGTTCAAGGATAAACAACGGCTCGGGCAATGCCTGAGCAACGCCCCGCACCAGCCGCAATGTCGCAAGCTCGGCTTCTTTTGTGCTGATCTCGTTCTCTACGACGCGCTCAACCGGCAACGCCCATTCGCGGCCCGACGAGAACCGGTAGCGCACGGTTAACGACGCGAGAAACACCACCCATGCGATAACCGGCAGCCAGATATTCGAGACAAGGCCGGAAACGATGAGCACAATCGCAATGCCGGCGGTGATTGCCGCAGACCACAGAAAATCACGCGCACGGACCTGCGCGGCCGTTTTCCTGATCAGACTTGCCAGATCTTCTTCCATTCGCCTCTATCCGTTCACAGATATTCTGCGTTTTAGTTTTCCAGCACCGTCAAAATGGCGCGAAGATAGCCTGTTGCAGCGCCAATATTTTTCCTCAACATACCCCTCGCCTCAGCGTCGATTACGAAATTCGCTCGGCCCAGAGATCATATTCGTCTGAGCCGGTCACACGTGCGCGCACGATGTCGCCGGGCGCGAGTGCGGTCTGCCCCTCCAAAATCACCGCGCCGTCAATTTCCGGCGCGTCGGCGTAACTGCGCCCGACAGCGCCTTCGGCGTCAACCTCGTCGATCAGAACATCCAACTCACGGCCACGCCAGTCACGCAACAAGGCGCGAGATATCGCCTGTTGCGCCGCCATAAACCGATCAAAACGCTCTTGCTTGACTTCTTCGGGCACGGCGCCCGGCAAACCATTAGCTTCAGCGCCGCTCACCGCTTCATATTTGAAACAACCGACCCGGTTGAGCTTTGCTTCGCCAAGCCAGTCGAGGAGTAGTTGAAAATCCGCCTCGCTCTCGCCGGGAAACCCGACAATGAATGTCGAGCGCAATACGAGATCGGGACAGATTTCGCGCCATTGCCGGATTTGATCGAGGGTTTTTTCCTGATGCGCCGGACGGCGCATGTTTTTCAAAACGACAGGACTTGCGTGCTGGAAGGGGATATCAAGATAGGGAAGAATCCTGCCCTCAGCCATCAACGGAATGACCGCTTTAACATGCGGGTACGGATAAACATAATGCAGCCGCACCCACACACCTAATTCGCCAAGCCCCCGCGCAAGATGAATGAACCGCGTCTGATATTCCTCACCCCGCCATGAATAGGGCGCGTATTTAACGTCGACGCCGTAGGCGGACGTGTCTTGCGAAATCACCAGCAGCTCCTTGACGCCGGCGGCGACGAGGCTTTCAGCTTCTCTCAACACCGCATCAATGCGCCGGCTTTGCAACCGGCCGCGCAGCGACGGGATGATGCAGAAACTGCATGAATTATTGCACCCTTCGGAGATTTTGAGATACGCATAATGGCGCGGGGTCAGGCGAACGCCCTGCGGCGGGACAAGATTTACAAACGGGTCATGCGCCGGCGGCGCAGCAGCGTGAACCGCCGACATCACCGCCTCGTACTGATGCGGCCCCGTGACTGCGAGCACTTTGGGATGCGCGCCGCGCACCACATCTTCTTCCGCACCGAGACAACCGGTTACGATCACACGTCCGTTTTCTGCAATCGCCTCGCCAATCGCGCCCAGCGATTCTTCACGCGCGGAATCGAGAAATCCGCAAGTGTTGACCAAAACCGCATCCGCGCCGTGATAATCAGGTGCAATCTCATACCCTTCCGCGCGCAGGCGCGTCATGATGCGCTCAGAATCGACAAGCGCTTTCGGACAGCCAAGACTGACGACACCGATTTTCGGCGCAGGTTTGGTATTTCGGGGCGCTGTATCGCTCATGCGCGCCGTTTACGCCAAATAGCCCTGACAAGGAAGCGTCACACCGCCCGTCGCGACGCGAATACGCTGAAAACAAGGCCTGCCGCGGCGCCAGCCACCGCCTGACACCCCATGCCGGTCCCGCCGCGCGCGCCGAAAAACGCGCCAACACCGCCGTCAATGACGACCGTCTCGACGATATAGAATAATAACGGCACGGTGATCGCGCCGGCGACGATGTAGGCGACTGGCGCTAATGGCGTCAGTACGCGTTTGACAATCGCCGCGACCGTAAACCCGATGGCGAGCGCGACCGCGAGGATGCCGGCGAATGGAGAGCCCGCGGCAAGCCCGACCAGATTAAGTTGCAACGTCTCAAGAAAAACGCCCGCGCTCATTTCAAAGCCCGGGTAATTCGACAAGGTGTTATAGGTCATAAAAACGGTCGACAGCAGGAAACAGGCGAAGACCGCCGCCGCAAAAGCAAGCCCGATCCGCACAACGCCCAATTTTGTCCTCCCGACAGGTCCGGTTGACCTTTCCTCGTCATACTGTCTAATCAAATCTCGCGCGTAAAGCCAAGGGATCAGCATGCCCTACACTCCCCCCGCCAACGCCAAACGGCTGTTTCTCATCACCGCAGCATCTCTCGCCATTTTCTCTTCGTGCAGCGCCAACACGCAATCGGCAGGCGACACACCGGGCGGCGGCGATCCAAAACTTCAGGAAACGCAGGCCGAACCTGCGCCCCCCGGTGCACTGGCGCTGAACGTCGAGACACTTGCCGAAGGTCTCGTCAATCCATGGTGTATTGCGTTCCTGCCCAATGGCGAAATTCTCGTCACGGAGCGTGAGGGCAGGTTGCGGGTCATTCGTGACGGCGTGTTGACGCCTGATCCGGTTGAGGGCGTCCCCGACGTGCTGTCATGGAACCAGGGTGGCCTCTTCGACGTTTTGCCTGACCCCGATTTCGCCGAAAACAGATATCTCTACCTGTCCTTCGCCAACGGAACGGAAAGCGCGAACGCCACCCGCGTCGTGCGGGCGAAATATCATGGCGGCG
Organism: Parvularculaceae bacterium; assembly: GCA_041398145.1. Taxonomy (GTDB): domain Bacteria; phylum Pseudomonadota; class Alphaproteobacteria; order Caulobacterales; family Parvularculaceae; genus Amphiplicatus. Next base: position 68,459 of record JAWKVF010000007.1, on the reverse strand, counting down.
CCCTTACCGACGTGACGGTCCTATATGACGGCGTCCCGGCTAAAGACACCGGCCACCATTTCGGCGGACGCCTTGCCTGGGGCGGCGACGGCAAACTGTACGTCACTATTGGCGAAGGCTCGAAATACAAAGACCGCGCGCAAGACATGTCGACCAGCTTTGGCGCCGTCGTGCGGCTCAACGCCGACGGGTCGATCCCCCCTGACAACCCTGTGTTTGGCGACGGCGAACGCCGAGAGCTTTTCACCAAGGGCCATCGCAACCCGCAAGGCCTTGCCTATGACCCGGAGCGCGGCGTGTTGTGGGAGCATGAACACGGCGCGCGCGGCGGCGATGAAATCAACATCATCGAAGCGGGTGCAAATTACGGATGGCCGCTCGCGACCTATGGCATAGACTATTCCGGCGCACGTGTGACGCCGTTTACGCAATATCGCGGCACGAAGCAGCCGTTCAAATACTGGACCCCGTCAATCGCGCCGTCGGGCCTTGCGGTTTATCGCGGCGAAATGTTCCCCGACGACTGGGATGGCGATTTGCTGGTCGGCGCGCTGGCCGGCGCCACGCTTCACCGCGTCGTTATGGATGGAATGTCTGCCGTCGCCGAAGAACAATATAGTTTCGGCCAGCGCATCCGCGACGTGCGGGTGGGGCCTGACGGCGCGATCTATGTCACAACGGAAGAACGCTACGGCGCGCCGGAAGGCAAAGTGTTGCGGCTGACGCCCGCGAATTGAATTCACTCAATCGCCGTCAAACACTTTTTCTAACGGATCGAACTCGCCGTAGCCTTCGGTCGCTTCGTCGTGAACCATATAGTCAGCGCCGGCTGCGGCCGCGAGCACGCACCCGCCAAGTCCCTGCGCGGCCAGCAGTAACAACATCGCTTTAAACAATATGTTCCTTTCACCCGCCCTGCGCTGGCTCCTGTCACGGCAACGCTAGAGCAATTTGCATTCAATCTGAATCGCGAAATTGCTCTAACTATTTGTTGGGTCGCATTTTCTTGCGACGAACCGGTTCCCGCTTCGTCGGAAAATTCTCTAGGCGGGCGCGGTTAACGCCGCGGCAATACACGACGTAAAAATGCAGGCGCCTTGCGTTTACGCCTTACGGCGACCACGCCACCAGCCGCGCAGGATCGCCAGCACAATCAGCAGCACAATGAAGAACGGCCATGACCGCGCCACGAACCGCACGGCTTCAGCGACCGAGGCGACCGAGGTGCGGCCGAAATCGCCAAACGCCTCAGCAAGCGGCTTGAACAGGCCAACCGATGTTTCCGGGTCGGACTGATAAGAAATGTTAAGCGACGACATTGAAACCCGTGCGCGCGCCGCGGCAAGCTGCGCCGTCATCGAGTCGATTTCGCCCTGAACGTCGGCGAGCGCGCGTTCAGCGGCAAGAACATCCGACAGCGACCCGTCGCTCGTCTCAAGAAGATTGCGGATGCGATCGCGAAGGGTTTTCTTCGCTTCAAGGCGCGCATCCATATCGACGATGAACTGGGTAAGATCTTCTGCGCTTACCGTGTTCGAGGTCAGCCGCCCGCCGGCGCCTTCAGCGTCCGAAACGATTTCCGTACGGAATTTTTCAAGCCATTCCGGCGCGGCGCGCAAATTGAGATACGCCGAGACCTGATCCTCGCCCCACGAATTTACCGACGAACCGAGCACCTGACAGACCGAAGGTCCGGCGGCGGCGCATTTTTGCTGATGCGCCGTCATCATCGGCTCAATGGATGTCTTCGGCGCTGAAACGCCCATGGAATAGGAGTAGGCGAGCAGGACGCCGGCATTGGCGACGTCCTGACCGGGGCCGGGCTCCGGCGCGGGGGCCGCCTCATCCATCATGACCGCTTTGCGCGCACCGGAAACTACAACATCCGGCGCAGCGGATTGCGCGTAATCGGCGTCGCCTTCGCCATTGCAGGCGGAAAGCAACGCCAGAGCGGCAACGCCGGCCATGCCTGCCTTCGCGGCCCGTTTCACGACCCTCGTCGCCGTTATCGTGATACCTGTCGCCATTTATCCCTCCCGCACTGGCGCCATTGCCATTGGAACACATGATATCGCACGGGAGCGCGGCGCTCCAGCGGCGTAATTGTGGCGAGAACGAGGGCCAGAACGAGGGCCAGAACGAGGGCCGGATGGCGGGTTGGAGGCGGGCAGGAAAAAGCGCGCGAAAAACCTGTTTCCGCGCGCCAACTCCGTCCCGGCGAAACGCCAGCCTATTCCGCGGCGGCTTCCTCGGCCGGGGCTTCTTCCGCGGGCGCTGCGGCGGCGGCTTCACGCTCAGCCGCGCGTTCTTTCGCTTTCGCACCCGGCTCGCCCTTATTCGGGTTGTTGCCGTGCTCCCACTTAACAAGGTCGTTGACCGAGAGGAAACGCGCAACGCGATCAGTCGGCTTTGCGCCTTTCGACAGCCAGTACTTTACGCGTTCGGCATCGTACTGGACGCGGTTTTCATCGGTCTTGCCGAGAAGCGGGTTATAGGCGCCGACCTTTTCGATGAAACGGCCATCGCGCGGCGAGCGCACGTCAGCAATGACGATCGAATAGTAAGGGCGCTTTTTCGACCCGCCCCGGGCCAGTCTGATTTTGAGAGCCATGTTGGTTTTCCTTTCGTCTCAATTCTTCGTTTATTTCTTTTTTCCCATGCCCGGCAGGCCGCCCATTCCCGGCGGCATCGGACCAAGACCTTTCATCGCGCGTTCAATCGCATCGACGTCGACATCGCCGCCCGGCACCCCCTTGCCGGAGAGCGCTTTCATATCCGGCGCACCCGCGCCTAGCCCGGCGAGCTGGCCGGTGAGGCCTTTCATGCCGCCCTTGCTCATCTTCTTCATCATGTCCGCCATCTGGCGGTGGGCTTTCAGCAGCTTGTTGACGTCCTGCACCGAGGTGCCCGAACCGGTTGCAACGCGCACCTTGCGCCTGGCGTTCATCAGCGCCGGTTTCTTGCGCTCAGCTTTCGTCATTGAGCTGATGATCGCTTCCTGGCGCTTGATTTCCCTGTCGTCAAAACCGCCAGCCTGATCGACCATCTTTTTCATCTTGCCCATGCCCGGCAGCATGCCGAGGATCGCGCCCATGCCGCCCATATTGCGCATCTGGCGGAACTGGTCGGCGAGATCGTCCATGTCGAACTCGCCCTTGGCCATCTTTTTGGCCTGCCGCGCCGCCTTGTCAGCGTCCATCTGCTCGGCGGCTTTTTCGACAAGGCTGACAATGTCGCCCATGCCGAGAATGCGCCCGGCCATACGCTTGGCGTCAAAGGTGTCGATGGCGTCGAATTTTTCGCCGACGCCGATGAACTTGATCGGCTTGCCGGTGACCGCGCGCATCGACAACGCCGCGCCGCCGCGCGCGTCGCCATCGACGCGGGTCAGTACGACGCCGGTAACGTCGACACGCTCCTTGAATCGCTCGGCGGTCTGCACCGCATCCTGACCGGTCAGCGAGTCAACGACGAGCAGGGTCTCAATCGGCCGTGTCGCGCGGTGAATGTCCGCGACTTCCGTCATCAATTCCTCGTCGATGGAAAGCCGACCCGCAGTGTCGAGCATGACCACGTCGAAGCCGCCAAGGCGCGCCGCCTCCATCGCCCGCGTTGCGATCTGCGCCGGCGTCTGGCCGGCGACGATCGGCAGGGTTTTCACCCCGGCCTGTTCGCCCAGCACCTGCAATTGCTCCATCGCCGCCGGGCGGCGGGTGTCGAGCGACGCCATGAGCACGCGCTTCTTGTCCCGCGTTTGAAGCCGGTTGGCGATTTTCGCGGTGGTCGTCGTCTTGCCCGAGCCCTGAAGGCCGACCATCAAGATCGCAGCGGGCGGCGCGATGGCGAGGTTGAGGGCGGCGTCTTCCGACTCGCCGCCGAGCATTTCGACCAGTTCGTCATGGACGATCTTGATGACCTGCTGGCCGGGCGTGACCGAGCGCGTAATTTCAGCGCCGACCGCGGCGTCCTTGACCTTTTTGATGAATGACTTGGCGACCGGGAGGGCGACATCGGCCTCAAGGAGGGCGATGCGCACCTCGCGCAGGGCGGCGTCGACATCTTTTTCTTCGAGCGCGCCCCGACCTTTGAGCTTCTCGAAAATTGAGCCGAGACGGTCGCTTAAGCTTTCAAACATCGAAATCCTTTCGGACCCAGAACCAACACCAATTCCGCCTGTTCGTCACCCAAAATGGCCGGCCAAACCCAGGGTAAGGCCGAACAAAACAGTCAAACCGCCGTGAGGGCGTTACCCCGACGGCGGCGCTCCCCGGCCCCATCCCTGTTAGCTGTCAGGGGGTCGTGCCGGCGAAGCTGGAAGAGCGAACTTCCGGAAATCCGGGCGGTCTATAGGACCGCGGGGCGGCGTTGGCAAGGGTTGGCGGCAAAACGGCCGCTATTCAACAGCGTTCGAGCGGAACTTTTCCTCGTCCAGTTCGCCCTCCCATTTCGCCACTGTCACCGCGACGGTCGCATCGCCGGTGACGTTGACGACCGTGCGCATCATGTCGAGCAGACGGTCAAAGGGAAAGATGAAACCGACGACAAGCGCGGTATGCTCCGGCGAGACGTTGAACACTTGCAACACCGTCGCAAGCAGGAACAGCGACGCAGAGGGAATGCCAGCGGTGCCGATGGAGACAAGGGCGGCGGTGAGCGCGATCAGCAAATAATGCTGCGGTTCTAGCGTGTAGCCGAACGCCTGCGCGGTGAACAGCGCAACGATGCCGAGATAGAGCGAGGTGCCGTCCATGTTGATGGTCGCGCCCAGCGGCAACACCGAGCCGGCGACCGATTTCTTCACGCCAAGATTGTCCGTAACGTTTGAGATCGTCACCGGCAACGTCGCCGAAGACGAAGAAGTCGAATAAGCGACCATCTGCGCATCAAGGATGCCGCGGTAGAAATTAATGACCGGCAATCCCAGCAGGAACCTGATCATGCCGCCATAGGTCACCGCCATATGGATCAAACAACCTAGATAAACAGCGATCACCAGCCAGAAGACGGCGGTGAACGTCTCTACGCCGCGGGTGCCGGCGACCCATGCGATCAGCGCAAAAACGCCAAACGGCGCCAGTTCCATAATGAGATGCGTAACGCCCAGCACCTTGTCTGATGCGTAAGTAAAAAAGCGCATCGCCGGACCGTCTTCACCCGGAATAAAAAGAAAGGCGACGCCTATGACGAGCGAGACGAAAATCAGGAACAGAATATCCATCGACGACATGGCGACGCCGAGCCCAAACAGCGCAATAAAAATTGCGGCGACGATTGGGCGTTTTAGACCACCTTCATCGGCGCGTCCGGCGACCCAGATCGACGCGGCGAAAAGCGCTGCGGCAATGCCAAGCGTCATCGGATCGCCGGTCATCAGCCCCTGAAACGGGTCCTTGGTCGCCATGCCGGCGATACGCTCCCAGAAACCGCCGACGTCGGCGCTGATCGTTTTCGGCGCCGCACCTCCGAGAGCGACGCCGACGCCAGGCCTGAAAATTGCGCCCATCACAAGGCCGATCATATTGGCGAAAAAGGTCGTCAGCAGATAGAGAATAAGCGTTTTAACGCCAATCGTGCCGAGCTTTTTCGGGTCGCCGAGCGCAAGCACGCCAGCGACGAGGGTGAAGAAAATCAGCGGGACGATGACCAGCCGGATCGCGCCAATAAAAATATCGCCAACGATCTTGATCTCGCCGAGCAGTTTTCCGCCAGTTTCCGCACCCAATATCTGGGTGACAAGCAACCCGAACCCAACGCCCAGAATCAATCCCAGGAACACGCGCTTCCACAGCTTGATTCCGAACCACCAGCTCATATTCCGCCCTCATTGTTTGACGCTGTCAGACTATGGCGTTCGGCGCGAGGATGAAAGACCGCACAGGCAAACGGCGGCCGCTAATTGCAGCCGCCGCCAACTTCCATACGCCAGGTATTATTCCGCACCCATCAGCATATGGGCGAAATAGGCCCATTCCAGCGCCGTGCGGAACGCAAGCTGGTCCTGATTGGCCGTGCCGCCATGGCCGCCTTCGATGTTCTCGTAATAGTAGAGCGGGTATCCCAGCGAGGCGAGTTTCGCCGCCGCCTTACGTGCGTGGCCAGGGTGCACGCGGTCGTCCTTGGTCGATGTGTAGAATAGTACTTTTGGATAAGGCTGATCGGCTTTCAGGTTCTGATAGGGCGAGTACTGAGAAATATACGCCCACTCTTCCGGTATGTCAGGATTGCCGTACTCGCCCATCCACGACGCGCCGGCAAGCAATTTGTTATAGCGCTTCATGTCCAAAAGCGGCACGCCAATGTCGAGGGCGGCGTAAAGGTCAGGACGCTGCGTCAGCATCGCCCCCATCAACAGCCCGCCGTTCGACCGCCCGATTGCGCCGAGCTTTTCCGGGCTGGTGACGCCGGCTGCAATCAGGTCTTCTGAAATCGCGATAAAGTCGTCAAACGCCTTCTGGCGATTTTCTTTCAGCGCCGCTGCATGCCACGCGGGGCCGTATTCAGAACCGCCCCGGATGTTCGACAGCACCAGCACGCCGCCGCGCGACACCCACATCTTGCCGGCGAGCGCGCCATGTTGCGGCCGGCCGGGGTCTTCGTAATAGACCGGCAGGATCGGATTGAGGAACCCGCCATAGCCGTACTGCACCGTCGGGGCGTTCCCGGCTTTCAGCACCGCATCTTTTCCCATGATGTAATAGGGCACTTTGACGCCGTCTTTCGATGCCGCAAAGCGCTGCTCGACGACCACGCCGGTCGCGTCATAGAAGGCGGGCGCACGCATGATTTCTTGCGCCCTGTTGTTCTTGCCGACGAAATAAAGCGCGTTCGGCGTGGTCAGGCTTTCATAGGTCAGGAGAATATCGTCCGTTCCGCCACCGGCCGAGACCACCTTCACGACTCCGTTGTCAGGTAACTCGATGTCTTTTTTCTTCCATTTCCCGGATTTGGTGCGGGCAAGGCGCGCGGCGCGACCGGATACATCGTCGAGGTAACGCAGCACCAGACCGGACTTACCGATATCGATGCTGCCGTCGTCAATCGCTTCATTTGCAGCGGGAGAAATCACCAGTTCGGTATCGCCGCTTGCAAGATCGTAAGCGACAACATCGCCGACGGCGAAGTCGGCGCCGCCATAACTCCACGGCGCACGCAACAAGAAGATAGCGCGGCCGTCAAGAACGCCAAAAAGATCGGTCGCTGTCGGCAGCGGCAGTTTAGAATTCTGCGCATCCAGCCCCGAGGCGACGTGATATTCGGTATCGAAAAACGAAATACCGCGCTGAGCGATGATATAGGTGTTGTCGCCGTCTAGCTCAACGCGCGGGAAGGTCGCGACATCCTCACGCGATCCTTCAAAATACAACTCGGCTTCGTCAAGACTTGCGCCGCGTCGCCAGATCCGCACCTGTGTGGGATAGCCCGATTGCGTCTGTGTCTCTGGGCCCCAATCCGTGCCGACAAACAGCGTATCGGCGTCATACCAGTTCAGCCAGGTTTTCGCTTCCGGCGTGACGAAGCCGCCCTCGACAAATTCCTTCGTGCTGGCGTCGAACTCGCGCCAGACCGCTGCGTCCTTGCCGCCGTAAGACATTTCAATCATGCAATGGCGATATTCCGGCGAAAGGCAGGCGATGTCGCCGTGAATCCAGTTCTCGCCTTCTTTTTCGGCGAGTGCGTCGAAGTCGATCAGCGTCTCCCATTCAGGCTCGCCGCTGCGATAGCTGTCGACGCGGGCGCGGCGCCAGACGCCGCGCACATGCGCCTCGTCCTGCCAGAAATTGTAGACCGCGCCATTGTGTATCTGACCATCAGGGATGCGCGCCGTCGATGTCAGAATGGCTTTGGCCTCTTCATACATCGGCGCGAAATTGGGGTCCGCCTCAAGCTCGGCGAGGCTTTCGGCGTTGCGCGCGCGCACCCAGTCGAGCGCGGCGTCGCCCTCAACATCTTCAAGCCAGAGAAACGGGTCGGCGCTTTCCTGCGCCGCCGCGCCGCCGGCGCCAGCGCCGGCAAGCAGCATCACGGCCGCACTTGTCGCTATGAATTTCAGCATAGAGGGATACTCCTTATTCCTGATTATCCATTAATTGTCGCGAGAAATAGACATATTGCAGGGCCGCACGGTAAGCGGCCTGATTTTGATTGGCCGCCGCGCCATGCCCGCCCTCGATGTTTTCGTAATACAGGAAGTCATAGCCATATTCCGCCATCCGCGCCGCCATCTTGCGCGCATGGCCCGGATGGACGCGATCATCTTTTGTTGAGGTAAAAAAGAAAGGGCACGGATAATCCGTTTTCCTTTTCAGATTCTGGTACGGCGAATATTTTTCAATTACCTTGCGCTGCTTTTCAATCTCCGGATCGCCGTATTCCCCTACCCAGCTCGCGCCCGCAAGCAATTTATGAAACCGCATCATGTCGAGAAGCGGCACGCCGATCGCCAGCGCGTTGTAAAGCTCGGGACGCTGGGTCAGCGCCACACCCATCAGCAACCCGCCGTTTGAGCCGCCATAGGCGCCAAGCCGCGACGGACTTGTAACCCCGGCTTTGATCAGCGCTTCAGAGACCGCAAAGAAATCGTCAAATCCCTTCTGGCGCTTTTCCTTCAGCGCCGCCTGATGCCATCGTGGGCCAAATTCGCCGCCGCCGCGAATATTGGCGATTACATAAACGCCGCCGCGTTCAAGCCATAGCTTGCCGAGTACGCCGGAATAACCGGGCGTCACCGGCACTTCAAACCCGCCATAGCCATACTGGATTACCGGCGCATCGCCAGCGGCGATCACATCTTTGCGCCCGATAATGAAATACGGGATTTTTTCCCCGTCTTTCGACGTCGCCTGGCGTTGTTCGACAATGACGCCCGTGGCGTTGAAGAATTGCGGGCTCTGCCTGACCTCGCGGCGCTCGCCATTTGCCGCGATATAATGCAGCGTCGCGGGCGTAACCGGGTTGTCGAAAAATAAAAAGAAATCCTCCCCTAACGGATTAATTGATTCAAGCGAGACCTCGCCGTCTCCGGGCAGATTTATGTCCTGAACGCGCCAGATTTTCTTTTCACGAACGATCTTCTTGACCGAACCGACAACATTGTCGAGCAATTGCAGATAAAGCGCGCCTTCGCTCGCATCAACGGCGCCGACGGCCTGGTGCGGCGCCGGCGAAAATACCAGTTCGGCCCGGTCGCGGCGCGGATCGAGCGCGATCACATCGCCGGATTTAAAAGACGCCCCGCGCCAGCGCCAGTCCTGTTGCAGCGTGGCGACGATCATGCCGTCATAAACGCCTTCGATGCTTGATTTTAGCGGCAATGACAGCTTTTGCGGTTGGCGCGCGTCATCAAGCAGGTAGAATTCGGACTCGAAAAACGTCACCGCGCGGGTGATGAAGGCGTAAGTCTTGTCGCTGCGGCGTATCGTGTGCGGCCACACGCCGACGTCGCTTTCCTCACCTTCAAACACCAATGGCGACGTTTTGAGATCAGCGCCGCGCCGCACCAGCCGCGTCGTGCGCGGATAGCCGGAACTGGTCAGCGCGCCATCGCCGAAATCAATGCCGACCAGCAACGTATCGGCGTCAAGCCAGGCGGTCGCGCCTTTCGATTCCGGCAGGATGAATCCGCCTTCAACGAACTGGCCGCGCGCAAGGTCGAACTCGCGCCGCACCGCCGCGTCTGAACCGCCGCGCGACAACGTCACCATGCAGGTCCGATATCCGGGCGGCAGATAGTCGGCGCCCTGAAAAACCCAGTTTTCATTTTCCGATTCCGCCAGGGCGTCAAAATCGCAGATGGTCCGCCAAGCGGGCGCGCCCGAAAGATAGTCATCCAGCTCGGCCTCGCGCCACAAACCGCGCACGGCGTTTTCATCTTGCCAGAAATTCCGAACCTTGTCGCCGATCAGCGACGGCGCAGCGATTCTCTCGGTGGAATTGACGATCTCTAACGCAGCGCGGTGAAACCCGTTATACCGCCGGTCGCCCTCTAATATCGCAACCGAACGGTCATTTTGGGATTTAACCCAGTCGATGGCGTTTTCTCCCTCAACCTCCTCCAGCCAGAGATACGGATCGCGTTCATTTCTGCGGCGGCGCGCGCCAGCAGCGACCATCGCGCCGGCAAGCAGCGCGAGCGCGGATGCGGCGCCAAGCAGCGTCAGCGCCACGCTCATGGGGCCGCCTGTCCCAAAATGGCGCAAGGCACGCGGCCGGCTGTGATCGACATGTCCAACCCGGACACCCCCTCAAGACCCGGAGCAAGTCCCGCGCGCACCGGCGCGCGGGTTTGCTCAAGATTCACTTTATTGGGCGTTTTCGTCGACCAACCGGAGTCTACTTGATCGGAAAACGCCTTGCGATCATCGGCGCCCCCGCCTGCGGCGCGAACCTTAACTAAGTGGTCGGCCTTGTCAAAAGCCGGCGCGGGGCTGGCCGGTTTTTTTAAGGTTTGCGCGCCAGACCGCTAAATTTTTTGGCGCCGTATTAGCAAAGGCTTGAGCATCCCACCTTACGATTGCGTCAGGTTGGGGATTGTTGCTCAAGGGTTGCGGAAGCGTGCTCACCAGAAAAAACCAGAAATCGGAATTGCGTCGATATCGCCGCGTGCCGCTCGACCTGCCGGCCCGGGTGATCGTTAACGGCATCGACGAATATGACGGCCGTCTCGTCAATATCTCGCCTGGCGATCTCGCCGTGCGCGTTAAGGCCAATGTCGTCGTGGGCGACGCCGCGGTGTTGTATATATCCGGTCTTGATGTCATTGAGGGACGCATCGCCCGCGTCACCCCCGACGGATTCGCCCTGTCGTTTCTTTTATCACGTCGCCGACGCGCGCTGTTGACCGAACAGCTCATGTTGCAGGTTAACCCCGCCTTCGCCGAGGGACTCGGCGACCGCCGTACTGCGCCTCGCCACCCGTCGCACGATCATCGCATGGTTTGCCGCCTGCCAAGCGGCGGGTCGTTGTTCGTGCGCGTTATTGATATGTCGGTGGACGGGGTGTCGGTGGAATCGCCTAGAAAACCGGCGGTCGGCACGCAAATTCACGTTGGCCGCATGCGCGCCATCGTCATGCGGCACACCCCGCGCGGCTTCGTTGCAGTCTATGAAAAGGGCGAAACGCGCGAAGGCGGCGAGCAACCGCCCGCCGCCAAACTACACGCCGTTTAACCTATATCAGCTCGCCGGGACGACGACATAGCTGCGCAGATTGTCGACCACGTCGCGCGCGTCGAACGCCTGCGGATTATCAGCCGGCTTTGGCCCCGCGTGCATGGTGACAAACGCGATCGCGGTATAGCGCGTGATTTCACGCGTATCGTACGAATCGTAAGGCGAACCCCAGCCCCAGCCATAGGCGTAATACGGAAACGCACAGCAATATGGTCCGTACCCATAGCTGTAGCGTCCGAAGAACGCGGCATTGGGCGATGAGGAATATCTGGTATTCGCCTCGGTATCCTGCTCGGTGACAACGAAGTGGTCGAACCCGCTTTGCAGCGTCAACTCGGCGGCGCGATAGAGCAGATAGGTTTCGACCGCCTCGCGCGTCGTCGATGAATTGCCGCGGAATACGATCCGATAGCGGTTCTGCTCGATGCGCTGTTCAGAAAATCCGTATGGGTTGTTCGCGCTCGCCGGGCCATAAGGCGTCGACGACGCGCAGGCGGCCAACGTCACCGCCGCTAACGCCGCCATGGCAATTTTTTTCATCATGACAATCTCCTTCACACAAACCCCCGCGCGTGGACGACAGCATCGCCGCACGGCCCCAAGCCCGATGATTATAGCGCCGACAGGGCTGGCTGACAAAGGATCGGAAGAAATTAAGCCGCGGGCGGGTCGTCGCGGGTGATCGAAAACCCGGCGGGAAGCGATTTTATATGGATATCGCGCTGCGGGAACGGGATTTCGACGCCCATTTCGTGCAACCGCTCCCACAAGGCGAGCATGACCAGACTGGTGACGTTCGAGACGCCGTTGGCGGGATCGTTAATCCAGAAGCGCAGGTCGAAATTCACTGAATTATCGCCGAATTCGACAAGATTGCACATCGGCGAAGGCGACTTCAGCACCCGATCAACGGTCAGCGCGGTTTCTTCCGCCGCTTTTTTGACAGCGCGCAAATCAGTCTGGGCATAGCTGACGCCAAACTGGGCGTGGACGCGCACGATACGGTCGGAATGCGACCAGTTAATGACCCCATCATCAATGAATTTGTCATTCGGAATCAGGTGGGATTTGCCGTCGCGGGTGCGCACTGTCACGTAACGCGCGTTCATTTCCGTCACCCAGCCGAAGGTCTGTCCGACCTCGACCACGTCGCCGGGCTTGATCGATTTGTCGGCGATCAGGGTAAAGCCGGCGAAAAAGTTTGAAATCGTGCTTTGAAGCCCGAGACCGATCCCAAGGCCGACCGCGCCGCCGAAGATCGCCAGCGTGGCGAAGTTGAAGCCCACAATCTGCAACGCCAGCAGGAAGGCGACGACCGGCATCAAAATATCGAGTATCTTGATTAGCAGCGCCTGCAACGACGGCGTCAGTTCGTCCACGGCGGAAATGCGGCTTTTCAAAAACCGGCTGAAAAAATTGGCGACCCAGAACAGGGCGATGAAAATTACGATGGTGCGGATAGCATCGAGGGCGGAAAACTCGATCGTCTGACCGGAATCGGATTGGCCGATCGGCACCGAGGCGCGATCAAGCTGACGGATGACGTCGTCAAGCACGCCGAACGCATCGAGCGCGGCAATCGGCCAGACCATGTAAAACGCCGCCCGCGACCAGAACGGCGATCTGATAACCAGCGTAACCATACGGATGATGATCCACGCCGACAGCAGGCTCACCGCCGCCTGGATAATCGCATTCGAGTGATCCATGGCGCCGAGCGTGACCACGGCGGCCTGCCAGATCAGGAACAGCGCTATCGGCATTGCGATATGCGCAAACGCATTCGCCGCCCGGCGCAACGCCCCATACGGCGCGCGCGGCGCAATCTGGGTCATGATCAGCTTTTTGATCTGCGGGCCAAAAACCGCCGCCGGCACCAGCGCCGCTAATATAATCGCCAGTTGGACGCCGCTGTCGAGCGACCACATATTCTGTTTCAGCCAGACGGCCCAGTCGGAAATTTGAGCGCTCAACCCGTCCGCGCCGATCAGTTCGTCAATGGCGGACCCGTCATCGCCCAACATAAAACCGTCATTTCCATCGGATTCGGGCGTGGCGGGCGCCGGTTCCGGCTGCGGTGTCGGTTCTTGTTGTTCGGCTTGCATGATTTTTCGACGGCGCTGGAATCTCAATCGTTGATAGCAGGCGCTGCGCGAACTGACAAACCGGCGCATCCATGTTTGTCAGATCAGGCGAATGTTCTTGAACTGCCCGGCATGGCGCCGCGTAACACGGCGGCGGCGTTTTCATGTCGCCCGCGCAACGCCCGACGCGCGGCCTGCGCAGCCCCTAGCGCAATCGTGGACGGGAACAAAGCCGGCGCCCATTTGGCGGCGAACAATCTGCGCGAACGCGCCATGTGGTAATCGGAAAGAGCCGACCTTTGCGATGGCGCGTCAGGACCGGTCCTGACGCTTTTCGACGCCGCGCCATAGCGGTGATAAACGATCGCGTCCGGCGCCCAGACAGGACGAAACGCCGATCCGCCGGCGAACGCCCAGTCGACCTCTTCGTAATAAAGAAAATACCGCTCATCGAGATAACCGGCGCGCGCCAGGTAATCCTTATGCAATGCAATCGCCGCGCCGAGAGGATAGCCAAGACGCGCCTCGATCACGTTTCTATCCGGTGCATATGCCGGGTCCTCGCCCTGTCCGAGATTGCGCCCGATCAGCGACAACCGGTTAAACGACGCGCCGCCAAACGCCTGCACCCTGTGCGGCGCATCGAATTCGACGACGGTTGCGCCGCAAAGTCCAGCGGCGGCGTCATCGAGCCGGCGCGAAAATGCGGCCAAGGCGCCCCTGGAGACAAGCGCGTCGGGGTTAAGCAGCAATAACCGGTCGATGCCTGAAAGCGCCGACAGCGCCCGCAGGCCAATATTCGATCCATAGGCAAAGCCGCCATTTTTTCGCGCCGGCATCAGCGTCAACGCGCCCGGCGGAACAGACGCCGGATCGGCGAAAACAACCTCGCCGCCGGCAAGCGGATCGCGCGGCGCAACCGGCGCATGGCGTTCTGCGCCCGACAGGATGCGCCGCAGATAGACGACGCTGTCATCGGTCGAAGCGTTATCGACGACCACCGCTTTGGCGCCGCCGGCGCCGAGAAAACTGAGCGCGGCGTCGAGGGCCAGCGGCGCGCAATTATAATTGACGATGACAGCGCCGAAGCGGCGCGCGCCGGTCATGCGCCGCCCTCGCCCAACAAGACGCGCCGCCCCATGGGCGTGAGCGCGCCGGAAAACGCTTCGAGAAAATTATTATGAACCTCAAACGCCGGGCGTCGGCCTGAAACCGTCGAGACGCGAACCAGCGCCCCGTCGAGCGGCGCGGTCTGGCGCTTGAATAACGCCGCCCACTGACTTTGCGCCGCGTCTGTGGTGAACGCCGGCCCGCTGCGCAGCCAATAGCTTACCGCCTCGCGGCGAGACGGGCTTTGCGTCGACAGATGCACCACCGGGCGCAGGCGCGCATTGAGAAGCAGTTGCTCTTCGCTTCGCTCAAGGATCGTGAACCCTTGCGCGACGTAACAGCTTTCCGGCCGGTGCAGGCGAACCGAATCGCCAAGCGGCGGCCCATAAGCAGCGACAAGCGTTACGACCCGGCCAAGATCATCCGCATAAGCGCGATATGAAACCGCCTCGCCGGGGCCAAGCTCGATATCCTGCGGCAACACGGCATCAGAGAGCGCGATGCGCCGCCAAACGCCGAATTCGTCTGGCAACAACGCGTCGATATCGGGCGCGACAATCGCCGCAGGCGCAACCGGCTCAAGCCGCGCCGTCGCCAGGGAAGCGAAGACAAGCAGCAGTGAAACAAAAATCGTCCGCGGCAGCAGCGCGCTCATGACCGCCGCTCCTTTGCCGATATCGAGAACGCCCACATGGCGAGAGCGTCAACTGCAAAAACGGTTGCGAGCGCCGCGGCGAACATGACAAGTCCAGCGCCGTCATGAAGGAATCCCTGCCCCGCATCATAGCCGAAACAAAAGGTAATCAGCACAAGGATCGTGACGCGCAGCATATTGGCGAGAATTGCAATTGGCGCCAGACTGGCGATGACGACGGCGTTAACCCGCCAGTCGCCATGCTTTGCCGCATAAAGATAAATCGCGCCGACTGAGGTCAGCGCAATCAGCGAGTTGAGGCCAGAACACGCATCGGCGACCAGTAAATGATATGGCCCGGCGGCGATCACGGCGCCGGCATGAGCAACCGGCAGGCCAGCGGCGTGCAGCCCGTTGGCGACCAATTGCGAGACCAGCATTTTTAACGGCGCAGTCAACCCGTCGAGCAGCCAGCCCGGCCAGATGATGAGATAAAAAATCATCGCCAGCGAAAACCACAGGCGCAATACGCCGCGCCATCCAAACAGGATCAGGACGACGCCGAGCGCGACCGGCGCCTGCGAGGCGGAAGTGATAACTTCCGCTTCCGCGGCGCGGCCGATGGCAAACGCGCCGAGGCCAAAACCAAGCGAGGCGAGCCCCGCCACCTGCGCCATGAGATTTTTCGTGACGACAATTCCGCCCGCAGCGAGGCGCGCCCCGGCGGCGCCGGCGATCACCGCCATGATGAACAGCACATGCCCGTTTTCAGCGCGCCGCCAGGCGCTGTCTGCAAAATCGAGGTAAGCCGGCAGATACAGCACCAGCCAGCCAAGGCAGAACACTGCGCCGGCGAGCGGCGCCTGCTTGAGACTGGAGTGAGCGGTTTGAGCGGGCGCTGACATCGCGCGCCTATCCGGCGAGCGCCGCGCCGATAATATTGGCATCGACCTGCCGCAGCGCGCCATGCAGCGATTTCAACTGCGCCATGCGATCTTCATTACGGCGGGTCACCACCATAACATTACCAACCGTCGACCAGACAAATTGCGCGTCCGTCGATGCGCCGAAGGGCGTCGTCAGGTAGATGACATTGTCATAAGCGCAGCGCAAATACTCAACGCTGAGCCGAAGCAAATCGCCAGCAAGAAGGTCGTCAGCGTCGCCAGCGCCTTCGCCAGCCGTCAGCACGCTGAGATTGGAAACGATAGAAGCACGAATCGCATTGCGAATGTCGATGCCCGCCCCCAACACATCGCGAAGGCCCGGCCCCGCCGGCATCGAAAAATATCGCGCAAGGCGCGGCGCGCGCATATCGGTATCGACGAGCAGCACGCGTTTTTTCAACTGTGCGAAACTGGCGGCGAGATTTAGCGCCACGTAATCAGACTCGCGGCTTGTCGTATTCGACGCAATCGCAAACGCCTTCACGTCATCGCGGTTTTTCGACGTCAGCATGCGCGCGCGCATCGCGCGGAACTGCGCTGCCTCAGGCGAGGCCGGCCGGCGCACCGTCAACATCGCCTTGGGAAGCTTGCCCTCCGTCTCGTCGATACGCAAAAACCCGTGCTGAACGCCGAGCGCGGTATGTAAATCTTCCTTGCTGACAAGGCCAAGCCGTGAAGCGGCCGAAGCAAATGGCGCCTTCATTCGCCGCTGCGCTTCGACAATCCTGTTGATCGCCTCGCCGTCAAGTTTGCCCATGCGCACCAATGTTGCGCCAAGACGCTGGTCGCGTTCAGCGCGCGAAACATGCGTTAAATCCGGGGCTGCGCTCATGCTGTCTTCCTGATGAAAATTCTTGGCGCAAAGCCGCCCCTGCGGCGCGGCGGCGTCACTTCGCCGGTAATTTGCGTACGCAGCGCCTGGCGCACGGCGGCGGCGGAGCGTACACGCCCCTCGAAAAGTTCGATAAACACGGCCACACCGGCGCCGACGGCCGCGCCAGCGGCGACGCCCAGCAACACCACGATCCAGAACGGCGGCGTCGCGGGCTTTGACGCCGGCACCCCGCGCGCCAACAAGAACACGTCGATGGAATCGACCCGCGCTTGAAGCGCTTCCTGCAATGAGCGCGTCGCAACAAGGTTGTACGTGTCCTGACTGGCCGAAACCTTGTTCTCCAAAAGATCGTATTTCTGACGCATCGTCTGCATTTCGGTCAGCTCAGCTTTCATCTGCGCGGCCGACGCCTCAAGCGCAACGACCCGGCGGGTCGCGTAATCGGCGCGATCGATGATCGACTGCAGGATGTTTTGCTCCAGCGTGGCCTTCTCGCGCGCCGCTTCGATATAATCGGGATATTGCGGACCAAAGCGGTCGGCGATGCGCGACAGGGTCGCGGTGACCGCCGCCAGCCGCATCTGCGCCTGTCGGCCCGGGATCGCGTCATCAGGCAACGGAAAGTTCACCAACTGGCCGCGCGGGGTCGTTTGCGCCTGTCGCAACAGCGACAACGCCTCGGCCTCATCGGCGCGCGCCTCGGCGAGACGCGCAGTCAGCGCCGCATATTCAACCTCGGCCGCTTCAATCTTCTGAACCCCGAGCGGCAATATACCGGATTCTTCACGATAGGCGGCAAGCTCGTCCTGCGCGCGGTTGACGTCATCAGCGAGCGAACGCGTTTCATCGGAAAAGCTGGCGGCTTTTCTTGAAAACTGGCGCTGCTTCTTGTCGGCGATGGTTTCCATATAGGCGCTTGCAAACGCATTCACGATACGAGCAGCCTGCGCCGGATCTTCAGCGCGATATGAAAGCTCAAGCGTGCTTTCAATATCATTCGCGGTGATCTGGAGATCGCGCAGCAATTCGTCAGCGGCCCACAACCGCTTGTCGTTACCGGCGACAAGTTCGCCGCCGGTTTCCTTGCGCCAGCGAGTTTCATAATCCGACAACACCAATGCGCCGTCGGCGACCAGCATGTCGATGACTTTTAGCGCAACGACGCGACTCGCCGCCACCGCCGCCTGCTGGCCGAGATATTCAGCGACACGAACGCGCGGTTCAACGAGGCCGGTAAGGTCATTACGCTGAATTGAATCGACTTGCACTTTGGCGACAGATTCATATTTTGTCGGCAAGACGACGCCAAGCGCCAGCGCAACACCAAGTCCGACCATCATCGCCCAGCCGATTATCAGCCGGCGCATTCTGGCGACAAGGAGAAAGTCGAGCACGCCCATAATTATTCCGCCACGCTTGCAGTGTCTTGCAGTTTCGGCGTCACGCTCGGTCGGTAATAAGCGACGCCGCCGGCTTTTTTCAGCCGCTCGACAAGAGCTTGCGCGCGGATCCGGGCGCCATCTTCCAGCAACAACCGCCGCGCCAGCGCGCCCCATGACGCGCTATCGTCGGCGTCATTGCGCACCGCGGTAATTTTCATGATCTGCGTGTGCGTATCCCCGCGCAGGACGATGTTGTCTTTGACGCCGTAAGACCCAAGCTGTTCACGGATTGGGGCCGGAAACGCCGCGCCCGATTGCGACACGAACCCGAGCGTATAAGGCGCTTTAGCCTTGTCGAGGACGGCGCGAAGCCGCGCAAAATCAGCTTCCTTGTCGAACAGCGGCGTCAACACCGCCTCGTCGAAATTTGCGGTCTCAAGCGTCAGCACGTCAAAGTCATAGGCGCGGCGGGCGGCGAACAGCGTCGGATTGGCGGCGATAAAATCATCGACTTCCTGGCGCGTCGGCTCAGCCGGCTGGCTGGCTGTCGCAAGATAAAGATCGGCGAGCGCCTGGTCCTGCGCCGCGTACATGCGCGCCATCGCTTCTGGCTTTCGGTGAAGGTTGGCGTCACGCGCAGCTTTGGCCAGCAGCGTGCGGTTCAACAGACTTTCCATCGCCACACGCTCGGCGTCAGGATCAACGGGCGACAGACCAAGACGCGTCATTTCAAGGCGAAGATCGCTTAAGGTGATTTCCTTGCCGGCGGCGCGCGCGACCACCTGAGTTTTGCCCGACGCCGCGGACTTGGCGTCGGCTGCGGCGGCGTGAACAGGCAAGGACGCCGCTACAAGGCACAAGGCGGCCGCCAGGCGGGCGGCGTAAATCTGGACGATATGCATCAGTCTTTGCGTCCTTTCAATTCGTATGGGAAGCAATTCAGCCCGCGCGTAGCAGGGACAGCATGCGCCCTGCGCGTCGCCAGCGAATTCGCGCCAGCACACCCGTCGCCGCGATGCGGTCGCGCCACGCCGAAAGCTCGGCGCTGGCGAAAATCCTCACCATGTGCGGCGCGACGGAAAGCGCCGTTGCGACAGCCAATCCCGCCCAGGCCCACTGGCGGAAAGGACTGCGCCCTCCAAAGCCGCTCCAGCGTTCCGCAACCATTCTGTCCCATTTACGGGAAAGCTCGGTCCAGTTCCGGCGCGCCGGGTGGCTCACGATTGATTTATCGTTAAATGCTAAATGAAACCCTAGCGCGCGGCCGCGACGGCACCAGTCGACATCTTCTGAGACGCCGTTGACAAACACGCCGATCCGCCGCGCCACATCAGCGCACACAAACAGGTTGGCGGTCACAGCGAAGTTCTTTTGCTCAATATAACGGCGTTGACGAAAGGCGAACACCCGCTCGAACGCCTCTTCCGGCGACATCGCCAACTCATTCCTTACCGTGACGTTAACGGCGCCGCCGGCCATTTCTGTTTTGTTCAGCGCGTCGATCCCACACGCCAGCCAATCCGGTGCGGCGATGCAATCGGCGTCGGTGAAGGCGAAGACGTCGCCGCGCGCGCGCGCCATCGCGGCGTTCCGCGCAGCCGCCGCACCGCGTGTTTTCTCTGTCAGGAAAATAACATCCGGGAAAAGCGCGGCGATTTCAGCAACGCCGCCTGGCGTATCATTGTCTGCGACGATGATTTCGTAATTGGCGCGCGGCCAAGTCTGCGCCTCAAGACTTTCAAGGCAGCGCGCCAGCAGCTCGCATTGATCAAAATGCGGCACGATAATACTGGCGGCAATGGCGCACGTCGGATTCATCGCCCTGTACCTGTCGCGGCGGGCCGTGCGAGCGAGGCGGGCTGCCGCTTCCTGGCGCTGTACACACGTCCATAGGCGCGCAGCAGCACCGGCGCCGAATGCGCCCAGGAAAACCGGCTGACGATTCGTTCACGGCCGATTTCACCCATCTCGCGACGCAGCGCCGGATCGCCAAGCAAACGGTCGATTTTCGCGGCGAAATCCGACGGGTTATTGGCCCGCGCGTAGAGCGATGCGGCGCCCGCCGAACGCCGCCCCTCGGTCAGGTCGAACTGCACGATCGGCTTCTTCAGCGCCATGTATTCGAGAATCTTGTTCATCGTCGACTTGTCGTTCATCGCGCAGTGAACATCCGCGTTGACGCACATGTCGGCGGTGTTGAGTACGCTCAAGAACACCGCGTCAGGGACGCGCCCGTAAAAGGTGAAATATCGTTCAAGCCCTTTTTCCTGAACGAGATCGACAATCGCCTGACGCTCAGGACCATCGCCGATAATGGCGAAATGCGCGTCGGCGCGGCCGAGCCGGCGCACCAATTGATCGGCGGCTTCCACCAACAGATTGAGACCTTCCTGCTTACCGATGACGCCGACATAACCGATCAGATAGTCGAAGCCTTTTTTATGTTGCGGATCGGGCAGGCCGATCCTGATACGGTCAAGGCGGGGGCCGGAGCGCACAACGAACACGTCTTTGGGGTCCATGCCGCCACGCGTCACCGCGATCTCGCGATACGAGTCATTGGTGGCGATCGAAATATCGGCGAGCGCGAACGTCATCCGCTCGAACATCAACAGCGCATTATAGAAAAGTCCCTTGCGGCCGTACTTCGCCTCAAAGAGCTCAGGGCACAGATCGTGATGATCGAAGACGAATTTCACGCCGAACGCCAGCTTGAACAGCGCGGCAACGATGAAAATGAGGTCAGGCGGGTTGCAGGCGTGAATGACGTCGAAACCGCGCTCGCGCCGCACTTTGAACGCCAGCCGCAACTGGTTCCACAACGCACCATAATATTCGCGAACATACCCGGCCGCAGACGAGCCCGCCTCGGTCAGCTTATGGCGATAGATGTGAACGCCGTCGATCTCTTCATAGGCGGCGTCATAGCCGCGCAGCTTCGGCGAGATTATGCTGACCTGATAGCCGGCGTCGGTCAGCGTCGTCGCCTCCGCCCAGACACGGCGGTCAAACGGCACCGGCAGGTTCTCGACAATCATCAACACCTTGCGCGGAGGATGCGTGCTCATCATCCGCCTCCGCCGTTCAGGCAAAAGCGGTTAATCGCAGTTAACCATACCAGCGTCGGCGCTGGGGCATGAATGCGCGCGCCTGCGCCCCCCCGGTCGCAATCGATGTTTTTCACTTTTTAAGCCCGGGTTAATCCAGCCAGCCCAGAATTCGGAGGCGATTAAAACAAGGGAAACTTTCTGTTCCCTGAACGGCAAAGAAAGAAATGAGGCGAAGCAACCGCAGGGGACCCGGCTTTCGCCCGCACCTTGCGGCGCTCGTCGGCGCGTGCGCGATTTGGTTTTCGCCTGCGGCGTCTGCGGCGACCGCGACATTCGTCTCGTCGACGCCGCCTGGCGCGAACGATCTGACGACGCTATCGACCGCCGGCGACAATGACGGCCCGCTGGTCACACTGGGTGAATGGATCGGCCTGATATTTTCGCAGCCATTTGGCGTTTCAAAAACCGACTCGGTGTCGATCTTTACCCTGGCGCCGCCGACCGGCAAAGCGCGATTGACCATCAGTTTTGGCGTCTGGAACGGCGGCTCGCCGATCTACGTTAACTCAAAAAGCGTCAACGCCGGCGGCTCGCTCAGCACCGGCAATCTGTTCCAGAAAGGCTGCAGCGCATTCGGCGGCTGCGATTTCATCCAGATTACGACGACACGCCAGACCAAGGGCGCAACGGGCGCACAGGTCGATTATGTCGACGTCAACGGACAGGTGACGACGGTCACCGCGCCGACGCCGGAGCCGGCGGTCTGGCTGTTGATGATTATGGGATTTTGGGCCGTCGCCGCACGCTTGAAGGCGTTGCGCCGGCGGCGCGTGTCAGCGGCCTACCTCGGTTTTGGCGCTTCGCCGTCTTCGGCGTAAGGCGTGCCCGCGATGTAAAGCAGGTAAAACGAGGCGGCGATGAGCAGCAGGATCGCGCCGACGCCGCCGCCATTATTGCCGAGCCAGTTCGACGCCGCGCACACCAGCGAAATCAGCATGTAGGGCGCAAGCGGCGGATTCTCATTGCGATAGCGATAGAAGAATATCCCCGCTGTCGCGATGAACAGGCTTACCGACATGAAATCGTACACGGTTTCCATAGCCCGATCTTTATTGACCGCCAGGTGTTAACACCGCGCTAGCAATTGTGAAAAAAATTGCGGCAAATAAAAACAGCGCCGGGTTGAGCCGGCGCTGTCTCATTTTGGGTCAGGGACCGCACTCCCCGAGTGCGCCCCAATCGATTTTTTTATTCCTCAGCGCGCTGAGCGTCGCGCAGCGACCGGAATTCATTGCCGTCATACCAGTTCGGCCAAATGTCGGAATCGGCCATTTCCTCGCCGACTTCATAAAGAATGTCGACCATCTCGACCATGCCGGTAAGATCCCAGTCTTCGGAATACTCGTCCGAGGGCTGATGATAGCGGTTGGCTGTATAGTCGGCGCCAAAGGCTTCGCCCGCCGCCTCACCTCCGTCGACGAGGTCGAACCCGCCGTCGGCGTAAAGCATGGGCACGCCCTTCTTGGCGAGCGAGATGTGGTCAGAGCGATAGAAATACCCCTTTTCCGGCTCCGGGTCGGCCTTCAGATAGCGGCCTTCAGCATCGGCGGCGGTCTTCAACAAGTCTTCAAGCTCTGACGCGCCATAGCCTACGACGACAATGTCTTTGGCCGGCGGCGTCGGCATCATCGCATCGATATTTATGCCGCCGACGATATTCTTGAGCGGCACAGGCGGGTTTTCGGCAAAATACGCCGAGCCGAGCAGGCCGGATTCCTCCGCCGTCACCGCCGCCAGCAGGATCGAACGGCGCGGGCGTTCGCCGGCGGCGAATTTTTCGCCGATTTCCAAAATCGCGGCGACGCCGGTCGCGTTGTCAACGGCGCCATTGTAGATTTTATCATCGCCTTCCGCAGTCGGGTTAACGCCGAGATGGTCCCAATGGCCCATGTAAAGGACGTATTCGTCCGGCGCTTCCGTCCCCGGCAACACGCCGACGACATTGGCGTCTTCCGACCGCTTGAGGGTTTGGACGATATCGCCCGACGCGGTGAGGCCGGTCATTGCAACCGGCGTAAAGCCCGGCGTCTTGGCCGCATCCTGTAAAGCGTCGAGGTCAAGCCCGGCCGCGATCATCAGCTCGCGGGCGACGTCATTGGTGATCCATGCTTCCATTTTTGCGCGGCTCATGCCGTCGTCGCTGCGTTGCAGGTCGATCTGCGGGCCTGACCATGATCCCTCGACAACGTTCCAGCCATAGGCCGCCGGCGCAGTGTCGTGAATGATGATCGCCGCCGCTGCGCCCTGACGGGCCGCTTCTTCGTATTTATAGGTCCATCGGCCGTAATAGGTCATCGCATTGCCGTTGAAGAGATCGGGGTCCTGCGTCGCGAAACCCGGATCGTTAATCAGCATAACGACGGTCTTGCCCTTGGGATCGATCCCTGCGTAATCGTTCCAGCCATATTCCGGCGCGACGATGCCATAGCCGACGAACACCATGTCGCTGTTTTCGAACTTGACTTCCGGCTGCACCTGCTTGGTGCCCCAGACCGCGTCGGTCTTGTAGGCGAGCGGGCGTTCGGCGCCGTTGACATTAATCACCAGCGACGACTTTTCCGGGTCAACCAGGGATTCAACCATTGGCGCCTGCTGGAAGTAAGCGCCGTTCACCGGCTCGAACCCGAGGCGTTTGTATTCGGCCGCGATATAATTACGGGTCTTTTCGCCGCCCGCCGTCGTCGGAGCGCGGCCCTCATATTCATCTGACGCAAGCGTCGAGATATGGCGGGCGAGGTCTTCGGCGGTAATTTCCGCATCAAGGCTCGCCGCCACTGCTGCGGCGTCTTCCGCCAATGTTTGCGCCGCATCGTTCGCCGCTTGCTGCGTGGTCGCCGTATCCTTGCCGCCGCATCCGGCGAGCAGCGTCATCGCCGCAGCGCCCGACGCCAAAATCCCATAAAGACGCATGCGTCTCCTCCTTGTTAACCAGGACGCTGGTGTCGCATGCCATTCACGACCAATCAAGGCGCACATTATGCGCATTTTAGCCCGGACAACTCGTTTAAGGCTGCAGGAGTCGCACTGGTCCGGTTTTTGGATTATGAGCCACCCAGAAAGGCGCACGTGCGTGGCGTGCGTTGGGTAAAGGCGTCTCGGGAGGCCCCTTAATGACTGCAAATCTGAAGGCGGCGCCGGCCGCCCTTTCGTCGTTTGAAGACGCCGCCCCGGCGGCGCTTCGCAATCTGACTGCGGCCGGGTATTTCCAGCTCGCCGTCGCGCGTAACGAGGGCGAAATCGCCGCTGACGGGCCCCTGGTGGTCAAGACCGGCGAGCACACCGGACGCTCGGCGCAGGACAAGTTCGTGGTGCGCCACCCGGAAATCGAGTCGAAAATCTGGTGGGACGCCAACAAGGCGATGACCCCGGCGCATTTCGATGTCCTGCATCAGGACATGCTGGATTACGCCGCCGGGCAAAGCCTGTTCGCGCAGGACCTGAAAGGCGGGGCCGACAAGCAACATCACATCAAGGTCCGGGTGTTCACCGAACTTGCCTGGCACTCTTTGTTCATCCAGCACCTTTTAGTGCGCCCGCCGCTGGCCGAGCGCGGGTTTGTAACCGGCAAGGCGCCGGATTTCACCATTGTCGACCTGCCCGGTTTTGAAGCCGATCCGGCACGTCACGGCTGTCGCAGCAAGACGGTCATCGCTGTCGACTTCGTCAAACGCATGGTGCTGATCGGCGGCACCTCCTACGCCGGCGAGATGAAAAAGTCGGTGTTCACGATCTTGAACTTCCTGCTGCCGGAAAATGGCGTGATGCCGATGCACTGCTCGGTCAATGTCGGCGACAAGCAAGACTCCGCGATCTTTTTCGGGCTTTCCGGCACCGGCAAAACCACGCTGTCGGCCGACCCCGACCGGGTGCTGATCGGCGATGACGAACATGGCTGGTCGCCCAACGGTTTGTTCAATTTCGAAGGCGGCTGCTACGCCAAGATGATCAGGCTGTCGGCGGACGCCGAGCCGGAGATTTTCGCAACAACCAGGCGTTTCGGAACGGTTCTGGAAAACGTCGTGATGGACCCGCAGACCCGCGCGCTCGATCTTGACGATGCGACGCTGGCGGAAAATTCGCGCGGCGCCTATCCGATCCACTATATCCCCAACGCCTCGGAAACCGGGCGCACAACGCATCCGAAAAACATCATCATGCTATCGGCGGACGCGTTTGGCGTGTTGCCGCCAATCGCACGCCTGACGCCGGAACAGGCGATGTATCTGTTCCTGTCGGGCTATACCGCGAAGGTCGCCGGCACCGAAAAGGGTCTTGGCGATGAGCCCGAGGCGACGTTTTCGACATGCTTCGGCGCGCCGTTCATGCCGCGCCATCCGTCCGAATACGGAAAACTTCTCGGCGATCTGATCGCCCGGCACTCGGTCTCATGCTGGCTGGTCAACACCGGCTGGACCGGCGGGCCGTACGGCGTCGGCTCACGCATGCCGATCAAGGCGACCCGCGCGCTGCTTGGCGCGGCGCTTGACGGCTCGCTGAATTCAGCGCCGATGCGCAAGGATGAAGTCTTCGGCTTTGAAGCGCCAACGGCCGTGCCGGGCGTTGACGCCAAAATCCTCAACCCGCGCGACACCTGGGCCGACAAGGCCGCCTATGACGCGCAGGCGGCGAAACTCGCCGGCATGTTTGTCGAGAATTTCGCCAAGTTCGAAGCCTATGTTTCTGACGCGGTGAAAGCCGCTGCGCCCAATGCCTGATTGAAACTGACTTCATCGACTCATTTAAAAGCCCCGCTTCGCGGGGCTTTTTTCTCGGCGACGCAGAACTAAAAACCGAGCGCTTCGCAGATGTCGGACCAGTCAATGATTTTGAAGTTCTGCGCGCCCCCAGGCGTGTCACGGCCATACTCGCGCCGGCGTGGGTTTCCCTGACGGGATCGCGTGAGGCCCCCTGTCCAAAACCGTAGATCCGGCCCGTATCGGCCGCATGGGGCGTTGACTATCGGCGCTTAATGTATGAAGGGCGCAGCACGCTGCTTAAAGACAACGCTCACCGACGCCATGACCGCCGCCGACACCTATATCTCTCAGCTATACGGACGCCAGAAAGGCAAGCCGTTAAAGCCGCGTCAGGCGCGTTTGATCGATGACTTGCTGCCGAAAATCGCCATGCCTGACGGCGCGGCGGGAGCGATTGATCTCGCTGCGCTTTTCCCCGGAAAGCACGATATCTGGCTTGAAGTCGGGTTCGGCGGCGGCGAGCATCTCGCCTGGCAGGCGGCGCGTCACCCGCAGACCGGGATGATTGGCGCAGAGCCGTTCATCAACGGCGTCGGCAAGCTGTTGACGCAGGTTGACGATCAGGGGCTCGGTAATGTGCGCGTGCTGCATGGCGATGCGCGCCCGATGATTGAGGCCCTGCCCGACGCGTCGCTGTCGCGCATTTTCGTTTTGCACCCCGATCCATGGCCGAAGAAGCGCCATTTCAAACGGCGGATGATTTCGCCGTGGTTTTTTGAACAGGCGGCCCGGCTGTTGCGGCCCGGATCGCAATTGCGCGTCGCCTCGGATATTCCCGATTATGTGCGCTGGACGCTGATGCACGCGCAGCATACAGATCAATTCGAATGGACCGCCAAGCGTGCTGACGACTGGCGCGTGCGCCCAGACGACTGGCCGCAGACCCGCTATGAGGCCAAAGCCATTCGCGAAGGGCGCCCGCCCGCCTATCTGATTTTCCAGCGACTATAAACCTTGGCGGCGTCGACAGGATATGACCGGCGTTCGTTTCTTTCGGGAACGCCCATTTCGAAAGCGTGCACCATGGCTGACGATCTCGCCCTTTCCGAGCCCGCCGCATTGGCGAGGCTCTATGCCGATGCGCCAGACAGCGTTTCCTTCCGCAAAATGCGCAAGCGATTGTGCCGGCAGGCGCTGGACGCGATCACGCGCTATGCAATGACCGGCGGCGTTGCACGCCCGCGCTGGCTGGTCTGCCTGTCGGGCGGCAAGGACAGTTATACGCTGCTGGCGGTGCTGCTTGATCTCAAGGCGCAGGGAATGATCGATGTCAACATTCTCGCCTGCAATCTCGATCAGGGGCAACCCGGTTTCCCGTCGCATATCCTGCCGGAATATCTTGACCGTCTTGGCGTCGCGCGGCGCATCGAACGCCGCGACACCTATTCAATCGTCACCGACAAAATTCCCGAAGGCAAAACCTATTGCTCGTTATGCTCGCGGTTGCGGCGCGGCCATCTTTACCGGATCGCACGCGAAGAAAACTGCGACGCCATCGTTCTCGGCCATCATCGCGACGACGCGCTTGAGACCTTCCTGATGAATTTGCTCCACGGCGGGCGTCTGGCGGCGATGGCGCCGAAACTGGTCAATGACGAGGGCGATCTGCTGACCCTGCGGCCGCTCATCGATTGCGCGGAGGATGACATCGCCAAATTCGCCGCGGCAATGGCGTTCCCGATCATTCCCTGCGATCTGTGCGGCAGCCAGGACGGCTTGCAGCGCCAGGCGATGGGGCGCCTGCTCGACGCGTGGGAGAAAAGGCGCCCCGGTCAGCGCGAGATTATATGGACGGCGCTGAAAAACGTCCGCGGCAGCCAATTGCCCGATCCGACGTTGGTCGATTTTGCGGCGCTTGTCCCCCACCGAACGCCATGACGGACGGCATGAAGTTTGTACAGGCTTGCAATTCATGACCGAACGGGGCGTTCTCGCAGCGGCGGACCTTGCGGGAATGATGGCGGACGAACACCACACAGATGAGAAAATGACGGCGACGCTTGGCGTCGTCATCATCAATTACCGCACGCCGGATCTGGTGCGCCGCTGTATCGACGCGCTCGGGCCGCAGCTTGCCGGCAATGACGCACGCGCGGTCATCGTCGACAATTTTTCCGATGACGGTTCGGCCGACGCCATCGACGCCTATTTGAGCGAGGTAGGTGCGAATTGGAAAAATCGCGTCACGCTGATCCGCTCGCCGGAGAACACCGGCTTTTCCGGCGGCAACAATATCGGCATCGCTGCGATTGACGCCGAATTTTACCTGCTGCTCAATTCCGACGCGCTGGTGCGCCCCTGCGCGCTTGAAAGCCTGATTGCTTCTGCGCGCGCCCATCCGCGCGCCGGCATTATCGGCCCGCGCCTCGAAGACGAGGACGGAACCGCGCAAATCTCCTGCTTCCATTTCATATCGCCGATGTCAGAATTTTTATCAGCCGCCGAAACCGGTCCGCTCGACAAAATGTTTGCGCGCTTTGTCGTGCCGCGCGCGGTCGTGGACGCACCGGTTGAAAGCGACTGGGTCAGCTTCGCCTGCGTGCTGGTGCGGCGCGCCGCCATCGACGACGCCGGGCTGATGGACGAGGGCTTCTTCATGTATTTCGAGGACGCCGATTACTGCCACGCGATGAAGCGCGCCGGCTGGGCGAGCCTTTACGATCCGTCGGCGCGCGTCGTGCATCTGCGCGGCGGCTCGTCGCCGGTGAAATCGTCGCTGAAAGCCAAAAAGCGCCCGCCGGCCTATTATTACGCGTCGCGCACCCGGTATTTTCGCAAGAATTACAGCCCGCTGGGTCTTTATCTCGCCAATATCGGCTGGCTGAAAGGGCGCGCGATTGCACGCTTGCGCGCCCTGTTCGGCAAGCCCGCGCCGCTGATCTGCGAACATCAGGGCGCCGATCACTGGCTGAACTGGCGCGACCAGATGGGCGACCGACATGCGCCAAAACGAGATTGAAATGAGCCTTCCGGATTTTGTCATCATCGGCGCCATGAAATGCGGCACCTCGACCCTGCACGCGCAACTCGCCGCGCAGCCGGGCTTTTTCATGAGCGAGCCGAAAGAGCCGAATTTCTTTTCCGACGATGATGTCTACGCAAGGGGCGAGGCGTGGTATCGCGGCCTGTTCGCCGAGGCGCCGGCCGGCGTCCTCAGAGGCGAGTCGTCGACCCATTACACGAAACTGCCGACCTATCCGAAAACGATTGAGCGCCTGGCCGCGCTGATCCCGGATGCGAAATTCATCTATGTGATGCGCCATCCCGTCGACCGGCTCGTCTCGCATTACATTCATGAGTGGACGCAAGGGGTCATCAAATGCCCGCTCGATACGGCGATCGAGGAGCATCCGGAACTCGTCGAGTATTCGCGCTACGCTTTTCAGCTCGAACCCTTCGTTGCACGCTTCGGCAAGGAGCGCGTGCTGCCGGTCGTCTTTGAGAGAATGACGGCGGCGCCGGACGCCGAACTGAAACGCATCGCGGCGTTTCTGGGCGCAAAGGGCGATGTCGCCTGGAAAGAAGATCAAAGCGCGCAGAACGTCTCCGCCGAGCGCATCAGGAAATTCCCCGGCTATTCGCTGATTGTCGGCAACCCCGTCGCGACGTTTTTCAGGCGCAGACTCGTGCCGAAATCCCTGCGTGACCGCGTCAAATCGAACTTGCAGATGCGCGAGCGGCCGCAATTGTCGCCGGGCGCCGCAGCGCGGCTGGAGGATATATTCAACGCCGATCTCGCCCGGCTTTCGGCGCGACTCGGCGCAGACCTTTCCTGCGCCAATTTCAAAACCGTGGCGACGGCCGGCCCGCTTGGGTGGACGAACCGGCCTTAACCGGAGGGCTCAAACCGGCCTGCGCCCCTTACGCGTAGCGCCTGCCGCCGAACATCGAGCCCAGAAGGCCAAACACGAAGGACAAAAGGCCCCAGCCGACGATGAAGCCGCCGCCGGCATAAGCAAGGCCGACCGGGGTCACCGGCATCGCCGGCGCGAACTCTTCATAGACGGAATCGGCGATATCGCGCTTGAACGATTTGGCGAGCACCAGCGGACGCACATAATCGCTGGCGGCGGTCAGCTCGTTATAATGCGCGCTTAACTCTTCATAACGGGCGACAACTGTTTCGTAGCTGGAACAAAGCGCATCAAGCAAGCCGTCTGCCGTCAGGCACTCAGCCATGGCGGCCTGCCGTGTATAGCCGTATCGACCGACATCGGCGTCGAACTGCTCAACAATCGGGCGTAATTCGTCGATACGGCCGGTCAGGTTCTGCATGTATTGCAGCGTAAAGCCCGGCCCCTGCGAACCGGCGACCGCCACCCCAACGCCAACTATGATGGCGAAAAGCCTTCCAATCATCGATTTTACCCCTATTTGCCGCGCGCTCCCCGGCGGCGCGGCGCACACCCTTACCCCGGCCCAGCTTAGCGCCGCGGCGCGGGGAATCCTAGGCGTCGTTAACCAACGCCGTTTGCGCGTGACATTTGCGTCCCGGCGCCCTATATCAGCACTCAAACGCTATCGAAAATTCGAAAGCGGGCCCCGCCGGGGCCCGCTTTTTTGTTCCGCCTTCGCCTGTCGACCCTGTTCCCAGGGCCAATATGCCCAAGAGTACTTCGCTGATGTCCGTACTGGAAGAGCGCCTTGCAGAACTGGTTTCGCCCGCGGTCGCCGCCGCCGGGTTTGAACTGGTGCGCGTGCGCGTGACTGGCAACGAGCGCAAAACCCTTCAGATCATGGCCGAGCGGTCTGACAAGACCATGTCTGCGGAAGATTGCGCCACGCTGTCGCGCGCGCTGTCGCCGCTGCTCGACGAAGCCGACCCGATTGACGGCAATTACCGGCTGGAGGTTTCCTCGCCCGGCATCGACCGCCCGCTCGTGCGTCTTAAAGACTTTCACGACTGGCAGGGCTATGAATGCAAGATTGAACTCGACCGCATGGTCGAGGGGCGTAAAAAATTCAAAGGCGTCCTCGCCGGCGTCGAAGGCGACAATATCTGCCTCGACATTGACGACGATGAAGAGACCGCACTCATCCCCTTTGCATGGGTGCGCAGCGCAAAGCTTGTACTATCCGACCAGCTCATCCGCGAAAGCCTGAAGGCCGCCAAGGATGCGCAAAAAATGATGACCAAGGAGCAGTCAGATGATGAAGGTGGAGACCCTCAATGAACGCCGTTAGTGCGAACCGGCTTGAGCTCATTCAGATCGCCGACGCGGTCGCGCGTGAAAAATCAATCGATCGCGCGCTCGTGATCGAAGCGATGGAGGACGCGCTGGCGCGCGCCGCGCGCTCGCGTTACGGCCACGAAACGGACGTCAAAGCCGAAATCAATCCAGCGACCGGCGAAACCCGCCTGTGGCGCCATCTCCTAGTCGTCGAAGAGATTGAAAACGATTCCACCCAGATCACCCTGAAGGAAGCGCTGCAAAAAAACCCCGCCGCCGAGATCGGGGCGTTCATATCGGAGCCGCTGCCCCCGATCGATTTCGGCCGCGTTGCGGCGATGTCGGCCAAGCAGGTGATCACCCAGAAGGTTCGCGAGGCCGAACGCGACCGTCAGTATGCAGATTATAAAGACCGTATCGGCGAAATCGTCAACGGCATCGTCAAACGTGTCGAATACGGCCACGTCATTGTCGATCTTGGCCGCACCGAAGCGGTGGTGCGCCGCGACCAGCAATTGCCGCGCGAGGCCTATCGCAATGGCGACCGCGTTCGCGCCTATATCATGGACGTGCGGCGCGAACCGCGCGGGCCTCAGATATTCCTGTCGCGTTCGCACCCGCAATTCATGGCCAAGCTGTTCGAACAGGAAGTGCCGGAAGTTTACGACGGCGTCATCGAGATCAAGGCGGTCGCCCGAGATCCGGGCAGCCGCGCCAAGATCGGCGTGATGTCGAACGACGGCGGCATCGACCCGGTCGGCGCCTGCGTCGGCATGCGCGGCAGCCGCGTTCAGGCGGTCGTCAACGAGCTTGGCGGCGAGAAAATCGACATCGTGCCATGGTCGCCCGACCCCGCGACCTTTGTCGTCAACGCGCTGGCCCCGGCGGAAGTCGCAAAGGTCGTGCTTGACGAAGAACTTGACCGCATCGAGGTCGTGGTGCCCGACGAGCAATTGTCGCTGGCCATCGGCCGGCGCGGTCAGAACGTGCGCCTCGCCTCTCAGCTTACCGGCTATGAAATCGACATCATGACCGAGGAAGAAGAAAGCGCCAAACGCCAGGAAGAATTCCGTGTACGTTCCGAACTGTTCATGGAGGCGCTCGACGTTGACGATATGATGGCCGGCCTGCTGGTTTCGGAAGGCTTCGCCAAGATCGAAGAACTTGCCTATGTCGAAATCGACGACCTGACAGAGATCGACGGCCTTGATGAAGAGACCGCCGAAGAGCTTCAGGCGCGCGCCGCCGAGTGGCTCGAAGAGCAGGCGAAAAAGCTGGACGCCCGCCGCAAGGAGCTTGGCGTCGAAGACGGCCTTGCCGGGTTCGAGGGGCTTGATCTGAAAATGATCGTCACCCTTGGCGAAAACGACATCAAGACGATTGACGATTTCGCCGGTTGCGTCACCGACGATCTTACCGGCTGGACCGAACGCGTCGACGGCGAAAAGAAGCATTACGACGGCATTCTCGAAAGCTATCGCCTAACGCCCGCAGCGGCCGAAGATCTGATCATGCGCGCGCGCGTCGCGGCGGGCTGGATCACCGAGGAAGACCTTGCGGCGATGAATGCGGACGAAGAAGAACCGCAAGAGGAGGAAACGGCTGGCGCAGACGCCTAAAACAGCGGGCGGCGGGCCCGAGCGGACCTGCATTGCAGGCGGCGGCGCGACCAGCGCCGACGCCATGGTGCGGTTTGCGCTTGGTCCCGACGGCGAGGTGGCGCCGGATTTTTCCGGCAAGCTGCCGGGCCGCGGCGCCTGGGTCAGCGCCAATCGCGCGGCGCTGACGACGGCGATGGCGAAGAACCTGTTCGCCCGCGCCTTCAAGGCGAATGCGCTTGCGCCGGCGGAATTGCCGGCGGCGGTCGAGGCGGGGCTGAAACGGCGCGCGCTCGACGCCATCGGCCTGGCGCGCCGCGCCGGCCAGGCGGCCGCCGGCTACGATCAGGTTCGCGAATGCCTCGCCGGCAGCGCAATGGTGCTGATCACCGCGAGCGACGCCGCCGAGGACGGGGCGTCGAAACTGAAACGCGCAGCCGGGCAGGCGGAAGTTTTTCGCCTGTTCACCGTGGCGGAGTTGTCGGCGGCGCTGGGGCGCGACGGGGTGCGCCATGTGGCGCTGAAGCGCGGCCCGGCGGCGAAAAGGTTTACGATGGAGGCGCGCCGGCTTGCCGGCTTTGTCGCCGACGGCAACGATGAAAGAGCGCAAGGCGCTTAAGACGCGGCGCGGCCCGGACGCAAAAGCATCCGCGCTGCGATGATTTGAGCCGCGATGATTTGGCAGGGAATAATTAACTCCCTGCGGTGGACCGACGAGGCTTAGAGGGCTATTCCATAGCCGCCTTCGCGAGCCTTTTGATTGCAATGGAAGGCCGCCGCCCGATGCGGCGACAACGGAGTTTTGATGAGCGACGACGTCGATACAAAGTCTGAATCCGAAGCGCGGTCCGGCCGCCGCCCGCTGTCTTTGCGTCGCACCGAAACCGGTGCGGTCAAGCAGAGCTTTTCGCATGGGCGCTCGAAGACGGTCGTGGTCGAGACCAAGAAGCGCCGCGTCCTGACCCCGAAAAAGGGCGGCGACGGGGAAAAGCCGGCGCCGAAGCGCGAAAAAGCCGCCGCCCCGGCCGCGCCTGAAACCAAGGCGACGCAGAAGAGCGCCGACAAGACTGACAAGAAGGCCGCGCCGACCGTATTGCGCACCCTGTCCGAGGACGAAAAACAGGCCCGCGCCGCCGCCCTCGCCACCGCCCGCAAAGAGGCCGAGGCGCGCCGCGAGCGCGAAGACGCCGAACGCTCCGAGCGCGAGGCCCGCGAAACCGAAGAGCGCTCGCGGCTGGAGGAAGAGAAAAAACGCCTCGCCGAGGAAGATGCCAAACGCGAGCGTGAGGCCACCGAGCGCCGCCGCGCCGAAGAAGAAGCAAAGCGCCTGCTCGAAGAAGAAGACCGCGAGCGCAAGGCGCGCGCCGCCGCCAAGAGCGACACCCGCACCAAGGGCCGCCCCGCGGCGGAAAAACCTGCGGAGCCGGAAGACCCCGACAACCCGCTCGCCAAATTCGGCGGTCGGTTAAAAACCAAACGCAAGCCGGCGATCGACCGCTCAGACCGCGAGAACGCCTCGAAAGACGCGCCGCGCCGGCGCTCTGGCCGTCTCACCATCGTCAATGCGCTGGAAGACGACGCCGACCGGCAACGCTCTCTTGCTTCGGTCAAGCGCGCGCGCGAACGCGAAAAACTGGCGCGCCAGCAGCGCGGCGGCGGTGGCAAGGCGGTGGTGCG
Organism: Parvularculaceae bacterium; assembly: GCA_041398145.1. Lineage (GTDB taxonomy): Bacteria > Pseudomonadota > Alphaproteobacteria > Caulobacterales > Parvularculaceae > Amphiplicatus. The sequence goes on along the minus strand of JAWKVF010000007.1, from coordinate 33,985 downwards.
CGAGGTGGTCATCCCGGAAACCATCACCGTGCAGGAGCTGGCGCAGCGCATGGCGATGCGCGCTGTCGATCTCATCCGTGAACTGATGAAACAGGGCCAGATGGTCACCGCCAATGCGACGCTTGACGCCGACACGGCGGAACTGATCGTGACCGACCTTGGCCACACGGTAAAACGGGTTTCGGAATCCGACGTCGAAGAAGGCCTGACCGGACCGGAAGATTCAGAAGACACGCTGGCGCCGCGCGCGCCGGTCGTCACCATTATGGGCCATGTCGATCACGGCAAGACGTCGCTGCTTGACGCGCTTCGCCATACCGACGTGGTCGCCGGCGAAGCCGGCGGCATCACCCAGCACATCGGCGCCTACCAGATCGAGGTCAATGACGGCCGCAAGATCACCTTCCTCGACACGCCTGGCCACGCCGCGTTCACGCAGATGCGCGCACGCGGCGCCAAAGTGACCGACATTGTCATCCTGGTGGTCGCGGCCGACGACTCGATCATGCCGCAGACCATCGAGGCGATCAGCCACGCAAAGGCGGCTGGCGTGCCGATCATTGTCGCCATCAACAAGATCGACAAACCGGCGGCGAATGCGCAAAAGGTCCGCACCGATCTGCTGCAGCACGAGATCCAGGTCGAAAGCCTGGGCGGCGACGTTCTCGACGTTGAAGTCTCCGCCGCCAAGCGCACCAATCTCGACAAACTGGTTGAAGCGATCCTGCTACAGGCGGAGCTGCTCGATCTCAGGGCCAATCCGGACCGCACGGCGGAAGGCTCTGTCGTTGAAGCGCGCCTCGACAAGGGCCGCGGCGCGGTCGCGACGTTCCTCGTCCAGCGCGGCACGCTGAAGCGCGGCGACGTGCTGGTGGTCGGCGCGGAATGGGGCAAGGTGCGCCTGCTCGCCGACGACAAGGGCCAGACCATCGACGCGGCGGGCCCGGCCCGCCCGGTTGAGGTGCTTGGCCTGAACGGCGTGCCCGAGCCGGGCGACCAGTTCGTCGTCGTCGAAAATGAAGCACGCGCCCGCGAGGTCGCGGAATTCCGCGCCCGCAAGCGCCGCGAACAGGCCAGCGCCAAATCGTCAGGCACCTCGCTTGAACAGATGATGGCGCAGCTTCAGGACGCCGAGATCAAGGAAATGCCGCTGGTCATCAAGGGCGATGTTCAAGGCTCGGTCGAAGCGATTGTCGGCAGCCTTGAAAAGATCGCCACCGATGAAGTGCGCGTGCGCGTATTGCATACCGGCGTCGGCGGCATTTCGGAAAGCGATGTCATCCTCGCCGGCGCGTCAGGCGCCCCGGTGATCGGCTTTAACGTCCGCGCCAATGCACAAGCGCGCGCAGAAGCCGAAAAGACCGGCGTCGAAATCCGCTATTACTCGGTGATTTACGATCTCATCGACGACATCAAGGCGGTGCTGTCGGGCATGCTCGAACCGGAACTGCGCGAGACCTTCCTCGGCAACGCCGAAATCCTCGAAGTCTTCAACATCGCCAAGTTCGGCAAGGTCGCGGGCTGCCGCGTCACCGAAGGCCAGGTGCGCCGCGGCGCGAAGGTTCGTCTCATTCGCGACGATACGGTCATCCACGAGGGCGAGCTTTCGCAACTGAAACGCTTCAAGGACGACGTACAGGAAGTGCCAATGGGCCAGGAATGCGGCATGTCCTTCGCCAAATATGACGATCTCAAGGTCGGCGACGTCATCGAATGCTTCGCCGTCGAGAAGATCACGCGCACGCTGTAATAACTCGCCGCCCCACTGTCGGGGCGGCCCACCGACTTACCCGGACCGTCGCCGCCCGGCCATGTCGGCCGCCGGTACGGCAAGAGCGATTTGTGGATTGCATCCATGACCAGACGTTTTTCTTCATCGAGAGGCCCGTCGCAACGCATGCTGCGCGCCGGCGAGCTGGTGCGTCATGCGCTTGTCGAAATCTTCCAGCGCGAAGATCTGCGCGACCCGGCGCTGCACGGCGTTTCTATCACCCTGACGGAGGTGAGGATGTCGCCGGATTTGAAACAGGCGACCGTTTACTGCTCGCCGCTGGGCGCCTCGATCGACAAGGAAAAACACCCCGAGATCATCAAGGCGCTGGCCCACGCCGCGCCGCATCTACGGCATTTGTTGGGCCAGAAGATCGACATGAAATTTACGCCGGCGCTGATCTTTCGCGACGACGACAGTTTCTCTGAAGCGCGCCGCATCGACGAATTGCTCGCCTCGCCAAAAGTCGCCCGTGACCTGCACCACGACGACTAGCGCTCGAGCAATTTGCATTCAAACTGAAGCGCGAAATTGCGCTAACTATTTGTCGGGTCGCATTTTCTTGCGACGAACCGGTTCCCACTTTTCGGAATGCGCTCTAGATGCCCGGATGACCGCACGCCGACTTGACGAACCGGCGCGTGGCTGGTTGAACCGCGCCGAACGCGCAGCCGTCCGATCCGGCGCGCATTCCTTCGAGAACCTGAAAGACATCAATGAGCAAACGCCGAAAAAAGGGCCGGCCCGTCAACGGCTGGATCATCCTCGACAAATCCTATGACATGGGCTCAACCGAAGCCGTTTCGAAACTGAAATGGCTGTTTCAGGCGCAAAAGGCCGGCCACGCCGGCACGCTTGACCCGCTCGCCACTGGCGTCCTGCCGATCGCCTTTGGCGAGGCGACCAAAACCGTCCCCTATGTGATGGACGCGACCAAGCGCTATCGCTTCACCGCGCAATGGGGCGCGGCGACGGCGACCGACGACAGCGAGGGCGAGGTTATCGCGCGTTCGGATCATCGCCCGACGCGCGCCGATATCGACGCGATCCTTGACGATTTCACCGGCGAGATCGAACAGACGCCGCCACAATTTTCCGCAATCAAGGTCGGCGGCGAACGCGCCTATGACCTTGCCCGCGAGGGCGAGACGGTCGAACTGCCGACCCGGCTGATCGACGTGCACGAACTGACGCTGGTCGACACCCCCGACGCCGACCACGCGGTGTTCGAGGCCGTCACTGGCAAGGGCGCCTATATCCGCGCGCTGGTGCGCGACATGGGCGTCGCTCTCGGCACGCAGGGCCATGTCAGCGCCCTGCGCCGCGTCGCGGTCGGCCCGTTCCACGCAGATGACGGCGTCACTGTCGCCGAGTTGGAAGCGATGGCGGCGGTCGAGGCGCGTGACGAGGCGCTGTTGCCGATTGATCTGGCGCTGTCGCACCTGCCGCAGGCGGCGATTGGCGGACCGGAGGCGGAGAAACTGCGCCGGGGCCAGCCGGCCGTGATTTCGCCGGCGACCGCCAAGGGCGTGCGCGGCGAGACCGCCGGGTTCATCCCCGCCGTCGTCGCCTCGCTGCATGGCGAGGCCGTGGCGCTGTGCGAGCTTGACGGGCTGAAGCTGAAGCCGACGCGTGTGTTTAACCTCGATTGAGCCGCGCCCTTGCCATCGCCGGCTTTTTCCCCCATAAGCCGCGCCAATTCCCGACCTCGCTGGACGGCGTCCCGGCGGGGCCCATTTATTATCGACGCCGCGGAGAGAACGACATGTCGATTACGGCCGAGCGCAAGGCGCAGCTCATCAAGGAATATGCAACCAAAGCGGACGACACCGGCTCGCCGGAAGTACAGGTCGCCATCCTGTCGGAGCGCATCGCCAATCTGACCGAGCACTTTAAAGACCACAAGAAAGACAACCATTCGCGCCGCGGCCTGCTGAAGCTGGTCTCGCAGCGTCGACGTCTGCTCGACTATGTGAAGAAGAACGACGAAGCGCGCTACCAGTCGCTGATCGAGCGTCTCGGCCTGCGCCGCTAAGCGCGTTACCGCGACCCATTTTCCGGCGTGCGCAATCCGGCGCCCGTCGGCGAACGTCAGAATTGGAGAATTTTATGCTGCTTGCCGGCCATTCCGCTGTCATCACGGGCGGGGCATCAGGACTGGGGGCGGCCACCGCTCGCGGTCTCGCAAAAGAAGGCGTCAAGGTCGCCCTCTGGGATCTGAATGAAGACAAGGGAAATGAGCTCGCCGCCGAGCTTGGCGGGGTTTTTTGCAGCACCAATGTCGCTGACGAAAACAGCGTCAAGGCGGCGCTGGAAAAGACCGTCGCCGCCGTCGGGGCGCCGCGCTTCCTCGTCAATTGCGCCGGCGTCGCCATTGGCGAAAAGACCGTCGGCAAGAACGGCGCGCACAAGCTTGAAAGCTTCAAGCGCGTCATCGACATCAACCTGCTCGGCACCTTCAACTGCATCCGCATCGTCGCCGACGCAATGGAAAAACTCGACCCGCTCGACGACGGCGAACGCGGCGCCATCATCAACACCGCCTCAGTCGCAGCGTTTGACGGCCAGATCGGCCAGGCCGCCTATAGCGCGTCGAAAGCCGGCGTCGCCGGCATGACGCTGCCGATTGCGCGCGATTTGATGAGCATCGGCGTGCGCGTCAACACCATCGCCCCCGGCATTTTCTGGACGCCGATGATGGCGGGCATGGACCAGAAGATTCAGGACGCGCTCGCCGCCATGGTGCCGTTCCCCAAACGCCTCGGCAAGCCTGAGGAATACGCGTCGCTCGCGCTTGAAATCTGCCGAAACAGCTATTTGAACGGCGAGACCATCAGGCTTGACGGCGCCATCAGAATGCAGCCGCGATAAACGACCGCCGCTTAGCGCCCGCCACACCGGCGGGCGTCACGCATTTGGCGGGCCGTCATCAGGCTACACACCCCGCGTCAGGCGATCCGCGCCCGGCGCATCACGAAAAGAAGAGAAGAAAAACCATGTTTAACATCACCAAGAAGTCGATTGAGTGGGGCGGACGCACGCTGACGCTCGAATCCGGGCGCATCGCGCGCCAGGCGGACGGCGCGGTTCTGGCCACCTACGGCGAGACCACCGTTCTCGCCGCCGTCACCGCCGCCAAGGAGCCCAACCCCGCTTTCGATTTCTTTCCGCTGACCGTTCACTACCAGGAAAAATTCTACGCCTCTGGCCGCATTCCCGGCGGCTATTTCAAGCGTGAAGGCCGCCCGACCGAAAAGGAAACGCTGACCTCGCGCCTTATTGACCGGCCGATCCGGCCGCTGTTCGCCAAGGGCTTCAAGAATGAGGTTCTGGTGGTCACGCAGGTTCTCAGCCACGATCTTGAAAACGATCCCGACGTGGTCGCGATGATCGCCGCTTCGGCGGCGCTGACGATTTGCGGCGTGCCGTTCCTCGGCCCCATCGGCGCAGCGCGCGTCGGCTATATCAACGGCGAATTTGCGCTCAACCCGCAACTCGACGACATGGCCGAGTCAAAGCTCGACCTCGTCATGGCCGGCACCGCGAACGCGGTGATGATGGTGGAATCGGAAGCCAAAGAGCTTTCAGAAGACGTCATGCTCGGCGCGGTCAATTTCGGCCACAGGGCCGCGAAACAGGCGATCGACCTCATCATCGACTTCGCCGAAGCCGCCGCCAAGGAGCCGTGGGACTTCGCCGCCCCGGACAATTCCGCCATTGAAGCCAAGGTCCGCGAGATTGTCGAGGCCGACGTCAAGGCGGCCTATAAAATCGTCGTCAAACAGGACCGTCAGGCCGCGCTCGCCAACGCCAAGGCGAAAGCCGTCGACGCGCTGTGCAACGACGAAGATGAAAACGCCCCGTCGAAATCGGTTGTCGGCGGCGCCTTCAAGAAGATCGAATCCGATATCGTGCGCGGGGGCATTCTCGACACCGGCATGCGCATCGATGGGCGCGACACCAAAACCGTTCGCCCGATCGTCGCGGAAGCCGGCGTTCTGCCGCGCACCCATGGTTCGGCGCTGTTCACCCGCGGTGAAACCCAGGCGCTTGTGGTCGCCACGCTGGGCACCGGCGAAGACGAGCAGTTCATCGACTCGCTCGCAGGGACGTATAAGGAACAATTCCTGCTGCACTATAACTTCCCGCCCTATTCGGTCGGCGAAGTTGGCCGCATGGGCTTTACCGGGCGACGCGAGATTGGCCACGGCAAGCTCGCCTGGCGCGCCATGAAGGCGGTTATTCCGAGCCAGGAAGAATTCCCGTACGTGCTGCGCCTCGTCTCGGAGATCACCGAGTCGAACGGCTCTTCGTCCATGGCGACGGTTTGCGGCTCGTCGCTGGCGCTGATGGACGCCGGCGTGCCAGTCAAGCGCCCGGTCGCGGGCATCGCCATGGGCCTCATCCTTGAGGACGAAAAATACGCGGTGCTGTCAGACATTCTCGGCGATGAGGACCACCTTGGCGACATGGACTTTAAGGTCGCCGGCACCAGCGAAGGCGTCACCTCGCTGCAGATGGACATCAAGATCGCCGGCATCACCGAGGAGATCATGAAAGTCGCCCTGGCGCAGGCCAAGGACGGCCGCATGCACATCCTCGGCGAGATGGGCAAGGCGCTCGACAGCGCCCGTTCCGATCTTGGCGATTACGCGCCGCGCATCGAGACCATGCAGATCGCCAAGGACAAGATCCGCGACGTCATCGGCTCGGGCGGCAAGGTCATCCGCCAGATCGTCGAGGAAACCGGAGCCAAGGTCGACATCAACGACGAGGGCCTGATCAAGATCGCGTCTTCCGACAAGGCCAAGATCGAGGCCGCCTACAAGTGGATTCACTCGATCGTCGCCGAACCGGAAGTCGGCGAAATCTACAAAGGCAAGGTCGTCAAGACGATGGACTTCGGCGCGTTTGTGAACTTCTTCGGGCCGCGCGACGGCCTTGTGCACATCTCGCAATTGTCCAACGGTCGGCCGGAAAAGACCACCGACGTGGTCAAGGAAGGCGATGAGGTTTGGGTGAAGCTTCTCGGCTTTGATGATCGCGGCAAGGTGCGCCTGTCGATGAAGATCGTCGACCAGGACACCGGCAAGGAGATCGCGAGCGAGAAAAAGGCCGATGCTGAGTAACCGCAAACGGCTTGCGAAATTGAAACGGGCCCCCAACCGGGGCCCGTTTTTTTTGCGGCTGACCGCTGGCCGGCGCGCGGTTGGTTTGCGCCTTTGTCCGGGCGCCCGGCTATGCCGGCGGCGGAAAAGCTGGCGTGAAATTTGGCGCGACAACTGTAGCGCAACCCTGTTGCCGGAAGCCTTCACCTGCCTTTCTTTCTTTATCGAGGGGGTCGGCGCATACTCATTACGCGGGTATGATGGGCGCTGAGTCGAAAACTCCAGACGGGGACGCCAGGCGGGGAGAGATCATGGCCTGTTTGAAATCATCACCGATCATCACCCTTGCCGCTCTCGCAGGGCTTTCGCTCGCGGCCTGCGACAGGGGGCCCGCCGGCGCCGGCGCCCCGGCGGCGGCCGAAGCCGAAGCGCCGGCAGCGCCGAACCCGACCGCCGCATTTCGTCAGATGGCGGAGGATCATGCCGCCAGCTTCCTGCACACCGCGCCGGAAACCGCGACCGATCTTGGCGTCAGCGAGGGCGTCGCCGGCCCCGGTTATCTTTCGCGCCTCGGCGGATACGGCTTTGAGGCCCACCACGAAGCGCGGCTTTTGAATGAAAGCTTCCTTCAGGAATTACGCGGCTTTAATCGCGACGATCTGGGCGCCGACGACCGCGTTACCTACGACATTTTGAAAAACGCTTATGACAGCGCTGCACGCCGCAACCAGTTTGACTTCGGCGGCGCGACGGCGTTCGGCGCCAGCCTGCCCAATTCCGGCGACGCCTGGGCGATCTCGCCCTATTTCCTGACCCAGCTTACCGGCCCGCACATCTATCTGCCGCGCATGCTGCAAACCCAGCACCCGCTCGACAGCGCCGACCATGTCAGCGCCTATCTGGCGCGGCTTGACGAGTTTGGCCGCGCGTTTGATGAAATCATCGAGACTATCGGCTCCGACGCCGCCTACGGCATCGTGCCGCCGCGTTTCGTCATCGAGGGCGCGATCGGCGTCGTTGAAGGATTTACCACCCAGCCGCCAGGAGAGAACCCGCTGGTCGAAACGCTGAACGAGCGCATGGCCTCAATCCCCGGTCTCAACGACGAGGAGAAAGTCGAATTTTCGGCGCGCGCGGCGGCGGCGGTCGAGAACGTCGTCTATCCGGCTTATGCCCGGCTTGGCGCACAGCTTGAATCGATGCTGCAACAAAGCGATGACGACGCTGGCGTGTGGCGGCTCGGCCCTGAGGGCGCAGCGTTTTACCAGATGGCGCTCACCAGCTATGGCGGCGGCGGGCGCACCGGCGATGAAATTCACGATCTTGGGCTTTTGGAGGTCGCGCGCATCACCGAAGAAATGGACATTTTGCTGAAATCCATCGGTTATGCCGACGGGTCGGTCGCCGCGCGCATGGTCAAAATGTCGGAGGAAGCCGACAACCTTTATCCGAACACGGATGAAGGCCGTGACGCGCTACTGCAATCGCTGCGCGGCGACGTCGCGGGCGTCATGCAAAAAGCGCCGCAGTGGTTCGGCACGACGCCCAGCCAGCAGGTCGAGGTGCGGCGCATTCCGGTCAGCGAACAAAATTCCTCGCCGGGCGGGTATTACACCGGCCCTTCGCTCGACGGCGCGCGGCCCGGCATATACTGGATCAATCTGAAAAACACCGCCGACAACCCGAAGCATTCGCTGAAATCGCTGACCTATCATGAAGCCGTGCCGGGCCATCATTTCCAGGCGTCGTTCCAACGGGCGATCCCCAACATGCCATTGATGCGCAACATGCTCGGCTATTCCGAATACGCCGAGGGCTGGGCGCTCTACGCCGAGGCGCTGGCCAAGGAAATGGGAATGTATGAGAACGACCCGCGCGGCGACCTCGGCCGGTTGCAGGCGGAGCTGTTCCGCGCCGCGCGCCTAGTCGTTGACACCGGGCTGCACGCCAAGCAGTGGACGCGCGAGGAAGCCATCGATTACATCGTCGAAGTGACCGGCCAGACCCGCGCGTCAATGACACGGGAGATCGAACGCTACGCCGCCATTCCGGGGCAGGCCTGCGCCTATAAGCTGGGCATGATCAAGTTCCAGGAATTGCGCGCCATGGCCGAAGACGAGCTTGGCCCCGATTTTGACATTCGCGAATTTCACGATGTCGTTCTGTCGGTCGGCGAAGCGCCCCTGCCGGTGGTGGACGGCGTCGTCACCAACTGGATCAGCGTCAAAAAAGGCGTTTAAAGCCCGTTGCAGGAAAAGGGGTTCACCGGTTTCCCGGTTCGCAACAGGCTCCATCATAAATTTCGTGACGATTGCTGAATCGCACGAGACGCAATCGGCCCTGTAGCGTCGCAGCTTCAAACGCAATCAGGGCGTCGCTTTAAGGTCTTGTTTTGACGCGTTTCCACACGGCGAACCGCACACACTTCGCCGGGAAACGCTTTATGAAACGACCTCCTGTCGCGGCGTCCAGCATGAAAAATCGCGCGCCGGCACGCAGGTCATCAACAGACCCCGCTCGGCAAGAAACGGCGCAAGCAAATCGAGATTGTCGGTCTGGATAAAGCGGGCGCCAGCCAGCACATTGTCGGCGAAACTGCGCTCGTTATCATCAGCGCCCATGGTATTGGCGAACAGTGTAAAGCCGTCATTGCGGATCTCTTGCGCGCGTTCAAAGCTGAAGGCGCGCCGACGCATGCCGAAAATCTCGACGCCGTCTTCGTGCGCCTGACGGCCGGCAAGGTCGCGCCCGCGCCAGACCGGACGCAGCGCATAGCGGGGCGACGCCGCCTTGACTTTGTCATAACTCCACGCGCGCGCGAAGATCGTCACCAGCGGTCCGTCAGCATACCCCTCTTCATCGAGTATGGCGGCGATCAACTCGCCTGAATTCGCCGGACCGGACTTGAAGTCAATGTCGATGGCCGCGCGCCCTTTCAGATGACGCAGCGCCTCGCGCAGCGTCGGCACTTTTTCGCCAGCGAACTCAGCGCCAAACCATGAGCCGGCGTCAAGGCGCTCGATCTCGGCAAGGGTCAACATCGACACCAGCCCGGCGCCGTCGGTTGTGCGGTTCACCCATGGGTCGTGCATGGCGACGAAATGCCCGTCGGCCGTCGCGCGCGCATCAATCTCGACGACGCGCGCGCCCAGCGCGACCGCCTTGTCGTAACTGGCGAGCGTGTTTTCCGGCGCGAAATGTTTGGCGCCGCGATGGCCGACAGCAATGACTTTATCCACCGGCCCGGCGTAAAGCGCCTGCGCCCGATGATAAGCAGGACGTGACGCCAGCCCGTCCTGAGCAATGAAAAACACCCCGGCGACGACCATCGCCGCGCCAAGAGTCACCCAGTGTTGCGTTTTGCGCATCGCATAGCCCCCGCACCCAATGCGGAGGCGTGCTAAAGCGGTTTTGTGATGGGCGGGTTCAGTTTTTCAAAAATTTTTTTGTCAACGCCGTGTCGGCGCGATGACAAATGCGCGCAATTTGCGCATTCGTCACCGTGCGGATGGTCAGCGCTGATTATTCGCCGTCAGGCATGCTCGGCACGGCGACGACATGGAAGCCCGCATCGACGTGAAGCACTTCGCCGGCGCAGGAAAGACCGAGATCGGACAGCAGGTAAAGCGCCGAGCCGGCGACGCCTTCCATCGTCGTGTCTTCTTTTAACAGCGACCAGTCGCGACCGGTCGACATCAACTGGCGCCCGCCTGATATGCCGGCCATGGCGAGGGTTTTCATCGGCCCCGCGGAAATCGCGTTGACGCGAATGCCCTTGGGGCCGAGATCGCGCGCGACATAGCGCATCGAGGCTTCAAGCGCCGCCTTGGCGACGCCCATGACGTTATAGTTCGGCACCACGCGCTCGGCGCCAAGATAGGTGAGCGTCACCATCGCGCCGCCATTGGGCATCAGCGCTGACGCGCGGCGCGCCGCGTCGACGAATGAAAACGCCGACACATCCATGGTGTCCTTGAAGTTCTGCCTTGTGGTGTTCTCGACGAACGAGCCTTTCAGTGCTTCCTTGTCGGTATAGGCGATGGCGTGCACGAGAAAATCGATGCTTCCCCATTTCTTTTCGATTTCGGTGAACGCCGCGTTCATGTCGTCATCACTGGTGACGTCGGCCTTGACCAGAAAATCAACGCTGATCGTGTCGGCCAGCGCGCGCACCCGCGCTTCCATCGCCTCGATGAAGGTAAAGCAAAGCTCCGCGCCCTGCGCGCGCAATTGCCGGGCGATGCCCCACGCGATCGAATTCTTGTTGGCGACGCCCATAACGACGCCGCGCTTGCCCTTCATCAGCTCGCCGGCGGGAAAACCGGCGGTATCAGTCCCGGAACTCATGGTCATAGTCGGCCTTTCATCAGGCGCACGGCGCACGGCGGCGTTACGCAGATAATATCATGTCGAATTTCAGCTTTCGGCGCGCGCGACCACCAGGCAACCATTGGTGCCGCCGAAGCCAAAGGAATTGGTAAGGAAACAGTCGATCCTGGCATCATCAATACGTTCACGGATGATCGGCAGGCCCTCGAATTCAGGATCGAGGTTTTCGATATGCGCGCTTTCACAGAGAAACCGCTCTTTCATCATGATCAGCGAATAGATCGTCTCCTGCGCGCCGACCGCGCCAAGCGAGTGCCCGGTCAGCGATTTGGTCGACGAAAACGGCGGGATATCCTTGCCGAACACGTCGCGCAGCGCCGCGGTTTCCTTTGAATCGCCGACCGGCGTCGAGGTGCCGTGGGTGTTGACGTAGTCAATTGGCTGGCGAACCGTTTCCAGCGCTGCGCGCATGCACCTGACCGCGCCCTCGCCGGAGAGCTGGACCATGTCATAACCGTCGGAATTGGCGTAATAGCCAACGATTTCGCCATAGATCGTCGCGCCGCGCGCCTTGGCGCGCTCCATCTCTTCGAGCACGACGACGCCAGCGCCGCCGGCGATGACAAAGCCGTCGCGGTCCTTGTCATAGGCGCGGCTGGCGGTCGACGGATTATCGTTATAGGCGGTCGCCATCGCGCCCATGGCGTCGAACAGATTGGCGAGCGACCAGTGCAGCTCCTCGCCGCCGCCGGCGAACACCACGTCCTGCTTGCCCCACATGATCTGCTCGGCGGCCGCGCCGATGCAGTGCACCGACGTCGCGCAGGCCGACGAGATCGAATAGTTGACCCCGAGAATCTTGAACGGCACGGCAAGACAGGCGGCGTTCGTCGACGACATCGCCTTGGGAACCGCGGTCGGGCCGATTTTGCGCGTCGAGCCGGTCTCGCGGGTGATGTCGGCGGCGTCGACCACCGCTTTGGTCGAAGGCCCGCCCGAGCCCATGACGATTCCGGTCATCGGGTGCGAAATCTCGTCCGGCGCCAGCCTTGAATCTTCAATCGCCTCTTGCATGGCGATGTAGTTCCACGCCGCGCCCTCGCCCATGAAGCGCCGCGTGCGCCGGTCGAGCGCGGTTTCGACATCGACACCGGGGCGCGCATAGACTTGGCACTTGAATCCGTGATCGGCGAATTCGGGCGCAAAGCTGACGCCGGATTTGGCTTCTTTCAGCGAGCGCGTCACCTCGGCGACATTACCGCCGATTGAAGACACGACGCCCATTCCAGTAATCGCTACGCGACGCATACGCCCTCCACTATGCCCCGGGGTCACGCTCAGGCGTTGATGCCGGCTTTGAGTTGCTCATCGGAGAACAACCCTACGCGCAGATCCTTCGCCTCATAAATCTGTTTGCCGTCGACTTTCACAACGCCGCTGGCGATGCCGAGAATCATCGGACGGCCCATGGTGCGGCGAATATCTAGTTCATACGTCACCAGCTTGGCGCCGGGAACCACCGTGCCGAAAAATCTTACGTCCTTCGCGCCGAGCGCGCGGCCATGGCCGGGATAGCCCGACCAGGTCAGGAAAAACCCGACCAGTTGCCACAGCGCGTCAAGGCCAAGGCAGCCGGGCATCACCGGATCGCCAGGAAAATGGCATTCGAAAAACCACAGCGACGGGTCGACATCGAGTTCGGCGATGATCGAGCCCTTGCCGTAAGCGCCGTCATCGGCGGCGATATGGCTGATGCGGTCGAACATCAGCATTGGCGGAACCGGGAGCTGCGCCGTACCGGGACCGCGAAACCCGTGCTGTCCGCATTCGATTAGCTCTTCTTTGGTGAAGCTCGATTTGGCCGTCATCTCTCCGCCGATCAATACGCCGGGCGCGCGAAGGCGCGCCGGCAAGTCATGTGTTTCAGAGCGTCCTGAGTGTTCCTGGCTCGCCGGGACGCTTTGGATCTTCCTGTTCGCGTTTTGTGACGGAAAACCGGTGAACCAATTCTCCGTCAAAACACACTAGGCTAGGTAATGGCGCGGCCGCGCCGGGTCAATTGCACGCGTCAGCGCTTATTGCGGCGCGCTTGCGCCCCAGAGCGCGCCAGCGGGCGCCCAGCCCTTCGCATCCGCCGCCGACAACAGCAACCAGCCGTCGCGGCGCTTTTCGATCTTGGCGAAGGCGCGCACGCCAAGCCGGCCGCGCACCGGCGCGTTCGCCCGCGGCCTTGCGTGCAAGTCGACTTCGGCAAGCGCAATCACCTGCGACACCGCCTTCAGGGTCGTCTGGTGCACCCAGCACTCATCGCCCGAAAAATCGCGGATTTTTCGCCAATGATCGACCGATTCAGCGACGATGATGACCGGCGCGCCGGCCTTTTTGAACACATAGCGCACCGGATGGTCAAAGCTTGGCCCGATCCGGCAATTGGTTTCGCTCGATTTCAGGCTGACAAAACGCGGCACCGGCCGCCCTGACGGGGTGTCGGTACGCACCTCGCCGGCCAAAGCCCCTGACGGCGCGCCAAACGCCGCACCGGCCGCCACGACGACCCAACTCGCCACCGCGAGATAACCGATAATTGCGCGAGATCCCATCCGCCGCCTTTGCGCTCCGCCGCGCCGCCGGCGTGGAATTTGCGGCGGGTGGTCAGGAAGTATGAAGGTGAATAAGTGGTGAACTTTGCGGGGCGCTTGTTAACATGCGGTTAACCGCGCCATATAGGACGCGCCGATCAGGCGGCATAATGGACGAGGCATGACACACAAACGACAGTTGAAAATTGGGGTGACGCGCAAGCTGCCCGATGCGGTGGAGGCGCGGCTGTCGGCGCTATTCGATGTCGTCCTCAATGCAGACGACCGGCCGATGACGCGGGACGGCCTGCTCGCCCTTGCGCATGAGTGCGACGTCCTGGCGCCGACCCTTGGCGACGTCATCGACGCGGAGTTTCTCGACGCCGCCGGCGACCGCCTGAAGCTGATCGCCAATTTCGGCGCCGGGGTCGATCATATCGACGTCGCCGCCGCGAACGCGCGCGGCGTCACCGTCACCAACACCCCCTCGGTGCTGGCGGAGGACGCCGCCGACATGGCGATGGCGCTGATCCTGGCGGTGCCGCGCCGCCTCGTGGAGGGCGTTCGCGCACTGGAGACCGGCGCCTTTACCGGCTGGTCGCCGACATGGATGCTGGGCCGGCGCGTGCGCGGCAAGAAGCTCGGCATTATCGGGCTCGGCCGCGTCGGCGAGGCGATCGCCCGGCGCGCCCGCGCCTTCGGACTGGCGATCCACTATCACAATCGCGCGCCGATCAACCCGCATATCGAAGACGAACTTGAAGCCACCTATTGGGAAAGCCTCGACCAGATGCTCGCCCATATGGATATCGTGTCGGTGAATTGTCCGCATACCCCGGCGACCTATCACCTGTTGTCGCGGCGGCGTCTGGAGCTGTTGCAGCCTCACGCCTATGTGGTGAACATCTCACGCGGGGAAATCATTGATGAAGACACCTTGGCGGAGATGATCGACGCCGGCCGGCTCGGCGGGGCCGCACTCGACGTCTTCGAATACGAGCCGAGCCCGAACCCGAAACTGATGGCCGCACCCAATGTCGTCTTATTGCCGCACATGGCCTCGGCGACGGTGGAAAGCCGGCTGGAGATGGGCGAGCGCGTCATCATCAACATCAAGATGTTCGCCGACGGCCACAAACCACCCGACCGCGTCATTCCGGGTCTCGACTGACCCGAAATGGGCCAGCGACGCCGGCAGGCCGTGGCATTTTCGTAACGCCCCCGCGTGATCGCGATATGGTGAGCGGATGCGAGCGAATTTTAAGTTGATTTGAAGAAATTACCCCCATTTACATCAGGTGCGCCCAGTACGCATTGGAGCGCCCCGGAGCAAGCATCGGGGCCAGCACAGGGCGCCGGACGAACAGGGCGCCGAGCGAGAAGAAAAGTTGAATAGCGGAAGGCTGGGGTTGGTGGGACGACGGTTTTCAATAGCGTGCATGGCCGCAATCGCGGCGGCGTCAGCCGGAACGGCGCTGGCGGACAGCGCCCCTGCGCCCGATCCCTTCGCGAAATTCGCCGCCGACGGTTCGGTCGTGCTGGCGGTGCAGGCCCCTTTCGCCGCGCAAGGCGGCGAGGTGCGTTTGTCCGTGTACGACAAGCCCGAAACCTTCCTTGAAATGGCGGCGATCAAGCATCACGGCCCCGTCAATGACGACGGCGTGGCGCTGATTACGCTGAACGGGCTTGAAGCGGGTGAATATTCTTTCGTCGCCTATTATGACGCGAACGGCGACGGCAAGTTAAACCGCAGCGTTCTCGGCGTTCCGACCGAACCGCTGATCTTTTCAAACGATATCAAGCCGAAACTTCGCAAGCCGACATTCGACGAAACCAAGGTCGACGTCGCCCCCGGCGCGGTCGTCGTGCTGACGATGGCCGGTTGAAACGGCCGCCGTCCGCGCCCCTCACCCTTCGCGTTCAATCGCACTGCAATCAGGACACGCCGGATCGCGCCTCAGCGCAATCGTGCGGGATTGAGCGCCCAGCGTGTCGATGATCAGGACGCGCCCGACCAGCGGCTCGCCGAAGCCGGCGATCTGCTTGAGCGTCTCCAGCGCAGCGAAGGTTCCGACGATGCCGGTGACCGGGCCGACCACCCCCTGTTCAAGGCAGGTCTGCGCTTCTTCCGGCCCCGGCGGCTCTGGCACGAAGCAGCGATAACAGGGCAGAGTCGCGCCGGCGTAGGGCTTGAACACTGAGACCATGCCGTCGAAACGCCCGACTGCGGCCGACACCAGCGGCTTGCGCGCGGCGATGGCGGCGCGGTTGAGATCGAACCGCGCGGCGAAGCTGTCAACGCCCTCGACCACCAGATCATAATCGCGGACAAGGTCGGCGGCGTTCGAGCGGTCGATGCGAAATGCGTGGCGTTCGAACCGCGTCGCCGCATTGAGGCGTGCGACGAAATCGTGAGCCGCGTCGACCTTCGACCGGCCGAGGTCCGCTTCAGCATAGATCGTCTGGCGTTGCAGGTTCGACAACTCGACAACATCGTCGTCGGCAAGTCCCAGGGTTCCGACGCCGGCGGCGGCGAGATACTGGATCAGCGGCGCGCCCAGACCGCCGGCGCCGACAATCAGCACCCGCGCGGCGGCAAGGCGCTGCTGGCCCTGAGCGCCGATCTCCTTGAGCAGGATATGCCGCAAATAGCGCTGGCGGAATTGTGCGTCGCGCGTCACCAGAAACCGAACGTCCGCCCAAGCGGGCCGGCGATCACCATCATGCAGCCGACGACGATCAGCGACATGCCAAGACCACGCCCCGCCGGCGTCGACTGACGCACCACCATGCCGGCGACGACGCAAAGAGCCCCGATGATCACCAAGGCGTCGCGAAACGCGAGCGGCATGGCCTCAAACAAGCTCATATCCCGGTCGAACCGAACCCTCCTGCGCCGCGGTCGGTCTCGTCGAGCGTGTCGGCCTCTTCAAACACCGCTTGAAAAGCCGGCGCGACAACCATCTGGGCGATGCGGTCGCCGCGATTGATGACGAAATCCTCCGCGCCGTGATTGATCAAAATCACTTTCAGCTCGCCGCGGTAATCGGCGTCGATCGTGCCCGGCGAGTTGACGCAGGATATGCCGAATTTCGCCGCAAGCCCAGAGCGCGGGCGCATTTGCGCCTCCCAGCCCGGCGGCAGCGCAATCGCCACGCCGGTCGGCACCATCGCCCTTTCGCCGGGTTTGAGCACCATTGGCGCACCCGCCGGCGTCGCCGCGCGCATATCGCAGCCCGCCGCCAGCGCGGTTTCATAGGCCGGCGCCGGCAGATCGGCGCCATGGGCGAGGCGCTGAAGCTTGATGCGGGGCTGGTGCGTCATCTTGAGGCCACCTCAGGGGTTGGGGAATTCAGGTTTCAGCGTGCGCCGGGATCAGACGCTGGTATCGACATGACCGCCGCCGGCGCCGGGACCTCCGCCCGGATTACCACCCGGACTACCGCCGCCCTCGCCGTTTGACACGATCACCAT
Organism: Parvularculaceae bacterium; assembly: GCA_041398145.1. Lineage (GTDB taxonomy): Bacteria > Pseudomonadota > Alphaproteobacteria > Caulobacterales > Parvularculaceae > Amphiplicatus. Next base: position 16,724 of record JAWKVF010000007.1, on the reverse strand, counting down.
TGCCGCGCGCAGCACCCGATCGCCGATCACGAAGCCCGGCTGGGCGACTTCGCTGACGAAGCCCTGCGGCACCCCCGGCGCCGGGGCCTGGGCCACCGCCTGATGCAGGTTCGGGTCGAATTTTTCGCCTTTCGGGCTGATCTTCTTGACGCCATGGCGCTCTAGCACCGATTCCAGCGCCCGCGCCGTCATGCGCACGCCGGTCACGAACGAGGTCACGGTTTCGTCGGCGGTCTCGTCGTCCTCCGGCGCGGCGTCGAGGGCGCGCTCGAAATTGTCGGCGACCGACAACAGATCGCGCGCAAAGCCGGCGATGGCGTAGCGATTGGCGTCGGCCTTTTCGCGGTCGGCGCGCCGGCGGGTGTTCTCAAGCTCGGCGGCGAGGCGCAACACGCGGTCGTTCAGCGCCGCCATCTCCGCGCGCAGGGCTTCCTCGCCGGGCTCAGCGCCTTCCAGCGCCGCGGCCTCGATCGCCGCCAGCTCTTCATCACTCGGCTGGCCGTCATTGGGGGGATAGTCCTGTTCTTTGGTCATGGCGGTGTAACTGTTCCGTCTCAACAAGCGCAAATAGGGCAGGCCGGCTGATATCGCGGCCATCCATGCGCCACATACGCGCGGCAGGGGCGGTTTTCAACCGCGCGGGCGCGTGGACTGACGACAGGATTTGGCTATTTCAACTGCCGCGAGACGACGCCGGCGGCGTATTCGACGATGGGAATGACCCGGGCGTAATTGATCCGCGTCGGGCCGATCACCCCGAGCACGCCGACGATCTTGTTGGCGCGGTCATGATAGGGCGCAACGATTACCGACGAGCCGGACAGCGAAAACAGCCGGTTCTCGGAGCCGATGAAGATTTTCACCCCCTCGCCGTCGCGCGCGGCGTTGAGCAGGTCGATGACGTCGCGCTTGCGCTCAAGATCGTCGAACAGCATGCGTACGCGCTCAAGTTCGCCGACCGAGCGCTCGTCAAGCAGATTGCCGCGCCCGCGCACGATCAGCGACGATCGGTCAGGGCCCATCGTCTCGGCGACGCCCTTGGCGACGAGGCTGGCGGTCAGCTCATCCAGGGCGGCCTGATTGGTCTCGATCTCTTTCAGGATCGCATCGCGGGTCTCGCCGATGGTCTTGCCGCGCAGACGCGCCGAGAGATAATTGCCAGCCATCACCAGCGACGACGGCGGCAGGCCGTGCGGGGTTTCCATCACCCGGTTTTCGACCTTGCCGTCTTCAAACACCAGAACCACCAGCGCCTGGCCGGGACCGGTGGCGACGAATTCGATATGACGCAGCGGCGCCTCGGATTTCGCCGCCAGCACCAGGCTGGCGGTCTGGGTCAGCCCCGACAATTTCGCGGCGGCGTTCTCCAGCACCGTGCCGCCGCCGTCAGATTCATCCGGGAGGTCGAGCACGCGGCGTTCGGTTTCGGAAAGATCGCCCAGTTGCAACAGCCCGTCGACGAACAGGCGCAGGCCCAATTCGGTCGGCAGCCGCCCGGCGGAAATGTGCGGCGCGTGCAACAGGCCGAGATCGGTCAGGTCGGCCATGACATTGCGGATCGTCGCCGGCGACACCGACAGGCGCGCGTCCTGGCTGAGCGTGCGCGAGCCCACCGGCTCGCCGGTTTCAAGATAGGCCTCGACAATTCGTCGAAACACCTCGCGGGCGCGGGCGTCGATATCGCTAAGCACGCTCATAGCTATCAGATAATAGCAGTCGCCCGGCGTGCAAATCCATCTTATGCGGAAGCGGGGGCGGAACCGCGGGCTGAGCCGCAGCCGATGAAAATCCCTTCGCCGCCCGGTCATCCCTCGACATCTTCGGGCGCGGCGGTTAGGCCGTGGGCGATATCGCCAACCAGTTACGGAGAACGCCCCATGCGCCCTTCCGGCCGCAGCTTCAACGAAATGCGCGCAGTCTCGCTCGAACCCGGCTATTCGCGCCATGCGGAGGGGTCTTGCTTCGTCAAATTCGGCGACACCCACGTGTTGTGCACAGCAAGCTGGGACGAGACGACGCCGCCATGGCTGCGCGGTCAGGGCCGCGGCTGGGTCACCGCCGATTACGGCATGCTGCCGCGCTCGACCCATGAGCGCATGAAGCGCGAGGCCAAGGGCGGCCAGTCGGGCCGCACGCAGGAGATCCAGCGCCTGATCGGGCGTTCGCTGCGCGCCATCGTCGATCTGAAAACCCTTGGCGAGCGTCAGATCCTCGTCGATTGCGACGTTATTCAGGCGGATGGCGGCACCCGCACCGCAGCGATCACCGGGGCGTGGGTCGCCTTGCGCCAATGCTGCGACTGGGCGGTCAGTCAGGGCGTGATCAAAAAATCGCCCATCGTCGACACCGTGTCAGCGATTTCGTGCGGCATTGTTAGCGGCACCCCGGTGCTCGATCTCGATTACGCGGAAGATTCAACCGCCGGCACCGACGCCAACTTCGTCATCACCGGCAAGGGCGGCCTCGTCGAGGTGCAGGGCACCGCCGAGGGCGAACCGTTCTCGGACGAGCAGTTCCTCGCCCTTTTGTCGCTGGCGCGGCAAGGCTGCACCAGCCTTGCGGAAAAACAGGCCGCGGCGGTTTAACGCGCCGGGCGAAAAACTGGAAACCGGTTTTTCGCATGAACCCGCGCGACCATGAGAAAATTCGATCATCGGGCGGTTCAGATTTATCGCCCGATGAATTAGCGCCCTCCATTCCTCCATCGCACGATCAGGCGTGAGTGCGCTCACGGGTAATTGACCGCCGCCGCTCCGGTTTTCGTTGACAATTCGGGCCCGCATTCATATCTGCAAGTTTCTGCATATATGAAGATAAGAGCCCTGAAATGCCCAGCCGCGTTCAAATCGCCCATGATCTCGCCGCGATTTTGAAAGTGCTCGCGCACCCTGACCGGATCCGGATCATCGAGGAATTGCGCAATGAAGAGCACGATGTGAACGATCTGCACGAGCGGCTCGACCTGCCGGCGGCGCGGGTGTCGCAGCATCTGGCGTTGCTTCGGGCCCACCGCCTCGTCGAGGAGCGCCGCGAAGGCCGCCACCACTATTACCAGTTGGTCCACCGCGACGTGGCGGACTGGCTGATCGACGGCCTGAACCTTCTCGACCAACGCGCCGCACATGATGCGTCGGCGCATCGCCTTATCGACGCCGCCAAGAAATTGTGGGCGGCGGAACAACCCCAAGGCCCGCTATCCGACAAACGCGAGCGGGCGAACCCGAAGATGGAGCAAACACCGTGAATAAACTCGCCGAAGGCGTGATGAAGTTCCAGCGCGAAGCCTATGCCGAGCGCCGCGACCTGTTTGAACAGCTTGCCGACGGGCAATCGCCCGAAGCGCTGTTCGTCACCTGCTCTGACAGCCGCATCGACCCGAATCTGTTGACCCAGACCCAGCCGGGCGAGCTGTTCATCTGCCGCAACGCCGGCAATATCGTTCCACCGCATACGAACCATACCGGCGCCATGACCGCATCGATAGAATTCGCCGTCGGCGCGCTTCACGTGCCGCACATCATCATCTGCGGTCATTCAGGATGCGGGGCCATGAAAGGCGCGCTAAAACCCGAAGGTCTGGACGAATTTCCGCATGTGCGCGAGTGGCTGGCATATTCGCGGGCGGCGACGTTGATCGTCAACCAGATGGGCGAGGATATCAGCGATGACGAACGCCTAGATTTGTTGATCAAGCAGAACGTGCTGTTGCAGATCGCGCATCTGCGCACCCACCCTTACGTCGCCGTGCGTATCGCCACCGGCGAAACGCAAATCCACGGCTGGGTCTACGACATCAAGACCGGCGAAGTGCTCGCCTATGACCATGTCGCCGACGCCTTTGTCCCGGTCGCCGACCTCTACAAGGAAAGCGTGGCCGACGTTATTCACGCCCATCAGGGCGATCACGGCCATTAACGCCCGCCTGATTGACCAAATTCATGGCCGCATTCGCGGCCATGACGGAGTCCAAGATTCAAGGATTGAACCACATGAACAATTTCTTCGACCTGCGTAACCTGCGCGGCGATTTAATGGGCGGGCTGACCGCCGGCGTCGTCGCGTTGCCGCTGGCGCTCGCCTTTGGCGAGGCTTCCGGCGCCGGGCCGATCGCCGGCCTTTGGGGCGCGATTTTCGTCGGCTTTTTCGCGTCGCTGTTCGGCGGCACCGGCGCCCAGGTCTCCGGCCCGACCGGTCCGATGGTCGTCATCTTCGCCGGCGTCTTCGCTTCGCTGTCCGGCAATCTGTCGCTGGTCTTCGCCGCCGTCGTGCTGGCGGGCCTGATCCAGATCCTGATGGGCGTGTTGCGACTCGGCCAGTATATCCGGCTTGTTCCGTACCCGGTGATTTCCGGCTTCATGAGCGGCATCGGCGTGATCATCATCGCGCTGCAGGTCTCGCGCCTGTTCGGCCATGAGCCGGAGGGCGGCGGCACGATCCCGGCGCTGTCGGCGATACCGGGCGCGGTCGCCTCGCCGGTTCTGCCGGCGGTCGTCGTCGGCCTGATTTCACTCGCCATCGTGTTCTACTGGCCCAAATCCTGGGGCAAATGGGCGCCCGGTCCGCTGGTTGCGCTGGTCGCGGGCACGCTGATCAGTCTCGTCCTGCCCGGCGCGCCGATCATCGGCGACATCCCCACCGGATTTCCGAATTTCGTGATGCCGACTTTTTCCGCCGACTCCATCGGGATAGTCATCGAGGCGGCGATCATTCTCGCCCTGCTTGGCGCGATTGACAGTCTGTTGACCTCGCTGGTCGCCGACAACATGACCGGCACCCGCCACCAGTCGAACCGCGAGCTTGTCGGCCAGGGCGTCGGCAACACCGTCGCCGGCCTGTTCGGCGCCATTCCGGGCGCTGGCGCGACCATGCGCACCGTGGTCAATATCCGCTCCGGCGGCGAGACCCGCATCTCGGGCATGACCCACGGCCTGTTGCTGCTGGGCGTGGTGATCTCGCTGGCGCCGCTGGCGGAAAAAATTCCGCATGCGGTGCTGGCCGGCATTCTCGTGAAGGTCGGATACGACATCATCGACTGGAGCTATCTGCGCCGCGCCCACAAGGGCCCACGCTGGGATCTGGCGCTGATGGCGCTGGTGCTTGGGCTGACCGTGTTCGTCGATCTGATCACGGCGGTCGCAGCCGGCGTGGTTCTCGCCGCCCTCGCCTTCGTCAAGCAGATCGCCGACATCCAGATCAATTCGCTTAAGGAGACGTTCGCGTCGGTCTATGATCCGGAAGAGCGGGCGATCCTCGACGCCGCCGACGGCAAAATCGGCCTGTTCGACTTCGCCGGCGGCCCGTTGAGCTTCGGCGCGGCGGCTGATCTTGGCCACCATGTGCGCGACAAGGCCAAAGACGGCATGGCCGCGATCATTCTCGATTTCTCGAAGGTGCCGTTCATCGACCTCAGCGCTGCACGCGCCGTCGAAACCATCGCCTGCGACGCGCGGCAGGCCGGCCGCATGGTTTATGTGACCGGCATCAACGACAAGGTCGCATCGGTGCTGGCGGGTCTTGGCGCCGATCACTGCCTGCCGTCCGATAACCGCTTCGCCAACCGGCTCGACGCGCTGCGCCGCGCCGCGAAGGAGCTTGGCGTCACGCCCCGCGAGACGCCCTCGCCCGGCGTCGCTGGCGAGCCGGCCCCGGCCTGATCAATCTGCAATTGTCTGCGGCGCCCGGTTTGCCTCATGCTGGGCCCGCCGCAAGCATGAACGCAGATGAGCGAAAGCTGGACAAGAGACGAACAAGACCTTGCCGCGCTGGCGCGCGGCAAGCACATCGTTGAAATCCTCATCGAGGAGCGGGCCGAACGGCTCGTCTCCTCTTCTTTTTGGCCGTTCTATCGCAGCGTGCTCTATCCGCTGTTGAAAGAACCCCAGGCCGTGCGTATGGCCGACGCCATCGCCGAGATGTCGGGTGCGCAGGCGATGGCCTTTGTCAGTGAAATTCTGACGCTCGACGTCGCGGTCGCCGGCCTGGAGCACATCCGTGAAAAAGGCCGTATCCTGATCGCCTCGACCCATCCGACCGGCATCGCCGACGGCGTCGCCATGTATGACGCCTTGAAGGCGCGCCGGCCCGACATGGCATTTTTCGCCAATCGCGACGCCCTGCGGGTGACGCCGCGTTTTTCCGACGTCATCATTCCGGTTGAATGGGTCGAGGCCAAACGCACGCGCGGCAAAAGCCGCGAGACCCTGATGATGGCGAAAGGAGCGTTCGAAGACGAGCGCTGCGTCGTCCTGTTTCCGTCGGGGCGTCTCGCGCGCATGGGCGACGACAAGCGGTTGATCGAACGCGAATGGCTGACCTCGGTCGCGATTTTCGCGCGGAAATATGACTGCGCCGTCGTGCCCGCCAATATAACGGCGCGCAATTCATGGCTGTATTACTGGTTCTGGAAACTGAGCGCCGAATTACGCGACATCACTTTGTTCAACGAATTGCTGAACAAGAAGGGCAAGCCCTATGCGATACAATTCGGCCCGGCGATTTCAGCCACAGCGCTTGCCGGCGACCCGGTCGCGGTGACGAAAGCGCTGCGCGAACACGCCGCTTACGGCGTGCCGGCGGGCCGCGGCTGGTCGCCAATCGACGAGGGCGAGGAATCGCGGTGATAGGTCAGCTCAAGGAACACGTCTTCAAGATCAGCCTCAACGGTGGTGAGGTCCTTGATGGCGACGCCCGCCGCCGACAACCGTTCGAGAATTGACGGCACTTCGCCCTTGCTAGGCTGATAGGGAATGGCGATGCGCCCGTCGGGTTTCAATTCCGCCGTGAACGGATCAAGCACCGGCGGCGCCACCATCACCGTAGCCGGCGTCACCAGCAGGGTTTTGGAATCGAGCGAGGACAGCAATTTCTCGGTCGGCTCGCAGGCGACAACCTCGCCATTATGGATGATCCCGATCTCGTCGCACAGCTCCTGCGCCTCTTCGAGATAATGCGTCGTCAGCACGATCGTCACCCCGGTCGCGTGCAGTTTCAGCACATGGTCCCAGAGCTGTTTTCTAAGCTCGATGTCGACGCCGGCGGTCGGCTCGTCGAGGATCAGGATCGGCGGGTGATGCACCATCGCCTTGGCGACCAGCAAGCGCCGCTTCATGCCGCCGGACAACTGGCGCACATAGGCGTTCGCCTTGTCGGCGAGGCCGAGCGCGGTGAGAATTTCATCGGTGCGCCGCGCCGATGTCGGCACGCTGTAAAGCCCGGCCTGAATCTCAAGCGCCTCGCGCGGGGTGAAGAAAACGTCCATCGTCGTTTCCTGCGGCACGACGCCAAGCGAGGCGCGCACCTGGCGCGGATGCTTGTCGATATCGAAACCCCAGACGCTCACCTCCCCCGCGGTCTTGTTCACCAGCCCGGCGAGTATGTTGATGAAGGTCGACTTGCCGGCGCCGTTGGGGCCCAGAAGGCCGAAAATCGAGCCGGCGCGCACGGTAAGGTCTATCCCTTTCAGCGCCTCTTTCGCCGGCGATCTTTTGGCGGCGGCGTAGGTCTTTTTCAAACCCCGTGCGGAAATGGCGATGGTTTTGTCTGGCACGCGAAAATCCTCTCGGCGGGGGGTGAACGTCGATAGCACATGACCGCGACTTCCAGTCAATCATAGGGCGCCGGGTAAAAAGCGCCTTCACGATGTCTTGACGGCGTGAGCTGTACGATGGGCCCTTGCCGCCCGGCCTTGACTGAACGGGCGAAGGGGCGGCATTGAAACGGCGAACAGAAAGTGACGACATGGCCGACGCCGAAAAAACCGCCCCGCCCCCGCCTGAGACGATTTATGTCGCCGCGCACCGCATCGCCTGCGACGGCGGCGGCGGCGCGCTTGGCCATCCGCGGGTGTGGTATTCGCTCGACGACGGCGAGGCTGAATGCGGCTATTGCGACCGCAAATTCATCTACGATCCGGCGAAGGCGAAAGCCGCGCGTCAGCCCGGCGCGAATTAATCGCGCTCCGACTTCGCCAGCCGCCACAGATCGCGCGCCTTGACCGGCGATGATTGCAAAATTCCCTGACGAAAGATCCGCCCCATCACCCGCGCCAGCAAGAGGGCGACCGCTAGCATCAGGCAGGTTGCGCCGATAATCTCGCCGACCGGCGGATCGGCGGCGGCGCGCATCATCACCGCATAAGGGGTATAGATCGGGATCCAGGTCAGGATGGTCGCGATCAGTCCGTTCGGATTCTGGAACACCATCACCATGAACGGCAAGGGCGCAAACACAATCAGCATCACCGGACCAAGATAGCTTTGCGCATCTTGCAACGAGTTTGAAATCGCCCCAATGGCAAGAAAGATCATCGCGAAAATAAGGTAGGCGCAGAAGAAATAGAACAGATAGATGAACAAGAGATGGGAGCTGAACAATGCGTTCATCACCTCTGACGGCGCGCCGCCGCCGAGACCGAGCACCGCCAGAACCGCGCCGCCGATGACGAACACCGCCGGCATGGTCAGCCCGACCGCAGCGACGCCCAGCAATTTTCCGTACATCAACTGATCGGCGCTGACGGTTGACAGCAAAACCTCGACGACCTTGTTCGAGCGCTCCTCGATGGTGTTGGTGAGCAACAGATTGCCAGCGCCGAAAACCACCACCAGCAGGAGATAAGTCATCGCCGCCGGCAGGAACGCGGTGCGAATGCGGTCGGAGTCTTCCAGCGCGGCGCCGCCCTCGATCTTGTTGGGCCGGTACGCGGTCATTGTCGCATTGATGTCCGACAACGCTTCAAGCCTGTCATCGCCAAGCCCGTAACTTTGCGCCATTCGCTGCATCAGCGCGCGGTCGAGCGCCGACTGCACCACGTTCTCAAGCGCCGGGTCGGTCAGATTGCGGCTCCAGTATTCAACCTCGGCGTCAGGATCGACGCCGAAACCGGCCGGGATAAGCACCGCGGCGAACACCTCGCCGCCGGCGCCGGGATAGTCCGCCTGGCCGATGAGATAGGGCCGCAATATTTCCGCCGCCGCCGCCGTCGTCGCCGCATTGCCGGCGTCGTCCAGCGCGGCAAGGCGCAGGAACTGGCTTTTGGGCGCGGCAAAACGCGGCGCGCCGGTGCGCAACAGCGCGGCGAGGGTCGTCTGCCCGGCCTCGTAACCGCCCGCCGCATCGACCGCACGCAAGCGCGCATGGGTCGCCGGCGCCGGCGCGAACGGCGCCGGCAGATCTTCCGCCGCACCAAGTTTCGGGTCGATCGCCGCGGTTGCATAAGCGTCCCACGCGTATAGCGCGCCGAAGCGCTCGCGCAGAACGATCTCGCGGTCGATGGCGTCGGCGAACCCGCCGGCCTGATCGACAACTATAAAACTGCGCACCGGCTTTGAACGCTCCAGCATCGCGATCGCCGCGCCGCTGAGCACCACCGCCAGCGGGAACATCAGGAGGAACAGGAAAAACCCGCGCGAGAGGACATATTGCTTGTATTCCCGCAAGGCGATCAGGGCGACGGCTTTCATGCGGCCGCCTCCGCCCCATGACCGTCCCCATGACCGACATTGCCGTCGTCGCCCGAGGCGATGGCGACGAAAATATCGTGCAGCGAGGCGCCGGCGTTTTCAAACCGCGACAACGAAAGGCCGGTGTCGAACGCCTGACGCAGCGCCGCCTGCGGGTCGGCGCCTTCGACAAGTTCGAGCAGGTAATCACACTCGCCGTCTTTCGGCGCGCCAACAGCGTGTACGGACTTTACCCCGGCGAGCGCGCCGAGCGCGCCGGCTGCTGCGGACGAGCGGACCATAAAGCGCGGCGGGAAGGCGGCGCGCGCTTCGTCGAGCGTGCCCTCGAACTGATTTTTGCCCATGTTCATGATCAGGAAACGGTCGCACAACCGTTCCGCGTGCTGCATGGTGTGGGTGGAAAACATGATGGTGCGCCCGGCCTCGCGCAATTCGCCGATCAGCGTTTCCAGCGTCGCCTGGTTGACCGGGTCAAGGCCGGAGAACGGCTCGTCGAGGATCAGCAGTTCGGGATCATGGGCGATGGTCGACAACAACTGGACCTTTTGCGCCATACCCTTTGACAGCGATTCATTTTTGGCCCGCGCGAAAGGGCCGAGCCCGAAACGCTCAAGCATCTCATAAGCGCGCGCTTTCGCCGCCGCCGCCGGCACGCCGCGCAATTGCGCAAAATAGGCGATAGTCTCGGCCGCGCGCATCTTGCGGTAAAGGCCGCGCTCTTCGGGCAGATAGCCGATGCGGTGACGCACCTCGCGCGCATTCGCTGCGCCGAGCACACTGATGCGCCCCGAGCTTGGCTGGATGATGTCGAGGATCATCCGCAGCGTCGTCGTCTTGCCGGCCCCGTTCGGCCCGAGAAAGCCGAAAATCTCGCCGCGCGCCACGCGGAAGGACAGCCGGTCGACGGCGGCGAACGCGCCGAAACGCTTGACGACGTCGTGAAGCTCCAGAACGGCCTCGGTCACCTTTTCCCCCATTTTCGGCGCTCGCCAGAATTATGCCCGCGGGGCGCCGACCTTGCCGCTGGCCGTTTTAACAAATGGTTCACATGTTGCGCCCTGCGGCCTACCAGACGCCGGTGTTTTGCATGTCAGCCCATGGCTGTTGCGGCGCCAGCGCATCGCCCTCCTGCAACAGCTCGACGGAAATGCCGTCGGGCGATCTGACAAACGCCATATGCCCGTCGCGCGGCGGCCGGTTGATGACGACGCCGCCATCCATCAGCCGCTGGCAGGTCTCGTAAATATTGGAAACGCGATAGGCGAGGTGGCCGAAATTGCGACCCCCGGCATAGTCTTCAGTATCCCAATTATAGGTCAGCTCGACCAGCGGCGCCTGGCGTTCGCGCGCCAGGTCGATATCGTCGGGCGCAGCGAGGAACACAAGCGTAAACCGGCCCTTGTCGTTCTCGACGCGATGAACCTCGACGAGACCGAGCTTGTTGCAGTAAAAGTCGAGAGACGCATCGAGATCGCGCACCCGCACCATCGTGTGTAGATATCTCATTCGCCCTCCTTTTTGAGACGTGCACGGATCAACTCGTCGCGGAGATAGCCCGGTTGCCGGGAGTGATAGCGATGCATCACCACCGCCACGATCGACAACCACGCCGTCAGCATGCCAAAGAAATAGAAGAATCCGAAAAAGTTCTGCGCCAGATACATCGCCACGTCCTCGCGACTTTCCTGCGCCGCCAGCACCGCAGCGCCGCTGATCGGCGTCATTTGCGACAATTCCGACGGGCTGGCCAGCACCCCTGTCGCCTCGCCCGCCCAGTAAACAAAGCTTAAAATCGCAAATACGAACGGCAGCGCCAGCGTGAACCCGGCGACTGTCGCAAGCGCGTATTTAGGAAAGCGGGGAAAATGAACCCGGCGGTGGACTTTGCGAAACTCCGCCTCGGTAAGGCCCTCAATGAGCGCCGGGTCGGCGCTTTGAAGACGCGCCCATTCAACCCCGGCGCCTTCGGCGATTTCCGCCTCGACCTTTATCGCCCAGCGCCAGTAAAGCGCGCATAGCGCAAGCACGGCGACGACGAGCCACACCAAAAATCCTGTCATATCGCCCGCTAACCCCGCATGCCGCCGGCGCCGACAAGCGCCTCGCTCAGCGCCTTGCCGAATTCGACCCGTTCGTCCGGCGACAGGAAAGCGCCAAGCACCAGCGAGCGCCCCTTTGAGACAACCCGCACCTGGCTTTCATGATCGCCCGGACGGTCGATCACCACCCGCGCCCATGCCGGTTGTAACCGCCATCGGGTTTCGTGCCCCGACGGCAAAACCCGCGAGACCAGCATTTCGCCGTCGCGCACCAGCACCCGCTCATGCAGCCGGCCCTGGCGATAGCTGAGCTTGAAGGCGAGCCAGACAAAGAAAATATCGAGCCCGCAAAACCCCAGCACCGGCCAGGCGCCGATCATGAAAAAATACACTCCGAGGGTGAGATTGACGCCGATGACACTCGTCATCACCGCCCAGAAGCCGATTGGGCAGCGAGCGATGGGAAACAGCACAGCGTCGAACGCCGCGCCATCCTCGCCATCGGGATGCGGCGACAGCGGCATTCACCAGCCCGCCCGCGGCGACCGGCGGCGTAATGGCCCTCATACGCGGTAAGCGACCTCATGCGTGCGAACGCCGGTCAGTCGGACGCGTATAACCCAGCGCCAGGCGAAGAAGCGGGAGCCGGTTTTCGCAAAAACCGGCGCGATCACTAGAGCAATTTGCATTCAATCTGAATCCTTGAGAATTGCTCTGGCCTTTATTTGTTGGGTCGCTTTTCTTGCGACGAACCGGTTCCCACTTCGTCGGAAAATGCTCTAGGAAACCGGATTACCGGGCGTTTCAGATTACCCCCGATGATCCAGCGCGCGCCGCGACAGACGGTTTGACGCGGCGGTCAGATCAGGAGCAGGCGGAAGGAGCGCAGCACGAACAGGCCGGATGCAGGCACCGCCGCCGGCGAATCGAGGACCGCACCGGGACAGCCTTGCCGTCGTCATCCATCGCTCGCCGCCCGGAACGCCCGCCCGCCCACACCGGCGCGCCGCTTTCGGCGTGCGCATAGACCTTGAACGCGCCCGCCGTCGCGTGCCTTGCCGGTCGGCACCGGCCGCGCCCGGCGCAACATCAGCGGGCCCGATATGGGCAGTCGCCGAGGCGGAAGCCTTTCGCCTCAGATAGACCGACATCACCGCCGCGCAGTCATTGCGGATCTCGACCGCACGGCCAGGAACAACAGCGCGCCGACGCATCGCCGAATGCGTCGGCCTCGCGCTCAAGCGCCACACGATCACTCCTGTACTGATCGCTGCGGCAGCCGTCCAGCGCCGTAACGCGCCCTCAGCCCGGCGTGCTGGGCGCGGTGTTTTCATCTCATGGGCGAACGTCGCCGCGAGCGGCAGCCGCTGGTCGTCCGCGCGCGAGCATTCTCGTCGAACAGCATCGTGTCCTCGGCGCAGGCGGTGGTGGCGGCGGCCCGCCATGGGCGCGCAAGGTGCAGAACCCGGCCTTAACCCCGGTGAAATCATCGGGCGTGAACACCGCGAGCGCGATCAGCGCCTGCGCGGCGGCGGCAAGCGAGGGGTCGAATTCGTCAGATCCAGCAGCCCGGGCGTCGCACGCCGACAACAACGCCAGCGCCAGGCATCCGGACGCCTGACGCCCATCCTTCCGCGGCAGCGACCGCCAGCCCGCGCATGGCGGCCAACACAAAGACCGCGCCGAACGGCGCAACATCGCAAACATGCGCGGGAGATAAGCACGACGGCGCCCGGCGCGGCAAACCCGCGCCTTTACCCCACCTTTGACCATGACGTCGCACGCGGCTATGCGGGGAAACTCAGGCCAGCAACCCCGAATTTCAGCGCCATGCCGAAACTGACCCGCGCCGCCGCCGCCGAGATGTTCACGCGCGCCTTGCCGAAGGCGCGCCGGAGCCGAAGACCGAACTGAATTACACCAACCCCTATACGTTGCTGGTGGCGGTCGCGCTGTCGGCGCAGGCGACCGATGTCGGCGTCAACCGCGCCACCGCAAAACTGTTCACGATCGCCGACACGCCGGCTAAAATGCTACGGCTGGGCGAGGAAAAACTGGGCGAGCATGTGCGCACCATCGGGCTGTGGCGCAACAAGGCGAAAAACATCATCGCGCTGTCGAAAATCCTGATCGAGCACTATGACGGCGAGGTGCCGCGCGAGCGCGAGACGCTGGAAACCCTGCCCGGCGTCGGGCGCAAGACCGCCAATGTGGTCTGCAATGTCGCCTTCAACCAGCCGACCATCGCCGTCGACACCCACATATTCCGCGTGTCGAACCGCACCGGCCTCGCCCCCGGCAAGACCCCGCTGGAGGTTGAAAAGGGGCTTTTGAAAATCACCCCTGACGACTTTCGCCAGCACGCCCATCACTGGCTGATCCTGCACGGACGCTATGTCTGCAAGGCGCGTACGCTCGACTGCCCCGCTTGCACGATTTCGGATATCTGTCTTTACAAGGACAAATCCGGCGAAGAGGCGAAGCCGGCGGCGAAGAAGAAAACGACCAAAATCAAGGCGAAAAAGACCGGGAAAAAACCGGCGCGCAAAATGGCCGGCGCGCCGAAACTGCGCACGTCCAGGCCGAACAATGTGAAACCAAAGAAAAAGACCACCGGCGCGACCGGCCAGGCGGCAAAGGAAAAACACGCAATGACGTCGCTGGCAGACAAACTGATTATCGCACTCGACCTGCCCTCGGTTGAGCGGGCGGATGCAATCACCAACGCGCTTGGCGACGCAGTGGGTTTTACAAAATCGGCTATCAATTGATGCCGATTGGCAGGCTCGATCTTGCGCGGCGGTGTCCAGATAACGGAAGAAAGTTTTCTCGACTTTAAGTTTCACGATATCGAGCGCCACAGTCCCGAACGCGGGTCAAAAAGCGGTGAACGGCGGCGATTTTCCTCCTACGTTTCGCCGAGCGCGACGTTGTCCGAGGGCGCCGTCGCCGGGCGCGGCGACGACAGGCGGCTGAAAATTCTCGCTGTCACGGTGCTGACGAGCCTCACCCAGCAGAGCCTGGCCGACGCCGGCGTCAACATGCGCCTTGAAGACCTTGTGCTGAAACGCGCCGGGATCGCCGCCGAAGCGGCCGACGGCGTTGTCGCTTCGGCCCGCAGCGGCGAGCGCCATCAGGGCGCGGTTCGGCGAGCGCCTTTTGATCGTCACGCCCGGCGTTCGCCCCGCCGGGGCGAACGCCGACGACCAACAACGCGTCGTCACCCCGGCCGCCGCCGTCGCCGCCGGCGCCGATCATCTGGTGGTCGGGCGCCCGATCGTGAACGCCGCCGACCCGGCGGCGGCGGCGCGGGCGATCCTGGCCGAGATCTCCACCGCTTAAAGCGCGTCTTTTGGCGAAACTTACCGTTTGCCTTCGCCCTTACGTCTTGTAACATCGCGAAAAATAACGTGCGCCCCGAGGCCCCGAAAGGGCAAGGCATCAGGGGGGATTGGCTATGCCGGGCGCAAGGGAGGTTGCTGGATGGGCGACGTCGCCAAGCGGATCCTGAGACGGTCGAGACGGCCGATATTTCACGCCTATCTGGCGACCGCGCGCCGCAAGGGGCCAAAAACCGTCGCGGTGATAGACGGCGACGGGCGCCAGCTTACCTATCAGGACATCACCCGCGCCGCCTTCGCGCTGGGCGGGCCGATTGCGCGCATGACCGCGAGCGGCGAGAAAGTGGGCATCCTGCTGCCGACCGGCGCCGGCGCGGTGATCGCGTTTTTCGCCTTGCTGTCGCAGGGGCGCATTCCGGCGATGCTGAATTTCACCGCCGGGGTGCGCAATCTCAAGGCGGCGGCGCGCGCGGCCGAAGTGACCAAGGTTTTGACCGCGCACAAATTCATCGAGCTGGCCAATCTTGACGGGCTCGTCGGCGAACTGGCGGACGCAATGTCGTTCGCCTATCTGGAAGACCTCAAAGAGCAGGTCAAACCGCTCGACAAGGCGCGCGCGCTCATCGGCCCGGCGCTGCCGACGCTGTTGTCGGCCAGTCCCGACCCGGACAGCCCCGGCGTCATCTTGTTCACCTCTGGGACCGAGGGCGACCCCAAGGGCGTCGTACTCAGCCACGCCAATATTGTCGGCAATATCGAACAGATCGCCGCGCATGTGGAAATTCTTCCCTCTGACATTTTCTTCAACCCGCTGCCGACCTTTCATTGCTATGGCCTGACCGCCGGCACGTTATGGCCGATTCTCAACGGATATCCGGTGGTGCTGCACCCATCACCGCTGCAAACCAAGATCATCCCGAAGCGGATTTTCGAGACCGGTTCGTCGGTGATGTTCGCCACCGACACGTTTTTACAGCAATATATGCGCGCCAGCGACGACGGCGGCATGAGCTCGCTGAGGATCGCGGTGTGCGGCGCGGAACGGGTGAAGGACGAGACCCGGCAGGCGGCGGAAAAGCGGTTTTCGTTTGAGGTTCTTGAGGGCTACGGCGTCACCGAAGGCTCGCCGGTGCTGGCCGCGAACCAGCCCGGCGACATAAGAAGCGGCACGGTCGGCAAATTGTTGCCAGGCGTCGAACACCGTCTTGAACCGGTCGAGGGGCTGCCCGGCGCCGGCAGATTGTTCGTGCGCGGCGTAAATATCATGAAGGGGTATATCACGCCCGACGCGCCCGGCGTCGTCAAACCGCCGCCGGACGGCTGGCATGACACCGGCGACATCGTCGCGTTCGACGATTCCGGCTATATGTCGATCCGCGGCCGGCTGAAACGCTTCGCCAAGATCGGCGGCGAAATGGTCTCGCTCGCGGTCGTTGAAAACTGCGCCACCGCGGTGTGGCCCGACAACATGCACGCCGCCGCGATCCTGCCCGACGACCGCAAGGGCGAGCAGATCGTTCTCATCACCGACAAGGCGGGGCCCGACCGTTCGCTGCTGCTTGCCTGGGCGCAAAGCCACGGCGTGCCGGAACTGGCGGTGCCGAAAAAGATCGTCGCCGTCGACGCCGTGCCGGTGCTCGGCACCGGCAAGCTCGATTACGTGGCGGTGACGAAGCTGGCCGAAGAAGGGCTCGAAGCGCTGGAGGCCGCGAAAAACGCGCCGCCGCCGCTGAGCGAAAAAGAGCTGAAACAGGCCGCGCGGCTGAAGCGGATCGCCGAAAAGCGCCTCGCCAAAGAGGCCCGCAAAGCCGCAAAAGAGGCCGAGCGCGCCGCCAAAGAGGCGGAACGTACTGGCGCGCGTACTGGCGCGCGTACCGCCGTCA
>JAWKVF010000006.1:0-222375 GCA_041398145.1 Parvularculaceae bacterium | reverse complement strand
GTCAATCGCGTGCACCACAACGTCGCCGGCGTCGTCGCGAATGCCGACAATCCGCTCGCCGGGGATCGGCGCGCAGCACCGCCCCATGGTGACGCTGGCGCCCGGCGGCAGATGGTCAATCGCAAGGCGCGGGCGGAACGGCGTCATGCCGGCGGCGCGGATCTCGCCCTCGGTTTCCAGCGAGGCGCCGGGATAGACCGCCTCGACCAGGTCCGCGACCGCAAGATCGCCCCGCCCGACCCGCGCGAACACGTCGTCGACCGTCTTTTCATTCAGGCGCGACAACGCCGCGCGGATGGCTTTCGCCGACAGTTCAAGCTTGGCGCCGGCGAACACGTTTTCCGCCATCGACCGGCCCAGTTCGACATGCTCGGCATATTGCATCTTCTTCACCCGGCGGCGGATCGCGGCGCGCGCCCGCCCGGTGATCGCCATGCTTTCCCATTCCGGCGGCACCGGCGCGTTTTCCGAGCGCAGCACCAGAACCACGTCGCCATTCTTGAGCGAGGTGCGCAACGGCCGCGACACGCCGTTAATCTTCACGCCGATGCAGGTGTCGCCGACATCGGTGTGAACCGCATAGGCGAAGTCAAGGCCGGTCGCGGCGCGCGGCAGCGCGATCACGCGGCCCTTTGGCGTGAAGCAGAAAACCTGGTCCTGAAAAAGCTCCAGCTTGGCGTAGCGCAGCGCCTCTTCCGGGTCGTCGCCATGCTGGAACATTTCAACCAGACGGCGCGGCGTTTCATACGGATCGTGCAGGCCGGGGGTGACGATCTCGACCGCGCCGAAACTATTGTCCTTATACTGCCAATGCGCGGCGACGCCGCGTTCGGCGGTCTCGTGCATCCCAAAGGTTCTGATCTGGATTTCGATGCGCTGGCGGCCGCCATCGCTGCGCGGCGGCCCGATCACCGCGGTATGGATGGAGCTGTAATTGTTCAGCTTCGGCGCCGATATGTAATCGTCGAACTCCTGCGTGATCATCCGCCATGTCGAATGGATAACGCCAAGCGCGCGATAACACGCATCAATGTCGTCGACGATCACGCGGAACGCATAGATATCCGCCAATTCGTCAAACGACACGTTCTTCGTCGCCATCTTGCGCCAGATCGAATAGGCGCGTTTTTCGCGGCCATAAACCTCGGCCTCTATGCCCGCCTCGGCCAGTTTGCTGCGCAGCGTCTGCGCCAGCGCGGCGACGCCGGTGGCCACATGCTCGCGCAGATCCTCCAGCCGCTCGGCGATGGTTTCGTGCGCCTGCGGGCTCAAGATCTTGAACGACAGATCTTCAAGCTCCTCGCGGAATTTCTGAACGCCGATACGCCCGGCGAGCGGGGCGTAAATCTCCATCGTCTCCAGCGCGATGCGCCGGCGCTTTTCCTCGGTGGCGTGAAATTGCAGCGTACGCATGTTGTGCAAGCGGTCCGCCAGCTTGACCAGCAAAACGCGCACATCGTCGGCCATCGCCATCACCAGCTTGCGGAAATTTTCCGCCTGCTTCGACGCTTCCGATTTCAGCTCGATCTGCGACAGCTTGGTGACGCCGTCGACGAGATGGGCGATCTCGTCGCCGAACAGTTTCCGGATGTCTTCGATGGTGGTGTCGGTGTCTTCGACGACGTCGTGCAGCAGCGCGGTGACGACGCTCGCCGGGTCGGCCTTGAGGTCGGTCAAAATGGCGGCGACCGCCAGCGGATGGGTGAAATAAGGATCGCCGGATTTGCGCGTCTGGCCGCCATGGGCCTTCATCGAAAACACGTAAGCGCGGTTCAGCCTGTCTTCGTCGACATGCGGGTCATAGGCGCGCACGCGATCGACAAGCTCGAACTGGCGAATGATCTCTACCGGCGCCGGCCTTGCCGTTTTTTTTGCTGGCCGAGAACCTTCGTCTTCTCCAGCCGCCGCTTGCGGTCCATCAACCGCTGCTTTCGGCGTGTCGCCGCCCGGCGCAGCAGCCGACGCCTGATAAGCCGGAGTCTGGTTTTGCGCATTGCGACCTTCCCCCGTCAGAGTCCCGTCTGTCAGATAAGCGCCATCGCGTCGGGTGATGTGGCCAGCGCCCGGCGCACCGGTGTCTGTCGTCGAATCGCGCCCGTCATCGGCCATTGCGGCTTAACGCGCCTCCTTCGCGCGGGAGCCATCACGCTATAGGTACCGCTCAGCCTTTCGGAAGCGATTGCGGCGTCGTGAAGCCCGCCGCTTTGATCTGCGCCAGGTATTCTTCCTGGTTGGTGCGGTCGAACTCCGGCGCGTCGGCCTTTTCGGTCGCGACATCGCCCTCGTCGACCTCGTCGACATTGAACTGCTTTTGCAGCGATTCAACGAGATCCTCGCGCAGATTTTCCGGTTGCAGCTCGCCGTCGGCGATCTCGCGCAGCGCCACGACCGGGTTCTTGTCGTTGTCGCGGTCAACCATAAGCGGCGCGCCGGATGACAGAACGCGCGCACGGTGACCGGCCAGCAGGACCAGATCGAACCGGTTCGGCACTTTCTCGACGCAGTCTTCGACGGTGACGCGGGCCATTCAATTCTCCTGAAAGCAAAGCAAATCCGCCCCGGCTTGCGCCGGCGGCGGGAGTCACGGGAATTAGACGCCCTCGCGCCAAATTACAACTGTTGCGGTGCGAAAATTACCCCGAAATCGGCTGTGCGGCGCATTTTTCCAGCGCATCGAGCATTTGCCGCGCGCTGCGTCCGCTGGCCGGGCTGCGCCAGTCCGGGGCGATATCGCACAGCGGGGCCAGCACGAAATCGCGGCGTTCGAGGCCCGGATGCGGCAACAAAGGCGGCTCGGCGGAGATTTCCTCGCCAAAAGCCAACAAATCGAGATCAAGCGTGCGCGGCGCGTTTTTCGTGGATCGCACACGCCCGAACGCGGCCTCGACGCGGTGCAGCCGGTCAAGCAGGCGCGCCGGCGGGCCCGCCCAGTCGACCGCGATCACCGCGTTGACGAAGGCGGGGTCGGTCGGGTCAGGCCAAGCCGGCGAGGCGTACAATCTTGACCGCGCTGTTACCGGCGCAAATACCCCGACCGCCCTGATCGCGGTCGAAACCACTTCCGCCGGGGCCATATCGCAGATTGGCAAACTGGATCCTAAACCGATAAGAATCATGTCTTTAGATCAATCAGTGCTGGGACCGGCGTCAATGAGCGCCGGACATAATGGGAAATTCATACTCGACAAAGGATACTATAATGAATTCGTTTCTGGGTATGCGCGAGACTGAGAAAACCGCGTTGTTCATAGACGGCGCGAATTTGTACAAAGCCGCAAGGGCGCTCGGTTTTGACATGGATTACAAAGTTTGCTGGCGAAATCTCGCACCGCAAGCAAGCTGGTCCGCGCCTATTACTACACCGCCATTCAGGAAGACCGCGACCAGGACTATTCCCCCTGCGCCCGGCGTCGACTGGCTCGACTATAACGGCTACACCATGGTCACGAAAATGGCGCGCGAATTCACCGACGCGCAGGGGCGCAAGCGGTTCAAAGGCTCGACCGATATCGAGTTGGCGGTGGATCTGCTCACCCTCGCGCGAAGCTCGATCATATCGCGTATGACTGCGGCAATGGCGATTTCAAGCGCGCCATCGAAGCCATTCAGGCGATGGGCGTGCGCGTCAGCGTCGTCTCCACGGTGAAATCGCAACCGCCGATGGCGTCAGACGAATTGCGCCGGCAGGCAGACCGCTTCATCGACCTTGCCGAGCTTGAAAGCGAGATCGGCCGCACCGGCGGCCCGTCGCGCAAACCGCGCGCGCGGCGCGCGACGACCGGGTTCAGGACGACTTTGAAGACGATTACGAAGACGACTTTGAAGACGTCGATTAGCAGGCGTTGACGGTGCATTAAGCCACAGGCGCAATTCACCATAATCGCTGAAAATCACACGCCAGATCACCTTATGGCATGCCGCCGACAAACCCGCTGGTGTCTTCATTGCGCACGAGAGACAGGCGCGCGCCGCGTAAGCCGCAATGCGGCCGCCTGCATTCAGTTCGCGCGAGACTTCGGCGAGCGTAACGTCGCGATGGTCGACTTTGAGCAAAAGCTGCAATGGGCTTTGCAGCCATGTGTGCAGGCACTTCATGCATGTCGCCTCAATCACCTGCGTGTCGTCGAGGTCGGCGCAGGTGCATTTCATCAACCAACTCACCAAAAATCCTCCGCCGATGGAATGCGCGTGTAGAAATTTTACCGCCCGCATATCCGCCGGGCGGCGGCGTCCATGTTCCGGTGGACAAAACCCGCTTGCCGTATTTTCGGTTCAGCGCGTCTATCGAGCAGGTAATGCGTTCCCATGCTTTGCTGGCGCTCGCGGTCATCGTTCACGAACATGTCAAGCTGCCGTCCGTTCGCAGGCGTCAAATCCAGCAGTGTGACGCCGACGCGCACAATCTCATGGCGGTGAGGCAGTTCCCTGCGCGCCTTCGCCAGCACGGCCTCCAGTGCGGTCAGACATGCGTGATCGTCGTATACGCAAGGCAGGTCGCGCTGGCCAAACCACCGCCTTCGCGCAGATCGAGCCACACCCAGAGCCTGTTTGCATAAAAGCGGTCGCGCCGCATTCGCCGCGCCGCCTTCGACAACAGCAATCTGGCGCAGTCAGCGCGCCTTGTCGATCCGCCGCCATTCGGGCGGCAACCACGCATGCCCATACATGCTGCCGCGCCCGGTCGGCCTGCGCCTGGAATATCATAGCCATGCAGCGCATACCACATGCGCTCGCCGTTCACATTACCCCACAACGCGCGCAGTTGTTTCGGTTGCGTCGCCAGCAGGCCCGCCATGTTCCGAACGCCCGCGGCGTCAAGACGACGTTCCATGCGCGCGCCGACGCCGGAGATTTCGAAAGCGGCAGCGGCAGCAGCAACCCCGGCATGTCGTCAGGACGCCAGACCGTGACCCCGTTTGGCTTATCCATCTTGCAGGCCATTTTCGCGAGCAGGCGATTGGCGGCGAAACCTATCGAGCAGGTGATGTGAAGGCCGACATTCGCCGCGATACGCGCCTTCAGCCGCCGCGCAAGAGCATGCGGCTCGCTTATGTCGCGCGCCGAGCCGGCAGGTCAGTTCGTCAATCGACTTCACCGTATCAATGGGGATTTCGCAGCCGATTTCGTTAAGCAACGCGTTATGGGCGCGGCGGAAAAGGTCCGGGCGTTGCATCACCAGCACCAGGTCTGGGCACAGCGCCAGCGCCTCAGGCGTGCGCATCACATTCTTGACGCCCCGCGCCTTGGCCTCTTTCGAGCAGGCAATGACGGTGGTGAACCGCGCCTTGTCAGTCTCAAACAGGATGACGCCCACAGGCCGGCACCGTTCGGAAACGCCTGCTGCATGACAGAGGCGGAAAGACCGTCAAAGTCGAGATACAGCCGCTCGATGGTCTCAGGCTTACGCACGTCGGTTCCTTTCGGAACCGCCAGAAAATAGTCCGCCGCCCGAAGAAGCCCCTATCAACACCTGTATATATATGGGCGCGTCAATCGCTTGTTTCCGACCGGCGGCCATAGGCATTCGCAAGCCCCGCCAGGCAAGGATGCATTGCGCCTCCGGCTCGTTGCGGCATCGTGGTTCGCGGGTGGAACTCGCCACATCCTCCGCTCATCCCGGCGCCCGTCGGCAAATGCCGACAGGCTATAAACGTCGGCAAATGCCGACGGAAGCATAAACGTCGGCAAATGCCGACAGGCTATAAACGTCGGCAAATGCCGACAGGCTATAAACGTCGGCAAATGCCGACAGGCTATAAACGTCGGCAAATGCCGACAGGCTATAAACGTCGGCCAAATGCCGACAGGCTATAAACGTCGGCAAATGCCGACAGGCTATAAACGTCGGCGAATGCCGACAGAAGAAGAGCCAGCCTGAAGGTGGCCCCCGACTTTCGTCGGGGTGAGCGGCGTATGTGGAGCCGCAAAGAAAAAAAGCCCGTGCGAATGCCGGTAAAACAGATCACGCCGTTCCTCCCGTCCGGCGCGACTACGACAGGCGCCAACCCCACGACGCTCATCCCGGCGAAAGCCGGGATCCATTTTAATCTTGAAGATAGATTCCGGCTTTCGCCGGAATGAGCGGTGTTGTTGGGACGCTTTTCCTTTGCCGCCTTTGCCGGCGTTCGCCGGGGCTTTGACGCTTCGCATCCGATACAAATCAGTTTATGGGCCGAGGCCCTTGCATTCGCGCCCTTGCCGCGCCGCCAACCGGAATGTCTGAACATGGCCAACCGCGCCGACACAGCGCCGCCCGAGCCCGCGCGCGATTGCGACATCTGCCAGCGGCTGGCCGACTTCCGGCGAGAGAACGCAAAAACCTATCCGGATTATTTCAACGGCGCGGCGCCGTCGTTCGGCCCGAAGACTGCGCGCCTGATTATTGTCGGGCTGGCGCCCGGCCTGCACGGCGCCAATCGCACCGGGCGCCCGTTCACCGGCGATTACGCCGGCGATCTTCTCTACGCGACTCTTGGCAAGTTCGGCTTTTCATCGGGCGAATACGCCTCAAGCCCCGATGACGGACTGAAACTTGTCGACGCGATGATCACCAATGCGGTGCGCTGCGTGCCGCCGCAGAACAAGCCGGTCGGCGCGGAAATCAGGAATTGCCGGCCGTTCCTCACGTCGCGCATCGCCGCCCTGCCGAAACTGAAGGCGGTTGTCTGCCTTGGGCGGATCTCACACGATTCCACCCTTGCCGCGCTCGGCATCAAGGCCAAGGAGGCGCCATTCGCCCACGGGGCCGAACATGATACGGCCTCGGGGCTGCGCCTGTTCGACAGTTATCATTGCTCGCGCTACAACACCAATACGCGCCGGCTGACCGAGGACATGTTCGAGCAGGTTTTCGCGTCGGTGCGGCGTTATCTGGGCGGCCTTGAAAATTGATGAGATACCTTTGACGCGAAATTGGGGCATTCCATCAGACGAACGCGGCTTTCGCAGTGCGCGGCGCGCGCGGCCCCTGCTGACGCTTTTCGTCACTGCGGTTTTCGGCGTCATCGGCGCGTCGGCGGCGGCGCTGGGCTTTACCGGCGCGCGGCTGATGCTGAGCGATCTGTTTCACGGCCCGTCGCTTTTCGCCGCCGTCATCGCCGCCGGTTTCGGGTGCTGGGGGTATATATTCCTTGCATGGCAACGCTTCGCCGCGCAGTTCACCGGCGGCGACGCCTTTTCCGATCTTGTACAATTTTACGCGCGCGCTGCGATCGGGCTTTTCGTGCTGCATTTTCTCGCCCGCTTCGCCGAGCTTGTGCTCGGCCAGACCATCAGCGGGTTATTGCTTTGCACCGCCGCCGGCGCCGGCGCGGCCGCCGCTTTCCAGACCGTCATGATGTTTGTGCCGCCGGGCCGCATTGATAACGATCCCTCGTAAAAGGCCAGCTTAATGGATCAATCGCAAAACTCTGGCGCGCCGTCAGGCGCATCCGGCCGCGCCGACGCCGACCGCGGCTCATCCTTCGCCGCCGAGATGACGCGCGATGCAAAGCATCGTGAAAAATCGCGTTCGATAAGACCGCTGATGCGCCTTGCGCCCTTTGTGCTGAAATACAAGGGCCTGCTCGCCGGCTTTGTGTTCTTTCTCATTCTCGCCTCTGCGCTGACGCTGATCCTGCCGGCGGCGTTCCGCATGGTTGTCGATTGCGGCTTTGGCGGCGCGGCGGATTCAGATGTCTGCGCGCGGGTGTCGCTCGACCATAACCTGACCAGTTATTTCGCCCTCGGCTTTGTCGTCGCCATCGCCCTTGGCGTCGCCAGCGCATGCCGGTTTTACTTCGTCAGCCGGCTGGGTGAACGCGTCGTCGCCGATATTCGCAGCGCCGTCTACGATCATTTGCTCACTCTCAGCCCGTCGTTTTATGTCGACGTGCGCACCGGCGAAGTGCTCTCGCGCCTGACCACCGACACGACGCTGATCGACACGCTGATCGGCACGTCGATTTCGGTCGCGTTGCGCACCACCGCGACGACGCTGGGCGCGCTGGCGCTGATGTTCGTCGTGAGCTGGAAACTTGCGCTGATGATGCTGGGCGTCGGCCCGCTCATCCTGTTGCCGATCATCTTTTTCGGGCGCCGGGTGCAACGCCTCTCGCGCGAGAGCCAGGACAGCCTCGCCGGGGCGTCGGGCCGCGCGTCGGAAACGCTGAACGCCGTCGAGACCGTACAGGCGTTCACCCGCGAACCGCAGGAAAGCGCAAATTTCCGCGGCGCGGTCGAGGCGACGTTCGATGTCGCGTTAAAGCGCATCACCGTGCGCACGATCATGACCGGGGTGATTTTCTCCTTCGTTCTCGGCGGGCTGATCGCGGTGCTGTGGTATGGCGCCTTGCAGGTTCAGTCGGGCGCGATCACGCCGGGCGCGATGACGCAGTTCGTGATGTACGCCTTTGTCGCGGTCAGCGGCGTCGGCATGCTGACCGAAACCTATGCCGAAGTGATGCGCGCCGCCGGCGCCAGCGAACGATTGATGGAGCTTTTGGCCGCGCGCAGCGATATCGCCGCGCCGGCGACGCCGGCCAGCCTGTCCCGGCCGGTGCGCGGCGATATCCGTTTTGAAAATGTCAGCTTCGCCTATCCGGCCCGGCCGGACGCGAAAGCGTTGCGCGACGTCAGCCTGCACGCGCCGCCGGGCAAGACCATCGCCCTTGTCGGCCCGTCCGGCGCCGGCAAAAGCACGGTCTTTCAATTACTGCTGCGGTTTTACGACCCGCAGGCCGGCGGGATTTCCATCGACGGCGTCGATCTGAAAGACCTCGACCCCGCAGACCTTCGCAACGCAATCGCCGTGGTGGCGCAAAATGCGCCGCTGTTCGCCGGCTCCGCCGCCGACAATATCCGCTTTGGCCGCCCCGAGGCGAGCATGGACGATATTCAGGCGGCGGCGAAAATGGCGCATGCGGACGAATTCATCCGGGCGCTGCCGCAAGGCTATGACACGCCGCTCGGTCAGGGCGCATCAACGCTGTCCGGCGGCCAGCGCCAGCGCATCGCCATCGCCCGCGCAATCTTGCGCGATGCGCCGGTGGTGCTGCTTGACGAGGCGACAAGCGCGCTCGATTCCGAGAGCGAGCATCTTATTCAGGCGGCGTTTGAACGCATCTCGGAAAATCGCACGTCCATCGTCATCGCCCACCGGCTGGCGACGGTGCTGAACGCCGATGAGATCGTGGTGATGGACGAAGGCCGCGTTGTCGACGCCGGCACGCACCGCGAATTGCTGGACCGCGGCGGGCTCTACGCACGGCTCGCCGAGCTTCAGTTCAACGCCAACCGCAACGCGGCGGAATAACAACACCGCGGCTATGGCCGGGCGGGTACGGGCCTTGCGCGCACGCCGCCCGCCTTCCCCCCGCCTTCCGCCCGCTGGCGGCCTGCCCAACGGGTTTCAGATCGCCGGCGCCCGGCGACCAATCGCCGTTTTTCGCCGATTCCGCATCATTTTTCCCGGCCGCTGGCGACCCTTGAAACAACGCCTCTTGTATATAACTGACCGGTCAGTTATATACAATTCATGGCGCAACAACAAAAATCCCGGCCCGAGGCCAAATCAAAATCCCCCGCCAGATCGAACTGGCGGGCCCAGCCGAAATGGCGGCGGCGGGCCGAGGCCCGGCCCGACGAGATTCTCGACGCCGCGCTTACCGTATTTAACGAACACGGGTTCGACGCCGCGCGGATGGACGACATCGCTCGTCGCGCCGGCATTTCAAAAGGCGCCGTCTATCTTTATTTCGACGGCAAGGACGCGCTGTTGCGCGGCCTCATCGAGCGCGAGGTTTCGCCGACGGCGATGCGCCTTAAGGCGCTGGCCGAGACCGGCGCCGACGACCCCCTCACCGCGCTGAAGCTGATCGTGCAGACGGCGACGCAACTGCTCAACGACCAGAACATTTTCGCTGTGCCGAAGCTGGTGATCTCCGTCGCGGCGCGATTTCCCGAACTTGGCGAGTTTTACCGCACCCGCGTCGTTGACGAGGCGATCGGCGCTTTCGCGCAATTGCACCGCGAGGGCGTGGCGCGCGGCGTCTTTCGCGACGTCGATTCCGATGCGGCGGCGCGTGCGGTGCTGGGCCCGATTTTTCTGTTCACAGTGCGCAAGCACCTGCTCGGCGCGCGCACCAACCGGGGCAGCGCCATCACGCGGGCGCAAGCGCATCTCGATATTCTGTTAAACGGACTTTCCGCATGACTGACTACATCATTGGCCACATCACTGGCCGCATGAAACGTCTCGCTGCGATTTTCCTGCTCACCGCCCTTGCGGGCTGCACCGACAAGCCGCCAACGACGCTCACCGGTTATGTCGAAAGCGAGCTGCTTTATCTCGCGCCGCAGGACGCCGGCCTGATCGCCGAGGTCGCGGTGCGCGAGGGCGACGCCGTGTCGGCGGGCGATTTATTGTTCCGCCTAGACCCCGCGCGCGCCGGATTTTCCGCCGAACAGGCGCAGGCCGCCGCACGCGGCGCAGCGGCGCGCGCGGGCGATAATGGCGCGCTCATTCAACAGATCGCCGAAGCCGAAGCCGCACTCGATATCGCTCAGCGTAGTTTCGACCGCACAAGGGAATTGCTGAAAGACGGCGTCATCACCAAGGCGCGTTACGACGCCGATACTTCGACGCTCGCCGCTTCTGAGGCCCGTCTTGAACGCGCGCGCGCCGAACGCGCCGCCGCCCTGCAGGAATGGGAGGCGGCGAACGCCGCCGCGAACCTTGCCGGGCGCCGCCTCGCCGATCTTGAAACCCGCGCGCCGGCAGACGGCGTGATAGAACGCGTGTATCGCCGCGCCGGCGAAGTTGCAGCGCTCGGTGATCCGGTGGTTTCGCTGCTGCCGCCGGAAAACCTCAAGCTGCGGTTTTTTGCACCCGAAAAATTTCTGGCGAGATATTCCGTCGGCCAACAAATCCGGTTCTCCTGCGACGGCTGCGCGGACGGCCTGACGGCGCGCGTCAGCTATATCGCGTCGGAGCCGCAATTCACGCCGCCGGTGATTTACTCGCTGGAGGAGCGTGAAAAGTTTGTCTTCCTGATTGAAGCGCGCATCGACGCCGGCGCCGCTGTGCGCTCCGGCCTTCCTGTAACTGTCGAGATCCCGCAATGAGCGCGGCCGCCGCGAGCGACACGCCGGTCATCGACGTGCGCGGGCTGACCAAGCGCTTCGGCGACAAGACCGTGGTCGATCATTTCGACCTCGTCGTGCCGCGCGGCTCAATCTATGGCTTTCTCGGCCCCAACGGATCCGGCAAAACGACGACGATCCGCATGGTGTGCGGGCTGTTGCGCCCCGACGAGGGCGAAGGCGTCTGTCTTGGCTATGACGTCATCCGCCATAGCCGCCAGATCAAGGCGCGCGTCGGCTATATGACGCAGCGGTTTTCTCTTTATACGGACCTGTCGATCCGCGAGAATCTTGAATTTATCGCCCGTCTTTACAAGCTCGACAACCGCCGCGACCGGGTTGAGGCGGCGCTAAAATCGCTCGGCCTTTCAGAACGCGCCTGGCAGCTTGCCGGCACGCTGTCCGGCGGCTGGAAACAACGCCTTGCGCTGGCCGCCTGCATGATCCACGAGCCGCAATTGCTGCTGCTGGATGAGCCCACCGCCGGCGTCGACCCAAAGGCGCGGCGCGATTTCTGGGACGCGATCCGCGACTATGCCGCCGAGGGCGTCACCACGCTGGTTTCGACCCATTACATGGACGAGGCGGTGCAATGCGACCGCATCGCCTATATCGCTTACGGCAAAAAGCTGATTGACGAGCGCACGGCGGACATCAGTGCGCATATCGGGCTGCACGCGTTCAACATCAAATGCGACAATCTCGACGAAGCGGCGCGGCGGCTCAAAGCGGCGGGCGGCGTCGACGTGCTGGCGCGCTTCGGATCGGACATTCACGCCGCCGGCAAGGACGCGGCCCGGCTCGGCGCGGCGGTCGACCGCGTGCGGGACTTGCCGGGCGCGCGCATCACCGAAATCGAAGCCGGCCTTGAAGAGGCGTTCATCTATCTGATGACCGGCGCGCAGGACAATTTCGCCGGGGGCGTCGCCGCATGATCTCCTGGGCCCGCACCCTCGCCGTGTTCATGAAAGAACTGGTTCAAATGCGCCGCGACCGGCCGACATTTGCGATCATGATCCTTGTGCCGATCATGCAGTTGACGCTTTTCGGCTACGCCATCGACACTGATCCGCGGCATTTGCCGACGGCGGTGGAGCTGCGCGACGACGGGCCGCTGACGCGCAGTTTCCTCGCCTCGCTCAGGCAGTCGGATTACTTTTCTATTGTCGAACAGATTACGGATGACGACGAGGGCGAGCGTTTGCTGAAGTCAGGCGCCGTCACTTTCCTCATCATCGTACCGGAAAATTTCGAGCGCAAATTCGTGCGCGGCGAACGCCCGCAGATCCTCATCGCCGCCGACGCAACCGACCCGGTCGCCGCCGCCGGGCCGCTGGGCGCGCTCAACGAAATCGCCGCGCGCGCCTTTGGGCCCGAACTTGAACGCCTTCCGCGCCGGCTGCTGCCCGGCGCCCCGCCCTATTCAATCGTCGTCCATCGCCAGTACAATCCCGCCGGCGTCACCGCTTACAACATCGTGCCCGGCCTGCTCGGCATTATCCTCACCATGACGCTGATCATGATCACGTCGATTGCGCTGACGCGCGAAAGCGAACGCGGCACGATTGAAGCGCTGTTGTCGACGCCGGTGGGCTCGATGGAAATCATGATCGGCAAAACGACGCCCTATATTCTCGTCGGCTGCATACAGGCGGGAATCATCCTGATCGCCGGCGGTTTCATCTTTCACATTCCGTTCACCGGATCGTTCGCACCGTTCCTGGTGGCGACCATGCTGTTCATTTTCACCAATCTGATGCTTGGCTATCTCATCTCCACCGTCGCGCGCACCCAGATGCAGGCGATGCAGATGACGTTTTTCATCTTCCTGCCGTCGATCCTGCTGTCGGGCTTCATGTTTCCGTTTCTGGCGATGCCGGAATGGGCGCGCGCCATCGGCGAAGTCCTGCCGATCACGCATTTCCTTCGCATCGTGCGCGAGGTGATGCTGAAGGGCGGCGGCTTCGCCGACATCTACGCCGACATCTGGCCGATCGGCGTGATCCTGATCGTGCTGTCAGCGCTGTCGCTGATCCGTTTTCGCAGAACGCTCGACTGACAGACTTTATATCCAGCGGCGAACCTGACGTTTGTATTGGTCAAATTCTTCGCCGAACCGCCGCGACAGGTAATTTTCCTCCGGCTTGATTACCAGGAAATGCAGAAGCACGCCAAAACTGAGCGTCGTCAGGATGATCCAGATGTTTGACGTCGCGACGCCAAACCCGGTTCCGAACAGCATCATCGCCAGATAGATCGGATTGCGTGAAAACCTGTACGGGCCCTCGCGTAACAGGCTGCGCGACGGGGTGTCGGGTTTTAACGTCTCGCCCTCTTCGGCGAACCGCGAAACCGCGGAGATGACAAGACCAAGGGAAACCAGGATCAACGCCCCGCCGACGCCTTCGGCAAAAGCGCGTGGCAATGGCATTCGCCCGCCGACAAACAGACGGATCACATAGCCAAGAACCAGCGCGGCGAATAATACCGTGGGCGGATGGATTGGCACGGAGGGGCGATCTTCATCAACAGGGTCAGGCGTGTTCATCGGGTCTGGCGCGAATTCATCGACCATGCTGCATTTTCCTTTCACTGTGCGAAGCCAACGCAAGACGGCGTTTCAATCGCCCCGCCGGTAATGATGATAACGCGTCTCGCTGATGCCGGTCCAGTTGGCGTTGTGCGGCGAGCAACCAGTTTTGACCGGCCGAAAGTGATCAGCCCCGATGCTTAGCCCCGGTCGCGCAACAGGCGCTGCTTTTGCCGCGCCCAGTCGCGATTCTTTGCTGTATCGCGCTTGTCGTGCAGCTTCTTGCCCAGCGCCAGACCGATTTCCAGCTTGGCCAGACCGCGTTCGTTAAAGTAAAGCCTTAGCGGCGCGAGGGTATAGCCTTTGCGCTCAACCGCCTGCGTCAGCTTGTCAATCTCGCGCTGGCGCAGCAAAAGCTTGCGCGGCCGTTTCGGCTCGTGGTTCTGGCGATTGCCCTTGGTGTATTCGGGGATGTTCGCGTTGATCAGCCAGATGCCGTCGCGTTCCGGCGAGGCGTAGGCTTCCTTGATGGTCGCCTTGCCTTCGCGCAGCGCCTTGACCTCGGTGCCGGTCAGCATCAACCCGGCCTCGAACACTTCCTCGATGGAATAGTCATGGCGGGCGCGCCGGTTGTCGGCGACAACCTTGTAATTGTCTTCCTTTTTTGCGGCCATCACATCAGCCAAGCAGCCCGAGAGATTCCAGCACCGCGCGCACGCGCGCTTTTGTCATCTCGCTCGGCGAGACAAGCGGCAAGCGCAGTTCGTCGCGGCAAAGCCCCATCAGCGACATCGCATATTTGACCGGGCCCGGCGATGTTTCCGCAAACAGGACATCGTGCAGCGGCGCAAGCCTGTCCTGTAACGCCAGCGCGGAAGCATAATCGCCGCTAAGCGACGCCGCCTGCATCCTGGCGCATAACTCAGGCGCGACATTGGCGGTGACGCCGATGCACCCGGCGCCGCCCATGGCGTTGAAGCCGACCGCGGTCATATCCTCGCCGGAAAGCTGGATGAACCCTGCCGGACTGGCGAGGCGCTGCAACGCCACGCGCGCCAGATCGCCGGTCGCGTCCTTGACCGCGACAACGCGCGGCAGTTTCGACAGCGTCGCAACAGTCTCGACAGAAAGCCCGACCACCGTACGCCCCGGCACATTGTAGAGCACCATCGGCAGGCTTGTCGCTTCATGCAGCGCGGTGAAATGCGCGATCAGCCCCGCTTGCGTCGGCTTGTTGTAATATCCCGTGACCGTCAGCAAGGCGTCGGCCCCGGCCGCTTCCGCGAACTGCGCGATTTCAATCGCCTCGGCGGTTGAATTCGAGCCAGCCCCGGCGATCACCGGGATGCGCCCCGCAGCGGCTTCCACCGCCAGTTCAATTACCCGGCGGTGTTCGGCATGGGACAACGTCGCCGATTCCCCGGTCGTCCCGACCGGGCACACGCCGGACGTGCCGGCCTTGATCTGACGCTCAACCAGGCTCTGATAGGTCTTTTCATCCACCTTGCCGTTCTCGAACGGGGTGATCAGCGCGGTGAGCGAGCCTTTAATATTTATCATGTCTAATTCGCCTTGTTCTGGCGGTTTCGATACCCTTCCGCGTGAAAGCGGGCAAGGTTGCGGCCTTTTAAGGGGAAAAGAATGCAAACGCCCGGAAAATCGGTACGATAGGGGATCGCCGCAAGGGGGGGCTGTTTGTTCGTCGATTATGCGTAACGGGTTCAATGCACGCTGGATAGCCGTATTTTCCGGGATTTTGCTGCTGGCGGCGGCGTCGATCAACGCGGCCGACGCCGCAATGATGACGCCTCGGCTGAAACCGCCGGCGCCAGGGCCGGCCTATATGAGCCGCGCCGATCTTGAGCGCATCCGCACCATCCGCGATTCGCTTTCCAGAAAACGCTATTCAAGCGCGCGCGCGCTGATTGATCTTGTCGAAGACCCGACGGCGAAAACACTCGCCCAGTGGTATTATTTCGACGCGCAAGACCCCGACGTCTCGGTCACGGAAGCTGACGCCTATCTCGACGCCAATCCCGACTGGCCATCGACGACCAAGATCCAGATGCATGTCGAAGGCGTGATGACAAGCGCAACGCCGGCGTCGACGGTGCTGGCGTTCTTCGACACCCGCGATCCGCTGACCGGCGGCGGCAAGCTCCAGCTTGCGCGCGCGCAGTTTTCCGCCGGCTCGCCCGAAGCCGGGGTGTTCCAGATCAAGGATGCGTGGATCAACAATAATTTCCGCCTCGCCGACGAACAGCGACTGCTTGCGCAATATGGCGGCCGCCTGACGCCGGAGGACCATATCGCCCGCGTCGACCGGCTGTTGTGGTCGCGCGAGGTCACGAATGCGCGGCGGGTATTTTCTCGCCTGCCCTCGGCCGAGCGCCGCAAGGCCGAAGTGCGCGCCGAATTGCTGATGCAAACGAGCGGCGCGCAGCGCGCTTATGACAATCTCAAGGAGCACGAGCGCGCCGACGCCGGCGTCATGCTGGCGGCGATCCGCCATTTCCGCCGCGCTGATGAAGAAATGCGCGCCATCGCCATCACCCGCGCCGCGCCTCTCGACCCGGTGGAGCGGCGCAATCCCGCGCGCTGGTGGGACGAACAGCAATTGCTGATGCGCTGGGCGCTGAAGAACCGTCAGTATGCCGATGCTTACGCCATGGCGGCGATGCACGGGCTTGAACCCGGCACTGGCGACTTCGCCGAGGCGGAGTTCGACGCCGGCTGGATCGCCCTGCGTTTCCTTGGCGACCCTGACCGTGCGCTCACCCATTTCGCGGCGTTGACCGCCAGCGTCGGCGCGCCGATTTCGCTGTCGCGCGGCTGGTACTGGATGGCGCGCGCCGCCGAAGCGCGCGGCGACGCCGACAAGGCGGCGGCGTGGTACCGCAATGCAGCCGGGCACCCATACACGTTTTACGGCCAGCTCGCGGCGGAAAAACTTGGGCCGACCGCAATGTCAGCCTTTCGCGAGGCGCCGCCGGCGACCGCCGAGGAAAAGGCGAAATTCGGCGCCCGTCCGGCTGTCGGGGCGCTACGCATGCTCACGGATGTCGGCGACGAGCGCGCGTTCTTGATCTTTTCCTATAATGTCGACGACAGTCTTGAATCGCGCGGCGAGTTTCTTGAACTCGCCAATCTTGCGCTGCGCATGGGGGCGCCGCATGTCGCGGTGCGCGCCGGCAAGGTCGCGGTGCGCGCCGGTTCGTTCGCGCCGCAGGTGGCTTACCCTGAAATCTATGTGCCCGAGGACGCAACGCGCTTTACCCCGGCGGAAATCATTCTGGGCCTGTCGCGACAGGAGAGCGAGTTTAACCCCCGCGCCTATTCGCGCGCCGGCGCGCGCGGCATGATGCAGCTTATTCCGTCTACGGCGCAAATCACCGCACGCAAGGAAGGGCTGCCCTATCGCCGCTCGGCGCTGCTTGACGACCCGATCTACAACATGACGCTGGGCGCGGCGCACCTCTCGCACCTGCTTGAGCGCTATGACGGGTCATACATCATGACGTTCGCCGCCTATAACGCCGGGCCGCACCGCGTCACGCAATGGATCGAAGCGTATGGCGACCCGCGCGGCGGCGCCATCGACCCGCTGGACTGGATTGAACAGATCCCGTTCGGCGAAACCCGCAATTATGTTCAGCGGGTTCTGGAGAACACCCAGATCTATCGCAGCCGGATCTCCGGCGGGCCGATTGCGGGCCGCCTTGCCGCCGACATCGAACGCGGCGGCGCGCCGGGCCGCGTCGGCGCGACGCCGGCGCTCGATGCGACCGGCATGCTGCCGCCGTTGCAAGCGCGCATCGCCGACATCGCCGACCCCCTGGTCAATCCGCCGCCCCCGCCAGAGCCCGTCGTGGAGGCGATTGAAGAAGCCAGGGCCGAAGAGGCCCAGCCGGGCGGGCGCGGTTCGCGCCGCCCGTTCTCCCGCTCGCGCCGGTCGGACGCCGCCGAGACGACCGATGCGCCAAGGCCCGTTCTGACGGTGGAAGACGCAGCGTCGGCCGCCGATGGCGGCGCGGCCGCACCGATACCCGCCGCGGCGACAACCCCGCAACCGGCGGCTTACACGCCTTCGCCCGCCGAAAGTGAAGATACCGGCGATGCCGGCGCTGGCGTCGCCGACCCGCCGACGCCAATCGCAACGCCCGCGTCAATTGCGACCCCGACCGGGGTGTACATCGAGGGGCCATCCTTTCCCGCCGGGGCGCGCGTTCCGGCTGGAGCTGGAGCTGGGGCTGGGGCTGGGGTTGGGGCGACCGCACCGACGCTCGCCGGCGATACACAAACTGGCGAAGCCGGAGACGAAACTGAGGGCGAAAACGAATGCCTGACCTACAGCGAATTCATCGCTGAAACCGACAAGGAGGACGCCTCCGCCGCCGACCTCAACGCCGGATCGCTGGCGGAACTGGCGGGCGGGCCGTCCTGCGACCGCTAGGCGCATTCCGAAAAATGGGAACCGGTTTTCGGATTAAATGCGGCTATAAACCGGAATTCAGCGCATCACAGACCAAATAATTCCGCCGGAATATCAGCCTTTTGCCTTGCATCTCGGCTGGAATGCCGACATTTTCCGCGGCGGAGACGTGGCCGAGTGGTCGAAGGCGCTCCCCTGCTAAGGGAGTATACCTCAAAAGGGTATCGAGGGTTCGAATCCCTTCGTCTCCGCCAGTACACCGGCAGACAATCAGACGCCCATTCGCAACACGAAGACCGGCGCAACCCTCACTTACAAAGACTCGCGCGCCTTCGCGCGCGGGTGGGTTCGAATCCCTTCGTCTCCGCCAGATCACCGACAGACAACAGCACAAGGCGCTTCGCGCCACATGGCGTCGAGATATCCTTCCTCCAGGATAGGGCTGCTATTGATCTTCAGAAATTCGGCTGAGATTCAGTTGCGACGGATAATCGCCGCCGGAGCCATCCCTGTACTGTTCACTACGGATGATATGATCGTCGCTGTACAGATTAAACGCCAAGTCATGCTGGTACTGCTCTGATTCCGCGTCAAGATCGGTAATGTCGTGAAAAGCGAAAGATATCTGCTCATCATTGATCTTGGTCAATTCCATGCGCGGCTGGTTGCCTTGTGGACAATAGTGCGTTGCGAGCAGTTTATTCCCGTCCCTGTGGTATATCGTCAGTGAATGTGATCGGCCATTCACCTCCCACGACTCCACAAGCGAAGATCCCCCTGCGGTTGGATAGAATTTTATCCGCAGCGGGTGATCTTCAGGATCGGCGACACGCCATGCACCCTCCAGCGCCTTCAACCGGTCAAACGCCGCGGTCGCCGCTGTCTCGTTGGAGACTGATGTGTCTGCTTCGGCTGCGTGCGACGCAGCGGAGACCAAAAAGATCGACACGCCCCAGAAACATGCATCCAGCATCGAACGACGCACGGCCCAACTTGCTGACTGTAACGCTGATGTGTTCATTGAATCCGCCTCGAACAATCCGCCTGCTGATAATGACGCCGGTTACAGCCAAGCGTAAATTCTGCACGTTTCCATGTCAAATTCATCGCCGACGCCCGATTGTACGAAGGCGGGATCTGTATCAACCGTCCATTTCGTCTTCGTCGTCATCGAGAAGAATGCGTTCAGCCGCACCGTCGAGATCTTCATACTGTCCGCTTTTGAGCGACCAGATGAACGCGCCAAGACCCAACAGGCCCATCGTCAGCGCAATCGGCATCAGGAAGACAAGCGCGGTCATGACTTGCCTGCCTTTGCCCCGGCGAGGCGCAATGCGTTCAGTGTAACAACAATTGACGAACCCGACATCGCCAGCGCGGCGATCAGCGGCGTCACCATGCCGAAGGCGGCAAGCGGCACGGCGAACATGTTGTAAAGCGCAGCGAAACCGAAATTTTCCAGCATGCGGCGCTTTGCCTTGCGGGCGACGTCGACCGCTTCGACAATCGGGCGCAGATTTTCGCCCTGATAGACAAAGTCGGCCGCGGCCTGGCTGGCGTCGGCGGCGCTGCCCGGCGACAGTGAGGCGTGGGCGGCGGCGAGCGAGGGCGCGTCATTCAATCCGTCGCCGACCATCGCCACGCGTTCGCCGCTCACGCGCATGGCGTTCAGCCGTTCAATCTTGTCGCGCGGGGTCTGGCGGCTGACGTAATCGACGCCGCCAAGCGCTGCGGCGACGCGCGCGGCCGGGCGCTCCTGATCGCCGCTCAGCATCAATACGTTCAGCCCGCGTCGTTTGAGATCGCCCAGCGTTTCACGCGCATCGGCGCGCAATTCGTCGTCAAAGGTGAATCGCACGGGCGCGTCGCCGTTACGCCGGAACCAGACTTCGGTTTCATCGCCCGCGAATGCGCCATCAACGCCGACCCATCCGGCCTGCCCCAGCCGCGCACGCGCGCCGTCGATCATGCCCTCAACGCCCTCGCCGCTCACCTCGTGCACATCGGCGCCAAGCCGGCCCGGCCCCGCCGCCGCCGTGATCGCGCGCGACAGCGGATGGCGGCTGGCGCGCGCCAGCATCGCCGCGTGTTGCAGGGCGTCGGCGGGAATTTCCGCAAGGTTCGAAATCGCCTGACGACCATGGGTCAGCGTGCCGGTCTTGTCGAAGACCATGGTGGAGGCTTCCGCCAGCCGCTCAAGCGCATCGCCGGTTTTCACCAGCACGCCGGCGCGAAACAGCCGCCCGGTGGCGACAACCTGCACCGCCGGGGCGGCGAGCCCCAGCGCGCACGGGCAGGTAATGATCAACACCGCAACCGCGTTCATCACTGCGACGCGAAGCCCCGCGCCGACCCAGAATTCCCACACCAGGAAGGTCGCCAGCGCCAGCGTGTGCACCACCGGCACATAAAGCGAGGCGGCTTTGTCCGCCAACTGAACATAGCGGCTCTTCGCCTGCTCGCCGGCTTCGACTAGGCGCGCAAGATCGGCGATCAGCGAGTCGTCGACAGTTTTTGTCGCGCGCATTACGAGGCGCGAGGAAAGGTTCAACACGCCGGCGTGGATCGCCTCGCCCGCGCCCTGCCGCACCGGCTTGCTTTCGCCTGTCACCAGCGAAACATCGACATCGGACGAGCCTTCGACGAGATCGCCGTCAACCGGCGCGCGGTCGCCCGGCGACAGCAACACCAGATCGCCGGGTCGCAGATCGCGCGCAGCCACCGCCTGCGCGGCGCCGTCAGCGCTAAGCCTTGTCGCGGTCTTCGCCTGTAACGCCAGCAGATCACGCGCCGCGGCGCGCGCGCGCATGCGCAGGCGATGGTCGAGGAACCGCCCGATCAACAGGAAGAACAACAGCATGACCGCGGCGTCGAAATAGGCGTGTTCGCCGCCATGGAGCGACTCGTAAATGCTGAGGCTGAGCGCGAGGATCACCGCCAGCGAAATCGGCACATCCATATTCGCGTGCCCGCCCTTGAGCGCGCGCCAGGCCGAGCGGAAGAACGGCCGCCCGGCGTAAATCGCGGCCGGAATGGCGATCATCGCGGAAATCCAGTGCATCATCGCGCGCGTCGCCGGACCCATCTCGCCGTCATGGCCGGCCCACACCGACACCGACAGCAACATGATGTTCGCCGCCGCGAAACCGGCGACCGCAAGACACCGCAACAGCATGGCGCCTTCGGTGTCGGCGTCCTTTTCCATCGCTTCGGGATCGAACGGCGCGGCGCGATAGCCAAGGCCGACGACCTTTTCAACGATGGCGCGCGGCGGCGCGTCCATCTTGCGCCACGTGACCGACAGGCGGCCCGTCGACAGATTAAGGCGCGCGGTTTCAACGCCCGGCATCGCCTTCAGCCCGCCCTCGATTTTCGAGATGCAGCCGGCGCATTTCGCGCCGAACACCGCCAACTCAAGATAAGACACCCCGCCCCGGCGCCGCACGAAAGGCGCGGGGTCGATCACCCCGGCGTTCGCCGCCGGCTCAAGCCCGCTCGGACAACCAAGTTCAACCGTGGTCGTCGCGTCCATGGCGGTCATTCTATCACAAGGCGCGAAGTCAGCGAAAAGCGCTCGCCATTGACGCCTTCGGCCGTCGCCGCCAGTTCCCACAGCCCGGGCGCGACATCGATCGCCGTCGCGACGAAGTCGCCGTTTTCAAGACGGCGCCAGGAAACCGTTCTGTCTTCGCCGTCGAAGGTCGGCCGGCGCATTGCGCCATCCATGGTCAGCCCAAGAATGTTGCCGCCGTGATTGTCTTTGACGCGCACGACGATTGTCGCCGCGCCGCCGGCAAGCGCGACGTCCGTGATCTCCGCGCTCCAGCCGAGTTGTTCCTGCTCGGCTTTCGCCGCCAGCTTTTCGTTGTACTTGACGCCCTGCTCGAACGGGTTGCGGGTTTCCTCGCCGGGAAAACTGCGCACCGCAGCGGTCATGAACGCGACGTTTGCGGCGATCACGGACCCGAAAAATCCGATCAGGATCAGCAGGACATGCCAGCCCTTCAGGGTGAACGGCTTTTTCATCAGCGCTCCTCCGTCAGGAAGGTGGTGTCGATCGCAGAGATCTCGCCCGAAACCGGATCGGACAGCGTGAGCGTGACCGGGAACGTCGCCCGCGTCGCCGAATTTGGTGGCGCAGTGATGAAGATACGCAGCGAACGAACGCCGTCACTTTCAGCATGGACGACCGCAGCGTTATCGACAAATTCTGTCCCAATGCCCGACACGGAAATCTCGTGATCGCTGGCGATTGACAGGTTGAGATCGCGCGCCGCGCCGTCCTTGTTGAGGATTTTCAGCGTGAACGCATTGCGGATCGATCCGTCGGACAGAACGACGAAAGGCGGGGTGCGGTCGCGCAGTGCGCTGATCTCGATGGTGGCGCGGTTGACGAGCCCCCACACCATCACCGAGGCGATGGCCGAAAGCAGCAGCGTATAAAGAACCGTGCGCGGACGGATCAGCTTGATTTGCGGTTTTTCGCCTTTCTCACGCCGGGCGATATTTTTGTCGGTATCATAGCCGATCAGGCGCGTCGGGCGCCCGACCTTGGTCATCACCTCGTCGCAGGCGTCGATGCACAGGGCGCAGTTGATGCACTCAAGCTGGGCGCCGTCACGAATATCGATCCCCATTGGGCAGGCGGCGACGCACGCCTTGCAGTCAACGCAGTCGCCGCGCCCGTCCCAGCTCTGGTTCTTCTTGTGGGCGCCGCGCGGCTCGCCGCGGTCGAGCTTGTAGGTGACTTGAAGCGTTTCATCGTCGGTCAACGCCGCCTGAATGCGCGGCCACGGGCACATATAGGTGCACACCTGCTCGCGCATCGAGCCGGCGAAAATATATGTGGTGAACGTCAGCATGCCGAAGAAGAAATAGGCGGTGAACGGCGCCTCGCCGCGGAAGAATTGTCCAAACACCGTCGGCGCGTCGTGGAAATAGAAAATCCACGCGCCGCCGGTCGCCATGCCGATGAAAATCCACGCCGCATGCTTGGCGACTTTTTTCATGATCTTCTCGCCTGTCCACGGCTGTTTGGCGAGGCGCATGCGCTTGTTGCGATCACCCTCGATCATGCGCTCGACGGCGATGAACATATCGGTCCAGACCGTTTGCGGGCAGGAATAGCCGCACCAGATCCGCCCGAACAATGCGGTCGCCAGGAACAGGCCAAGCGCGGCGATGATCAACAGGCCGGTGACGTAATAAAGTTCGTCCGCCCACAGCTCGATGAAAAAGAAATAAAACCGGCGATGAGGAAAATCGATCAGGATCGCCTGATCCGGCTCGCCAAGACCGCGCGGCCACCTGATCCATGGCAGGATGTAATAAACGCCAAGGGTCGCAAACAGCACGATCCATTTCAGGCGGCGGTAAAACCCGTGCACAAGCTTGGGATAGATCGGCTCGCGCGCCTTGTAGAGGGTGCGATACGCCGCGCTGTTGACCGCCTCAACGTCATGCTGGTGGACACTTCCTGAACCTGATGCGGGGCCCGAACCCGTCGCCGGTGTTGCTGCTGCGCTATCGCTCATCATTTACCCGCCTGTCATCAATCAATGCGTGTCGTGGACCTTGGTATGGTGGTCATTGAAACGGCTTGCGGCGGCGATAGCTCGCCGCCGCCCCCGCTGAATACTGAGCCGCGCCTTCCCCCGCGCGGTTGTCACTCGCCGCCGCCTAGCGAGTGAACATAAACCGCAAGCGCCGTAATCTGGGCGTCGGACATACGGTCCGTCCATGCCGGCATGACGCCGCCGCGACCGTTCATCAACGTCTCGTGGATCGTCTGCTTGTCGCCGCCGTAAAGCCAGATCGAATCCGTCAGGTTTGGCGCGCCAAGTTCCTGCGAGCCCGTACCGTCGGCGCCGTGACAGGTTACGCATTGCTGCGCGAACACCGGCGCGGCGCGTTCAACCGCCGCGGGGTCCGCCTCGCCGCCTGAAAGGCTGGCCACATATTCCACCATGTCGCTGATCGCGTCAGCGGACAAAATGCCGTCGCGGCCAAACGCCTGCATCAGGTTGACGTGGGCTTCAGGGTGACCGGAACGAATGCCGTAGCGGATTGTCTGCTTGATCTGGTCGAAACTGCCGCCCCACAGCCACGAGTCGTCGTTGAGGTTCGGATAGCCCGGAAACCCCTGACCGCCGGCGCCGTGACAGGTGGCGCAGTTATCGCCGAAGATCGACCCGCCCGCCGCCATCGTATATTGCAAAAGCTCCGGGTCGTTCTCGACCTGCTCGACCGAGGTCACCGTCAACAGGCGCGACATCGTTTGGTTGCGCGCCGTCTCAAGCTCAGCGACCGCCGCCGCGACGTTTTCGCGCTCCGAGTGATTGCGCAGCCCCTTGGTGTAACCGGTGATCCCCGGCCACGCCGGCATCGCAACCCAGTAGCCGATTGAGAAGAGGACCGAGACATAAAACACCGTCAGCCACCAGCGCGGCAGCGGATTGTTCAGCTCCTTGATGCCGTCCCAGGAGTGACCAGTGGTTTCTACGCCTGTCGGCTCGTCAATTTCTTTCTGAGTCATTGTACTGGTCCTCATCTTCCAGCGGGATGCGTTTGGCGTGATCGAAATTTTCTTTGTTGCGCGGATTGAGGGCGTAGATCAGCACCAGCACAAAGGCGATGATGAACAAAACCAGCCCCCAGGTCTGGGCGATGCCCGACAAGGTCTCATACATGATCGATCACCGATAGTTTTGCTCTGGCTCATAGGTCGAGAAATCGACCATCGTGCCAAGAACCTGAAGATAAGCGATCAGCGCATCCATTTCAGTAATGCGACGCGGATCGCCGTCGAAATCACGCACGACGGCGTTCGGATAGCGCGCAAGGAACGCATCATAATTTTCCGAGAACGGATCGACCTGCGCCTTGAGGTCGACTACGGCGTTTTCGATCATGTCATCGCTGTAGGGAACGCCGACGGTGCGGTTGGTTTTCAGCCACCCGGCGATATCGCCCTCACGCACTTCGTGATTGGCGAGGAACGCATAGGGCGGCATGATCGATTCCGGCACCAGGCTGCGCGGGTCGATCATGTGCTGGCGATGCCAGGCGTCGGAATATTTGCCGCCGACGCGCGCAAGGTCCGGCCCGGTGCGCTTTGAGCCCCACTGGAACGGGTGATCGTACATGCTCTCAGCCGCCAGCGAATAATGGCCATAACGCTCGACCTCGTCGCGCAGCGGGCGCACCTGCTGGCTGTGGCAGGTATAGCAGCCCTCGCGTACATAGATGTTACGGCCGGCCAGTTCGAGCGGGGTGTAGGGGCGAACGCCCTTGACCTTTTCAATCGTGCTTTCGAGCCAGAACAAGGGCGCGATTTCGACGATGCCCCCGACAGCGACAACCAGCAAAATCATGACGGTCAGCAAAAGGCCGTGTTTTTCGAGGATTTCGTGTCTGTTCAGCATTGACTGTTTCCTCCCCTTATTCCGCAGGAACCGCAACGGCGTCGCCGGCGGCCAGCGGCTCACGCACCGCAATATCGCCGCGCGCCGTGCGCCACAGATTGTAAGCCATGATCAGCGAGCCGGTGAAGAACATCGCGCCGCCTATCGCCCGGATCACGTAATAGACGTGAAGCTCCTGCACGGTCTCGATGAATGAGAATTGCAGGAAGCCAAGGCTGTCATAGGCGCGCCACATCAGGCCCTGAACAACGCCGGCGACATCCATCGACACGACATAGACAAGAATGCCCAGCGTCGAGATCCAGAAATGCCATTCCACCAAATTGTTGGAAAATAGCCGGGCGCGTTTCCACAGCCACGGAACGAGACAGTAAAGCGCCCCGAACGAGATATAGCCGACCCAGCCGAGCGCACCGGAATGCACGTGGCCAATCGTCCAGTCGGTGTAATGCGACAGCGAGTTGACGGCGCGCACCGACATCAGCGGCCCTTCAAAGGTCGACATGCCATAGAACGCGACGGAGACCACCATCATCCGCACCACCGGGTCGGTGCGCAGCTTGTCCCACGCGCCCGACAGCGTCATCAGGCCGTTAATCATGCCGCCCCATGACGGCATCCACAGCATGACCGAGAAGGTCATGCCCAGCGTCTGCGCCCATTCGGGCAGCGCGGTGTAGTGAAGATGGTGCGGTCCGGCCCAGATA
This sequence comes from Parvularculaceae bacterium, assembly GCA_041398145.1. Lineage (GTDB taxonomy): Bacteria > Pseudomonadota > Alphaproteobacteria > Caulobacterales > Parvularculaceae > Amphiplicatus. The sequence goes on along the minus strand of JAWKVF010000006.1, from coordinate 196,161 downwards.
TAGATGAAGATCAGCGACCAGAAGTGCACGATGGACAGGCGATAGGAATAGACCGGACGGTTAATCCGCTTCGGAATGAAATAGTACATGATCGCCAGGAAGCCGGTGGTCAGGAAAAAGCCGACGGCGTTGTGCCCGTACCACCATTGCGTCAGCGCATCCTGCACCCCGCCGAACAGCGAATAACTCTTTGAGCTGGTGAGCGACACCGGCGCCGCCATGTTATTGACGATATGCAGCATCGCGATGGTGACAATGAACGACAGGTAGAACCAGTTGGCGACATAGATATGCTGTTCCTTGCGCTTGAGGACGGTGCCAAGGAACGTCACCAGATACATCACCCAGACGATGGTCAGCCAGAGATCGGCGTACCATTCAGGTTCCGCATACTCGCGCGACTGGGTGACCCCCATCAGATAACCGGTCGCCGCGACGACGATGAAAAGCTGATACCCCCAGAAAACAAACCACGGCGCCAGCCCCCCATACAGACGGGCGCGGCATGTGCGCTGCACGACGTAAAACGAGGTCGCCATCAGCACGTTGCCGCCAAATGCGAAAATCACCGCAGACGTATGCAGCGGGCGCAGCCGGCCGAAATTCAACCAGGGCAGGTTCTCAAAATACAAAAGGTTTGGGTAAGCGAGCTGGAGCGCGATGATGAGACCGACGAGAAAACCGGCGATGCCCCAGAACATCGAAGCAAACACCCCGGCCTTGACGACGCCCATTTCATAGCCGTCGGATTTTGCGCCGCCGCCATAAAGATGCCAGCCCAGCGCGAACCCGCCGAGGATGAAAGCGGTCAGGAACACGAACGAGTGCGCCTGCATCAACGGATCGGTCGTTCGCGCCGCGACGAAGATCCAGAAGATCGAGCCGATGGCGAGAAACGCCGCGATCAGCGTTGAGTCGAAACCGCCCGTGGATGCAGATGGTCCCGTCGCCGGTGAAGGAGTGCCCTCAGATGGAATGTTTGTCATGCCCGCCTCGATGCAACAGCCGCCTGAAGTCGCCCCCTGTGCGGCCTGATTGTGGTAACGCTGCTTTTGCCTTTGCTTGCGCAACCTGCATTGACCTAAGTCAAAGACTGACGCCACAAAAGCATTTTGATACTATTGCGGCGACTGGCCGCTGATTTGTGCAGATGACTAATGCAAGTTTCGCCATTCCACGCTGATTCGAGTCGTCGCACGCGACGAAAAGGCGCGGCATTCGCGCTTTTCGCCGCCATTATATTCGGCTTCCCTGATTTTAGCGCGGCGGAAGCTGACAGCAAGGCCCAGAGAGGGGTTCAGGGCAGAGTTACCGTGTGCGGCGTTCCCGGCTTTTCAATCCCGCCGGGGTTTCTCGGCGGCGGACCCGCCGCGCCCGCAAAGGATGACCCGTTTCCCGCCGCCTGCCATGCCGGCGCCGCAGCGATTCGCCCTCATCCCAGCCTCATGCGGCGGCGGCGCTTTTCGGCCTAATCCCGCGAGAGCATGACGCTTTTTCGCGAAACCTCAGAAATCGCCCCTTGCTCCTTCAGCGCCGCAAAGGTGCGGCTTAGGGTTTCCAGACGCAGGCCGAGATAGTCCGCGATGTCCTGACGCGGCATTGACAGCGGCACGGCGCCCGCCCCCTTGTCGTCGAGGCTTTTGTTCGCCCGCCCGATCATTTCGAGAAAACTGAAGACACGCTCTTCGGCGTTCTTTTTGCCGAGCAGAACGATATGGTCCTGCGCCTTGTGATATTCGGTCTGGCCGCGCGCGATCAGCCGGTCCTTGATGCCGGGCGAAGACTGGGAAATTTCATCCAGATATTTGTGCGGAAACCGGCACACCAGACTGTCTTCCAGCGCTTCGGCGGTATAGGCGCTTTCATCGCACGCGCGCACGCCGGCGAAGTCGCCCTTGAACAAAAAGCCGGTCACCTGACGGCGCCCGTCTTCTAGATATTTGCTTAACCGGAAACTTCCCGAGACGACGATGAACAATTCGTCGTTCGGTTCGCCCTCGACCATGATCGCCTTGCCCTTGGCGACGTTGCGGTGCGCCATCACCTTTTCGACGTGAAGCATTTCGCGCGTATTCATGTCGGCGCAAATCGAGCGCTCCCTCACGTCGCACAGATCGCAAAAGCGCCCGCGCCCGCCGGGCGCGTCGCACGACGCTTCGCGATTCATGGTCTCCTGGCGCAAAAGCCGTTCCTTCCCTGAGGACGCCCGCATAATAAGCGCCCTGTCGCCGCTTGACGAGGGCGATAAGCGGGCAAAATGCCTCAATTACACGGCAGCGGAATAAGTCCGGGCGGCCTCTAGCGCCGGGTCGATTGATGCGGCCACCGCCCGGCGCAGGACCCACGCCTCGGCGGCGATGTCGATGCGCGTTCCGTCAAGCGAGATCACCCCGTCCCTCGCGAAGGCTTCAAGGTTCTGGCGCATTTGCGCCACAACCGGCGCCGGCAGCATCGAAAACAGCGCGCTGGCGTCCGCCCGCCCGGCGCAAAGCAGGTTTTCGACAAGCGCGGCGACCACGCAATCGCGCTCTGTCCGGCGAACGCCCTTGGCTGTGGCCAGCGCGCCGCGCGCGACCATATCGCCATAACGGGCGATATCCTTGGCGTTCTGACTATACAAGCCGCCCACCTTGCTGATCGCCGAGGCCCCAAGCCCGATAGTCGCGTTGGCGCCGTCATCGGTGAAGCCCTGAAAGTTCCGGTGCAACTGGCCGCGCTGCATTGCTTTTACGAGCGCGTTATCGGGCCTGGCGTAGTGGTCGAAACCGACCCGGCGATACCTTGCGTCGATGAACATCTGATCGACCATCATCGCCAGACGCGCGCGCGCGGCCTGATCCGGCAGGTCGGCGTCTTTGATCATTTGCTGATGCTTCAGCGCCGACGGCAAATGCGCATAACCGAACACCGAAAACCGGTCCGCGCCGAGCGCAATTGATTGCTCGACCGTTTCCGCGAAACTGTCTTCAGTCTGGCGCGGCAGGCCGTAAATGAGATCGAAGGAAATGTCGGAAATATCCGCCGCGCGCATCGCCGCGACCGTCGCTTCGATAAGCTCAAAGCTTTGTATGCGGTTGATCGCCTTTTGCACATCGGGGTTGAAGTCCTGCACGCCAAGGCTCATGCGGGAAAAACCAAGCCCGGCCATTCCCTCAATGTCGCCGGCGCGCAGCAGCCGCGGGTCAAGTTCGATGTCGAGGCGGGCGCCGTCCGTCAGCCCGAATTCAATTTCGATGCAATCAAGTATGCGTCCGAGATCTTTGATTTCCAGATAGTTCGGCGTGCCGCCGCCGAAATGCACCGAGGTCACTTTGCCCGCGCCGCCCAGCGCGGCGGAAACCAGCCGCGCCTCATCGCACAATCGCTCGACATAGTCGCGCGCACGCTCATAGCGGTTTTCAACACGCATATTGCACCCGCAATACCAGCAAAGCCGCTGGCAGAACGGAATGTGGACATAGATTGAAATCGGCTCGTAAAAGCCGATCTCGCCCAGCGCCTGCTCATAAGCGTCCGCGCCTGTCGCATCGGAAAACGCCAGCGCCGAAGGATAGCTGGTATAGCGCGGCGCGCGCGAGTTCAGGTATTTTGTCCAGGCCGGGTTCATGCAGTCCATCATGGCCGGCCCGGCGCCGCACAGCTTGATCTAAATCAAGACCTGAAATTTTCCCGCGGCTCAGCCCTCGACCAGAGCGAGGACCCGCAACGGACTGCCCGACCCGTCCTTGATCTTCAAAGGCGTTGAAACGATCACCGCGCCATGAGCCGGCAACAGGTCAAGATTGCGCAGGCATTGAAGCCCGTATCGGCCGGCGCCATGCAGAATGTTGTGCGCGGGATAAGGCGGGTCGAACGCGCCGCCTTTGCCGGCGTCGGTGCCGATGGTTTCAACGCCAAAACCGTGCACATTGCGTTCATCGACAAGAAAGCGAACGGCGCTTGTGTCCGGGCCGGGCGTGTGCGCGCCGTCTTCGCGGACGTTCGAATAGGAAAGACCGCTGCGCTTCGACCAGTCGGTGCGGAACAGGACCCAGTTGCCTTCGGGGATGGCGCCATTGTCCGCCTCCCATTTGCGGATGTGATCCGCGGTCAGGATAAAGTCCTCGTCGGCGGCGGCCTCTTTTGAAAAATCCATCACGCTGGCGGGGCGGATAAAGTCCGCCGGCGCAATCGCATCAACCGAACCGTTCGACACATCCTTGCCAGTGACCCAGTGGACCGGCGCGTCGAAATGCGTGCCCGTATGTTCGTTGCAACTGAAATTGCGCCAGTACCAGGCGGGCCCGCGATCATCGTAACGCGAGACTTCTTCAATCCTGAACGGTTCGCACTGCCCGAATTCCGGCGGCAGGACGAGCACCGGAAATTCAGGATCGAGCGTGTGTGTCAAGTCGATGGTTTTCACCGAACCCGAAGCCAACGCTTTACTGAAACTTTCCAGAACACTCATGATCTTCATCTCCCGTTCGCGTGATTATCAAACTCTTGATCAGGCGCTGTTGTCGCGGCTGTTTGCTGTTCGCCCTTCATAGGGTGAGCTTTGCAGATTTTCGCGCATGCGTTTCAACACCGATGTCGCAATCGCCAATTCCTCGGCGCTGGTTCCGGCGAAGGCGCGTTCAAAAACACGCTGGCCAATGGTTTTGACCTCGCGGAGGGTTTTGACCGCTTTGGCGGTCATTGTCACATCGACAAACCGGCGGTCGTCATCCGGGGCGGTGCGCACCACTAGCCCCTCCGCCTCCATGCGGATCAGCATGCGCGTCAGCGTCGGCATCTTGGTGACCGAACGCCGCGCAAGCTCGCTGACCGAACTGGGGCTCTTGTCGGCGAGCAACATCAAGATGCGCCACTTCATGGTGTTGAGGCCGCGCGACGCGAGCGCTTTTGACATTTCATCGTTATAAACTACCGAAGCGCGGTTTAGATTGTAGAAAATAAAATCGTCCAGCACGAAGTCTTTATCCGCAGGGCCAATTTTTTTGCGTTTGTTCATCATGCTCTTGCGCCTCATCACGCGGCCTGCTCGTGCGGCCCGGCCAGCCCCGCAAGCGATGCCTGAAAAGCGGCGCCGTCCTCATCTTTCAACGCGGCGGCGACAAGCTCGTCAACCGCGCCAGACGGATCAGCGGTCGCTTTAATTGCCGACAGCGCCGCCATGGTCTTGTTGAAATTGCCAAGGCCGCGTTCATGCGTGTCGCCATATCCCTTAATGAGACGCTGCATTCTGACGAGAGCAAGGGCGAGCGCGTAATCGGTCGCCACAACATCCTTGATCGCCGAGAGCCAGTCTTCAATACGCTTTTGCTCGACCTGATGACGATAACCGGCGCGGCGAATCGGGCGCAGGCTTGCGAGAAAATACAACGGAACGAACCCGCGCAGCTTTGTCGTCGATACGCGTCTGCCATCACCGAGCAGCGCCTTGATCATGCCACGCAGCGAGCGACGATTGAGAACAAAATTCGCGACAGGCGGCGGCAATACATCGCATAACTCCTCAACGCGGGGGTGTACGAATTCACGAATTTCCACGAGCTGGCCATCTTCGGCGCACACATCCTCGCGAAACCGGAAAAACCGGCTATTGCGGGTTTTAAGATCGGCGACCCTGATCGTGTCTTCATACGTCATCCAGAGCGCGAGATGCTTCGCGGCCAACTGAGTCAGCTCAAAATCGCGCCGGTCGCCGCCATGCGCACCGTCAAGCCGGAATATTTCCTGCAACCTATCCAGATATTCTTCTGCATACCGCACATCCTGAAAATCGACCGTGCGTTTCAGCCCCTCACGAATGTAAAAATGCGCACCCGCCGGAAACGTCGATTGCATGCGCTCGATCAACGGCGCAACAGCCGGCGCAGGTGTCGACGGGCGACGATCCACGCCAACGCGGTCAGGCGCCGACGTCACGCCATTTCGCGCAATTTCAACCCCGCTCGCAAAGCCGCGCAAATTCGCATCGACCGCGCGGCCGCTAGCGCGGATCACATCTTCATAACGCGCCTTGGCGATGGGCAGCGCGCCGCAACCGGCGAGCGCGCCAAAAAGAACGGCGCTGATCACCGTACCGGCCTTTGCCGCAGCTTCCGCCATATCGGCGCCAATAAAAACGCCGGCCGCTGCGCGCGCGGCACCCAGCACGCGATCACCATCTTGCCGGGCGTCGCCGAGACCGATCTTTTCAGATATCGCATAGTCGCGATGCGTTGAAGCGATAAGCGTCGTCTGCTTCGTGACGATGCCGCGTTTGACGGCGCGCCCGGCCTCCATCAACTCCGCCGCGATCACGATATCAACGTCGCCCGGCGACGGCATTAACGCCAGAACCGGATCTTTTCCCGCCGCCTTCACCGCATCCATAGGGAACAGTTCAACGTAATAGACAGTGGCGCCGGTACGCTGGGCGACGCCGGGAACTGATGTCGCCTGCGCGATAAACCCGTTCTCTTCGCCAAGGCGCACAATCCAGTTGGCCAGAACGCCGCCGCCCTGTCCGCCCATGGCGGCGATCGCAATTTTTATGGCGCGCGGCTCGCTCATGATTGCGCCTCAAAGGAATATTTATCCCGGCGGCGATCTGACAATGACTGCAACACAGAGATAATCCGGCCTCGCCATTTCGCTCTTATACGGTCCCACCAGGATGGATTATAGATAAGGTCGGCGCGATAGAATGACGGGCACAAAATCGCTGAGTGCGCATTTTCTCCGCATACGCCGCAGCCGACGCAGTCATTGTTCACCCACGCAACAGGGTCCTCGCGCAGCGGGTCCGGGTTATCCTTTATTGTCAGCGACGGACAGCCGGATAACCGGATGCAGCTATGATCGCCGGTGCAGGTGTCGGGGTCGACGCCGAATCTTGCGCGCACGACGCGCTTGCCGTCCCTGATCGCTTTTTCGCGAACTGGTTTTTCGCGCCGTTGGCGATTGAGCATGCATTCAGACTGCGCGACGATAACTTTCGGCCCCTTTTCACGGGTCATCATCGCCTCTTTCAGGGTACGCTTCATTGCCGCGATTTCGTAGGTGTTGACCTCTTTCAGCCAGTTGACACCCATGCCGCGCACGGCGCGCGCAATCGGATTATTCGTCGCTTTTGTCTTGTTGGCCGCGCGCGACGATAAAATATCCTGCCCGCCCGTCGCAGCGGAATAGCCGTTATCGACAATGATCAGAACGTTATCGGACTTGTTGAAAACCGCATTGCCGACGCCGCTGGTAAGGCCGTTATGCCAAAAGCCGCCGTCGCCCATCATGCTGACGGTGCGCCGGCCCGCTTGCGCATTCAACGCTGACGCCCCCGCCCAGCCGAGCCCGTAACCCATTGTCGTGTTGCCGATATCGAAAGGCGGCAAAATCGAAAACAGATGACAGCCAATATCGCAACTGACGTGAAACTTGCCGATGTCTTTTTGAACCTGTTTCATCGCTGAAAACACCGGGCGTTCGGGGCAGCCGGTGCAAAAGCCCGCCGGGCGGTCGGGCACGACGTCTTTGATCGAGTCGGCGGCGCCAGCTTTTTCGCGATCTGGTGTTCGCCCCCCGCCATGGTTTTGCAGCCGCGTCGGCGCATGGAAGTCAAAAAACTTTTGCAAGCCGCTGGTGACGGCCTGCGCGGTATATTCCCCAGCCCGCGGCAGCACCGCCTTGCCGATGACTTTCGTCTGGAGGTCAGCGTTGCGCAGGATCGAGTTGACCGCCTGTTCGAGATATTCCGGCTGGCCCTCCTCGACCATCAAGACAGCGGTCTTGTCGAGACAAAACCCCCTGACCTCTTCATCAATCAGCGGATAGGTGACGTTGAGGCAATATATCGGAATGTCCGTTTCACCAAAAACGTTCGCAAGGCCCAGCAATTCCAGCGAGCGGATCAGCGTATTATAAAGACCGCCCTGAACAATAATGCCGACATCGCCCTTATGGCCGCCGAGGAATTCGTTGATGCGGCGGTCCTTGATGAATTTGATCGCCGCGGGCCAGCGAGCCTCAATTTTCTCGATCTCATGCACAAAGTTCGACGGCGGCAAAACAATCCGCCCATAATCGCGCGCCGGATTTTCCATTGCATCCGCCAGGGTAAATACGGGCGTGACATTATCCTTCGCGACAAACGATCCGTAGACGTGGCATGCGCGAATTCTGAGCTCCAGCATAACCGGCGTATTCGACGCCTCCGACAACTGGAACCCGGTTTCAACCGCATTCACGATAGAGGTCAGGTTCGGGCGGGGGTCGAGCAGCCAGATTTGCGACTTCATGGCGAAGGCGTGGCTGCGCTCCTGCATGATGGACGAGCCTTCGCCATAATCCTCCCCGACGATAATAAGTGCGCCGCCTTTTACCCCGCTGGAGGCTAGTTGCGACAGAGCATCAGAAGCGACATTCGTCCCGACGGTGGATTTCCACGTCACCGCGCCGCGCAGGGGATAATTCACCGATGCGGCCAGCATCGCCGCCGCACTTGCCTCGCTGGCGCTGGCCTCAAAGTGAACCTTCAGTTCACCGAGGATTTCCTGCGCGTCGGACAAAACATCCATGAGATGCGAAATCGGCGCGCCCTGATATCCGCCAACGTAAGAAACGCCGGACTGCAACAGCGCCTTGGTGACGGCAAGAATGCCCTCGCCACGAAAAATCTCTCCGTCGCCATGCCGAAGGTGCTGGACTTCTTTGGCGAAAGACCGTTCTGCCATGACGCTTCCCGTTAACGGCTAGTTCAGCCAGGAATCTACTCACTTCCCGAGCGTACTCTTTTTATTTCCATTTTCAATTGATTTTCGATCTGTCGCGAAAATACATTGAAACATGGCGGTCGCACGGGCCGTTGCGAGGTGCGTAGCGCCCTCGCCCTAACGCCTCATGGGCCGACAGCCGCGCGCAGCCTACGCCGCAATGGCGCATCCAGCCGTTTAACGACCAGCACGCTTATTTTTCGCGGATCAGCGCCCGCAAGGACGCAATCTTGTCATGCGCGGTTTCAATATCGTCGCGCGACGCCGCCATGCGCAAATCGCGCAGATGTTGCAGCGACTTGATGAGACTGGGAAGCGGCGGCCCGCTCGCGGTGATCTGCTTCAAATGCCGCGCGCTGACGCCGTCGGCCGGGTTTTCGATATATTTGCGCACCAGCATGTTCTGATGTTGCGCGGCGGTGCGGCCATGCGCGTCGCAAACCTCCAAAAACAATTTGGCGTTTTTCTGGAACCACGGCTCGGACGACGATGTTGCGGCAAGCTCTACGTACTCGTCGAGCAGCGGCCTCATCCCCAGGCATTTGCGAAGCCCGCTTTGATCGTCGGGCATCATGTAGAGGATTTTCTCTTCCAGAATTTGCGCGTAATGCGGGTCGTTGCCACGGCAAAGGCCAAGCAGGAGATCAATCTGATTAATCTCCGCCAGGTCGCCGGCGTTCGCACCGCGATAGATCTCCTTCCCGACGCGATAGGGTTTGTAATAGGGACGAACGCAAAAGAAGAATCGCGCGACATCCAGCTTGTCGAACAGCGCCTTGTTGTTAATCGCCACCTGCTCCAGCGCGGCTTTCGCCTCCTCAAGAAGGATCGCCGCTGCAGGCGCCGACACGCCCATGGGCGGAATGCGCATCAACGCCGTGCCCGCGCGCTTGTAGCCTAAAATGCCAAACAGGTTATAATCGATGAACAAACGTTCATCCGCAAGCGAAGTAAAACTTTTCTGAACGCCGTTTACGGCCCTGTTGTGCGTCGTCAAATGCGCGGTCGCAAATCGCGGAACGACACCGATAGACGCGGCGATGTGCATGCCGAGCGCCGAGCAGTCCCGGAACGGCGATTCCTCCTCGCGTTCAGGATTGGTCAGCTCATGCCGGCGCAACGCCCCGAGAAACAGCCCGAGATTGCCGAGAACGTCGAAGGCCACGTCAAACTGCCTGTCGGTGTTGCCCTCCTTCACCAGCGGCGCGATCAACGCCTGGCCTTCTTCCAGCAATTCGGCTTTGATCTTGTCGCCCGACCCTTCGATTTGCGCCGGATCTTCCTGCGCGAAATACAGTTCTTCAAGCGCCGTATTCATTTCAACGAAAGACGACCGGATCCAGCGGTCGAACTTGTCAGCGGCTGCGCTCATGCGGCGTCTCCCATGTTATTAAAACCCTTTATTGAGCCCCGGCGAGTTGTCTCTCCATCCGCTCCGCGCCGGCTTCAGCGCACCCATAAGACGCCCCGTCGCTGCACGCGCGCAAGCGCCCCGCCAGAGGCGGCGGACAGAATCATGAGTGATTATGGCTGCATGTCAGCGGTTATTATATCCATATTCTTGACGTTTTATCGGTAACGATAGTTGATTCAACTGCAATATTACATTTTGCCAGCTATACTCTCTGGTTGAAACGACTTTCGGGAACGATCATGAAACTCGACCGACTCGATTTGAAAATCATCGACATTCTTCAGCGCGACGGCCGCATCACCAATCTGGAGTTGGCGGAAAAGGTCGGGCTCTCCCCCACCCCATGCCTGAACCGCGTCAAAAAGATGGAGGCGGCAGGCATTATTTCCGGCTACGCCGCGATCATTGATCCGATCGCCGCCGGATATGAAATTTGCGCGTTTATCCTCGTGCAAATCAATAATCACACGCGAAAGGCCGGCGATGAATTCGCCGCCGCCGTCAGCAAATCGCCAGCCATCGTTGAGTACAACATGATTTCGGGAAAGCTTGATTATCTGCTCCGCGTTTACGCCAGGAACCTGTCGCACTATGAGGTAATATTGCAGGACCAGATCAGCGAACTGCCGCATATCGCATCGCTGGAATCGCTTTTCGTGCTGAATACCTCAAGCCAGCCTCGTATGAAATTATCATTGGAAAACAGCCCGCTGCTGCAACCAAAACGCTGACACGGCGGCTGCATTACCCGCTTAGTTAATTTAGCCCTAAACATTGTTGACAGCATTTGTTTTAGGTCTAAAGTAATGGCATGAATCATCATGCGGATCAAAAATCGGTTCTGGTCACCGGCGGCGGCTCTGGCATCGGCCTCGCCATCGCAACCGCCTTCACCGACGCCGGTTACAGAGTAACCATCTCGGGCCGAAACACGCAAAAACTGAAAGCGACCGGCCTTGACTTTGTCGAAATGGATGTGACCAGCGAATCGTCAGTCTATGACGCCGTCAAGGCGGCCGGCCCGGTCGACATCATGGTCGCGAATGCCGGCGCAGCCGCCACCGCCCCGGCGCTGAAAACCGGGCGCGAGCTTTGGGATGCGATGGTGCTGACAAACCTGACCAGCGTATACATTGCGGCGCGCGCCACGGCGCCGGCGATGGTGGAGCGCGGTTGGGGGCGGTTCATCGCCATCGCCTCCACCGCGTCACTGGTCGGATACGCCTATACCGGCGCTTACGCCGCCGCAAAGCATGGTGTTCTTGGCTGGATAAAGTCACTCGCCATCGAACTTGCTACAACCAATGTCACGGCGAACGCCATATGCCCCGGCTTTACCGATACGCCGCTGACTGACGATGCGCTTGACGCGGTATCCGCCAAAACCGGGCGCTCGCGCGAACAAGCGTTGAACGCATTCGTCAAAACAAACCCGATGGGCCGCCTGATAAAACCTGCGGAGGTTGCGGCAGCGGCGTTATGGCTCGCCAGTGAGGGTGCTGCATCTGTCAACGGTCAGGCGATCACCATTGACGGCGGCGAGGTCGCATCATGACGCCGGCGGAGCGGAATGCGCTTCGCGCCTGGCTTGATCTGCTGACGGCGTCAAACGCCATCAAGAAAGAAATCGATGCGAAGCTGCGCAGCGAGTTTGGCATCACCATTTCGCGCTTCGACGTTTTATCCGCGCTTGATCGTGTTGGACCGGCCGGACAACGCGCGAGCGATTTGTCAAAAATGCTGCTCGTCACCGATGGCGCGACCACACAGGTCGTCGCGCCGCTGATACGCGATGGCTTTGTTGCACGCACGCCCTGCCCGAATGACGGCCGCGCCGTCATTCTCAAGCTGACGAAAAAGGGCCAGCGCTTGTTCGTCAGGATGGCGCGCGTGCACAAGCAATTGATTGACGAAAAGTTCGCGTCATTGACGCCAAATCAAATCTCAACGCTGCGCGGGCTATTGAGCAAGATCGATCTCCCTCATCTGGCGGCGCAGGACGAAAGGAATGCGGCATGAACCCCACCAGTTTCCAGCCCAGGCATTTTCTCTGGGAGTATTCGGGCGGCGTTGCGCGCATCCGCCTCAATCACCCGGAGCGTAAAAACCCTCTGACATTCGATTCCTATGCGGAGCTTCGGGACACCTTGCGCGCGCTCGTTTACGTCAAGGAGGTGAAGGTCGTTGTTTTTGCGTCGAACGGCGGCAATTTCTGCTCAGGCGGCGACGTGCATGACATTATCGGCCCGTTGACGAAGATGGGAATGCCGGAATTGCTGGATTTCACGCGCATGACCGGCGATCTTGTCAAAGCGATGCGCGCGTGCCCTCAGCCGATTATCGCCGCGGTCGACGGGGTCAGCGTCGGCGCTGGCGCGATCATCTCAATGGCGGCCGACCTTCGCTATGCAAGCCCCGAGGCGAAGACCGCGTTTTTGTTCAATCGCGTCGGTCTTGCCGGCTGCGATATGGGCGCGTGCGCCATCTTGCCCCGTATTATCGGTCAGGGGCGCGCCAGCGAGCTGTTGTTCTTCGGCCGCAGCTTCTCGGCGGAAGAAGGTCTCGCCTGGGGCTATTTCAATCAGATCGTGCCGGCGGCGGAACTGGATGGTCACGCGATGGCCATGGCCGCGCGGCTGGCCGCAGGCCCCACCTTCGCCAACGGCGTTACAAAGAACCAGTTGAATTATGAATGGGATATGAGCATCGACGCCGCAATAGAAGCAGAAGCGCAGGCGCAGGCCATCTGTATGCAAACGAAAGATTTCGAGCGCGCTTACAAGGCTTTCGTCGCGAAGGAAAAGCCGGTTTTTGAGGGCGACTGAATGGCTGACACAACATTTCTCGACTGGCCGTTTTTTGAACAGCGCCATAAAGCGCTTGCGCTCTCGCTGGATGAGTGGGCGCACGCGACCCTGCCGGGGATTGTCGATGCTGACGGCGCCCATGGCGATGTCGACGAGACCTGCAGCAAACTTGTGCGTGCGCTTGGTCGCGGCGGATGGCTGAAATATTGCGTGCCCGCGGCCTATGGCGGCGCGTTAGACGACCTTGACGTTCGCTCGCTGTCTATCATCCGCGAAACGCTGGCGCGCCATAGCGGCCTCGCCGATTTTGCATTCGCGATGCAGGGGCTCGGCTCTGGCGCGATCAGCCTGTTCGCATCGGAAGACATCAAGCGGCGTTATCTGCCCGCCGTCTCGGGCGGCGACAAAATCGCCGCATTCGCGCTGTCCGAAGAAAACGCCGGGTCCGATGCGGCTGCGCTCACAACGTCGATGACGCGTATGGGCGACCATTATGTTGTAAACGGCGAAAAATTATGGATTTCAAATGGCGGCGTCGCTGATTTTTATACGCTCTTTGCCCGCACCGACGACGGCGTCAGCGCCATTGTCATTGACGCAGACACGCCGGGCCTTTCCGTCACGGAACGCATTGACGTCATCGCGCCGCACCCGCTCGCCAGACTGCATTTCAACAAGGCGCGCGTTCCGGCCTCGCAGCTTGTGGGCGACGAGGGCAAGGGATTTCGGGTGGCGCTGGCGACCCTCGACATATTCCGCACCACCGTTGGCGCCGCCGCGCTGGGCCTTGCCCGCCGCGCCTTCGACGAAGCGACGGCGCGCGCCATCACCCGCAAGATGTTTGGATCAACCCTGTCCGAACTGCCAATCGCGCAGGCGAGCCTTGCGGAAATGGCGCTCGATATTGATGCGGCGGCGCTTCTCGTTTACCGCTCCGCCTGGACAAGGGACGCGAAGAAAACTCGCGTCACCCGCGAAGCGGCCATGGCCAAGCTTTTTGCGACCGATCAGGCGCAGGTTGTCATCGACAAGGCAGTCCAGTTGTTTGGCGGACTTGGCGTCAAGAAGGGCGTCAAGGTCGAAGAGCTTTACCGCGAAATTCGCGCATTGCGCATTTATGAAGGCGCATCGGAAGTGCAAAAAATCGTGATCGCGCGCGAGCACCTGAAAGGCGTTCAGGCGTAAACCCCGTAGAGGCATGCACCGCTGCAAGACGTGCGCTGATGTTAAAGGATTATTCCGCACCATGACAAGTCACCAGATATTGCAGCCGGAAGGCTGGCCGCGCCCGAAGGGTTACGCCAACGGCGTTGCTGCGGAAGGACGCATGGTATTCACCGCCGGCGTCATCGGCTGGAACGAGGAAGAAGTTTTCGAGCACCGCGATTTCGCCGGCCAGTTCGAGCAAGTGTTGAAGAACACCATGGCGATCCTTGCCGAAGCGGGCGCCGAACCGCGCCACATTGTGCGCATGACCTGCTATGTGACGAGCAGACAAGCCTATCTCGACGCGTTGCCCCGAATTGGCGCGGCATGGAAAACGCATCTGGGACGCGTCTTTCCCTGCATGGCGGTGATCGGCGTATCGGAACTCGTTGAAGACGCCGCTTTGCTGGAAATTGAAACCACCGCCGTTATTCCGGCGGCCAATGACGAGCTGTAGAAAATTACAGGAACCGATGGCGATGAAAATTTCAGTAACTGGCGGCGGCCCCGGCGGGCTTTATTTTGCGCTGCTTACAAAAAAGCGCATGCCGCACTGTCAGATAGACGTTTACGAACAGAACAGGCCCGATGACACGTTCGGTTTCGGCGTGGTTTTCTCAGATGAAACGCTTGACGAGTTTTTCAGCCACGACCCTGAATCATATGAGATGATCCGAAATTCCTTCGCCTACTGGAGCGATATCGTCATTGATCGGGCCGGTGAACGCACGGTGATCGGCGGCAATGGCTTTGCCGGCTGCTCGCGCAAAACGCTGCTGGAAATTCTCCAACGCCGCTGTGAAGATGTCGGCGTTAATCTGCACTTTGAAACCATGATTGATATCGCGGACTTTGAAGACCGGTTCGCCGACAGCGACCTCATCGTGCTCGCCAACGGCATCAACAGTCTGATGCGGGCGAAATACAAACGCGAATTCGGCGTCAAAATCGAAGAACGCCCGAACTATTTCACCTGGATGGGCTCAACCAAACCGCTCGACGCTTTTACCTTTTTCTTCCAGAAAACCGAGCATGGGCATTTTTGCGCCCATACCTATCAATATGAAGAGGGCCGCTCCACCTGGGTCATCGAGACAACGCCTGATTGCTGGCGAAATAGCGGTCTTGCCAAGATGAGCGAGGACGATGCGGCGCGCTATCTGGAGGGCGTGTTCGCTGCGAATCTTGACGGTCACAAGCTGATCACCAACCGTTCAATCTGGCGGAATTTTCCGGTCATCACCTGCGAGCGCTGGAGCCATGACAACATCGTCATGATCGGCGATATCAAGGCGACGGCGCACTGGTCTATCGGGTCCGGCACGAAACTCGCCATGGAATGCGCGGTCTCGTTGTCCGATCAGATGGTCGCGCATCAAGGCGACATTTCGGGCGCGCTCGGCGCCTATGAGAAAGACCGCCGTACGCCGGTTGAGATCACGCAACACAACGCCGCCGTTTCCCTGCGCTGGTTCGAAGACATGCCCATGCATTGGGGTAAGGAAAGATACCAGTTTGCGTTTTCTATCATGTCCCGCGCCAAATCCCTCACATGGGACAATATCAAAATGCGTGACGCGGCGTTTCTTGAAAAAGTCGGCGAAGAATTCTACGCCCGCTACAAACGCCAGACCGGCCGCGACGTCGCGGCAGATCGCCCGACGCCGATGTTCACGCCGTTTGATTTGCGCGAGCTTACCATCCCCAACCGCGTGGCAATGGCGCCGATGGCGCAATATTGTGCGGCTGACGGAAACCTGACTGACTGGCATTTCAACCACTATCCCGCCCGCGCCATTGGCGGGACCGGGTTAATCTTTACCGAGATGACCTGTCCGACGCCGGATGCACGCATTACCGCGGGTTGCACCGGGCTGTGGAATGACGAACACGAAGCCGGCTTCCAAAAACTTGTGGCGCTCGTTCACCAGACACCGTCAAAAATCGCTCTGCAACTGGGCCATGCCGGGCGCAAGGGATCGACCAAAACCCCGGCCGAGGGCATGGACATGCCGATGGATGACGGCAATTGGCCGATCTATTCCGCCTCGCCCATCGCCTATATCGACGGCGTTTCGCAAACGCCGATTGAAATCGACCGCGCGAAAATGGACGAAGTGCGTGACAGCTTCATCGCCGCGACCGAACGCGGCGCGCGCGCAGGCTTTGATATGCTGGAGCTGCACTGCGCCCATGGCTATCTGCTCGCCAGCTTTTTATCGCCGCTCACCAACAGGCGAACCGATGGATATGGCGGCGACGCGCTTTCAAGAGCAAAATTCCCGCTGGAAGTTTTTCGCGCGGTTCGCGCAGTCTGGCCACAGGAAAAACCTATGTCGGTTCGCCTCTCAGCGAGCGATTGGGCCGAAGGCGGCCTTAGTCTCGATGATCTCGTCGTTATTGCCGGCGCGTTCAAGGCGGCGGGCGTCGATATCATCCACTGCTCATCAGGCGAAACCGTAAAATGGCAAAAGCCGGTATGGGGGCGCATGTGGCAAACGCCTTTCGCCGAATTCGTCAAGCACGCTGTCCGCATCCCGACGATCGCAGTGGGTGATATCACCCTGCCCGAACAGGTGAACATGATCGTCGCTGCGGACCGCGCCGATATCTGCGCGCTCGCGCGGCCGCATTTGAACAACCCGTTCTGGACTCGCCACGCCGCGGCGCATTATGGCGTCAGATCCGTCGGCGGCAATCGCCTTGGCTGGCCGCAACAGTTGAGGTCGGGAGAATACCAGCTCTATCGCGAGGCCGAGAAGGCGAATGAGAAAACCTTCGATCTAGTCACAAAAGCACGGCCAAATCGGCGCCATTATCGGTATGCTGAACAGTGACAGAACCATACAAATTGCCGGTATAAAGATGTCTTGCCCCGAAAGAATAATCTGCCTTACCGAAGAAACTGTCGAAACGCTCTATCTGCTGGGAGAAGACCGGCGAATTGTCGGCGTTTCCGGGTTTGTCGTGCGCCCGCCAGAAGCGCGCCGCAAGGCGAAGGTTTCAACATTCACCGACGCCAAGGTCGACGAGATCGTTGCCCTGAAACCGGATCTCGTTTTCACGTTTTCCGATATTCAGGCGGAGATCACCGCAAATCTTATGCGCGCCGGGCTTGAGGTCCACGCCTTCAATCATCGCACCGTCGAAGGCATATTTGATATGATCCGCACGGTCGGCGCACTGATTGGAACGCCGGAAAAGTCAGACGCCCTTTCGCGCGACTTGCAGGCGAATATAGGTAAGGCGCGCAAAATGGCGACCGCCCTGCCCCGGCGCCCAAAAGTGTATTTCGAGGAGTGGGACGACCCGATGATCTCGGCTATCGGCTGGGCCTCGGAACTGATCGAGATTGCCGGCGGCGAGAATATCTTCGCCGATCGCGCCAAAGGTCAGGCTGCAAAGGATCGTTTTGTTACTTCTGACGAAGTCATCAATGCGCGGCCGGACATCATCATCGGTTCATGGTGCGGTAAAGGCTTCAAGAAGGCCGACGTCGCCGCCCGCCCCGGCTGGGATCGCATTCCGGCGGTGCAGAATGGCCATTTGTACGAAATCAAATCGGCAATCATCCTGCAACCGGGCCCTGCCGCGCTGACAGATGGCCTGGCGCAAATGCAACGCATCATTAAATCTGCAAGCGCGCAATAGCCAAAGCTAGCCGCCCCGGAAACTTTTCATATGAAACGCCGCCTGATCCGGCGTGTACTGAAGGGTTTTCCCGATCGGGCAGGCGCGCCGCGCCCGGCAACCAAACGACATGCAATCGCCGCCTTCGGGTTTTCTGATATGCGCGCCGCACGCCGGCACGTTATACGCGCCGCCGCCGGAAAACGCACCGACCGGACAGGCTGAGAGGCAGGGCTTTTCTACACAAGTATCGCACGGGCGCGCGCGAGCGGGTTGCACCGGCAAAGTTAGCGGCTCGCTGAAAGCCAGCGCCCCGCGCCAGGCGTGCCACAGGCCAAAATCGGGATGGATAAGCATGCCGATCTCCGACGGATAAACCGGTTCGGCTTTTCTCGCCCATTGGATGAACGGCATGAATGGCTGCCCAGTAAAAGGAAAAAGCGCGCGCGCATCGAACTGAGCCGCGAGATCATTGACAACCCGCCATGACCAACGGTCGAGAGGATGCGGCTTGCCGTCATTGGCTTCCATCGATGCGGCAAAGACGTTCCACTGCGCCGGCCCGACAAAACCGAGCATGACTATGGTTGCGGCCCCCATCCCGTCCGGCAAATCATCCGGCGTCGGATGAAACCCGCCGCGGAACTCGAGGCCGGCAGTGTGCGCGGCCGCCCTGACGTCATCCAGCGTCACATATTCCGCCGGTACTGGCCGCCGACCTCGAACAGCGTGTCAGTAATCTGGCCAAGCGAGCAATACCTCACCGCATCCATCAGGACCGCAAACACATTGTCGTTGTTGACGACGGCGTCACGCAGTCGCTGACGCACAGCTTCAGACCCCGCAACATCGCGGTTCTGGAACTCGCGCAGGCGTTTGATCTGGCTGTCCTTCTCTTCAGTCGTCGAGCGCTGCAGCGGCGGCGATGGCGGCGGCGGCGCATCCGGGTCGATAAAGGTGTTGACGCCGACAATCGGCAGCGAGCCGTCATGTTTCTTGTGCTCGTAAAAAAGGCTTTCTTCCTGAATCTTGCCGCGCTGATACCCGGTTTCCATCGCGCCAAGAACGCCGCCGCGTTCGGCGATGCGCTCGAACTCTTTAAGCACCGCTTCCTCAACAAGATCGGTCAGCTCATCGATGACGAACGCGCCCTGGTTCGGGTTTTCATTCTGCGCGAGCCCCCATTCCTTGTTGATGATCATCTGGATCGCCATGGCGCGGCGCACCGAATGTTCCGTCGGCGTCGTGTAGGCTTCGTCATAGGCATTGGTGTGAAGAGAATTGCAATTATCGTAAATCGCGATCAGCGCCTGCAATGTCGTTCGAATATCGTTGAAGTCCATTTCCTGCGCGTGCAACGACCGGCCGCTTGTCTGGACATGGTATTTCAGTTTCTGCGAACGTTCGTTCGCTCCATACTTGTCGCGCATTGCGACCGCCCAGATGCGCCGTGCAACACGGCCGAGTACGGAATATTCCGGGTCCATACCATTTGAGAAGAAGTAAGACAGGTTCGGCGCGAAATCGTCGATATTCATGCCGCGCGCGAGATAGGATTCAACGAACGTAAAGCCGTTCGACAGCGTAAAGGCGAGCTGCGAAATCGGATTGGCGCCCGCTTCTGCAATATGATAGCCGGAGATCGATACGGAATAGAAATTCCGCACGCGGTGGTCGACAAAATACTGCTGGATATCGCCCATCATTTTGAGCGAAAACTCGGTGGAGAAAATACAGGTGTTCTGGCCCTGATCCTCTTTCAGGATATCGGCCTGCACTGTGCCGCGCACGCTTTCCAGCGCCCATTCGCGGATCTTCTCCGCTTCGTCTTCAGTCGGCTCGCGGTTATTGTCGGTCACGAATTTTTCAAGCTGTTGATCGATGGCGGTGTTGAGGAACATCGCCAGAATTGTCGGGGCCGGCCCGTTGATCGTCATCGAGACCGATGTCGTCGGCGAGCAGAGGTCAAATCCGTCATACAGCGCTTTCATATCGTCGAGTGTCGCGACGGAAACGCCGGAATTGCCGACCTTGCCATAAATGTCGGGGCGCTCGTTCGGGTCGAAGCCGTAAAGCGTTACGGAATCAAAAGCGGTCGAGAGGCGCTTCGCATCTGAATCTTTCGATAGATATTTGAACCGCGCATTGGTGCGGAACGGATCGCCCTCGCCGGCGAACATCCGGGTCGGGTCTTCACCCTCGCGTTTGAACGCGAAAACGCCCGCCGTGTAGGGGAATGAGCCCGGCACGTTCTCGCGCAACATCCACGTCAAAAGCTCGCCGTGATCTTCATAAGCCGGCAACACGACTTTGCGGATCGTCGTTCCGGAAAGTGTCTTGCGGGTCAGCCTGGTGCGAATTTCCCTGTCGCGAATTTTGACGACATATTCATCGCCCGAATAGCTTTCCTTGACCTTGGGCCAGTTCTCAAGGAGCTTCCTTGCGCGCATGTCCTGACGCTCTTCGCGCCCGGCGATGAGGGGTGTAAGCGCGTCGCCTTCGCCACCGGCTTGCTCAAGCATCTTCTGCGATGATTTTAACTGCTGAATCTCGCGAGCCAGCGTCGCCTGCGCACGCGCCTTTTCATGATATCCGCGCACGCTTTGCGAAATTTCCGCGAGATAACGCTGGCGTGACGGCGGCACGATGGCCGCGCGCTCTGACGGCATGCGTTTATCATTGGCCTCAAAACGGGATTGCGAAACGTCAAATCCCTTTTTCCCGATGATGTCGCGCAGGCCCACATAAAGCCCGGAAACGCCGTCATCCTGATAACGCGCGGCGATGGCGCCATAGACCGGCATTTGTTCCGGCGGCCTGGTAAACTCCTCGCGGTTGCGCTGCACCTGTTTGCGTACGTCGCGCAGCGCGTCCTCAGCGCCTTTGCGGTCGAACTTGTTGATCGCGACGATGTCGGCAAAGTCCAGCATGTCGATCTTTTCAAGTTGCGATGAGGCGCCGAATTCCGGTGTCATGACGTAAAGCGAAATATCGGCAAGCTCTGCAATCGCTGCGTTACCCTGCCCGATGCCCGGCGTTTCGACGATAATCAGATCAAAGCCCGCCGCGCGGCACGCATCGACGGCCTGGTGAACAAAGTCCGGCACTTCGCGGTCGGATTCGCGCGTCGCGATAGAGCGGAAATAGATCTGCGGGGCGTTAATCGAATTCATGCGAATGCGATCACCCAAAAGCGCGCCGCCGGATTTCCGCCGCGAGGGATCGATGGCGAGCACCGCGATTTTATATTCGGATGAATCCATCCGGAATCGCGTAATCAGTTCATCACAAAGCGACGACTTGCCGGAACCCCCGGTGCCCGTCATGCCAAGGATCGGCGTCGGCGCCGCTTCCTTTGCCGCGCTTTCAAGCGCTTGCAGTTCTTTGCTGTCGACAACGCCGTGTTCAAGCCGCGTCAGAAACCGCGCTAACGAGCAGCCGGCTCCGGATCGGCGAGATCAGATACATGGGCCTCGCCCAGTCTGGACCGGATCGAAATCCGCGCGCGCAATCATGTCTCGATCATGCCCGTCAGGCCCATTTTCTGGCCGTCTTCGGGCGAGTAAATCCGCTCAACGCCGTAATCGTGAAGCTCTTTAATCTCTTCACGAACAATCACGCCGCCGCCGCCGCCGAACACCTTGATGTGGCTGGCGTCGCGGCTCTTTCGAAGATGATCATGTATTTGAAGTATTCTATGTGCCCGCCCTGATAGAGCTGACGGCGATTCCCTGCGCGTCTTCTTGAATGGCCGCGGTGACAATCTCGTCAACGGAGCGGTTGTGACCGAGATGGATGACCTCCGCCCCAAGGGACTGAAGAATGCGGCGCATGATGTTTGATGGCCGCGTCATGACCGTCAAAAGGCTCGTCGCCGTTACAAAACGCACCTTGCTGTGGCGCGCCGGTTTCGCCGCGCGACGTCGTTGCTGCGGGCTTTGCTGCAATTTTGGTATCGTCAGCCATCTTGTCACTCCCGGGACGTAAATTCGATGCAAAAGTTCGTCGGCGATCGCCATCATCGACATGGCGTAGCTATTGCTTCTGCTTCATAGGACTGCGCGCGCGGCAGAATGCGCTCGCCAAGGAACTGCGCCGTGGCGATTTTCGCTTTCAGGAAGTCCGCTTCGCCTTCGCCCGTGGCAAGATCAGCTTGCGCGGCCAGCGCCACCCACGAGCCATTAGCCAGCCGCCAGCCACGCCCACGGCCGCAGATATGGCATAGCGCCCGCCGCCGCATCGCGAATATCGCCTTTTTCGACATTTCGAGCAGCGCAGCCGGAAATGCGCCCGCTCCAGCGCAGTAATACCGCTCGTCAAAGCCTTCCGTAATCTGACAAACTCACCGCCTGCGTCGGCCAGCGCACTGTCAAGGTCGCGCATGTCGGCGATCATCCGCGTCGCTTCCGCACCGCCATCGCGCGCGAGCTTGCGCCCCGATCCAGGTCATTGGCCTGAATCCCGTTCGTTCCCTCATAGATTTCCGCGATTTTCGCGTCGCGCATGAACTGCGCCGCGCCGGTTTCTTCTATGAAGCCCATGCCGCCATGCACCTGTACGCGTTCCACGCCGCTTCGATCCGCATTCCGCTGCACCAGCCCTTGACCACGGGGATCAACAGATCGACCGGGCCTGCGCCGCCGCGCGCGTATTCTCATCCGCGCCGCGATGCGCCAGATCAGGCTTTCCTGCGGTATAATAGGCAAGCGCCCGGCCGGCTTCCGCCAGCGCGCGCATGGTCATCAGCATACGGCGCACATCGGGGTGGCGGATGATCGCCACCGGGTCAGGGCTTTCTCCGGCGATGCTCGCGGCTTGCACTCTCGCGGGCGAAACTTGCGGCTTTCCTGATAGGCCCGCTCCGCGATGGCGACGCCTTCAAGGCCAACGGAAAGACGCGCATTATTCATCATCATGAACATGTAGTTGAGGCCCTTGCCCTCTTCACCGATGAGATAACCGATAGTAGCGCCGTCATTTTCGCCATACGCCATCACTGCCGTCGGGCTTGCGTGAATGCCCATTTTTCTTCGAGCGAAACGCAGCGAACATCTTGCGCGCGCCAGGCGACCCATCGTCGCTGACCATGAATTTCGGCACGATGAAAAGCGAAATACCTTTGACGCCAGCAGGCGCATCCGGCGTGCGCGCCAACACCATGTGGATCAGGTTTTCGGTCAGTTCATGATCGCCATAGGTGATGAATATCTTTTGCCCGCTTATGCGGTAATGATCGCCTTCTTTCACCGCTTTTGAGCGCACCGCCAGGTCGGAACCCGCCTGGGGCTCGGTAAGCTGCATGGTGCCCGGTCCATTCGCCGGAGATGATATTCGCAAGGTACTTGTCTTTCTGCGCGGCGGAGCCGCCTGCGACAGGGCTTCAACGGCGGCCTGCGTCAGCATGGGATAAAGCGCAAACGCCATGTTCGCCAGTGCCACGGGTCGAACAACGGCGTCGCAACGAGGTGCGGCAAACCCTGCCCGCCATAATCGGATCGAACGGCACCGCGTTCCACCCGCCTTCGACGAACTGCCAGTGAGCGTCGTTCCAGCCATCCGGCGTCTGCACCATTCCGTTGACGAGCTTAGAGCCCTGCGTATCGCCAGCCCGGTTGAGCCAGCCAGCACGCCGGCCGCGAATTTGCCGCCCTCCTCAAAGATCGCAGCGAGCAGATCCTCGTTCAGGTCTTCGCCGCCCGGCAGCTGGCGATGTCGTGAAAGCCGGCAAGCCTGGTAACGGCGAAAGCAGCGCATGTCGGTAAGCGGCGGAACATAATCGGTCATGTGTCTGACAGTCTTTCGATGAGCCAAAAGAGATCACTTGGGGATTATCGCCGCCCGGTCGGAGAGTTTCATCCCCCAATAAACGGCGCAAAAACCCGGGCGCAGGCATCCGGACGCCGGAACGCGCCTGCCTCGTTCATACCCTTTCATCCCGCCGACCGAGCAATTTGTCAAATGCATAAATTGCCGTTATTATTTCATATTTTGCATGGTTACATGAACGCCGCCAAACTCCGCCACGTCGTCGCCGTCGACCGGCATGAATCCATCAGCGCCGCCGCCAAGGCGCTTAATCTCACCCAGTCCACAGTAAGCCGCAGCGTAGCCGATATCGAACGCGATATCGGCTGCACGCGCCAATGACCGCCGCGCCCGCGACGTCGACAGTCGCCACCGAGCGCAGTCGCACATTCATCAATCGCGCGGCGCGGATTATTTCAGACCTCGATCAGTTTGCCGAAGACGCGCGTCAGGCGCAGATCGCCAGCAAGGACGATAATACGTGTCGGCGTCAGCCCAGCCTCCATGCAGGGATTGTTGAACAAGGCCATCAAGGCTTTGCTGTTGCACAACGTGGGTTTGCGCATCCATCTGGAAGCGACATCCGTCGCCGCCGGCGTGCTGGCCCTGCGCCGTGGCGACATCGACGTGCTTGTCGGGCCGGAAAACGCCATGAAGGGCAGGCGGCCTTCGCCTATGAAGCTGGGTGATCTCGAAACGAGCCTGTTCACGCGCAAAACCCATCCGCTGGTTTTAAAGACGAATGTGCACAAAGAAGAGATCGCGGAATATCCCGTCATCGCGGCGGATCGCCTGAGCTGGCACACCGACCGCCTGAGATCGCTTTACGAAAACACCGGCGGCGACAGCGCACGGCGCATGCACATCATGGAGTATTTTCCGCTTGTCGCCGACATTGTCGCCGACAGTGACGCGATTGGCGTGATCGGCGCTGAATATTCAACTTCGAAAACATTCATGAGCCGCTTTTCACTGTTGAACATTGACCTTTTCGAACCTTTGCCCGTGGGCTTTTCCGTCCGTAAGCGTTGGCTCCCCAGCCCTGCCGTTCGCGCCTTTGAGGCCGCGCTTCGAGAGTTTCCGCCGGGCGCGTAGTCTGTCATAAGCGTCAACACCATCATCACAGGGAGAAGGCACATGACAGACAGCAAGGTCTATACGCGCGGCGGCGACGCCGGTGAAACTTCCATGTTGTCCGGTGAACGCGTCAGCAAGGCCGACCCGCACATCGTCGTCGTCGGCGATCTTGATGAACTCTCGGTCGCCCTTGGCTTCGCCAGACTCGCCCATAAAAAACGCAACGAGCTTCTCAAGGACATTCAGCAAAAGCTTTATGTACTAAGCGCCATGGTCAGCTATCGGGGCGATAAACACGCGGATCGTTTCCGGCTTGAGGACAACGCGGTCGAGAATATCGAACATGTTATCGACGAGGTGCAGGCGAGCCTGCCGCCGTTGAAACATTTCATCTATCCTGGACAGTCTGAAGCTGGCTGCCGGCTGCATCAGGCGCGCGCAATCGCCCGCCGCGCCGAACGCGCGGTCGCGTTGTTGCCCGCCGACAAGCGCGCCGCCGCAATTCCGTTCATAAACCGGATAAGCGATTTGATGTTTGTTCTGGCGCGCGAAGCCGATGACGAGGCCGGCGCGAGCGACGATAATTTTACAAGACCGTCGCGATAAATGCGGCGGCGCGCCCGCAAATCCGACCGGCGCATTCATATTCTGAAGAATTGATGTTGAATCATGGAGCGGGTAGCGGGAATCGAACCCGCATCTTCAGCTTGGAAGGCTGCGGCTCTACCACTGAGCTATACCCGCGCCGCGGCGGCATAAATAGCGTAAAAGGCGGCGCGCGCAAGCCCGGATCGCGACGATCTGTCCGACGGCGCGCCCTTTCCTCTTCCCGGCGCGAGACCATATCGGGTAGACCCGAGGAGACGCAAAAGGAGCCTTCGCATGACCCACACGCCGCACGAACTTCCTGAAGAATTTCCCGAGCACATTGAGAAAATCCACGAGTTGAAGGTGCGCGACGCCCATTTCGCCCGCCTGGCGGAGGAATATCACAACATCAATCGGCAGATTCACCGGTCAGAGGCGCAGGTGGAACCCTTGTCAGACGAGCACGAGGAGGAATTGCGAAAACGCCGGCTTCGCATGAAGGACGAGATCGCGGCGATCCTCGCCAAGAGCTGACGCAACATTCCTGACGCATCGGCGCAGAAGCCTCAGCGCAATCGCGGGCCGCCGAATTTCGGCGACGGAATGTTAAAAATGATTGCGGCGGCGCGTATGGCGAATGTCGCCACCGCCGCCGCCGGCGCGGAAACCGCAGCCGGCGCGCCAATCGCCAGCAGGCCGATATAGACCCCCGCGCCGATCAACGCGGCGGTTGCGTAAATGTCCTGTTTCAGGATCAAAGGCGGTTCCGCCAGCAACACATCGCGCACGATGCCGCCAAAGGTCGCTGACACCGCCCCCATGAATATCGCAATGACGCGCGGCGCTTCGGCGTCTAGCGCGGCCTGCGCGCCCAGCACCGCGAACACCGAAAGCCCCAGCGCATCGGCCCAGATCAGGGCCTTTAACCGCGATGCGAACACCGGCTGGGCGAGCGTCGCCGCCAGCGCGCCGGCGATGCAAATCAGCACCGCCGACGGATCACGTATCCACCACACCGGAAACTCGCCAAGCAACACGTCGCGAATGGTGCCGCCGCCGACGCCGGTGACAAAGGCGATCATGGTCACGCCGAAAATGTCGAGATCATTGCGCAAGGCCGTCAGCGCGCCGGAGACGGCGAACACGAACAGGCCGAACACGTTAAGGGCGGCAAAAATTCCGGTTTGGTCCATCTGATCCATCATCGTGGGCGCTGATTCGACATCGCCTTGTTAGCATATCCGCAATCGGTTTCCGTGCATTGACGCCCCGTCTCCGGCGCGTCCACACTGGGACCATGGAAGAATTCCCCCCGGCCACGGTTGAAAGATACGGCGACGCACCCGTCGTCGTGTTCTGCGACCATGCGACCAACGCCATTCCCCCTGATCTCGACGGCCTGAGATTGCCGGAGGATATTCTGGAAACGCATATCGGCTGGGATATCGGCGCGGCGGCGGTCGCCGAGCGCATCGCCCGTGCGCTACAGGCCACGCTGGCGGCGTGTAATTTTTCGCGCCTGATCGTCGATCCAAATCGCGACCCGAAGAGCGCCGATTTCATCCCACCGGTCAGCGACGGCATCACCATACCGGGAAATCTCGGCCTCGACGACGCGGCGTGCGCGGCGCGCAAATCGCGATTTTTCGATCCCTATCACGAAACGCTCGGCGCGCTGTTCGACGAGATCACACTCGCCAAAAATCCGTTCGTGGTTTCCGTTCACAGTTTCACCAGGCGCATGACCGGCGCCACGCAAGACCGGCCATGGCCGGTCGGCGTTCTGTGGCGCCATGACGAGGCCACCGCCCGTGAGCTGATCGCCTGGCTGAAAACCCGCACAGGTTGGGAGATTGGCGATAACGAACCCTATGACGCGCGCATCTTTAATTACACGATCGACCGGCACATCGCCCCGCGCGGCTGGGGTCATGCCACGCTTGAGATCCGGCAGGACCGCATAGGTGACCGACATGGCGTCACCGAGATGGCGGCCGTGCTGGCGGACGCAATCGCCGCCATGATCGTAAATTCCGCGAAGTCGTGAAAAATCCAGGGCCTGATTTCATGAAAGAATGAAACGACCGCCTTGGCGAAGGCGACAAACGACGGCCGCAATGCGATGAAGCGCGCAAGGCCGTCTTCAATACGATGATCACTGAAACCCTAAAGCGACGTCGGTTCAAACAGAATCAGGGCGTCGCTTCAATTTCTTGTTTTAACGCCTTTCCGGACGGCGAACCGCTCACACTTCGCCTGGAAACGCTTTAGCCAACGCGCCGGTGCAAAAACGGGGCGCGATGCTACTCTTTCTTGAGCAGGTCGAGCGCCGCTGCGGTCATGGCCTGCACGCCGGTCTTCAAGGTCGGTTCCGGCACTGGCGCAAACAGCGGCGAGTGATTGCCCGGCGGCATCGGCGCCTCACCCGCGACGCCGGCGCGATAGGCCTCAGGGTCAAGCCCGCCGACCCAGACAATCGCCGCCGGCACGTCTTCGGGCGTTCTGCCGAACTGGCTGAAATCTTCGCCGCCCATGCTCGGCGGACGCTCATACACGCGTTCCGCCCCAATCGACGCGCCAATGGCGGAGGCGACCCGCGCGGTCAACGCCGGGTCATTATAAGTCGACGGCGTATAGTCCTGTTCGATCTCGACCACCGGCGCCATTTCCGCCGTCAACCCGGCCGATTCCGCCTGCGCCTTGGCGATACGCTCGATACCGTCGAGAAGGTGCTGGCGCACTTCATCCTTGTAGGAGCGTACCGTGATCTGCAAATGCGCCGCATCGGAAATGATGTTGTGCTTGTAGCCGGCCTGAAAAGCGCCGACCGTCACGACGCCGGCGTCGAGCGGATTGGTCTCACGCGAGACGAGTGTCTGGAGCGCATTGACGATCTGGGCCCCGACAACAATCGGGTCCTTGCTGAGATGCGGCGCGGAACCATGCGCGCCAACGCCTTTGATATAGATATCGACGCTGTCGACATTGGCGAGCGCGTAACCGGATGTATAGGTTACCGCGCCAGCCGGATCCCAGCCCGACGTATGCTCGGCGATAATGTAATCGGGTTTTGGAAACTTGCTGTAGACATTGTCTTGCAGCATCGCCAGCGCGCCGAGACCGATTTCCTCAGCAGGCTGACCAAGAAGGACAAGCGTGCCGGACCACTGGTCTTTCATTGCGGCGAGACGGCGCGCCGTGCCGACCATGATCGCCATATGGCTGTCATGGGCGCAGGCGTGCATGACCGGCGCCGTCTGGCCTTTATAGTCGGTGCTGACGACCTTGCTTGCGTAAGGCAGGCCGGTTTTTTCCTCCAGCGGCAGCGCATCCATATCAGCGCGCATCCATAAAGTCGGCCCGTCGCCGTTTTTCATCACCGCCACAAAGCCATAACCGCCGACGCCGTCATTGACCTTGCCGGCGTCTGCCTTGGCCTTCGCCTTGGTCCACTTGTCGCCGATGCCGGTCGTCACTTCAAACCCAAGCCCTTCAAGCTCGCTCGTCATGCGCTTGGCGCTTTCGCTTTCCTTGAAGGACAGCTCGGGGTTCTGGTGGAAATGTTTGTAGAGTTCAAAAACGTAAGGATAGTCCGTCTCGACCGCAGTTTTCAGATCTTCAGCGCCGGCGCTGGTCGAGAGCGCAAATACGGCGACGGTCATGGCAAGAAATTGTCTCATTGGTCTACTCCTCACGCGCATAGTTAAAATCAACGACAGGCATCGGGCCGGACGCGATGCCGGCCTTTTGTTTTTCCGCCGCGACCATCTGCTTGACTTCGGCGGCAAGCGCCTTTGCGTCATAGACGACGCCATCCTTGATGACGATGTCAACGCCGCCGACACGGATGGGCTTATTCGTCGCGGGATCGAGCTTGATATGGCCGCTGGCGAACAGCACTTTCAGATTGGCGACCGGGTTTTCGCCGATAATCACCAGATCGGCCTTCTTGCCGACCTGCACGGAACCGATTTCATCAGCCGCGCCAAGAATTTGCGCACCCATCAACGTTGCAGAACGGATAACCTCAAGGGGGTGAAAGCCGGCCTCGCGCAGCAGTTCCAGCTCCTGCACGAAACCAAAGCCATAGGTGGAGTAGATGTAGCCCGCGTCTTCGCCAACGCCGATCTTTCCGCCATTGTTTTTGTATTCGTTGATGAACGTCATCCAGCGCTGATAATTGTCGCGCCAGGCGGTTTCCTGCTCCGTCCCCCAATCGAACCAGTAAGAACCGTGCGCATTGCGGTCCGGCGCAAAATATCGCCAAAGCGACGGCATGGTGAACTCATCATGCCATTCGGCGCGGCGCGCGCGCATCCAGTCACGGCTCGACAGATAGATGGTGAATGTCGGTACGATGGAAAAATCGCGGTCGAGCAACGTATCGCGCACATAGGTCCATCGTTCACTTCCCGGCCCGGCAGCCTGCGCCCATAGCCTGCCGGCCTCTGCAAAACGGTCCTGTTCATTGGCGTAATTATAATCCGCCGGATAATCCTGCAGCACCTTGTCGTCGAACAACGCCTCGGGAAGGCCGTACCAGTGTTCCATTGAAGTCAGTCCATGCGCCGACGTATCAAGAACGTCGGCGTGCGCGACCGCAAGCTGCGCATGGTGCATGGTGGTTTTGAGGTTTTGTTTTTTCGCCTCGTCGAAAGCGGCCCATATCACTTCTTCGGGCCCTCCGAAAAATTTGACTCCGCTTGCGCCGTACTTCTTGCAAGCCTTGATTTCGGCGCGTGCTTCATCGGGCGTGTCGATCTTGCCTGACCCGCAACTGCCGAAAAACGGGAAGGAGTAAATGCGCGGCGCGTCGATCTCGTTGCGCGCGCTCGCCGCCATCAATTCCGCGGTCAGCTTCGCCCCCTTGTCATTGCCCACTTCGCGAACGGTTGTGATGCCGTGCATCAGCCATAACTTGAAAATATAATCCGGCGGCACGTCCTGACCGGTTCCATAAGAATGGATGTGGCCATGAAGATTGACGAACCCCGGCAGAACGTATTTGCCGGTCGCATCTATTTCGCGCGTTCCAGGCGCCGGCCGGCCTTCATCAGGGATCGGCAAACCGGGCACGCCAACCATTGTAATCTGGTCGATACGGTCATTTACAACGACAATATCAACCGGCCCGAAGGGCGGCGCGCCCGAGCCGTCAATCAACGTCGCCCCGCGGATGACGAGGCGGTCATATCGTCCTTCGCCGTCATGACGCGGCGCCACCCCTGCGGGCAATGCAAACGCCTGCCCCAGCATCGCAATGGCCGCTGACGCGACTGCTAATAATCTCATTTTCGCCCACCCCTTGATCGCCCGGACCGTCATGTTAGGCAAATCGGATAAAACTGAAAGGCCGACGCGCATGCCCGCCAATTCGCCAGAGGATATCAACGCGCGATGGCGCGCGGAGATGACAGCCTCATACCTGACGGCCGCGACAGCCAGAGCCGAAAATGACCCAGTATTCAAGGCCCTGTTTGAAAAACTTGCAATTGAAAGCGAGCAACAGGCGGCGCTGATCGCCAAAGCGATGGAGACGCCGCCGCTCTATCGACCGGACTTGCGGGCGCGAATCGTCGCCATCCTTGTAAAGCTTGTCGGACCGCGCCAGATGCGCCCGATTCTGGCGGCGGTAAAGGTCCGCGGGATTTCGGTCTATCGCGGCCCGGCGCTCGCAGCCGGCCACCCGATGCCGACCTCGACCGAAGAAATCGGCGCCCGCCACCAGTCAACCGGCGGCGGCGCGGTGCGCGCCGCGGTGTTCGGCGTCAATGACGGACTTATCTCAAACACCAGCCTGGTCATGGGCATGGCCGGCGCGGCGACCGGCAACGACATCGTATTTCTGACCGGCGTCGCCGGCCTTCTCGCCGGCGCTTTTTCAATGGCCGCCGGCGAATACATCTCCATGCGCACCCAGCGTGAGATGTTTGAATACCAGATCGCGCAGGAGAAAGAAGAACTTGATCTTTACCCGGAGGAAGAAGCCGAAGAGCTTGCGCTCATCTATGAAGCGCGCGGCGTGCCCATTGAGGAAGCGCGCGCCCTCGCCGACAAACTGATCGCCGATCCCAAAACTGCGCTCGACACGCTGGCGCGCGAAGAACTCGGTCTTAATCCCGACGATCTCGGCTCAGCCACCGGCGCAGCGTTCTGGTCTTTTCTGTCGTTCGCCGCCGGTGCGTTTCTTCCCCTGTTGCCGTTTCTGGTCGGCGCGCCCGCGCCGGTGAAAGTCGCGGCAGTAATTTCCGCGTTTGCGCTGTTCGGCGTTGGCGCCACGATGAGTTTGTTTTCGGGCCGTAATGCGTTTTTCGGCGGTGTTCGAATGCTGGCGATTGGCGCCCTTGCGGGCGCGGCGACCTTCGCCATCGGGTCGCTGTTCGGCGTCGCAACGGGGTGACCGGGTCGCAACGGGGTGACCGGGGACCGCAAAATCTGGTGCGCGCTATGTGGCGCTGGCGCCAGGCGCCAGTTTCATGTCAATGTTCGGGCCCTTTCGTCCGATGCTGCAATCCAGGAGACCCGAATGAAAATCCGACATGTATTGCTCGCGACGTCCGTCATCGCCTTCGCCGCCGCAAGCTGCGCCAAGGAGAGCGAACCGCCGGCGAACGCGCAATCCGCTGCAACCGACACCGCCGAGCCGCCGCGAGCGGTCTCGCCATGGCCAGATTTCATGAACGGTTTCATTGAAGACTATCTGGCGCAAAACCCCGGCTTCGCCGTCAATCAGGGCCGCCATGAATTCGA
Organism: Parvularculaceae bacterium; assembly: GCA_041398145.1. Classification (GTDB taxonomy): domain Bacteria; phylum Pseudomonadota; class Alphaproteobacteria; order Caulobacterales; family Parvularculaceae; genus Amphiplicatus. The sequence goes on along the minus strand of JAWKVF010000006.1, from coordinate 164,146 downwards.
CGGCCAGCTTCCCGACTGGAGCGAGCACGGTCTGACCGCGGCGATCGCCTTGCGAAAGAAGGCCATCGACGATGCGCGCGGCATCGACGCCACACACATGACGGACGCTGAGAAGTTCGAACGCGATTATCTGGTCGCGGTCATGGACGGCGAACTGTTCTGGCTTGAAACTGCCGACTTGCCCCACAAAAATCCCGGCTTTTATGTCGAGGGCCTCAGCCCGTCAACTTATGTGACCCGCCCTTACGCGGACGCAACGACGCGCATGAAGGCGTTCATCAAATATCTTGACGCCATTCCCGGCGCCGCCGCGAACATCAAGGCGAATCTGGTATTGCCGCTGCCGGCGACGTTTCTGAAACTTGGGCAGGCAGGTTTTGGCGGGTATGCGGAATATTACCTCGGTGACGCGAAAGCCGCATTCGCCGAGGTCGAAGACCCGGACCTGCAGGCGCAATTCGACACGGCCGCTACGGCGGCCGCGGCTGCAATGTCTGACCTTGCCGCGCATCTTGGCTCTGAACCGTCAACGGAAGACGGCTACGCGCTCGGCGCGGAGAATTTCGCCGCCATGGTGCGCAGAACCGAAGGCGTCGATATTTCTCTTGATGAGCTTGAAGCCATTGGCCGCGCCGACCTGAAACGCAATCAGGATGCGCTCGCCGCCGCTTGTTCAGTTTACGCACCCGGCGCCTCGATGGCCGATTGTATGGGCAAAATGGCGGCGGACAAACCGGAAGACGGCCCGGTAGAAGAAGCGCGCCGGCAATTGCCGCCGCTGAAACAGTTTATCATCGACAAGGATATCGTTTCCATTCCGGGCACTGAAGAAGCGCAGGTTGAGGAATCGCCGCCCTATAACCGCCAGAACTCGGCCTATATCGACATTCCGGGGCCGTATGAAAAGGGCTTGCCGTCGGTTTATTACATCTCGCCCCCCGACCCGTCATGGGACGCCGCGACGCGTGCGGCGTACATTCCCGGCAAGATGGACCTGCTCGGCACCTCCGTTCACGAGGTCTGGCCAGGGCATTTCCTGAATTTCCTGCACGCCAACCGCGCCAAGTCGCTGTTTGGCAAATTATTCGTCGGCTACGCCTTCGCCGAAGGCTGGGCGCATTATACCGAAGAAATGATGATGGATGCGGGGCTTCACGACGGCGACCCTGAAACCAAAATCGGCCAGTTGTCGAACGCGCTGTTGCGCGATTGCCGTTACCTGTCGGCGATCGGCCTTCATGCACGCGGCATGACAGTCGCCGAGAGTTTCGAACTGTTCCGCAATGAGTGCTATCAGGACGCCGGCAATTCAACGCAACAGGCGGCGCGCGGCACGTATGATCCGGCTTACCTCAATTATACGATGGGTAAGCTGATGATCCGCCGCCTTCGCAATGACTGGGTCGCGAAGAAATATCCCGATGCGACGGGCCAAACCGGCTGGAAGGAATTTCATGACGAATTCCTCTCTTATGGCGGCCCGCCTGTTCCGATGGTCAGGAAAGCGATGATGGGCGAAGCGGAAGCTGAAGCAGTATTCTGAAATCGCTGAACGGCGCGGCCGAAATCTTTTCAGCCGCGCCGTCACAAAGCGTTACGCCGAAATCATCGTTTCCGTTACTAGCCAGAGCTTTGTCGCCTGAACATCGTCGCAAGCGTGTGGCTCAACCATCCCCCAGCTCGGCGCGTTATCGCCGCCATAGGTCGCGATGTTGCAGTCTTCGCAGTAAACGCCGCCCATACCGTCGAGCAATGCGCTCGTCGCCGCCCATATCGTCGTCGAGGCGCCTTGCTCCGGCGTTTTGAAATATTTTCTCACCCGATCCGTCACGCCGCCGTCTTCACTGACCCAGCCGAGCGCAACAAGTTCGTCTTTCGGCAGGTGGCGTTGCAAGGGCGTCATGATGCCGCCGGGATGAACCGAGAACGCGCGCACGCCGTCGCCTTTCCATCTGGCGTCGAGTTCGCGGGCGAAAAGCGCATTGGCGGTTTTTGCCTGTCCGTATGCGGTCCATTTTTCATAAGGCGTCGAGGTAAAGTGGATATCGTCCCAGCGGATCGGCGACATTTTATGCGCGATCGATGAAAGACACACCACCCGCGCGCCGCCGGATGACTTAAGCACCGGCGCGAGATCATTGGTCAACACGAAATGCCCGATGTGATTGATCGCAAATTGCGATTCCCACCCCGGCCCCGTGCGCCCTTCCGAGCACGCCATGACGCCTGCATTGTTGATTAACAGATGCAGCGGCTTACCTTCTGCAACAACTTCCGCTGCAAAATTGCGCACGCTTGCAAGATCTGACAGATCCATCGCGGCAATCCGAACCGATGGATATTCCGCGAGGGCGCCCCTGGCTTTGGCGAGGTCGCGCGCCGGCACGATCACTTCGGCGCCGGCGGCTAAAAGCGCCCGAACCGTTTCCAGCCCGATTCCCGAATAACCGCCGGTGACAATCGCGCGTCGACCGGAAAGATCGACGCCGTTAATCGCTTCCATCGCCGTCGTCTTCGCGTGAAAAGGAGAGTCAATCGCCGCCTGTTCGCTCATGCCTTACCCCCCGAAATGGCCAATTGCTGAATACGCGACCCCGCCGTCAACCGCCAGCGTGTCGCCGACGACATAATCGCCGGCGCGCGAGGCGAGGAAGACAGCCGCGCCCGCCATGTCTTCATCCTCGCCGATACGGCCCGCCGGCACCATCTTGGCGACGGCGTCCGACTGATCGCGCGCCGCGCGGTTCATTTCAGAAGCGAAGGCGCCGGGGGCAATCCCCGCCACGCATATATTGTCGGTTATAAGCCGTGCCGCCATACGGCGCGTCAGATGTACGAGCGCAGATTTCGATGCCTGATAGGAATATGTCTCCCACGGATTAATCCGCAGCCCGTCAATCGACGCGATCATGATGACTTTTGCCGGTTTTAAACTTGTCGCAGCGACTTTCAGTTTCTCGTGAAAAGCCTGCGTCAGGAAAAACGGCGATTTGACGTTGAGGTCCATCACCTTGTCCCAACCGCTTTCGGGAAATTCATCGAACGCCGCGCCCCACGCCGCGCCGGCGTTGTTGACGAGAATGTCGAGCTTGTTTTCCGCCTTGCCAAAATTACGCTCCAGCGCTTTGCACCCTTCAACCGTTGAAACATCCTGAGGCAACGCGATGCACTGCCCCTCGGCTGACAGCTCTGCGGCCGTGGCTTCGCACTGCTCGGCTTTTCGCGACGAGATATAGACTTTCGCTCCATGGGCGAGAAATCCGCGCGCAATCATTTTTCCGATGCCGCGCGAACCGCCGGTGATGAGTGCGGTGCGGCCTTCGAGCGAAAACAGGTTTTTCATGTGGGGCGGCTCTCCTGACTGGGGCGAAGCTGCGGGGCTGACGGCGCCCCGCTGAGGAAGTAACCGCCCATCTTATTCCCGCTGCGCCTGCGAAGTCATCACAAAGGCGCAGTTTTCAAAAGCCGGCGACGCTGATTATACTGATCCGCCACAACGCGTGTTGAGCATTTCTGAGGGGAAATTCACCATGTTTAGACGGAAATACGGCCTGCCCAGAGCGCTCGCGGCTCTGTGTGTCCTATTTGCGCCGGCCGGCGCAGCCGGGCCGATGACCCAGCGCGCGCTGAACGATGATTTTGGATTCGAGCGGCCAATAACCGCTTATACGTTGTCGCTGCCCGCCGACTGGAAACTGAAAGGCGCAGTCCAGTGGTACGGTCAGGCAAGCTGTCCGTTCGAGCGCAACAAGCTGCATTTCATCGCGACCTCGCCCGATGGCGAACAGCGCTTTGAATTTATTCCCGGCGGTGCATGGGGCTGGTCCTCCGCGCTCGACCTCAACCCGCAAATGGCCGCCCGCGGTTCAAACGGGTGCCGCGCCATTCCGATCCGCGATGGAATGAGTTTCCTGCAAAACTACATCCCCGTCATCCGCCCCGGCGCGGCGGTCGGGGCGATGCGAATGCGGCAGGACCTGATCGTTGAAGCCGGACCGAAACTGGCGGAAGTGCAATCCAAGCTCGCGCCCAACCAGCGAGCCCGCCTTGAAATTGTAGAAGCGCCGATCAGCTATTTGGCTGGTGAAAAACCTGTGTACGAAACCGTGCTGTCCGCGCTGGTGTTTGTCGACCAGCCGGCGGTCGATCTTTATGGCGGCATGAGCGGCTATGTCACGGTGGCGCTGGCGCTCGGCACGAATGTCAGTACTGGCGTCGGTATGCCGCCGGACCTGTCGCTGACCAAAGCTATCGCCGACAGCGTGAAGATGACGCCGGATTACGAACGCCGCATGGAGGTGTTTTACGCAAATCTTGGACGGAATATGGCCGTCGCCGCCCAGCGCCAGAGCCAGGCGTTCCAGAATTACTTGCGAAATCTGAACTCAACGTCCTCGACCATCGCCAAAACCAGCAGCGACATACTGGATATGCAGTTTGAGGGATACAAAAACCGCAGCGCGATGACCGACGCCGGCCAGGCGAACACGGTCGACATGACGCATGAAAGAACGCCATGGACAACGACCGGCGGGCAGACCATTTATATGCCGCAAAGTTATGAACGCGTCTATCAGCTGCCCAATGACGTCTATGTCGGCACCAATGACGCCTTCTTCAATCCGGTGAGCGAATTCGGCCAGTTCGGAACGGAGCTTGCCCCGTACAATTACAATCAGTGAACCTGACGAGCCCCTATTCGGCGCCGAATTCTTCGCGCCATGCGGCGACCTGTTCGTCCTCAATCTTTTTGAAAAGCACTTCCGGCGCTTCGAATTCATGACCGGATTTCAACGCACCAAGAGCCTCGCGCGCGCTTTCCGGCCAACGCCCTGCATCTGCGGGGTCTAGCCCGAAAATCGCGAACATCTTCTCCGCCGTATGCGGAATGACAGGCGCGGACAAGGCCGCAAACAGCACGATCAGGTTCAGCCCCATGCGCACGCCAGCCGCAGCTCGGTTCGGATCGGTTTTGAACGCGGTCCACGGCGCCGCGATTTGCAGGTATTCATTTCCCGCAACCCATATGCCTCGCAGTTCAGCGAACGCCTTGCGGAACTCCATCGCTTCAAGCGCAGCGGTATAAGCGCCGATTTTTGCCTCAAGATCGTTGATAAGCTGTTCCTCGACATCGCCATAGACGCCGGCGTCCGGAACGGCGGCCCCGAATTTGGAGATACAGAACCGGGTAATGCGATTGACAAAGTTTCCGAGAACGTCAGCCAGATCCTTGTTCACAACGCTGGCAAAATGCTCAAGCGTAAACGATGAATCATCAGACTCCGGCGCGTTCGACATCAAATGCCAGCGCCAGTAATCGGCGGGCAGAAGACTTAGCGCCTGATCCATAAAGATGCCGCGGTTCTGGCTGGTCGAAAACTTGCCGCCATACCATGTAAGCCAGTTCAGCGATTTAAGCTGGTCAACGGTTTTCCACGGCTCTTCGGAACCAAGTATCGTGCAAGGGAAGGAAACAGTGTGAAACGCAACATTGTCCTTGCCCATGAACTGAATATAGGTGACATCGCTCGCGCCCTCATCAAGGCGCCACCACGATTTCCAGTCGCGCGCGTCATTGGGCGCCGCCTCCGCCCATTCCTGCGTCGCGCCGATATATTCGATCGGCGCATCGAACCAGACGTAAAAGACTTTCGCTTCAAAGCCAGGCCGCGGCTTGCCGTCGACTTCAACCGATACGCCCCAGTATAGATCGCGCGTGATCGAGCGGTCCTGCAGGCCTTCCTTGATCCATTTTCCGGCAATGGATTTCGTCAGCAGCGGCCAGTCAGGTTTCGACGCCACCCAATCCGCGATGCGCTGCTGCATCTTCGATTGCAGCAGGTAAAGATGTCGGGTTTCGCGCACCTCGATGTTTTTTGATCCTGAAATCGCCGAGTAAGGTTCTTTCAGTTCAGTCGGATCGAGCAATCGGCTACAATTATCGCACTGATCGCCGCGCGCCTTTTCATATCCGCAATGCGGGCATACGCCCTCAACATAGCGGTCAGGCAGAAAGCGTTGATCGTCAATCGAATAGATCTGGTTATCAACCCGCTCTTCAATCAGCCCGCGCCCCTCAAGCACAGCCGCGAAGTGCTGTGTCAGCCGCGCATTTTGCTGGCTCGACGAGCGGCCAAAATAATCGAACGACAGTCCGAATTCGTCGCCGGCCTTCTTTTGAATGTCGTGCTGGTCGCGGCAATAGGCTTCTACGGTTTGCCCTGCGGCGCGGGCCGCGAGTTCGGCCGGGGTGCCATGCTCGTCGGTTGCGCAAATCGCCAGCACTTCATGGCCCTGCGCCCGCTTGAAACGCGCATAGACATCAGCCGGCAGCATCGACCCGACAAGATTGCCCAAGTGCTTGATACCATTGATATAGGGCAAGGCGGAAGTGATCAGAATGCGGGCCATGGATCGTCTTTACGTTTGTCGAATGAGTTATCCGCCCGCCTATAGCGGTTTGGCGACTGAGAGAACAGGGCAAAGCCGGGAAAACCCGCCGGCTGTCGGCGCGAACGCCAAATCCCCCCAGTCGTGAAGTTGACAGGGCGGTGACGGGCCCGCCGGTCGGGCGCGAAGCTGATCAGGGAGGCAGATCAGGCGTCTTGTGTCGCCCTCGCCCAGTCAGCGGGCAATTTTTTCGCCGTCCACATGAACGCGGCGACTGACAGCAGGCTGCTCAGCGCGAGCGTCGTCAGCGCGATTCGCAAACCCGTGACTTCCCCAAAACGTTCGGCAAATATGTCGGATATACCGCCGACCCAGATCGGGGCCAGTCCCAGCGAGATTATATTCAGGATAAAGAACATAAAGGCGATCGCGAACGCACGCATTGTTGGCGGCGCAAGCGTTTGAACGAGCGCAAATGTCGGCCCGAGATACATGCCGAGACCGATCAGGAAAGGCGCCACCCAGACAAAAGCCCAAAACGGGGTCGGCGACCAAAGCTGGAGCACGCCAACCGGAATTGTCAGCAACATGCCAAGCGCGGGCAGCCAGGCATAAGCGCCCTTGTCAGTCTTCCCGAACCTGTCGGTTAAATATCCGCCCAGAAAGGTGCCGACGCTATAAGCAATGCCGTTGAGCAAACCGAGAGGAATTGTGATTTCCTGATACGACAGGTGATAAGTGCGGTGAAAAAAGTCCACCGCCCACATGCCGACGCCATAACCTGTAAACGATGCGGCGGTTGCGCCGACAAGCAAGCCCCAGAACGATGGTATCGCCAGAAGCGTCGACACACCCTGTCTGAACGGGATAGGCGCCGCAGGCGCCCTTGTGTCAGACGCCCCTGCGCCTGACGTCCCTGCGTCTTTTGCCCCGCGTATCGGTTCGCGAACAGTCAGTTTTAAAACCAGCGCAAGTATGATGCCGGGAACGCCGACAGCGTAAAATGCGTTGCGCCAGCCCAGATTTTCTAAAATCCATCCCCCGCCCAGAAAAGCAATCATCTGACCTAATGGAATCCCCAGCGAGTATAGCGACAACGCCGTCGAGCGCTTTTCTTTCGGGAAATAGTCGGAAATAATCGAATGCGACGGCGGCGAACCGCCTGCCTCGCCTATGCCGACGCCGACGCGCGCCAACGCCAATTGCGTTGCGTTCGCGGCCAAGCCGGACAACGCCGTGAAAGCCGACCAGACCGCAAGCGAAATGCCGACGATATTCACGCGGTTCCAGCGGTCGGCGAGCCACGCAATCGGAATGCCGAGTAATGTGTAAAGAAACGCGAACGCCAGCCCCTTCAGCAGGCCGAGCATTGAGTCTGACAAACCCAACTCAGCCTTGATGGCGGGCGATACGATTGCGATGATCTGCCGATCAACGAAATTGAACGTATAGACCAGCGTGAGAATCGCCAGCACATACCACGAATAGCGATCCGTCTTTTGCGCCACGCCTGCGCTGTCGGCTTTTGTCACCGACTAAAACCGGTCACACAGGAAAAAGCCGACCGGGCGACGGCGACAACAGCGCGCGGATTTTCAATTTCGAGCAATTGATCAATTGCCTCGCCGGTTGTTTCAGCGCGCGACAAACCGACCGTGTACCCGGCAAGGTCGCGCAGGTCTTCGTTTGACAAATTGGCGTCGAGATCATCGGCCATACAGACCGCCGTGGCTTTGGGTATGCCGATATCCTGAAAACGGTTTTCAAGCGTATACCGCGCCGAAGTAGCGCAGGAAACAGCCAGCATACTGACCAGAATTACCATAACTGCCCGCATTGGAGTTCCTTCCGATTGGCGATATGCGAATGACTGTTTCGCTGACACAAGACCATGCGTAAGATACGCACAAACCACAAGAATCACACAGAAGATTTTCAGGAATCAGCGATGAAAGCAATGATGAGCGTCGCGCCGGGCGGGCCCGAAACCCTTGAACTATCGGAGCTGGCGACGCCCGAGCCTGGTCCCGGTCAGGTTCGGGTCGCGATCAAGGCGGCGGGCGTCAACTTTCCCGATACGCTGGTGATCCGTGACCTTTATCAGTTCAAGCCGCCGCGGCCCTTCGCGCCAGGCGGCGAGGTCGCGGGCGTGATCGATGCCCTCGGCGACGGCGTCACAGGCTTTAAAATCGGCGACCGGGTACAGGCCGGCGGCATTCATGGCGGGTTTGCCACACATATGATCGTTGACGCTGCGCGCGCGAACAATATCCCTCAAGAAATGCCGTTCGACGAAGCGGCGGCGTTCATGCTGACTTACGGCACATCGCATTACGCCCTGAAAGACCGCGCAAAACTGAATCCGGGGGAAACGCTTTTCATTCTTGGTGCGGCGGGCGGAGTCGGCGCCGCCGCAATTGAATGCGGCAAGGCGATGGGCGCGAAAGTAATCGCGGGCGTTTCATCGGATGAAAAGGCGGCGTTCTGTAAAAGCATCGGCGCAGATGAAACACTGGTTTACCCGCGCGCGCTTGACCGCGAAGCGCAAAAAGCGCTGTCGGGCGAAATCAAGTGTTTGTCTGGGGGCGAGGGTGTTGACGTTGTCTATGACGCTGTAGGCGGCGATTACGCGGAGGCGGCATTGCGCGCCCTGGCGTGGGAAGGAAGGTTTCTGGTCGTCGGCTTTCCGGCGGGCATTCCAAAAATTCCCCTCAATCTCACCTTGCTCAAAGGCTGTCAGATCCTCGGCGTATTCTGGGGCGCATTTACGATGCGCGATCCCGGCCGTAATGCAGAGCACGTTGCCGAACTTTTCCAATGGTACGCTGAGGGCAAGGTCAAACCGCAGGTAACCTCACGTTTTCCGCTCGCGCAGGCCGCAGACGCCTTGAAACTTGTCGAGGAACGCAAGGTGCGCGGCAAGGCCGTTCTGCTGATCGATTAGGCTCGGCCGGGGGCCAAAGAGGCGGCGACAGATCCGCCAGCTTATGCAGGGTTGCTGGCCGGCCATTTAACTACAAAACCATTCCATAGCGGGCGAATGTCCGCTAGGCTTGACGAAGCCTGTTGTTGAGTCGCCGATCGCACTGACCGGGAGCGCCCAGCCGCATATGAGCCCGTCTCGCGCCAGATCCGTCGCCCCCGGCGACGTCCATCAGACAGATGCGGTCATTATTGGCGCCGGGCCTTGCGGATTGTTTGCTGTCTTCGAACTGGGACTTCTTGGCATGCACGCGCATGTCATCGACATCCTCGACAAGCCGGGCGGTCAGTGCGCTGAGCTGTACCCGGAAAAACCCATTCTCGACATACCCGGCATTCCCTCGATTACCGGCGCTGATCTTATCGATCAATTGCTGGACCAGATCGCACCGTTTGATCCGAAATTCCACTTTAGCGAAATGGCCGACAGCCTTGAAAAAACCGATGACGGCAACTGGCGAATTTGCACCGATCTCAATTCGTGCATTCAAGCGCCGGTCATCATTATCGCCGCCGGCGGCGGATCGTTCACGCCGAAGAAACCGCCGATCCCCGACATCGACAAATTCGAAACCAGGTCGGTCTTTTACGCCGTACGCAAACGCGAGCAATTCACCGGCAAGAACCTTGTTGTCGCCGGCGGCGGCGATTCCGCCCTCGACTGGACAATCAATCTCGAACCCATCGCCGATCACATTACGCTGATTCATCGCCGCGATGATTTTCGCGGGGCGCCGGAAAGTGTTGAGCGCATGCGCGCCCTCGTAGATGAGGGTCGAATTGATTTAAAAATCGCCCAGATAAAAAAGCTCAATGGTTATGACGGCCAATTGCAAAGCATCACGGTCGAAGACGCCGACGGCGCGGCGGATATCGCGTGCGACACGATGCTTGCGTTTTACGGCCTTACGATGAAGCTGGGACCGATCGCCGCTTTCGGCCTCAACCTTGAAGAGAACCGTATCGCCGTCGATACAGAAAAGTTTGAAACATCCGTACCAGGAATTTTCTGCATTGGAGATATGGCGTTTTATCCCGGCAAGTTAAAGCTGATATTATCGGGTTTTCACGAGGCGGCGCTGATGTCGCATGGCGCATTTCATTACGCATTCCCAGACAAGAAGCTAAAATTCCAACACACCACTTCATCAAAAGCCCTGCAAGCGAAATTGCGCGGCGGCGCGTAATCAGGCTACCTCACGGCGCTCTTTTTCATGACGCCGCGAAAAAGGTCTGATTGCGTCAGCCGCAAGAGCCAATCTTTCAAATGATTGAACGGCAAGGCGTCAAACCAGATGTCATCCGCGATCCTGAATTGACGCACGAACGGAAAGATCGCGATATCCGCCAAAGCACTCTTGGAGCCGAACAGATACCCGTCGCCAAGCCGGTCGTTCAACGTTTCGAGGAATTTCACGCCCTCGGCCCGATGGAAAAGCGAGTCTTCGCCTTCGAACCGCGACGCGTATTTATACCGGTCGAGATTATCCTTGAACGGTCCGTCATTGCACGCGATCAGCGCAAGCTGGTCGTCAAGCGGCGCGCGGCTCAGCCAGCCTTCGCTGTCATGGCGGCGAAGCACATGCAGCATGATATCAAGGCTTTCGTCGATAACCGTACCATCTTTACAGATGAGTACAGGAACGGTCCCCTTCGGGGACGCCTCAAGCATGGCAGCCGGTTTGGCTTTTAGGTCGACCTCGCGCTGCTCGACTTCAACGCGGCTTGCGGTGATCGCCATCCGCGCACGCATGGCGTAAGGGCAGCGACGAAACGTATATAGCACCGCGCGCGTCAACGCGTCTGCGGCCCGAGATGGCGCTTACCCCTGGTCGCCGCCAGTTCAAACTGACGCTGGCGCTCTGCGAAGCGCTGTCGCCGCGCCTCGCTGTATTGGTCATGACATGACGGACACGAAACGCCGTCAACAAAATATGGGCTTTCTTTCATCGCTTGCGCCAATGGCCGCCCACAGGCGTTGCACGCCTCGTATTCACCCGGCTGCAAGCCATGCCCGACGGAAACGCGACCGTCGAATACATAACACTGGCCATCCCACAAACTGTCTTCGGTTTGCGTCACTTCAAGATATTTAAGTATCCCGCCCTTAAGGTGATAAACCTCTTCAAAACCCTCATTACGGACAAAGCTTGTCGCCTTTTCACACCGGATGCCACCGGTGCAATACATCGCAATCTTCTTTCCACGATGGTCCTTGGCGAATTCGCGAAACCATTGCGGGAATTCGCGAAAAGAATGCGTACCCGGATCAATCGCACCTTGGAAAGCGCCGATCCCGACCTCATAATCGTTCCTTGTGTCGATCACGATGACTTCCGGGTCGGAAATCAGCGAGTTCCAGTCTTCCGGTTCGACATACTCGCCAACATCGTGCGCGATATCGAGACCATCGACGCCCATCGTCACGATCTCTTTTTTCAGCCGCACCTTCATGCGCTCGAACGGCTGGGCGGGGGAGCGGCTTTCCTTGTGTTCAAGATCGGCGCATCCCGGCAGGGCGCGTAACGCCGCCAGCACACGATCCACGCCCGCGCGGGAGCCGGCGATGGTTCCGTTCACCCCCTCAACCGCCAACAGGATTGTTCCGAACACGTCCGCCTGCCCACAGATGTCCAACAGCGGCACGCGATATGAGTTAAAATCGGCAAGCGGCGTGAACTTGTAAAAAGCAGCGACGGTGTAAGTCATTCAACAACCTCAAAGCGGTACGCTCATGCCTCCGACAATTGCTGCAGTGCGGACGCCAGTTTCGCCTTGCGCTCTTCAAAATCAACACGGCGCTGCTTATTCTCTTCAACGATCTCCACCGGCGCCTTGTCGACAAAATTCTTGTTCGCAAGCTTTTTATCGACCGTCTCAATCTCTTTCGAGCATTTATCTATTTCTTTTTTGAGCCGCGCCTTTTCAGCCGCGATGTCTATCACGTCCGCCAGCGGCAATGCGAAAATTGCACCTTCATGCACCACCTGAACCGCGCCCTTGGGCGCGGCATCTGCAGTCTCAATAGAGATCAAACGCGCGAGCCAGCTAATCAGCTCATGGTGGGCAGACAATCTTTCGCCGATTTCGCCGCCGCCAATATGAACCATGGGGATCTTGGCCCCGGCCGGCACGTTCATTTCAGCGCGAACCGAACGGATTGCCGTGATCAGGCCGATGAGCCAGTTGATCTCGTCTGCGGCGACGGGCGACCGCGGAAAATCTTCGCTCGCGGGCCATGACGTGACAACCAACAGCGATTCACGCGCCGCCGTTTTCGCCCAAAGCTCCTCGGTTATAAACGGCATGAACGGGTGTAACAGTTTCAGGATTTCCGCCAGCACCCAAGCCGTCGTTTTACGGGTCTCGTCTTTTGCATCGCCATCCGGGCCGGTCAGGATCGGTTTCGCCAGCTCAAGGTGCCAATCGCAGAAAACATTCCACACGAATTTGTATGCCGCGCCGGCGGCGTCGTTGAAGCGATACGCCTCAAGCGCCGTTGTGACATCGCCGACCAGATTACCCGCCTCGTGAATAATCCACTTGTTCAGCGGCTCGTCGACGCCTGCCGGGTCAAATGCCGGGTCAAATCTGCAGTCGTTCATCTCGGCAAAGCGTGCGGCGTTCCAAAGCTTTGTGCCAAAATTGCGATAGCCCTCAACACGCGCTTCGGAGAGGCGCATGTTGCGCCCCTGCGCGGCCATGGCGGCGAGCGTAAACCGCAGGGCGTCGGCGCCGAACTTGTCGATCAGCGTCAGCGGGTTGATGACGTTGCCTTTCGACTTCGACATTTTCTGGCCCTTTTCATCTAGAACCAGCGCGTGAACGTAAACGTCCTTGAACGGAATTTCCTTCATGAAATGAAGGCCCATCATCATCATCCGCGCGACCCAGAAAAAGATAATGTCAAACGCGGTAACGAGCACTGACGTTGGATAATGCTTTTTCAGCTCTGCCGTCTCGCCCGGCCAGCCAAGCGTTGAAAAGGGCCATAGCGCAGATGAAAACCACGTATCGAGAACATCCTCGTCGCGCACCAGCAGCGGCCCCTCGCCGCCCTCATGACGGCGCATATTGTTGATGTCTTCAAGGCTATAGCCTTCCTCGGTCATGCGGATGATCGCATCCTTCATCGCCTCTTCTTCATTTTCAGCGACATAAATATGACCGTCAGGGCCGTACCAGGCCGGAATTTGGTGCCCCCACCAGAGTTGGCGGGAAATGCACCATGGCTCGATATTGCGCATCCACTGGAAATAGGTCTTGGTCCAGTTCTCAGGCACAAAGCGGGTCTCGCCGTCCTCGACGACCTCAATCGCTTTTTTCGCCAGTTCTTCGGCATCGACATACCACTGGTCGGTCAGCATCGGCTCGATCACGACCCCGGAGCGGTCGCCAAACGGCTGCATGATCTTCTTGTCTTCGGTCTTGATCAATAATCCGCATGCGTCGATATCCTCGACAATCATTTTGCGCGCCTCAAAACGGTCAAGACCGCGATATTTCTTGGGGATGTAGTCAGCGTCGATGAGGCGCGCATGCTCGTCCATCAGGACGTAAATCTTGATCTCGTTGCGCATCGCCACTTTGTAGTCGTTGAAATCGTGCGCGCCGGTGATCTTGACCGCACCTGAACCAAAGTCCGGGTCCGGATAATCATCAGTGATGATCGGGATATACCGGTCAGCAAGCGGCAACAGGCACTTCTTGCCGACGATCGGCGCATAGCGCTTGTCGGATGGATGCACCGCCACAGCGCCGTCGCCAAGCATGGTCTCCGGCCGGGTCGTCGCGATTGAAATATAATCCCGCGTTTCCCACTCGGTTGGATTGCCGTCGTCGTCATACGCAATCGGGAATTCGTAGGTTTCACCGTTTTCCAGCGGATATTTGAAGTGCCAGAAATGGCCCGCAATTTCGGTGTTCTCGACTTCCAGATCGGAAATCGCGGTCAGTAATTTCGGGTCCCAGTTCACCAGCCGCTTGTCGCGATAGATCAGCCCCTCGCGATAGAGCTGGACGAACACTTTCTTGACCGCTTCCGACAACCCTTCGTCCATGGTGAAGCGTTCGCGCGACCAGTCACATGACGCGCCCAACCGCTTGAGCTGCGAGACGATGGCGCCGCCGCTCTCGGCTTTCCACAACCAAACCTTTTCAAGAAATTTTTCGCGGCCGATTTCAGTGCGACGCGGCTCCTGGCGTTTCGCCATTTCGCGCTCGACGACCATTTGCGTCGCGATGCCGGCGTGATCCATGCCCGGCTGCCACAGAACCGATTTGCCGCGCATCCGCTCGAACCGGCACAAAATGTCCTGAAGGGTGTTGTTGAGCGCATGGCCCATATGCAGGGAGCCCGTCACGTTCGGCGGCGGGATCACAATCGTAAAGGGATCAGCGTCGGGATCGGTCTTTGGCTGAAATGCGCCGGCACGCTCCCAATCCTCATACAGGCGGGGCTCGACGGCGGCGGGGTCAAAAGCTTTATCTAGCATGGGTCAGTCATTCTGGCGTCTGAAGGATGGGCGGTTTGTACCGTGAACTTCCCGCGGTGCAAAAGAAACCCGCCAATTGCAGCGGCGCAACAAAAAAGCCGGCGTTTCCGCCGGCTTTTGCATTCCTGTGGGAACCAGGATTTACCGGCGTCGGCGGGCGACCCGCTGCACTTCTTCTTCCACTTTTTCTTCCACAATCGCCGGGAGATTGGCGTCGAGCCATTCCTTGATCATCGGGCGCAACATGTCGGTGACGATATCTTCAAGCGAGCGTCCTGGGGCATCCGTCACTTTCACGCTGGCGGAAAGATTGCGGAAAGCTTGGGAAGCGGCGACGGCCGTCGTTTCGTCCACGATTGAATCTTCTTCGTCTTCCATCGCCTCGGCGACATTTTTCTTAATCATTTCAACATCTTCCGTTGCAAGGTGTTCGTCGGCCGCATCTTCCTGGGGCGCTTGTGCCGATTGATCTACACGCGCCGCCTGATCGCTAGTCTGGGGCGGATGGAAAGTCTGCGGGGTCGGCTTCTGGGCCGGCTCCTCTTCGTCTTCGGAAATAATTCTCCGAATCGACGCGAGGATCTCCTCCATACTCGGTTCTGGTTGTGCGTTTGGCATGCGTGTCAGCGCCTGTTTGCTCATCTGTCGCGCCGGACGGCGCTTCGCCGACGTTTTTCCGCCGGTTCGCGCCAAGGTGCAACCCTATTCATTGAAACCAGTTTAACGGGCTAAACCGCCTCAGTTGAGGGGCTCAACACCATTTAAATCACCGCCAACGTCCTCGCCGAGGGTCAGCACGCCCATCGCCGCAAGCAGCGAGAAAGTCGCCGATCGCGCATCGCGCTCGGCATTGGCCAGAGAAACCTGCGCGTTGAGGTATTCCTGCTCGGCGTCCAACACGTCGAGCGTGGTTCGAACGCCAAGCTGGTTTTCCCGGCGAACGCCGGTCAGCGCCAGCTCATTGGCGGCGACCTGCGACGTGGCGGAATTGATGTTTGCGCGAGCGGCCGAAAGCTGTTCCCACGCTGCGGTGACCTGGGCGCGCGCCTGGCGGTCGGCCTCGTCGACGCGGCGGCGGTCAGCTTCGTTCAGCGCTTTGGCCTCGCGCACGCGGGAAATGTTCAAGCCGCCGAGAAAGATCGGGATTGACGCCCGCGCACCATAGGCGAACTGCTCATCGTCGAGAACAAACGAACTTGGCTCATCAGCATACTGATAGCTGGCAGTGAGCGAAACTGTCGGAGAAAACGCGCCCCTGGCGATGGCGACACCGCGACGCGACGCCTGTTCGGTCATTTTCGCGCGAATGATCACCGGCGATAGCTCAGACGCGACCTGCATGGCTTCGTCCAGCGTCGCCGGCGTCGGCGGCAGTTCGGGATTTTCTTCCAGCGTCGCCGCCGACATGCCGAAAATCTGCGCGAATGTCGCGCGGCTGACCGCCAGGCGCGCCTGCGCCGTGGTAAGCTGCGCGCGCGACTGGGCAAGGCGCGCATCAGCTTGTGCAACATCGGTTCGGGTCACCTCGCCAACCTCGAAGCGAAGGCTAGCTTCTTCTTGCTGACGCAGCAGCACCTGCACATTGTTGGCTGTCGCCTGATACACCTCCATATCGCGGACGACGTCGAAATAGGCCTGCGCACCGCGCTGAAGAACGTCCTGTTCGACAAGCGTCAGTTGCGCCGCCCCGGCCTGCACGCGCGCCCGCGCCTGACGGATGGCGTTATAATTTCTGAACCCTGTGAATATCGGCTGCTCGCCGGTGACCTGCACCGCCTTGGTTTCCAGATCGAACGTCCGGGCCGACGAGCCGACGCCGCCAAACGCAGCGCTGTTGATGGTCTGATCCTGATCGATCTTGTTGTAATTGGCGCCGGCGCTAACCTGCGGCAAGGCGTTGGCCCACGCCTGCGCCTTGGCTTCATTGGTGGCGCGCTGGCGGGCGCGCTCCGCCTGGATGGTTGGATTGCTGTCATACGCGACGCCCAACGCCTCGGTAAGCGACTGCGCGTCGGCCGCCTGCGGCGCCAGCAACAACAGGGGAGCCAAAATCGAAAGATCTGAACGCTTCATCACTCGCGCCTCTCAGGCAAACTTACGCGCCTGCCGGGGTCTGCGCCGACGAGCGCTCATGAATTGTATTTTTAGGCGAAGCCGTCGCGACGGCAACGCCGTTAGCCACCTTAAAAAACGAATGTCTTAATCTTCTCAAAACCCGGTGTGACGACCTGCGCGGAAGAGTTGAATACTTCAAATCGACCGAAAGCATCGCCGGATCGACGCCAGATCACGCCTTTTGAGCACACGTCAGCCCGAACAATCGCGCCCAGACGGCCGCCATCCTTCAACTGCGACAAAAGCGCCACTGGCTCGGTTTCAATCGCATTCGGGATAATGATGATGTCGAACGGCCCCTGCTTCGGCGCACCCTTGCTGGGCTCATCAACAATCACCGCCGCATTGACGATACCAAGCGCCGCCCAGTGGGCCTGCGCCTCCTCGGCAAGTTTTTCATCGCTTTCGACCGCGACCACCATCTCCGACAGCGCCGCCAGCACAGCGGCTGAATACCCCGCACCGCAAGCCACATCGAGCGCCAGATCGGTTTTCTCTATATCGAGCGCGTTCAGCAGCTTGCCGAAGTCGCGCGCCGGAATAAGCGATCTGCCCGGCGCATAGGCGAGTTCGCGATCGATATAGGCCTGATCACGAAATTCAGACGGCAAGAATACCTCGCGCGGCAGGGTTTGCAGCGCCCTTTGGATGTTGAGATCGGTCACGTCATTGGGGCGGACCTGACTGTCCACCATGTGTTTTCGGGCTTGATCAAAATTCATCTAACGCTCCCGCGGGCTCGGCGTGTTGGGCCAAGTGGCAAATACAGCCAGCCGCTCTCTCCCGCAACCGCTCAATCCGCCAGCGGCGGCGGTCCAGCCGGGCCCGCCGATCTGGTCGCAGCGGGTTTGTTCGCGAGAAAACGGGCTTTCCCTTTCCTGGGACGCACGCTATGAAGCCCCTCCCTTGCGAGAGGGGCGTCCTGAGGCCACGTGGCGGAGTGGTGACGCAGCGGCCTGCAAAGCCGTGTACGCCGGTTCGATTCCGGCCGTGGCCTCCATCATTCAGAAATATACATTTGTATTCAACGCATTACCGCAATCGCTAGACACTCATTTGATGTCGCTAGACAGTTTTTGTTCGAAATGCGTTCCCGCCACCTTATTCATCGCTGCTTTGGCGTTCCGTTTCTGATCGGCGTCCGCCGTGTATCGTTGTACCTCGCGGAGTGAACGATGACCGAGAATTGCCATGATTTCATGAGCTGTCGCCCCAGCTTCTGCGAGACGTCGGCCGGCAGCTTTGCGCAATCCGTGCGCCGACAGACCAAGCGAGACCTGTGCCGCTTCACGTTTTCGTCGAAACCAATTGTCTAAGCCGCCTTTGGTGTAGGGCTGGCCCGTTTGGCGCTGTAATAATGCAAGGCCCGAAGTTGGCACAGCGGCTAATGACGCCAGCAATTGTGGGTGGATAGGCACCCAAAGTTCAGCGCCAGTTTTTTCCTGAACAACCCGAATAGCACCATCGCGAATATGCGTCCGCATCATTGCTGCGACGTCGCCGATCCTCTGTCCCGTGTGCAAGAACAAATCGAAAGCTAGGCGTTCTTTCGTACCGGTCGGCCATCTTTTCTCAAATTTAGAAATTTCCTCCTCCGGCCAAGCTTCATGTCCAGACCCTTCGCGAAACTTTTTCACGAGCCGTGCCGGATTCGTTTCAATAAGTTCCTCATCAATAGCGACGTCGAGAAGCTGCCTCAGCAATTGGAGCCAGCGGTTCGCCTGGGCCGGTGTCTCCGCCATGTCTGCCATCTGCTTTTTGATCCAGCTCTTAGGCAATAGCGCTACTGGTTTGTCACCATGCTTTTCACGGAGTCGTTCGAGAATCCGCCTGCGCGGCACCTGCGATGATACTTTCAACTCACGCCATTGTTCGGAAACATAATAGGCAGTAATTAAAGCGTTGAGGCTTCCTGTTTTTGGCTTTGGTCCGACACTAACTTTCTTGGATTTAGTCCCGGCAAGCGCTGCCGCATATGCGGCGATGAATTCAGGCGAGCCGGGTTCGGACGGTAATGGAACTCTATAAGTACCGCGCCGAAAATATCGCCGCAATTTCCCTCGATTGTCTCGATATTCTTGAACGTAGGGAAAACGTTTCCCCATATTGCCGCTTCCTCCCGACACGCTAATCCAATTCTACATCCCAAGGGTTTGTGGGCTCGCTCAGCTCACCCTCATGAGGCAATTCACTGAATGCGGCGTCTAATTCGGACCGATCCCACAGCTTGCGACCGCCATGAATTCTAGGTTTTGGCATCGTCCCTTCTTTTACCATCTGGTCGAACTTCGTTCCACCAATTCCAATATAGGCTGCCGCCACTTCACGGCATAATCCGCGCGGCGGCAGACTCGAGGGGAGCACAGAAGATCGCGACACTTTATGTCGAAGGTTCACGCCAACGAATGAATTCGCTGTTTCAAATTTTCCCATGGCATTGACTCACAATAGCATTGCCGAAGCAAGCAAATTTAGCGTTGTGATGAGGACCGTTTCCACACGAGCGCGCTCGTCTCGCCATCACCGGAGAACAGTGCGGCGCGGACTGGCGCGGCGAAGGCCGGGTCGTCGATCTCGACGCGCAGAAATTCCTGTCCGTCCTCGCCTTTGGCTTTCGCCTTCCAGGCTGCGCCGAATTCCCGGTCGCCTGCGACAATTTTGAAGTCCGGCGCCTTGTCATTGCTGTTCCTGTCGTTGGCGACGAACGTCGCCTTTATGTTGATGGTCATGGTGCGGATCGAACCGGCATAGCCATCATCTGTCTTCTTGAATGTTCCGATAACGGTCATCGGGTTACTCCTTTCCACTGTCAGGCTTGCGAAGCGATTTGCGGGCGCGTTTGAACGCCGTGTCCGAATTCAGGAAGCGTTCGATCATCAGCGCGGCGAGTTCGCCGATGGGCGTCTTGCGGCCGAATTCGCGGGCATGGATCTCGGCATAGTCATTGAGAGCATCCGCAACATCCGGCGGCAGTGACGCAGAAATCTTCACTGGCTTGCGTTCGGGAATGGCGCCGATCTTGAGGCTCATCTTGCGGCTCTCCCATGGTCATAGGGTCTAAGCACCAGATCCTTGTTGACGATGACGCGCAACGGCCAGCCCGGTCTGATCCTGATGGTCGGCTGAATGTCGAGATTGCGCTGGACGATGCGCTGCCCAGCCTGATTGGCTGAGTTCTGCGCCGACTCCCGGAGGGCCTCGACGATGTCGCTTTCTGACTGATCGAAGGAAAGCTCCGTGCCGACGCCCAGCAGAGTCGACAGCACGATGCCCTTCAGCAGGCGGAAGGTATGGAAATCGACGGCGTCACGAAGCCCCGAATACCCGGCGACATCGCTCGCCGGAATATTGTCGATCTGGATGGAGGCGCCGTCGGGGTAAATAATGCGCGTCCAGACCAGCAGAGCCCGCGACTGGCCGAAGGCGATGACGCTGTCATAGCGTCCGATGAGCCGCGCGCCCTGGGGCACGAGAAGATATTGGCCCGTGACGGTGTCATAGACGTTCTGCGTCACCTGCGCGATGACGGTTCCGGGGAGATCGGAATTAACACCAGTGATCAGGCACGCCGGAATAACCGTCCCCGCCATCACCTCGAAGGGCGTAACCGGATCCTCGATCGCATACGGATTGTCGGTCGAAACCTCAGCGCCCTCTTCCAGAAACGCGAGCTTCCTGATCTGGCGGCTCGGGTCCTGCTCGCGCTCGGCGCCGAATGGTTTCGAAGGGGTTGGGGCCCCTTCGAAAGCCGACTGTCCCAGACCAAAATCAAATGGCGAGCCCGGCAGCGCGGCGACTGACTGGGCTTGCGCCGGCGCTGCGTCATTGCGCGACGCATTGATGTCTCTCGACATCAATTGAAAGAACACGCCCGCTTCCCTTGCTTCCGTCGCGATCTGGGCTTCGCGCAAGGCGGCCTCACGCGCGGCGTCGGCCTCGGGCGAATTCCGGAACGGCGTCGCGGAGAGCGCGGCGTAATCCGGTTTGCCGAGATAGCCGTCCTCGCCCGACGCCGCGACTGCCTGTTCGGCCTGCAACAGGGCGGCGCCCAGATCGCCCGGCAAAGGCGGGCCCAGCTGCGGCGTCACTTCGGCATAGGATTTCGGGAGCGCTTCAAGGCCCTCCGCCGTCGGCTTCGTATCCACATTATAGAGCTCTTTCGCCTTCGCCTCGCCGATGGCGCGCGGGGGCTTCAGCGCGACGCTCATGGCGCCAAAGATGAGGATCGCGGCGCCGCCGGCGGCGACCATCAGCGCATTGCGGTTGAGGCGCGTGACGGGCCGCGGCCTTGCGCGCAGCGCCAGCGTTTCCGGTTGTTCCTTTGGGCGCGCCGACATCAGGACCGCCGCTTCAGATCGGTGCGGACAATGCGGACAATGTCCTGCTCTCTCTCGCCGAGACGCAGCTCGGCGGCCGCAAACAGCCGATCGACCACATAATAATTGCCGCGCATGCGATAATTGACGAGCTCCGGCTCGCCCTGCCGCGACAGAACAAAGAGCGGCGGCGCTTCGCCCTGCGCGATGTTCTCCGGGAACTGGATGAAGACCTGTTTGCCATTGTCGAAAGCGCGCACCGGGCGCCAGTGCGGCCGGTCGCCTTCGATCTCGTAGCGGAACTTCAGATCATCAGGATCAACGGCGGCGGCGATGACTGTCTCCGCCGCATCATTTACGCGCTCGACCTCATGGCGGCGCCTGACGAGCTGGTCCTGCGGATAGGTCCAGGAAATCGCCGCCATATAGGTCTCGCGGAACGAGCGCATTTCAAGGTGGTAGGCGCGCCGGTCAGTCGCGATGACGAGATTGGTCGAGAGCCCAGGCGCAATCGGTTTGACGAGGATGTGCACCTGCTCGCCATT
The DNA here is from genome assembly GCA_041398145.1 of Parvularculaceae bacterium. Classification (GTDB taxonomy): domain Bacteria; phylum Pseudomonadota; class Alphaproteobacteria; order Caulobacterales; family Parvularculaceae; genus Amphiplicatus. The sequence goes on along the minus strand of JAWKVF010000006.1, from coordinate 142,303 downwards.
TGCGCCGCCGCTCGTCGTGTCGCCGACGACCCAGCGCACCGTGTCGCCGGCGGAAACGGAGTTCAGGCGCTCGCCGGGCTCGAGCGCAATGTCGGTGACCTGCTCCGGCGCCGCGTAAAGCCTGTAGAGCGCGCCCTGCATGAAGGGGTAAACCTGCACGGCGTTGAAGAAACGGTCGAGGTCCGGCTCGATCTTGGCGCGCTCATTCGCGGTATCGATGCGCTCGAAGGGTTTGAGCGATGGCGCAGGCGCTTCCTCGTCCTCGATGGGCTTCAGTTGTCCGGGCAACGGGTACGGCGTCGCTGTCTCGATGATCTCACGAACCGGCCGGCCGTCATCGAAGTTCACGACCTTTGCCGGGCGCATGGGCGCAGCCTCGTCGAGGGATATATCCGGATATTTTGTTTCGCAGCCGATAAGCGCAAGCGTTGAAAGAATAAGGAATGAACGCGTCATGAGGGATCTCCTGCGCTGAGGTCTTTCGACCAGTTGACGCCATGGACGTAGAGGCCGAGGGGATTCTTGTGCAGCGCGTCCGCAGTGCGCGGCGGCGACAGGACAATGGTCAGATGGGCGGTGAAGCGTTCCTGCTTCCGGAACTGGCCGCCATTATAGGTCTTCTCGGTCCAGCGGATTTCGAACGAGTCATCGGAGGCCCGCACGACGCTCGTCACATCGACATTGACGCTGCGCCGCCCGACATCGGCGAAGGGATCATTGTCGCGAGCGTAATCATTCAGCGCCATGGCGCCGCGATCGGTGGCGTAGTCATATGCCTTCAGCCAGTTTTCGCGAACGATGACCGGATCGATGGAAACCGAGCGCACGTTGCGAATGAAATTCGCAAGGCTATGGGCGATGACCGCGTCCGAGGGTTTGTAGCTCTCGCTAGCCGGGCCGATATTCCGAACCGCGCCCTCGCCGTCGATCTCGACGATATAGGGCGTCACGATCGAGCGCGATGACTGCCAGATGAGGCCGCCGCAGGAAATGCCCGCAATCAGCATCGAGGCGAAGGCGGCGTAGCGCCAGTTCGCGGCCTGGGCGCGGGCCGAGCCCATGCGCTCGTCCCACATCTGCTGAGCCTTGATATAGGGCGTTTCAGGCGGCGGCGTTTCGCCGTAATGGGTGGAGGCGCGTCTGAACATCATTCCTCATCCTGTTTTAGCCGTGGCGCGTCGGCGCTGCCGCCGCGATCCCCCGACGAAATCACATGGGTGGTGGTGAGACCCGCATCGCGCAGGCCCTGCTCGCGTCGAAGTTTTTGCGCCCAGTCTGGCGCAGCATTCGCCGGCGCCCTGGCTCTTGCCGCCGATGATCCGGCGATGCCGCCGCCCGTCGACGTGAACGCGGTGCGTGAACCGGCGGCGAACGCCTCGCCCGGATTGCCGAATGCTCTTGAGACGGAGGATCGCGCTGACTGCATTGTCGAAGCGACGCCGGCTTGCGCAACCGCGCCAGCGCCTGCCGCCGCGCCGCGCAGACCAGACTGGCCTGACGCCGCCTTGCCCAAAGTCCACGCCGCATTGGCGCCGCCCGCCATGGAGGCGCCTGCACGCACGGCGGATCGGCCGGCAGATGCAGCGGCTCTGGCGCCTGCGCCGGCTAGGCCCCCGGCGCCAAGAATAGCGGCGCCTGCTCCGGCTGATGTCGCGACTGCGGCGCCGGCGCCTAATTGCGGCGCGCCGGAGACAAGCCCGGTCGCAATGCCTGGCCCGAATATCCCGAGCGCGAGTAGCGCAAGTGATGCCAATATCGTCGCCGCCGCATCTTCAAGGGTGATCGCGCCCGGCGCAAAGCTCGCGGTGACGGAGGAAAATATGGTCGAGCCAATGCCGACAATGATTGCGAGGACCATTAACTTGATCCCTGAAGCCATAACATTGCCGAGGACGCGTTCGGCCAAAAAGGACGTCTTGTTCCAGAGCGCGAAGGGCACCAGCACGAAGCCCGCCAGCGTCGTCAGCTTGAACTCGATGATGGTGACGAAAAGCTGGATCGCGAGAATGAAGAACGCGAAGAGCACGATGATCCAGGCGAGCAGGATGATCGCGATGGTGACGAAGTTCGAAAAGAAGCTCGGAAACCCGAGCAGCGTATTCGCTTCACCGAGAAGCGGATACGCCGCCTGATAGCCGGTATCGGCGACAAAGCCCGGCTGCATCAATTGCGCGGCCGTGATCGGGGCGCCCGTGGCGACCAGTCCGAGGCCTGCAAAGCTAGCAAAAATGATATCGGCCAATAGTCGGAAATTGTTGATGATGAAGGCGAAGGCGCCGACATAAAGGACTTTCTTGATGAACTGGCCGAGCACATTGTCGGCGCCGTTCATCGCCCAGAAGAGGCCTGCGAGAACGATATCAATGCCGATCAATATCGCCGTCAAAAACCCGACATCGCCCTGCAGCAACCCAAAACCGGAATCGATGTAATTGACGAAGGTTGTCGTGAACTGATCGATGACGTTGAGATTATTCATGACCGCGCCTCCTCCCTCATTCCATTACGGGTACATGATGCCGTCGCCGATGAAGCGGGCATTGGCGATACGTGCGCGTTCTTCGGTTTGGAGCTGCCTTGCGCGATCAAGCGCATCGGCGCGTGACGCGACCGCAAAGAGCTCCGCCGCCTGCATCGCCTGTTTGACCTGCAGGGCGAGAAGCTGATTGCCGGCTTGTTCGGCTTGCAGATTTCCGACGGCGTTTTCGCTCTCAATGATGATTTCATCGAGTGACGCCATGTCTGCGGAGATCGTCTCAGCGATCTTCGCCTGCATGATCATCGCGTCGTGAAACGCTCGCGATGCTTGCTCCCAGTGAATGCGAGCGTCCGACGCCATGGCGGCATTGGAATACGCCGTATAGTCCTCCGGATAGAGCGCCTGGAAAGATGCGTCGATCGAAGCGACATCGTAACCGAGGCTCTTTGCAGTCTTGATCAGGGTCTCGATTTCGAAGAGGCGTTGGTTGAGAGCGATGCGCGCTGAATATGGAAGGCTGGTCAGCTCTTTGGCTTCGTTGACAAGCATCTGCGCTTCATTGGTGAGCTGTTTCACCTGATTGTTGATCATGGTAAGCGTGCGCGTCGCGGTGAGCAGGTTCTGCGCATAGTTTGTCGGGTCGTAGACGATGCCCCCGAACAATTGGGCATAGGCGCTGCCTCCGGTGCCAAGAATGAGGCTGGAGATGGCAGCGAGAACACAATTTTTTATTCTGCGGCGCATATGGCGTTCCTTTCTTCTTTCTTGTTTTTGGTGATGAGATCGGCGGCCCAGGCGAGGCCCTTGGCGCGCAGGAACGCCGGCGCAAAACCTTCCCGCGACTCACGCATGATAGAATCGATCAGCTTGTGATCATCCGGACCCGACGCGCCGCAAAGCGCGAGAGCGACAGGACCAAGCCCAAGTTCGAAGAGGCGATTGCCGATGGCGGACTGATAATAATAGTGACGCTTGGGGCTCGCCGCCCCGATCATCTCGATCTGACGCTCATTGAGACCGAAGCCTTCATAGGCGCTGCGGATCCCCGCTTCTCTTGCGCGGGCGTTCGGCAGGAAGATGCGCGACGGACAGCTCTCAATGATCGCCGGCGCAATGCTGGATGACTGAATGTCGCTCAGGGACTGCGTTGCAAAGACAACCGAGACATTCTTTTTACGGAGCGTCTTTAGCCAGTCGCGCAAGCGCCCGGCAAAGAGCGGGTGATCGAGGAACACCCAGGCTTCATCGAGCAGCAATAGCGTCGGCCATCCGTCAAAGCGGTCATCAAGCCGGTCGAAGAGATAAGAGAGCGCTGGCGCGACCGCCGCTTCCCGGCGCATGAGCGATTCCATCTCGAAGCCGATGGCGTCCGTCAGCGTCAGTGTGTCTTCTTCCGCATCGAACAGACCGCCATAGGCGCCGTCGATGGTGAAGGGTTTGAACGCGTCGCGAAGATCAGCGCGCTGCAAAAGAAGCGTCAGACCCGTAAGTGTCCTTTCCCGGACCGGCGCGTTGCTGAGATTGCTGAGCGCCGACCAGAGGGCATCCTTAATGGCGGGATCGAGGGCGACGCCTTCTTCGGCGAGAACCCCAAGGAGCCAGGCTTGCGCCCGCGCGCGTCCTGCATCGTTGTCGATATCGCGCAAGGGCTGGAAGGCGAGCGCGTCATCGCTCCCGAGATCGTGGAAGGCGCCGCCGAGGGACAGGATTGCAGCGCGCATGGACCTGCCCTTGTCGAAGGCGAAGATCTGCGCATCTTTGTAGCGCCGGAACTGCAGCGCCATCAGCGCCAGGAGGACCGACTTGCCGGCGCCGGTCGGCCCGACAATCAAAGTGTGTCCAACGTCGCCGATATGGGTCGTGAGACGAAACGGCGTCGTCTCATGGGTCGTCGCCTGAATGAGCGGCGGCGCATCAAGATGCGCGTTCCACGCCTGCCCGGCCCAGACCGCCGACAATGGCGCCAGATGTGCGACATTCAGCGTGTGAATGAGCGGCGCGCGAATGTTGGCGTAGAGATGACCCGGCAGGGAGCCGAGCCAGGCTTCGACGGCGTTGACGCTTTCGCGGATGGTGACGAAGCCGAGCCCGTTCAGGACGCGCTCGATCTCTTTGGCCTTCGCGTCAGCGTTTGAAGAGTCAATGTCCGAGACGACGACGGTGCAGGTAAGATAGCCGAAGGCGACATCGTCCTGCCCCAGTTCCTGCAGCGCGCTGTCGGCATCGGCCGCCTTGTTGTCGGCGTCGGCGTCGAGAAGCACGCTCTCCTCGTTGAAGAGCGTCTCCTTGATGATGGCGGCCACCGACTTGCGCTTGGCGAACCATTGCCGGCGGTATTTCGTGATCTCTTTTGTCGCGCGCGCCTTGTCGAGGGCGATGAAGCGCGTCGTCCAGCGATAGGAAAACCCGAGCCGGTTCAGCGCATCGAGGAACCCCGGCTCGCTCGCGGGCGGAAACCCCTGAATGGTGACCACGCGCAGATGTTCATCGCCCAGCATGGGCGCAAGCCCGCAGGTGAGGCCGCAATCGGCGAGGACGCCATCGAGAAACATCGGGATCGCCGGCGCGGCGACCTCATGGCGCCGGGTCGAAATCGCGTCATGCAGATAGGTCAGGGTTCTCGCATCATCGAGGGCCATGCATTCCGGCATGAGCGCTGACAAGAGATCGATGGCGCGATCCGTCTCACGGATGAAGACATCGAGGTGATCGCGCGCCGACGCCGATTTCTCATCGCCCTCGCAGGTGAGGAACAGCGCCTCGCCCTTGCGGGTCTGGTCGCTGGGCGGCAGCCAGGCGAAGGTCAGATAATACCAGCTCTCGAAATGCGCGCCATTTTTCTCGAAATTCGCGCGGCGTTCCTCATCGACAAGCCATGCGGCGCGATCGCTAAAATCTGACGACGGATAATCGTGGGAAGGATCACGCGACGCCTCGAAGAAGAGCGCCCAGCCCGAGCCGAACCGCTTCAGCACATTGTTGACGCGCGCGGTGAAGGACAGGAGTTCCGCATCGCTGGCGCTTTCAAGGTCCGGCCCGCGATAGCGGATCGTGCGCTGGAAGCTGCCGTCCTTATTGAGGACGACGCCCGGCGCGACAAGGAGCGCCCAGGGAAGGTAATCGACGAGACGCTTTGGCCGTGTCTGGTATTCGCGCAAGTTCAGCATGAGAGATATCCCTGATGCTTCAGGTGCCGGACGCCGACCTCCAGGAATTTCGGGTCTTTCTTCGCGGCGTAGGAGGCGGCCCCCTGCCCGATCATCCAGAGGACGATGCCGGCGACCCACATCTGCAGGCCAAGACCGACCGCGGCGGCGATGGTGCCGTTGAGGATCGCAACGCCCCTTGGCGCGCCGGCCATCATGATCGGCTCTGTGAGGCTGCGGTGAACGAGTACGGAAAATCCCTCTAACATCGATCTGATCCTTCAGATGAGCGCGCCGCCGCCGAACGAGAAGAAGGCGAGGAAGAAGCTGGTCGCCGCGAAGGCGATCGAGAGACCGAAAACGATCTGGATGAGACGGCGGAAGCCGCCCGACGTGTCGCCAAAGGCAAGGCTGAGCCCGGTGATGATAATGATGATGACGGCGACGATGCGCGCGACCGGCCCTTCGATGGACGCGAGGATCGACGCGAGCGGCGCCTCCCAGGGCATGCCCGACCCGGCGGCGTGCGCCGGCGAGACAAACAACATCGATCCGATGGCGATCAGCGCCATCATGATCAGTAAACGGTGCAGATTGGAGGCGATCATGGCTTTGTTCCTTCTTTCAGCCTGACAAGGTCCTGCGGGACGGCGCGGCGCAGCTGGTAGCCGCCAACGGGATCGAGCCCGTCGACCCGGAGGATTTCGGAAACGCGCCGCGCGCCATTGTCTCGTGCGATGTAGACGACGAGATCGACCGCATCGGCGATCAGCTGGCACGAAACCTGACTGGTGCGTTCCCCGATCAGCTGTTCGATGCGGGTGAGCGCCGCGCGGCCTGAGTTCGCATGCACCGTGGCGACGCCGCCCGGATGACCGGTGTTCCATGCCTTCAGGAGATCAAGCGCCTCGCCGCCGCGCACTTCGCCGACAATGATCCGGTCGGGGCGCAACCGCATGGTCGAGCGCACGAGGCTTTCAAGGCTGACAGTCGATGACGTGCGCAATGCGACATGATCATGCGCCGCGCATTGCAACTCTCTTGTGTCTTCGAGGATGACGATGCGTTCATCGCAAGCGGCGATTTCGGCAAGCAAGGCATTGGCGAGCGTCGTCTTGCCCGACGAGGTGCCGCCGGCAATGACGATGTTCCGCCGTTCGGCGATGGCGGATCTGAGGACCAGCGCATCGGCGCCGGAAAGAACGCCGTCGGCGACATAAGTCTCAAGATCGATGACGCGGCCCGCGGGCTTGCGGATCGCGAAGGCCGGTCCTGTCGCCACGGGCGGCAAGACGCCTTCAAACCGCTCGCCGCTTCCGGGGAGTTCCGCCGACACGATCGGATGCTCGCGGTCGCAGTCGAAACCCACATGACTGGCGACCAGGCGGATGATGCGTTCGACATCGCCGGCGCGCAACGCAACCGTCTCGCGCGCCCTGCCCGTTCCGTGCCGTTCGATCCACAAAGCGCCGTCGGGATTGGCCATGATCTCAATGACGCTATCGTCTTCGAGCGCCGCGCCGATCACCGGCCCGAAGGCGGTCTTCAGCATGGCGGCGCGCCGGTTTGCGGTCTCGGCATCCGGGCCGATATGCTCAAGCTGGGCGCTCATGACACCGCCTCGAGTTTTTGCCTTTCGCCACTCCGCGAGAGGTCGGTGCGCACGAGGTCGATGCGGGCGAGCACTTCGTCGGTGAAGCTTTCCTTGCCGAGAAGCCGGTCGCTCACCTGTCCGATAAACCGGTCGAAGCGCTTCCTGCCCATCGCCTCGGCGGCGGCGCGGGTCGATTCAGGAAGCGGCGGCGTGATGCAGAGATAATAGAGAATGAAAAGCGCGAGGGTTTCGGTCTGCGCGGTCGTTTCATCGGCCATGCGCTCGGCGGCGCGGGCGAGCTTCTGAAGGCGATGGCTGAGCTGCGCGAGCTCCGAGCGTTTCGCGTCTTCGTCAAGGAACGCTTTCACCGCCGCATCGACAACGCCGCTTCGCGTCGCGGCGCCGTCCGCGGTCGCGCGCTTCAGGAGGCGCTCGGCTTCCGGCGATAGATAGATTGAGATACGCCGCTTGCTGAATGTCATGACCACACCTCGGTCAGCATGCCGTTGCCGCGATCGAGGCCGGCGCGTTTCGACTGCTCCAGCGCCAGCCGCTCCATCCGCTGCGCGTCAGCGAGATTGTCGCTGTCGTCGCGCGAGGCTTCGTCCGGATCGGCGGTGATGCCCGGCTCTGACGGCACCGGATCAAGTTCCGGCGTCTGCTGCAGACCGGATTCATCATTAGCTCGCGCAATCCCCGGCTCGTCTTCCTCCTCAATCGCGAGCACCGGATCGAACCTCGCTGAAACGCCGGTCCAGTCATTGGCGCGCGGCGGGGGGGCGTCGGGATAGGCGCCGGCGCACACATCGATCGTCACCGGATCGAGCCGCCGGCCTGCGAAGTTCCGGTCCCTGTAATATTGCAGCTTCTTTGCCCGGATCGGCGCGGCGCCCGAGACCATGACGATCGCTTCATCGGCGGGCAGCTGCATCACTTCGCCGGGCGTCAGCAGCGGACGCGCTGTCTCCTGACGCGAGACCATGACATGGGCGAGCCAGGGCGCAAGCCGATGGCCGGCATAGTTGCGTTGCGCCCTCAACTCGGTCGCGGTGCCGAGCGCATCGGAAATCCGTTTCGCGGTGCGCTCGTCATTTGCAGCAAACGCGACACGCACATGGCAATTGTCGAGGATCGAATTGTTCGGCCCGTAGGCCTTTTCAATCTGATTGAGGGACTGCGCGATCAGATAGGCGCGCACGCCATAGCCGGCCATGAAGGCAAGCGCCGATTCAAAGAAGTCGAGCCGCCCGAGCGCCGGAAACTCGTCGAGCATCATCAGAAGCCTGTTGCGCTTCTGAACGCCAGCGCTCTCCAGCTCCTCTGTCAGCCGCCGGCCGATCTGGTTGAGCACAAGACGCACCAGCGGCTTCGTCCGCGAGATGTCAGACGGCGGCACCACGAGATAAAGCGAGACCGGATGCTCTGCATCCATCAGGTCCGTGATGCGCCAGTCGCAGTCCGATGTGACCTTGGCAATCGTCGGATCGCGATAGAGGCTGAGGAAACTCATCGCGGTCGAGAGAACGCCCGAGCGTTCGTTCTCTGACTTGTTCAACAGCTCGCGCGCGACCTGCGCCACGACCGGGTGGACTTTCGGCGCGGCGTTCGTCCCCAGATGATTGGTCGCCTTCATGAGACCCAGCGTCCTCTCGAAGGTCCGGCTCGGGTCTGACAGGAATGACGCAACGCGCGCGAGCGTCTTTTCTTCCTCCGCATAGAGAACATGCAGGATGATGCCGACGAGCAGTGCGTGGCCGGTATTTTCCCAGTGGGAGCGTCGTTCGAGCGAGCCTTCCGGATCGACGAGAATGTCGGCGATGTTCTGGACGTCGCGAACCTCGCCTTCGCCTATGCGCACTTCGAGCAGCGGATTGTACCGCGCCGAATTCGGGTTCGTCGGATCAAACAACAGGCAATGGGAAAACCGCGACCGCCAGCCGGAGGTCAGCATCCAGTTCTCGCCCTTGATGTCGTGAATAACCGCGCTCCCGGTCCAGGAAAGAAGCGTCGGGACGACAAGCCCGACGCCCTTGCCCGATCTCGTCGGGGCAAAGGCCATTACATGTTCGGGGCCGTCGTGACGGAGGTATTTTCCGCGCCAGCGACCGAGAAAGACGCCATTGTGTTCGAAGAGCTCTGCTGCGGCGATATCAGACCGCGTCGCCCAGCGCGCCGAGCCATAGGTCGTGACATTGCGTTGCTGACGCGCGCGCCAGAGCGAGCCCGCAATCGCGGCGCCTGCGCCCACCATGCCGCCGGCCGCCGCAATGGCGCCGCCCTGCATGAAAACGTCCGGCGCGTAAGCTTCAAACGCGTACCACCATTCAAAGAGGCGCCAGGGGTAATAGACGGGCGTCTCGCCGAAATGCGACCATGGGCTTCCCAGCGCCGGATCGAACCCGAAGGACGAAGCAACATACTGCGTCGCCAGCCACACCGCCGCCGCGATGATCAGCATCACGACAAACGCCTGTCCTATGAGTATCTTGGTCGGTGTCATGCTCGGCTCTGGTTTCGCGACAACGCGCTTCTTCCAGAGCCGATAATCGAATCACCAGCGCGCCCGCGTCACTGGCGGAAATTCGGGGTTATTTGCGGGGATTTGGGGTGATTTGCGGAGCTGCTTATGATCAACCTAGTTCGGTCTCGTACAAGGATTCCAAGTGGTTCTGGTCAAGCATACACTAGGCCAGTGTCTCAGTGACCGTGATAATAGCTAATAAGTGGCGGAAATTCCGGATCATCCTTAGTGAGCTTGCGCTCAACGAAATCGATCATGCCTTCAGAAGGCGGAACAAAAGTCTGGTCCACCAGAATACATTGCCAGTTTTCCAGCTCGTTAGATAACAACGAGTACAGCTTTGCATAGAAATGTCGTACAATTTCTACGTTGATATCGGGCGTAATGTTTTTCATCGTCGAATCGATCGCAAGAAACCTCGGTAAGCTGAGGTTGCGCTGCGCTACAGTAAGATGGAGAGCGAGCGCGAATGAAATCTTGAAGAGCACCTTCTTTCCACCGCTTCCTGCGTCGGCGAATGTCCATGCCCGCCCTTCTTGTCCTTCAGGTAGGACGTAGGGCATCCAAGTCTTCGTGTTGATTCTGACGCGGTCTTTATCAGAAATCGCCGGGAAGTGAATCTCCTTCAGTATATCAAGAAAGTTGCTCTCCAAGAGGGCGAGATTAACTCGGCCCTCTTCAAAATTCTCCTGCTCTTTTGCAATTTCCCTTTCCAGCTTGTTTATTTCTTCGGAAAGCTTGTCCGCTTCCGTTCGCCGGGCCTCAATTTCGCTCGGCATTTTACGTACGCGGACAAGAAAGCGGCGGCGCTCATTTAAAGCCCCCAACTCGGATTCTAATGATCGTACCCGCTGCATATACTGAGACTCTGCGGATCGTTTGGAGGCATCGAACTTCATTTGCAGCGAATTCCGCTGTTCAAGCAGCTCAGAGAGTGTGTCCTGCTGATAAGAAAGTGAGCGCTCAAGTCGTCTTATGGACCGGCTCAGATCTTCAATGCGATCCGTCAGATCGCGCTCAACGACGCCGGCATTCAGTTGAATCTGTCTGCTATTTTCTTCGATGTGCGATTTGCATAGGGGGCAGGTCTCTGGATCATGAGGCTTCTCAACTTCCGTTCCGCAAGAAGGGCAAATTCTAAAATCGGCGCTTTCCAGCAGCTGGGTCGCAAGTGACGAACGAGCAACTTTGAATTTCATGCTCAAAAGTTCTGCGGAAAGTCCTTGTTGGTCGCGCAATTGCGCAGTAATCTCTTGTATGGCTTCTTGTTTGGCCAAAATGCTTTCTTGCTGCTTCGCGAGATTAACTTTCTCATCTTCGGAAAGGGTGAACTTTGGGAGGCTCTCCGGGGTTAATTCCGTAAGTTCCTCTTCAACCTTCTGTGCTGCATCATTGACGCGATCGATTTCGGTAGAAATTTGCGATTCTGAGTTGAAGCCATACTGAGAGAGAAACTGATCGATCTGCAGGGCAGACTCGCGCATCATTCTTTGCTTTTGCCTGACCTCCGAGAGGCTTGCTTCAAGCGTATTTAGATGATCGCTATGAAACCCAAGGATATATTTGAGCACATCCTTTGATTTTTCCTTCACAATAGGTGTTTCGAGGCGAAAAAAAGAAGAATCGAGGTCGTCTTGATCAAGATAATTGAACTTGTAAAAATCGCGAAAGCCAATCCTGTGAAACTCAGCATCTGGATCGCTCTTGCGTTTTCTGACTTTCAGCACAGGCATGCCGAGAAGGTTCATCAAGAAGTCGCTGAGGTTGTAAATGTCTTCACCGACAATGGGCTCTGACTGCGCGGCTAAAGGAAATGAGCGTAACTCGCGCTCTTCTCCGCGTTGCCACGTGACGTCCACGGCGGTCGCGGAATCGAGACTTCTTTCTATCAGGAGTTCGGTATTGTCGATGGAAAGATCGAGTTGAACGCTAACGACTTCGCCGCTCACAGCGGGCGTCTTCACGAGCTTGCCCCCGAAGCAATAGTTTATCATCTCGACGATAGTAGACTTTCCAGCGGCCATTTCCCCGTGAAAGAACGAAAGACGAGGGCTAAACTGTATGCGCTCCTCGCTCTTCCGACATCTAAGAGTGAGCGCGTTAGCTTTGATTTGCATGCTGCTCATCTCTAAACTCAATGCCTTCGTTGTATTCTAAGGATGTCAGCTCCGGAAATATCTCGTAGATGAATTCCATGAGCTTGCGTGCTTTAAGGTCTAAGTGCTTCTTCAGCAATTTTGCGCGCTCAAAGACACGGCTAAATCCTTTTCCCTCTATTAGGGCCGCGGCTAATGCAGCTCCGGGATCCGTAAGGTCAATTTTGATTGTTTGGCCCTCTAATTCGACCGCGACCAGCCCCTTGGCGACGAGGACGTTTAGGAATTGCCTGTAACGATGGTCCCATGGCCCGTATCGATATCGAACCATACGCGCTTCAATAGTCATGGCCTCGAAATCATCTACCGGAATGTTCCGCTCGGATACGCCCCTCGCCGCGAGGGCTTTCTTCAGCGATGCGGGATACCGCAATAAGAAATCAAGCTTGGCGAGTTTGGTGATTCCCTCGATGGCGGTCCTGTCTGGCTCTCTGAATGCGAGAAGTAAGACCAAAATACGGGCAAGATGTGTATCTTCATTTGCCTCAAGCGATGTCACGATTTCTACAAGGTCTAACATCAGGATGATCCCTCGCTGAGATCAAACTCCTCGGACCACCAAGCCTGACACTTCTGTGTCACTAGCCCTGCGGCGCCGATGAGGTGTTCGGGCCGGCATTGATACACTTTTACCGGGTCTGCGGCGCAACGTTTTTCGGCTCGCGCTCTAAGGTCGTCGTACATTGCCGGCCCAAACGGTTCTCCGCCGGGTTCCGTTGCAACGCGCGCCTCGGTGCAGTCGCCGCGAACGACCGAAAGCAAATCCTCATAGCGCACATTCGCTTTTTCGGACCCATGCTTTCGCACCCAGCTTATGTATAGAGTCTCAAATGAGCGCACTAGGTTTTCCATTTCGCGAATGCGCGGCGCCTGGACTCTGCCGCGATCCATCTTCTCGAACATTCTCTCTAGGTCTTTTGGAATATCGGGGCTCGGGATATCGGGTTGAGAACAGAGTGGTTCAAAGCTTATGCTTTCGGCTTGCGCTTCGGCGATCAAGTCTTCGACGTCCTTCTTGCAGATACGCTTTCCGGCTAAAGTCTGGTCGGCAAGCACTTCCTGAAACGTCTTGGTTGGATCGTATAGATCGAGCAAGGAACCGACGAGCGCCATCGACGAGGCGCTTTGCGCGCGCCCAATGAGCTTGGCCGCGATTAGGCGCAACGTTGAATACGTACAACCATCCATGTTTGGACATTCGTAGAGAGCGTCTACGACATCGCGCTCTACCGACCGAAGTGCATCTTCGCGAGAAACGAGCCAGCATTTCAATAAAGACGCAACGATTTGGTCTTCGGAAAGGGTGCATTGGGATGCGATAGAGGCGACGAAAGCGCGAACGGGGCTCGCGTGTTTAAGTCCTTTGACGCTACCGCGCTTCTTGAGAGCTTCGAGTATATAAGGAAGGTTGTTTGGAGACTCGCTACTATCCCAAAATGCATGGTTTGTAAGAAATTCAAACTTCTGAAATGCGCCAGCGAATTTTTCATCAAGGATACAGAACCGGGTGAAGGCAGCGACGATTTGAGCGTCTGAAGCCTTAAACGTCGATTGGTTCAAATCTCTTGTTTTAATTTGTATCCCAATGAAGCTGCCGTCGGAAAGTTGCAGAATCACGTCTTCATAGTTTTCGCAGATGATGAGTGTGACGTTGGTGTCTGGTCGAATAAGCTGAAGTGCATAAATCGCTGCGCAGCAATGCTGATAGCGAAATCGCCGAGCGACATCATCGCCTGGATCCTCTACGTCTAATGAATTTGCCGGCGTTTGGGTCAAGCATCAACCCCCTTCATACTTTCCAGCGAACATCCACATCAATGAAACTAGCTTAAGATTGGAAATTGATATTTCTCAAGAACTTAATCGTGCACACGTACAATTTCCTTTTCCTCATTGACCTGCTATCGCTCATTATCAATACTGATTGGCGCGGTCTAATTATACTGTTTCAATAAAGACGGATGTGCCATGATTTATTGCTGGTGCGTTCATCATGACGGATTTAATTCTTTGTATTTTCTCTTACCAAAGGTGAGTAGTTATTAAAAGCTATACTATTCGCCACACATCCCCGCTCCCCTCGTCCCGAACGAGATCGATCCGCGCTCCGTCAAAATGATACCCGAGATGCCGTCCCTGCACCGGCAGCCCGACGACATCCGGCCAGAACGCCCCGATACATTCGCTGCCGGCGTCACGAACGCTCGGATAGACGATCCCGTTTGAGCCCGAAGCACGTAACGATCGCGCCAGTTCCTGCGAGGCGTTATAGCTTTCTGGATCAAGGCAATCGGCGAATGCTTTCTTCCCTCGCAGATCATGAAACTCGTTGTCGATCAATCCGACGAGCTCGCGCATCTGCGCAATCCATCCCGGCGCTTCGTCGGTCGCCCTGAAGAAGACGCTTTTGTGATAAACGGTCTCGGCGACGGCGGTCTCGAATGTCCTGGCGGCGTAATAAGCGCCGAACGACCCGTCATGAAACCGCCCCGCCCATTCCGGACTGACGTGAACGAACGGCGCCATGACGTAGCTTGCGCCGGCGCCGGAGACGCGCCGCTCTGGCGGGACAAGATCGAGCCTTCCGATGCTTTCATTGATGCGGGGGTTGGTCCGCGCTTCAGCGGCGGCGAGCAATTCCCAGTCGCGCGGGTCAGCGATGTCCTCGAAAAGATCAACCGGCGGATAGCGCGACGAGATGATCCGCCGCGCATCCGGCCACTCAATGCGCGAGACAGGCGGCGTCTTTCTCATCCGCGCGCCGCATCGAGATAATGGCGTACACGGAATAGATCGGTGAGATAACCGCCAAGCATGATGTCGAGGGCGCTGCTTCCTCCGAATGCCCTGTTCGGCTTCTTCACCCATTCATAGACGCGCGCCTTCTCGGTGAAGAGAATGCGCAGGGCCTTGTGGATGCCCATGAGGACCGAGAGCCGGGTTTTCTGGTCGATCGTGAGGCGGCCGATTTCGCCGTCCTTCCAGCGCGCATAAGTGCGCTTGGAAACACCGCCAAGGAGGACGCAGGCCTCGGCGTCGGTAATGCCCCAGTGCCGGAACAGGTTGATGGCGGCGCGGGCCATGGCTTCGCCCTCATCGTCGGTAATCATGGCGAGGGTTCCCGGGACGGCGGCCTTTTCCACCAGTTGCAAGGACATCATCGGCTCCATTCGTCGCCTCCTCCATATAGGGCAGAATATGCCATTTGGCAAGTAAATGACTTTTTATTGCCTAATTGCATAGCCGCCGAACTCCCTTATCGCGCTGGTCCGCCGCGGGTTTTCCCGAACTCCCAGGTGACGCCGCCCCGACGCATCACTCCTGAAATCTCCATCCCGGCCCTCGCCTCCAGCGCCGCGCGCCAGGGGACCAGCGTGAACTCCTTTGAATTCTCGACAATGGCGAAGCGCCCTGCCGGCAAATCGACGGATTGCCGGTAAATCCCGGTGACGCGCTCGCCCTCGACGGCCTCGCCGAAGGATTTGCCAGACTGCTTTGAGAGCCGCTCGCCTTCCTCGCCAAGCGCCTCGCGCTCCATGAGGGCGAGGCGCTTCCGGTCGATGACGAAACGTCCGCCATCCTGACTGGCGAGCCCCTCCGCCATCAGCCATCGACGCCGGGCCGCCATGGCCTTTTTGACGTCGTCGCCAAAGCCCGACGCGACCGTCTCGACATTGCCGCGCTTCTCGAGCGCATCATCGAGAAAGGTGCGCGCCCGCGCTTCCGGCAGTTGCTCGAGCGAGACCCAGGAAAGGACCCGGACTTGCGCGCCCGCCTGTCCCCGCCCGAACGCGGCAGCGCGCGTCAGATAATCATCCGGAATGCGCCAGCCTCGGTCTGGCTCACGTTCGACGATTCCGCCGCGTCGCAGCGCTTCGAGGCGGCGCTTGTGCGTGAGGCGATAATCGGCGCTCGATCTCGGGTCGGCGGCGACATGAAGATCGTTGGAATAAACGCCGCCATGGCGTTCAGCGATTGCAGCAATCGTGAGATCGGATTTCTTAGGGGCGCCCTCGGCCTTCGACAGCTCGACAATGGCGCCCGTCGGCGGCATGGCGCCTGGCTTCAGATCAGTCTCCGCATGCCACTGATTGGCGTCCGCTCCTTCAAGCGCCAGGAAGCGCCTGTCATGGGCGTCGTCCGCGGCGCCGGAACCGATCACCCGCCCGATGAGTTTGCTCGGTGCGTTCTCACCCGAATAGTCCCGCAGATTCTGAAGCGAAAGCCGCTCGCCGACAACGTGCGCCATGGAACGAATGATGTCGCCGCGCCGACCTGCTGTCTTCAGCATTGCTTCCATCGCCGGCGACAGGCGCCAGCCGTCGTGGTCGCGGCGCGCAAGCTGCATCTGCTCAAGCGTGCGGAGCCGCGCCATGAAGAGCTTCGACCGGAAGCGGTCGTAGACGGTTTTCGGCTCGCTCAATCTGACGACGCCATTGGCGCTCAACGCCTGCAGCTCGCGGTCAATCGAAGTGAACCGCTCCTTCGTCGCCTCGCGCATGCGCGCCTCGGCAATATCGAGATCGCGCCTTGGCCCGAGTTCGAGCGTCGCGCGCTCCTCGGCGCGCGCTCGAAATCCATGGGTGATGTAATTGCGCGCGATGACGAGGTCCTTGCCGTCATCGGCGCGCCCGCGGAGCACGACATGCACATGGGGGTGATCGGTGTCGTAGTGATTGACCGCGACCCAATCGAGCCTCGTGCCGAGATCGCGTTCGGCGGACGCCATCACATCGCACGTGAACCGGTTGAGGTCTTCAAGTTCGCCCGCCTCTTCCGGCGACAGGATGATGCGGAACTGGTGTCGGTCGGACTTCCCTTCTTCCAGGAACGCCGCGCCATCGACGACATCGCGATCCGGCCCGTAGAGCGTGCCCGGCGTTCCGTCCCGCTCGGCGCCGTCGCGCTGGATGTATCTGAGATGCGCGCGCGCCTTCGGCAGGCCGCTCTTCCCAAGCCGCACCGAGCGGATCTTCACCGCGACCCGGCGCGCACGAAATTTCGCGAAGGGATGGGATCGATTGACGAAGGCGGCGGCGACGCCTGCGCCGCGTCCGATCCGCGCGCCCGTAAAGCGCCCGCCAGCGCGCTTTGCAAAAGCGCCAGGCTTTGCTTTTTCCATGCGCGCATAAAGCTTGGCCATATAGCGCTTCGCCCCGCGCCCGCCGACGCTGCGGATGCGCCCGAGTTTCGGGCGGAACTCGTCGTCAGCGCTCACGGTAAATGCTGGCGCCAATTGGCGCCGCTCCCATACGCTATGGCGCCCCCAGACGTGACGTGCAGACTGGCTTTGGGGCCCTCGTGGCGCCAAAGCTTTAATCTTGCCCTTTTAATTGGCTTACGGACTTTCTCGCGCTTTGACATGATCCGCGCCTCCTTTCTCTCATATTCGACTTCATTTTTCCATCGTTTTTCTTCCCGAGATTTCCGCGTCAAAACTTCATCAATCAGACGGTCCATACACTTTTCCGAACTCGCCGCAGGTGATGCGCCGGTTCATTTTCCGGTCGGATGCGGCGGGGCTTCAACGCACATGCACTTTGGCGTAATCGCTCCTCAAATGAGGGCGTCACAGGCAAGATAACGAGCTTCCCGCTGGTCACAGCATCCCGTCCAATCGATCCGCGTTACGGCGGATTCCTCTCAAAACTTGTGGTCTTTTTCCTTCTCGTTCAGCGCCGTTTCAGGCGGCGATCTGCAGCAAATCGGTGGGTTTTTTCGGCGCGCCATAGTCCGTTCCATCGCGCCACATGGCGTGCAGAATGATCGCGATCTTGCGCGCAACCGCGCAGCAGGCGGCCTTGTGACCGCGCTTTTTGGCGATCTTCTGGCCCCATGATTTGATAGGGTCTTTTCCGCGTTTCAGCGTCAGCAAAGCGTTTGCGGCCTCATAGAGCGCATGGCGGACATTTTCGTCGCCCATCTTCGAGATGCGCCCGCCATAATCGACGCTGGTTCCCGACTGATAGCGCCTCGGCGTCAGGCCAAAATGGGCGCCGACAATGCGCGATTTTGCAAACCGGTTCGGATCGTCAACCGCCGCGCGATAGCTCATCGCCGTAATCGGCCCGACGCCTGGTACAGACGTAAACCGGCGCATCAGCTCATCCCGGCCGACGACGCGGACGACAAGATTGTGCAGCTTCAGATATTCCTTCCAGAGCACGGCGCGGGCGGTCAAAAGCCCTTCGACCATGCCCGCCATGACTGGATCGTCTTGCAAATTCTCGCGGACTTTCCGCTCAAAATCCTTGCGCGCAACGCGCCCCAGCCTGATCCCGAAGGCTTTCAGCGAATGCCTGACGGCGTTCTCAAGATCGAGGAACTTGCGCTTCAGATTGCGCCGCGCTGTCAGCAAAAGCCGCATCCGATAGGCTTCATCGCTCTTGATGTAGACCGGCTGGAACCATCCTGTGCGCAGGATTTGCGCCAGCCCCCTTGCATCATTCTTGTCGGTCTTGTTGCGCATCGACTTGAGCGCCGCACGCGTATGGCCTGCTTCCATGCACACGATGGGCAGGCCATGCGCGCGCAGGTGCTTGTGGATCCATGGCGACAGCGCGCCCGTCTCCTGACCGACCCGCTTCAGCGTCGCCTCATAAGGCGACAAGGCATCGGCGATCACGTCCGGATGGGTGTCCACCACCGTCTCCAGGACGATTTCGCCCTTTCCATCGATCACACACAGGCTTGATTGTTCCATCGACACGTCGATCCCGGCATAATGCTCCATGGCTGCTCCTCCTCGTTTCCGTCGCTTGGGGCGCTTCTGCGACCCCGTTTCCACGACGCAAGAGTGAGGGGCAGCCGCCCCGTTCGCAAATAAAGCCAAGTCTTCGCCAATTACCGGCGCACTCGCCGAATAACACTTCCTCCGCCCCCCAATCATCGCGCCGCCTCCCTCTTCCAGACAGGCCGCGCCACACCGATCACATCCGACGCTTTCGTCGCCTCGAAATACCGACCGTCGAGCGATTTTTCATGGTCGTTGAGGAGAAAGATTTCGTTATTTCGAAGCGTGAAACAGCCGCTCCAGGTCGGCATGTTGCGGCCCAGAGAGTCTACATTTTGCGCTGTCGCGACGAAGGTATTGTTGATGAAGATTGCGCTGTCTTCGCGGCAGATTTGATCGCCTGACAGCGCCGCAACGCGCTTGATGAGCGGGATATCCTGCGGCAAGTAGCCGCGTTCCGCGATAAGTTTCGCCGCTTCTTCAGACGGCGAAACCAGCACGAAATCGCCGACCTCCAGCGCGCTTTTTTCGATCTTGTAGAGCCCGACCGGCGCGCTGGCCGATGCGTTCCACACGAGTTTCGGCGCGAACGAGATCGCGCTGGCGACGCCAATCGCAGCGATGGCGACGAGAGAAACCGCAATGAATTTCCGTCTGGCTCGCATCATTTGTCGGACTTTTCCGATGTGGAATTATAGCGGCGAGCGGCGGACCAGCGTTCTAGATCATCGACATGATAAACTATCGTTCCGCCGTGTTTGCGATAGGCGGGGCCGCCGCCGTCGCAGCGAAAATGTTCGAGCGATCTGCGGCTGATCCGCAGATATAGCGCCGCTTCTTCGGCGCTATAGAACGGACTTTCAATTGACGGTATGGAAACTTCGTTCTTGCTTGCCGTTAGATCTCTTGCGCCCATCGAATACGCCCCCTTTACTAAATTTGCCGTCCGGTTTTCGACGACTGTCGGAGAATTCGGTCGCAATTATCCGTGGACGAATACGAATCTGGGAATACCCACCTATTCAAAATCGGCGTGAGTCTATGCGAGTTACGGTTAACGAAATTCCGGGAGCGGTTTTGTTATTCCCTGAGCGAATAATTCCTGAAAATTCGACCGACTTCTCGTTATTGGCGTAAGGATGGGTAGCAATTCAGCTTGCCAAAAATGCTCCTGCATCACACAATTTAGTTTCTGACTGAGTGAGATTTCGCGTGCTGGAATTCGGTTCATTATTACGCGTTTACAGGACCCAATGGGGCCTGACACAGACAGAAATGGCCGAACTTTTATGTATCAGCCAGCCAGTCTACTCGCGTATTGAATCGGGCAAACGTCCGGTGTCGCTGAAAGCGCTGCAGCGGGTCGCGGAAAAGTCGGGCATTTCCATTCACACGCTGATCGTCGCCCATCTGCTTCTTGATGAAAATCTTGAAGTAATTGAGAAAAATCCAAGGGACGGCGCCGCGAATACTTTACTCGAACTCGCCGGCTGCTATCGCCAGAAGTTTCCGGCGCGATTTAAGGATGCGGCCGCGCTTGGATTGTTGTTTGATGGCGTCGGCGAATGATCATCTCGCTGAAAAATCACAGAATCGAGAGCCTTTTGTGAGCAAAGATGTGATCGCCTTTTTGACTGCCGGATCGCTCGTCGACGAGGATAAATCGTCCATCAGCATCGATATTTTTGACGGCGCTCTTTGGCGTCGGAAGATGTCAGAAAATGCTGAAAATGGCGAGATTTCTGTCACTCTGTCTTCCGGAAAGTCCGTCATTGTGAATTCGAGATTTCTTGGATTGCTGCGCGTACTCGCTGAAGAATTGGCAAAGGAAGAAACGCCGCCTCAGTAATTTCCCGGATGCCTTTCCATATGATCCTTGCGCAATTTTCGGATAGCAATGCGAAACAGCGAGCACCCGATCAGATAAAGAAGGATCAGCTCAAATATGCGATTGAGCACGAATAATGTTGCGTGATTCGCAAGTCCGACGCTCGTTGCAAAAACAATGAAGGTGATTTCAAAAAGCAGGATAATACATAGCGGCGCCGGGAATAATTCGACTTTCGCCATGCGCCAGAAATGATGCGCGATGATGGTATCGAGCATCACGGCAAATACAAAATATCCTTCGACATTGAGATAGAAAAAGGAAAATACGCCGAGCACCCAGGTCAGCGCGATCAGCGTTCCCGCCGTGCGGATCGACTTTGACTGTGCAAGGATTGTAAGTCCGACCGTAACGAAGACCGCAACGCCATAAATGCAAATGATCATGATTTCTGCGGCGAAATCCTCGCTACAATAGTTTAGAATGCACCCCATCTCCCCCTGCCGAGTCCGCCCCAAGTCGGCGAAGTTTCTGCAGAATTCATACCAGTAACCAATGTCGTTAAGCTTTGGCTACACGCAAAAACCCCCGCGCAGGCGACCTGAGCGGGGGCGAGTTTTGAAACGGCACGGGGCCTAACCTTGCGGGTTCCAGAGGATGGCGAGGACGTCATCGCTCTCCTGCCCGGCGGCCCGGGCGAGATTGGCGAAGACGCGCTTTTCCCCGAATGCTGGATGCGCCAGTGTAATCGACACATAGGGCTTGCCGGAATTTTTTCCGACGCGGTTCCAGCCGCCTCCGATCTCGTTGCCTTTTGCAGCGTAGATCCGGAAATCGGGCTGGCGCTCGTTTTCCTTCACCTCATTCGGCACGATGGTGATCCGCGTATTCAGGGTCATCATCGCCAGTGTGCCTTCAAAGCCGCCGTCCTCGCGCTTCTTCACGGTTCCAAGTGATTGAGCCATCTTTTCGTCTCCTTATCGCTTGGCCGGAGAACCATTCCCCGGCCTGACGCGAGACGATCCGAACGGTGCGCCGGGCCGCGTGAATCCGAAGGACCGCAGCGAAGCGGAGGACCGGCGGGGACGGATTTTTTG
The DNA here is from genome assembly GCA_041398145.1 of Parvularculaceae bacterium. GTDB lineage: Bacteria > Pseudomonadota > Alphaproteobacteria > Caulobacterales > Parvularculaceae > Amphiplicatus. The sequence continues at coordinate 120,749 of JAWKVF010000006.1, read as the reverse complement.
CTTCGCGATGAATGCGCGGAACGCGCAGAGGAAAAAATCCGGCGCCGCCGGTTTCAGGCGGGACAGCCGCCGTTCAGTTTCGCGCGTCATCAAAGGCCGGGAATGGCTCTCCCGCACGGCATGCGATGAACCGGAGACGCGTGGGCGTTCAATTTCATGGCCAAGCGTGACGGGCGCGCCATAGCGGGCTTGAATGCATGGCGCTAATGATGCTGACGCTTCGGGGATCGCCGGGGGGCGCGAACGGGGCGGGCTACTGAACGAGCGCCCGCCCCAGTTTTCGATCATTCGGCGAATAGCGGCGCGATTTTTTCAGCGCGTTTGACCGCGCCGGGCTTTCCCGCGTCCGTATAAGAGAGCGCCGGGAACTGCATCCACGCCGGGCGCCAGCGCGGGATTTCGGTCCGGCCGTTGGCGCCGGTGAGACAGTCGCGGATGATCGCCTTTTGAACCTTCGCTGGCGCGTCGGCGTTGGCGCGCGCGACTTCGTCGCCTGCGATCTCCGCCAAAATGGCGTTGACGGTTATGTGGTCGCGGAGAAGGTCGAAGAACGGCTCGTCCGGAATCATCCAGTCCGCGATGTCGATGGGCAGAACGCAGGCGAGGCAATCAATCGCCTCATGACCGGCGGCGATGGTTTCCGCCATGATGAAGGCGAGGATTCGCGTGATGTCCTCGTCGTCGAGTTTCATGAGACGCGCGAACACTTGCGCAAGACGCCAGCCGTCGTCATTGCCGCCCGCAATATGCGACGGCGCCTCGAGGTCGAGCAGCGCGGCAATGGCTGCGCGTTCCTCGCTTATCGCCGCCTCGCCTTTCGATACAGCGATGCTCGCCGCGATGTCTTCCTTTCGGGTGCGTTGCGGGTCGGGCGCACAGCGGATGTTCGGCGCGCCTGCGATCAGATGCGCGGCGAGCAGGCGCAGCGCGATGGCGGGCGCTTTCAGGAGCGCCGCGCGGGCGGCGGCGTGACGATGCAGGTCCACATAGTTCTCGAGCGGCGCGGAGCATTCCGGGCGCTCGCTAGGTTCTGGCTTCGCCGTCTGTCGTTTGCGTCTCGGCGCATGGCCCTTGATGAATGTAACCTCGCCGGAATGGCGAACCTCGACGAACACTTCCCCGCCATCTTTCTTCGGGACCTGATCGTATTCCCATGAATGGAAGAATTCGCCCCGGGGCAATTGGGTGACCTTGCTCCAGCCGCTCGCCAGCAGTTTTTGGCGTTCGGCCTCGATGGCGGCTTCCTGACGCCTCCAGAAGGTCTCAGCGTCGGCGAACACAGAGCGTTCGCCGAACAAATCCTCAAAGATGTTGCCGTCATAGTCTTCAAGGGCGAACAGCGCGACGCTCGTCGCGATTTCGCCGCCGCCAAGTAGCCAGCGTTTTGCCGCGCTCCCACGCGGGGGCCGCATGTCATCCGATGCGAACATCTCGTACCATTCGCGCTGCCGCGCCTCGCTTGCGAGGGTGAGCGCGGTGATGGTCGCGCCGTCAATCTCGCCGTTCGCATAGGCCTTGCGGATATCCGGAATGAGACTTCCGAGCGCGAGACGCCTGCGCACGGTGAGTTCCGTCACGCCAAAGATGCGCGCAATGTCCTCGACACTCTTGCACTTGTCGTTGAGTTTCCTGAACGCCTCGAACTCCTGCATTTCGTCGGGCTCAAGACGGGCGACATTCTCGAGGATTGAGGCCTCAATGGCGGCGGCGTCATCGCTTTCATCAAGGATGCGGCATGGGAGCGGCGGCGCTGCGCCGGATTCCTTTTCAATGACTTTAGAGGCGAGATAGCGCCGCCGCCCGGCGACGATCTCGAATTGGCCCGCCTCGCCATTGGCGCGAACGAGTAGCGGGACGAGAACGCCGCGTTCCCGAATCGATGGGAGGATGTCATCGAGAACGGGCGCCCGTCGCCCCATTCTCGTATTCAACTTTGAGACCTTGAGGTTTTCAAGGGGTATGGTCTGAAGGTCCATGGTCTATTCTCCTTTTTCGGTTGGCGGTTGATTGGATAGGGAAATGGCTGCGGGCGCATTCTCGAACGCCAGAATGAAGTCCGCCGCTTTCGAGGCGAGCGAGGCGGCGTTGAAAATCGCGCGCTTATCTTCGTTCAGAACTTCAAGCCATGAGCCGAGATAATTGGCATGGCGGACGGTCGGCGCGATCGATAGAGACGCGCAGATGAAGGCGCTTGACAATTCCGCAACCAGTTCTTCGCGGGCGTAGGGGTGCGAGCCGTAGCGTCCCTTGAACTCGCGGTTCAAACGCGAGGCGTGGCCGGTCCAGTGGCCTAACTCATGAAAACAGGTGCGATAATAATTGATCTGTTCAAAGAACGCCGGTTGTGGCGGGACGCGAATGAAATCCTGTGACGGCACATAAAACGCCTTGTCGCCGCCAATCCGGAAATCGGCGCCGGTCGCCTTGATCAGGTTTTCGGCGCGCGGGATCGTCTCGCATTCCGGCAATTGCTTGGCGCCCGCCGTCAAGTCATCGGGCAGGCCTTCGCATTGCGCGGCGTTGAAGACGGTATAGCGTTTCAGGAATGGGACAAAGCTAGCGTTACCCCCTTCCTGTTCAACGCGCTGTTGTTCTTCCTTCGGAATGAACTTGTCTGCGTAAACGACCATCGAGCCGCGCTCGCCCTTCATCACCGAACCGCCGAGGGCTTTGGCCTGTTTGAAGGTCAGCCAGACCTGATCGGAAAAACCGTTCTCAATGGCGGCGCCCCAGAGGAGCAGGATATTGATCCCGGAATAAGCGGCGCCCGTAGCGGCGTTTTTCGGGAGGCCCGCCGAAATCGTCGCTGCTTCACCTCGTGCGGCCCAAGGCTGCGCCCATGGATAACGTCCGGCTTCCAGTTCCCTGACAATACGGCCCGTCACCTCCGCGTAGAGATCGGTCCGAGGCTTGGCGCCGCGCTCCTTCTTTCCGCGCATTGCTCCATACCCGCGGTTCTTCTTGCTGGAAGCGCATTGAGCTCCAATCGCGCCCCTCGCATGTTGCGGCCGTGCGTCCCGGCGCGGGGTTTCGGTTGTGCGTGCTGACATTGCGTCCCGTCCTTTCCGCCCCGCCGCGTTTCTCCGCTGACTGGCGGGGGCGGCGGAAGCGGGGCTCCTTGGCGACGGGCTCGAAGGGCGGGACGCAACTGTTTTGGTAGGACGACAAGGACGGATTTAAACGCATGAAGGCCCAAAGCAGTTGTGGCCTGGCCGCCCGGCGCCATAGCCACCGCTTCCGTTCCGCCGCCCCCGCCTGTCCAAGGGGAAACAAACAAGAATAGTCGCGGGCGCGTCAGCGCGCGGGCCTAAATCCTGACCAGTCCGCACGACATGCGGCGGAAGGCGTCATAATCCGATCGTATACCGAGCAAGTGGAAGCAACATGATCAACTTGCAACGAAGTATATCTTCGGCCAATGGCTTTATTAGAATGCTGGATGGCAAATTCGTATTTGAATTCCTGGTCTGAGATCTAGAATGCGAGCCGACGCCTCCGCAAATTCAGCCGCGGAAATTCAACAATCAATCGAATTATTCTCTTTCAATGGGCTAGCCAAGAAATTGCGCTATCCAATGACACCCTCAAGAATATTCAAAAACTGGTCGAAAGCCCTACGCCCCACCAGAATCCGCCTGCCTCCGCCGTTCCAGCAATTGAATCTTTTATGAGACTACCGCCTGATAGATTCGAGCCGCCATACCGAGCGCCGACATAAACGCTGCTCGCGTCAGAAACAGCATAAGTTACATTCGCGCTGGCGACGCCATAGAGATAGTCCGTTCCGATTGAATCATCGACGACATAGCCAACATAGCCTGATAGATCGAGACTCGCTCCATCATTTAATGGAATTGGTCTGCCTCCGAAATAGTGGTCCGGTGAATCTGTTAGTCTCGGCTTTGAAACAGGAGCTGAGAGATGGCGAAGAGAGCCAAACCCGAAGAGATTATTGCGAAGCTGCGTGAGGTTGAAGTCCGCCTGAGCCGGGGCGAGACGACCGGTCAGGCGGTCCGCGCCATCGGCGTGACGGAACAAACATACTACCGATGGCGCCGCGAGTATGGCGGCATGGGCGTCGATCAGGCGCGGCGTCTGAAAGAGCTGGAGAAGGAGAACCTGCGTCTTCGTAAGGCGGTCTCCGATCTGACGCTCGACAAGCTGATCCTTTCCGAGGCCGCAAAGGGAAACTTCTAAGCCCTTCGCGTCGCCGGGCGTGTGTTGGCCGGGTTGTCGAAGGGCTTGGCGTTTCGGAACGTCGGGCCTGTGAGACGCTCGGTCAGCACCGATCGACCCAACGCAAGAAGCCGCGCGGTCGAACAGGCGAGAAGGCGCTGACCAAAGCGATCATCGCTCTCGCCGAACAGTTCGGTCGCTATGGCTATCGTCGCACCAGCGCGCTTCTTCGGCGAGACGGCTGGCTTGTGAACGAGAAGCGGGTCTATCGGATCTGGCGGCGTGAAGGGCTGAAAGTTCCCCAGAAACAACCAAAGCGTGGGCGTTTATGGCTCAATGACGGCTCCTGCGTGCGCTTAAGGCCGCAGCATCGCAACCATATCTGGAGTTACGACTTCGTGATGGATCGAACCCATGACGGGAAACCATTCCGCATGCTGTGCGTCATCGATGAGTTCACGCGGGAATGCCTGGCGATCCGGGTGGAGCGAAGGCTCAACGCCCGCATTGTTCTCGAAGTGCTTGCCGACCTCTTCCTCTCGCATGGTCCGCCGGATCACATTCGGTCCGATAACGGCCCCGAGTTCATCGAGAAGGCGTTGCGCGGATGGCTCGCTAATCTTGGCGTCAAGACGCTCTACATTGAGCCAGGCTCACCATGGGAGAACGGCTATTGCGAGAGCTTCAACTCCAAGCTCAGAGACGAGCTGCTTGCACGCGAAATCTTCTACACGATGAAGGAAGCCAAAACCCTGATCGAACGGTGGCGCGAGCACTTCAATACGTTTCGTCCGCATTCATCGCTGGGTTATCAACCACCGGCACCAAAAGCCATCTTGCCAAGGCTGTTCATGCCGCCTTACGTTCAGGGCGTGGCGGCATGAGCGCCGCCCCACAACCCGCCGAGTCTAACAAATGGCTCGGAACACTTCGATGGGTCAGGCCAACACCTTCGAGAATGTTTGCGGCGGCTGGCAAATCCAGCACCATGTCGCCAATCGCCATGCAGCCGCGGCGAGAAGGCTTATCGACCGTTGAGAAGATCCCTAGCGGGAGGTTTTGTATGGGAAATTCTTCATGCCCCTGTGCGCTCTCTACGCAGCTTCGGGCATTGGGGTTGTGCGTGAAATCTATATCCGGCATCAGGCGTCGGGATCCTCATGCAACCATGCCGCATGGCGCGGCGCACGCTTTGTCTCGCTCCATTCCTTCAACATCACCGGCGCAAGCACACGCAATTCTTCATATTGCTCGGGTAAACCGATATTGCAGGCAAGCTCCAGCCGGTGACCATTAGGATCAAAAAAGTAAATCGACTTAAAGACGCCGTGATAGGTAGGCCCCAGAACATCGATCCCCAGATTTTCAATGTGGCCTTTCGCTTTCAACAGCGCCTCAATATCCGGCACTTCAAAAGCCAGATGCTGCACCCAGGCCGGCGTATTAGGGTCTTTCGACATCTCCGACTGGTTGGGCAGCTCGAAAAAAGCCAGCACATTCCCTCCTCCACAATCAAGGAATACATGCATATAGGGATCAAATTCACCCGTTGACGGCACATGATCGTCCGCAAAAGCTGTCGTATAAGTCATGCCCAATACGCGCTCATACCATTCGACTGTTTCCTTCGCATCGCGGCAGCGATAGGCGACGTGGTGGATACGGGAGAGCGAAAAAGGCGGCGTCATATTATCCCTCCGTCCGGGCGGTCCCAAACGCCAACTCTATCGCTTCCATCACAGTCTCTCTATCGCCGACATGGTTGATCAGTAAAAGGATAAGACGCGCATTGATCTTGCGGCTGTCTTCTTCAGAACGATCCTGATGCAATGCGATAAGTCGCTGATAAATGCCGTCTGGATCTGCAATATTTGAGTCTGTTACGAGTTTCACGCCGATAGTTCCTTGCCTGTCGCACGCGCAATGGCGCCAACGAACGACGCCGCATCAGGCGAACGCCAGCGCGCTGCGACATATTGATCGGGACGAATGAGACAGGCGCCCCCCAGGGGCAGCGCATATCTTTCGATAACAAGGCTGGCTTCGGCGAGATCAATAACTTTCACATCCGGCGATACATCAAACCCAAGTGCCCCGTTGGTCAGGGTGACAAACTTACCCTCTTGCATTTCCTCAAGCAGCCATCCTTTGCCAAACGGCGCATCAAGAGCAGGATGACCAGGAGCAACACCGCCTTCCCACGTCATCTGGTCCGGCGTATTCAGCGCGCTCTCTGGATAAGCCACAGCCGTGGAAAGCCGGCCGGAGTTCACAAAGCTCCTCGCAAATGGAATCTCACCCGCCAATTCCAGAACCGCATCGCGAAACGCCTCCGATACTTTGCTTTTGGGCGTCAGAAAGTCAGTCGATCGAGTCGAATTGAGGATGTTTTCATCGGCTGTGACGATGGCTTCTTGGTTATAACTCTCCAGCAGCGTTTCATCGGCCTTCCCGCGCAGGACCAGATCCAGTTTCCAGCCAAGATTATCGATATCGGCGAACCCGCCATTGCAGCCACGCGCGCCAAAGGGCGAAACCAGATGCGCGCTGTCGCCGGCGAAGATCACTCGGCCATGAAGAAATCGCGCCATGCGCCGGCACTGGAAAGTGTAAACGCTATACCATTCCGGTTCGTACTGAACATCCTCGCCCAACATTGCGCGGACGAGCGGATCGACATTTTCAGGCTTGACGCAGGCATCGCGATCAATGCCCCACCCAAGCTGAAAATCGAGCCGCCATACATCGTCTGGCTGTTTATGCATCAGAGTTGACTGACCGGGATTAAACGGCGGATCAAACCAAAACCAGCGCTCGGAGGGCCACTCTTCTTTCATTTTAATATCAGCAATCAGGAAATTATCTTCAAAAACACGGCCTTCAAAATCGAGATTCATTTTCTCGCGAACCGTGCTCTTGCTTCCATCGCAAGCAATTAACCAGTCTGTCTCGATCGTATAATCGCCAGCCGCCGAAGACGCATCGATACGAACACCCTGTGCGCCAGCATCTAGCCCAACAAGCTCATGCCCCCAGCGCAGATCGATATTAGGGAATTCCGCCACTCTTTCGATCAGCAAATCTTCAAGATAATATTGCTGGATATTGATGAACCCCGGCATCTTCTGGTTCTTCACAGGCAACATATCAAATTGATAGATCGGCTCTCTATTATCTTTCCAGAACACTTTTCCGACATTCCAGACAACGCCTCTCGTCACTGCCGCCTCGCCAACGCCCAGACGGTCGAGTATGTCGAGAGATCTTTTTGAAAAGCAGATGGCCTTCGACCCAGCCGGTACAAAGTCAAAACGACCCAACACCACAACCTCATGGCCCCGCTGACCAAGGTCGATGGCCTGCGCCAGCCCCACAGGTCCGGCGCCGATAATGACGACTTTCGCCTTTTCCATCGGAGCGCCTTGCGGCAAGGGCGAAGGGGTTTTTTCCCGCCAAACCGGAACGATCTTGCGCCAGTCTGGACGCATAGAATCTTGCATGAGCCTAGTCCTGAAGCTGATCCCAAACCTGGCGATCCAGTTCCATCGTCCAGATTTCAGGCCAATCTTTACCGTTCACTTCATCCCAAAGGCGCTTTACGTCAAATGGCAGACAGTGTTCAAAAATAGGCCAGCGGCCGAATTGTGGCGCCAGCGCGGCATGGGTTTTTTCAAACGCTTCTTTTAGCGCGCCGCCGGCTTTATGCACTGCCCCCACTTCTTCAATCATGACCGTCAGGAATTTGCGCGTTTGCTCGATGGCCTTGTCCGTTGCATCAACTCCTTTCGCAACGGCGCCGCGACCACCGATCAGATTCTCTGCGCGAAAGGATTTGACCTTATCCAAGGTCGAGCTCGACCAATCAAAATGAAAAGCATCGCCAGTGTATAGGGCCGCTTCCGCCTCCACCAAATCGCCTGCAAAAAGCGTCTTCGATTTGTCGTGCCAGACGACAATATCGCCTGCCGTATGGCCCCGACCGCAAAATTGCAGCTCAAGACAACCGCGCTCACCACCAAGCTCAATGCGGTGAGATTTGGCAAAAGTCTCAGTCGGCCAAGTCAGCCCCGGAATACCTTCAGGCTCTTTAAACAGACGTGGCATGCGTCCGTACTCACTATCCCAATCCTCTTTGCCGCGCTCCTCGATCAGCTTGCGCGTCACCTCACTGGTAATGATATGTTCCGCTTCAAAAGCGCTCGCCCCAAGCACACGCACCGCATGATAATGGGTCAGCACAAGGTATTTTACAGGCTTTTGCGTGTGCTCACGCAATTTGATCAGCCAGTCGCGGGCCGCCGCCGGGGTTGCTCGGGCTTCGATGCAGACCACGAAATCTTCCCCCTCGATAGCGCCAACATTCGGATCGCCTTCGGCTGTGAGCGCATAGACCCCATCAGCCAGAATTTCGAGTGTTTCAGTCTTGGGAGCGGTGTCCGCTGAGGACGCAAATGGCTTGGGCATCGGGCCTGAATCCCACCTCTTTCTGCTATGAAAACTGAATATAGGCCGCCTCTTGCCCCGCCCTGTCATCAGACCTAGCGACAACCGCTCATGTTTATCTTATATGTAAACAGCTCGACAATGGTGCCACGTTATAGTCTTAACCGTATGAATCTATCTGACCTTGTTCCTTTGAACCCTGATTTCGGCGCTTCACTTATTAATGCTGCGCGCTCGGAAGCGTTCGCAGAAATTCTCTTTAACGCCGCCAATACTGTCAGCGGTGTAGAAGAGGTCTTCGGTTATGTCGCGCATAAGGACGGGCGGCCAGACGTAATCGTAGCGCACAGCACACTCGATGGCGCATCTGAACGCGTCCGGCAATACGTGAAACGATTCTTCCGACACGACCCGGCCGTCAGCGCTTCACGCAATGAAAAGTTCGGCTTTTCCCGCCGTATCCGGATAAACGAAATCATCCCTTACGACTATCGTCGCCTATGTTTTGAAGAGCCGCGTTTTCAGGAAAAACTCAGTTTTGGATGGCGGCTTCCAGACGGGCTGGCCATGTTAAGTTTCTACAAGCGTGGAGAGATTGACGAACACGCCGCACTGAACTTGACACGGATCGCTGACGTCAGCTTAGCCGCCCTCCGCCACGCCCAAAAGCCGCCAGCGGGTGCTGTATTTATCGAAACGCTAGAGGCACGCCTGCGTCATACGCATCCGGAATTGACCATGAGAGAAAACCAGGTCTGTGCACGCACAGTCGCCGGCTGGACCGCCGAAAAAATTGCCAAAGACCTTGGCGTGAAAGCATCTTCAGTTCTCACCTATCGGCAACGCGCCTATCGCCGCATGAATATTGCTGCCGCAAACGCCCTCCTGCCCGAGTTGCTTCATTAGAACGGAATGAAATTCACGACGCGATGGCTGCGCTTCGCCTAAACAGCATTTTACGAAAAGCTGATAACAGCACAAACGATATGCCGCACATCAACAGGCAATAGGTTGCAAGCGATGATAATAGAGCATTATCACCTGAAAACACCTGATCGCTCAAAACGCCCACCGCCACAGGCCCGGCGCCAAGGCCGACAAGATTAACGCCAAAAACATAAATTGCAGACACCTGCCCGCGCAGATGAGCATCAGCCAGCTTTTGCGTGGTCGCCGGTCCGACGCCAATCGCCATGCCAGTCGAAAACTGTGCTATGCCAAATAAAATGTAGAAAAACGCCCCTGACTTCGTCATGAAAAGTGCCAGCATGACGGGCATGACAATGATCGCAGCCAAAACGAGAACACGGCCAAAAGCATCCGCTTTTCCACGCCGTGTCCAGTAATCAGCCAGCAGGCCGCCGAGCAATACGCCCGCAGGGGCCGTTGAAAGCATGACTAAACCGATGCGCATGCCGACGGTTCCAACAGCCCATCCAAACTCCCGTGTCAGTATCGCCGGTGCCCAAGATGCAAACGCATAACTGATCGCCACCAAGCAAGCGCAACCTGTAAATAGAGCGCCATAGAGCGCCGCATTCTCCTTCAAATGAAAAATCAGCGTTGAACCGTTTTCTGGACTTGTACTTGCATTAGCTAGCTTTTTGCGCTGAGGCTCTCGAATAAGCATCAATAACAAAACGAAAAAGGGGCCCGGCGTCGCCAGAGCGAAGAAAGTCAACTGCCAAGCTGAAAAATGTGAGAAAACTCCAGTTAAGTCAGGCTGGAGCTCTGTAAAGACGGCGTAGACACCGCCGCCTAACAGAAAGGCAAGGCCTGCTCCGATCAGCGACCCCATCTGGAAAACACTGATCGCGGCTCCAAGATTTTCGCGAGGCGTGATATCGGTAATGATTGAATAACCGGCTGGCGCAAGCGCCGCCTCGCCCGCGCCGACGCCGATACGCGCCAACAGCAAATGAGAAAAGCTCCGCGCCAGCCCGCATGCTGCTGTTGCCGCGCTCCACAGGGCGATCCCTGTAATAATGATCCATTTACGCGACCAAACATCCGCCAACCGGCCAATTGGCACTGTCCAGCCCCAATCATATAGGCCACTTTTTCATATAGTTTCCGGGACGGGCGGACGCATGGCGAGCGCTTGATGCGGACGGACATGATTGTATTGGCGTAGCCATTTTCGGATGACAGTTTTCGCTTGATCAATGGTCGCGAACCATTCTGCATTCAGCACTTCTCGGCGCAACGTTCCATTGAACCGCTCATTGTATCCGTTCTCCCATGGGCTGCCTGGATAGATCTGGATTGGTTTTACGCCGATCTTCTTCAGCCAGTCTTGTAGCTCCTCAGCGGTGAACTCTCTTCCATTATCTGATCGAATGAATGCGGGCTTTCCGCGTTTTAAGATCAATGGATAAAGCGCTTCGAGCACGTCCACTGAGCCCATCTTTTGCTTGACGGTGACGCAGAGCGCTTCGCGCGTATACTCATCAATAACAGTCAGCATCTTGTATGATCGCCCATTGGCGAGCTTGTCGAACACAAAATCCACGCTCCAGATGTGGTTCTCATATTGCGGGCGCAGGCGGATCACCGACGTATCTTTGTGGTAGAGGCGCTTGCGGCGTTTGTGACGCGCTGGGAGTTGCAGGCCTTCTTCTCTCCATAGACGTTCGACTCTCTTGTGATTGACGTCCCAGCCTTCAATGCGCAGCAGTTTTGCGATCTTGCGATAGCCGTACCGCCCATACTGTTTGGCGAGCCGGATCAACGCTAGGCGCAACGCTTCATCATCATGCCTGGGCTTTGGCTTATATTGCTGTGATGAGCGCGCCATGCCGACCGTTCTGCAGGTTCGCCGCTCGGACGTATCCAATTTTTGGCGGACCCGAATGACGGCCTGACGGAGATCGGCGGCGGTCAGGCCTTGGGCTTTAGATAATCAAGCGTTTCTTTCAGGATCAACTTATCGAGTTCGAGGTCAGCGACGATTTTCTTGAGGCGACTGTTTTCCTTCTCAAGATCTTTCATCTCACGGAGCTGGGACTTTCCCATGCCGCCATACTTCTTGCGCCATGTGTAATACGTCGCATCGCTGATCCCCACTTTGCGGCAGGCGCTCGCTACATCGCTGCCGCTCGAGAGTTCAACCTCAATTTGACGCAGCAGATTCAATACATCTTCGTCTGAAAACCGTTTCCGAGCCATCAATCCATTCCCCAGCAGAATTAGTGATCAACATATCACATGGCCCAACTTTAAGGGGGAAGGACATCAGGCTTCGAGCGAACATTTCGGGCCACTCCGGCCCCGACTTCTTTGAGACTGCTCGTTACGAATTTCAGCTGGAGGGGACTGTGCGTTGGGACAACATTCACTTCTTCGCCACCTCCTAAAACTCAACAAAAGTTCACGCTACGACCAAACCGAGCGGAGGGCTAATTTTGAACCGGTACTATTCCGGAAACACCACTGTCGTCGCGCCATTTAGCATTACGCGATCATCAAGATGGTAACGAACGGCTCGCGCAAGCACTCGCCTTTCGATGTCGCGCCCTTTGCGAACTAACTCTTCGGGCGTATCGCGATGGCTGATACGTTCAATATCCTGCTCAATGATCGGCCCCTCATCCAGTTCCGCCGTCACATAATGGGCGGTTGCACCTATAATCTTGACGCCACGCTCATGCGCCTGATGGTACGGCTTTGCGCCTTTAAACCCAGGCAAGAAGCTATGATGTATGTTTATGCAACGGCCTGCTAGAAACGCCGCCATGTCATCCGACAGGATTTGCATATATCGCGCGAGAATAACAAGGTCCGCACTCGAGTCCTCGACTATTGCCTTGAGCTGTTCTTCCTGCTGCTTTTTTGTTTCGTTTGTTACAGGCAAATAGTGAAACGGAATCTCTCCAAGGTTGATACGTTCATATGTTTCGCGGGAATGGTTCGATACGACTCCAACTGGATCCATAAAAAGCTCACCGCTGCGCCATCTAAAGAGGAGATCGGCAAGACAATGGTCGAACTTTGAAGCAAGTATCAGAACACGCTGAGGCGGCGAGCGACGACGGATCGACCACTCCATATCGAAATTCGCCGCGATTGCTCCAAATCCAGAACGCAAATTTTCAATATCAATCTTCTTGCAACTATCCTCACACAGAATGCGCGCGAAAAATCTATCCTTAAGTCGATCATCAAACTGTTGCGAATCGACGATATTAAGGCCGACCTGATATAAAAATGTCGTCACCGCAGACACAATTCCCGGCCGGTCTTTACAAGACAAGCGAACTATAAATTCGTCTGACTTTACACCCTTCAACATTGCTCCGCCTCCAACGTGATATTTCGCTCCAATGACAACTTTTCTCCTGATGCACAAGACCAGCGGCTGTACTGCCATCGGATAGACAATTCAGGTTGCAGGAAACTTCGAATTCCCTCCATTGCGCTACCAGTCGATCTGACTATTTTTTTTTAGTCTATTTTCCATTTGAGCGCTCATTGCAGGAGGACGTACCCGGACACACCGATAACGATCAACGCCAATATCGCTATGCCTTTTGCAAGGAATAACGATCGGATCGCTCCTAGGTGCTTTATTTCAGAAAAATACCACCATGAGCCAATGAAAATTGTAGCCAGTAACATTCCTATTATGATCGCCAGCGTGACCATTATTCTTCTTCCTGTTCAAGGTGAAACGCTCTCAACTACAAATGTCGAATTACCCCCAGAAACTCGAACGTAATTGATTAAGGAAAAGCCTGCATGCGATTAACTTGGGACAACTGGGAATCTAAGTTGGCGCAAATCTCCCACACACGAGATGCAACTGGACCCAAACTTGTCAGTGATAATTACATGCGGCCCATCGAAGGAACTATCGAAAATTGCCTCCAAAGACGCGTTCGAGACCAAACGAACAAATAGAAAAGCGATATTCCCCGAAACCGGATCGGTGTGAGACTTGCGTCGAGACAAAAACACTTAGCAAGTCAACTCGATCCTTCAATGACAATCCACCGCAAAGCGCTTTCACGGTGCAACCATATGCTGCGAGTCCAACGGGAGCTCTCCGATATCCGAACCTCGGAGCAATCGGCGGACTATCACCATCGATTCCAGCGGTATCGAGTTGGACTCTGGCACAAGGATGCCCATTCATTATAACCGCTGCGTTTCGTTAATCAACGCCATCAATTGCCTCAAAACTGGGTTTTTTAGGGTAGCTTTTAGATTGCCTTTCTAAACGATGCATAATTTAATTGTCGCAAACGCGCCAGCCGGCAACCGCGAATACGCCGATCATCATGCAGCCCTAAAGCAAACAGGAAAATGAAATTATGGGTACGTTTTCGAGACGTGAAGCATTATTATCGATTGGCGGCGCCGCCCTCTCAATGGCAGCCAGCTGCGAACGTGAAGTTCCAAGAGCCCGAACTCAACAGCCTAATATTATTTTCATCATGGCCGACGATCTAGGGTATGCGGATCTTGGATGTTATGGCGCTCGCACGATACGGACGCCGCATCTAGATCAACTGGCGCTTGAAGGAGTTCGTCTAACTGAGGGATATGCGAATTCCCCTGTATGCTCAGCGACAAGGACGGCGTTAATCACTGGAAAATATCAATATCGATTTCGGTGCGGCCTTGAAGAACCTATAGGCCCATTCAATATCGGATTGCCAGAAGCGACGCCTACATTACCTTTGTTGTTGAAATCTCTCGGATACCGAACCGCTCTAGTCGGCAAATGGCATATTGGCAGCCTGCCCGAGTACAGCCCTCTAAAAAGCGGTTATGATAATTTTTTTGGCATTCAGGAGGGCGGCGCCGACTATTTCTCACATCATATGGTGTATGGTCCGATGGTGTCTGCCGGATTAATGGAAGGCGAGACGCCGATAGAACGCCAAGGATATTTGACAGACCTCTTGGGCGACCGCGCAATTGCGGAGATCGAAGAAGCTTCAGCCCGTAACCAGCCGATTATGCTAAGTCTTCATTTCACTGCCCCGCATTGGCCGTGGGAAGGCCCCGAGGACGAGGAAATTTCGAAACTAATAACAAATGCGACGCACCAAGACGGCGGCAGCCTTTCGACCTACGCCAAGATGGTTGAACGTATGGACGAAAATATCGGCAAACTGATGGCGAAGATCAAAAAGCTGGGAATTGCTGACAATACAATAGTTATCTTCACGAGCGACAATGGTGGCGAACGATTTTCCGACACGTGGCCTTTCATTGGTGCGAAAACCGAATTGCTTGAAGGCGGCATCCGCGTTCCGATAATTATGAAGTGGCCAGAACGGATAAAGCCTGCAAATGAGTCTAGCCAGGTTATGATTTCCATGGATTTTGCACCGACTCTGTTAGCCGCAGCAGGCGCAAACAGTGAAATGCTAGATGGATTTGACGGTGAAAACTTACTCGATATTCTAACTGGCCATTCGTCCCCCCGTCAGCGTACGTTATTCTGGCGATACAATGCTGCTGATCAGGCGGCAATCCGCTCGGGCGATTGGAAGTATTTGAAAATTTTGGATCGCGAGTGGCTCTTTGATCTTTCTAACGATCAACATGAGCGCGCCAACCTTGCCGAACGGGAAAAAGGAAAACTCAGGGAGCTCAAGGCAAAATACGAAGTATGGAATTCGACAATGCTTCCCTATCCTGAAGATAGCATGTCGTATAGCCTCTCGGGCATGCTCGCTGATCGCTATTCCGTAGACGATGGGATCCCGAAATAGACAGCGATAGTCTCACTCTATCGCCAACAACCATGCATCTCAGATTCCGGTAGCGCAAATTAGTACATTCACCGCCCGCTCGTTTTACTATTCAGGACGACCGAAGTGAGGTGGAGATTGTGCGTGCCTGGGCCCCATTCGTACGCGACGAAGAAGCAATTTTTCACGCTCAACATTAGAATCGCGTAGCACAACGAGTTCAGGAAGAATTCGAGTGTCGGCTAGCAATCGCCGTCGGGTCGATAAATCTTTAAGAAGGCAGAAACGGCGTTGTTCACGCGACGTTTCCTGGCAATTTTGTCTGGAATACTTGAGACACGCATCAGCGAGCCAATGTGATTTTCGCAGATAATTAAGCCAACGAAAAACGATGCGCACGCTGACGTATTTTCAATTAACAACCTGCCGGTAGAAGCTTCTGCGTCTATGCGTTTCGTCAACTCCGCTATTATAGTTCCGGGCACGCAATTGTAATAATGTCTAGCAAGATCAGGATACTTTGGCGCTACCGTAATAAGCAATCGATGCATCGTCAATCTTTTGGGGTCAAATAGGATGTCGATCAGAATTGCGCCGAACTTTTTTAATGACGATTCAAACTCCTCACCACTATACGGAATGTCGAATGAGTTTATGAGCTCCATCGTCGTCCGACGCACTACCGCATCAAGCAATTCTCTTTTACCGGCATGTCGGGCATAAATGGTTTGTTTTGATACGCCTGCAGCAATAGCAATCTCATTCAAGGGCACGTTATAACCGCGGCTTAGAAACAGTTCGTTTGCCGCGGTTAGGATCATGTCATCTTTATGCGGATCCTTTTGGCGTCCTTTGGACACGCATTTCACCATCTTCGGTTTCTGGGGCCCATGTAATTGATCACTGCCATATTTAATCGCGCTTTCGCGAATCAAAGCGCTTCGATTGGCGGATTTCAAGCGTCTCGATGCGTCTCGTATCACGATGAGCTGATTCCATTAGATCCAGCTGCGCATTTATTGGAACTGACAACGTCCATCATGACCAGTTCAATAGTCCTCAATATGCGGATTAGCCCATCCTTTTTGGTGGGCGGCCTATATGAGCGAAATCACGGCGACCCAAGATTCGGCGCGTCACGGAGCTCACCGCGCCGCAAGAGATAGATCGCACAGACTGACATCATCGCCGAAACTATTGCGAGGAGTCGAAGCCCATCGGTAAAACCGTCGTCGTTTGCGTACAAACGTCCCAGGGTATATGGTCCCAGCAACCCGCCCAATTCCCCCGACGCGAAAAACATCCCACCGACTGCGCCAGCGAACCTCTCCCCGATCCCCCGGATTTCAATGAGAGACAACAACAATATCGTCATCAGACTAGCGCGCACGACGCCGTGCAAAAATAACCCAATTGCAAGCGAGAACTGGTCACGACCGCTCAACAATAAACACGAGATCAGCGCACAAACGCTTAACGCGGTGATTATCGGAAATCTTCGGCCATAAGTTGCGAATCGCGGAATTAGCAGAGACGCGGCAATTCCGACAAAAGTGGGCGCTGCAGCCCAAAATCCGCTTTCCGCTGCCGAAAATCCGTAAGTCTGCAAAATAGTGGGCAGCCAATTACTAAGACCGTGATTATATGCAAACAGCAACATGCTCATGAACATGATCACGACGAATGCTGGTTTTCGAAGAAATGATGGTGACATTTGCAATCCATTGACTGTTACCCTGCTCTCACCATTTGAGCGTAACGATTCATTAGACGTTGCAATCAACAGCCAAAAGATAGCTGCGCCTAAGGATATTGCACCCCATAAATCCAATACCGAGCGCCAGTTATCATGAAAGTAAGGGAGCAAGAGTGAGTTGGTTGCGGAAAGCGCAATTATTCCACCGACCGCCGGCCCGGTTAGATAGATTCCCATAGCCAAACCCCTCGATTTGCCATGGAATACCGATATCACGGCTTTCGGCGCACCTGCGGAAATGATAGGGCCGCCGATACCGAAGACTGCGACGGCCAAGACAAAACTGCCGAAGTCAATTGCCGACGCGCGTAGAAACGCAGACGCTGCAATCAACACTCCAGCGATTGTTAGGGAGATTTTAGGCCCAACACGGTCCAACAATATCCCAGCGGGAATCGCAGAAAATATGTACATCAACTGCCATGCTCCCATGGCGAATCCAAGTTCGCCGTGGGTCATGTTGAGATCTTCCAATAGTCTTGCCGCAATTGGAGCGATGCTCGCAGTCAACAGTCCAAACGAGAAATACAGGACCCAAACGCCTAAAAGCAGAAGCCACTTTGACGTAAGCGTTCGTCGTACAATTTTGTCGGTTAGTATCAAATTTATCCTCGCGCCTAATTTCTGATCAAAACAAATCTAGCGGTTTTAAAATGCCGATCGCGCGACAGTAGGCAATGTCAACGGGTATTCAGCAAATCTAGACTGTTAGGTTGCGTTGAGAAATCGCGTCTACTTCTGTCCTTGAACAATACGACCGGATCGACGGGGGGTATCCACATCGGCGCATGAGAGATCTCAGCGATAGTGCCCTGCTCGGAAAATAATCTGGCGGAAGGCCGCGCCCGAACTCGATTGCCACACAGATCTTTGCAATCGCAAAGTCTAATAAGGCTGTTCAGTATCGGAATCTATCAGAATGTTTGTATCCAAATATTTGTTCTCGCTATCAGTTGTTTTAAGCTGTCCGAGCACGGCGATTTCGGACGATCATGCATCAACAAAATCACTTATTATTTTCACGGTGTTGGAGCGGGCGATTTGAATTCAGGCGCCCGCCGAGTATCGCTAATAGGCATTCGTTCGGCATCTATCAGTCGCTGGATCACTCCGCGGACCTTCAATGACATACGATCCGTCTTTACTGCGAGTTCATTTTGCCTGGACGAACCATAATCTACCCACTTTTCCAGTTCATCCAATACAGTCTTGTCCTGATTTCGAATAACTAAATCCGACGCCCCGAGATAGTTTCCAAACTCGTCGTCGCCAACACGAAAATTTCTCGTCTGAATGGAAAAATAGTGCGTAGTCGTTTTGGTTTCCGGCGTTATTCCATGTATGAAATATACCTCCCCAATACCGCCCTCGGGCGGCATGTTTCGATTTTCGATCGGTCGAGCGATCGGACCGCTGATTGAAACCAGTTCCGGCCCAAAAAATTCTGAAACGGCATAAACATTTCTAATCTCCTCAAATCGGCTTTCTTCCCCCCAAAGCATGGAAAAATATGGATTCCACGGCATGCGCATCACTTGCGTCAACCGAACCAAATCAGAAAGCTCTTCAATTTCTTGATCTGAATTCAGCAGCGAGTCGCCGCCCGCCACCTGATTGTGAACATGCGGCAGATGCGTAAGGTCGAATACATTATCGACGAGAAGTTGCGGACGCGCTTTGAGCTGGATGTAGTCATGCCCGGACACCGCCCAACCCGGCTGATCGAGCCCAAATTTTCGATAGTCTGGAATCTGATTTTCGTCAGCTTTCTCGGGATTGCCCATCCATATCCAGATCAACGTGCCGCGCTCTACAAGCGGATAGGTCGGCTGGTAATATCCTGCGCCCGTTTGCTGGGAGGGAATGCGAACGCATTTGCCGTCGTCGCCAAAAGCGAATCCGTGGTATGGACAGACTAAAGCGTCCCCATCGATTTTTCCTAAGCCGAGCGGAAAATATCGATGCGGACAAATTCCATACATAGCGATCGCTCGGCCACTCGAATTTCGGTAAATTGCGACCGGCGTTTCCAATATCGTGCGCTGAATTGGCTTGTCTGAAAGCTCGCTGGAGAATGCGGCGATGTACCAACGGTTGTGCGGAAAACAATAATCGGCTGGAAAAGGATACATTGCGGACTTCGCCTCATGATAAAGGCTATTCGATACACTGCGTATGGTATATTCGAGGCCGGCGTCCGTCAAATGATGCCTGCGGTCAAAAATGGGCAGTTCGATTGCGTGTTGACTCTGTAGGCGCTTATCACCGCCGTCTGAAGCGGCAAAATCCTTGACGCCCTTCGCGGAGGCGTTCTTTTCAAGCCTTAAAGGACGCGCCCGGCGCGTAAACATCCTTCTGGCAAATCAGCACCTTGATATTACCGGGCTGTAAAAACAATGTCATACTGGCTTCACCGTAGCGGCCTGGCTTCACCGTAACGGCTCTTTACAACGTCAAACCAAACGCGCTCCATTCCGGAATTCGCGACCCCCGAAAAAAATGGGTTTTTGCCATGGGCCCGGCGGCGCGCGCATGGTTTCACCGCGAGGCGGGCATGATCGAAAGCTCGTTTGTTGCGCCGCGCGGTATGTCAAAAAACCGAATAAATTCAATAGTGAACCGAGCTTGGACCGTGCGATTTTCGCCAATTCCAGAAGAAATCCAAGAATTTTTGCTCTAAATCAAAACGACCCGCCCAAAGATTGTAAATCTTCCGTCGATCGCTTATTTCCATACGCAGAGTTTCAATTCCTAACGAAAGGGCGTCGAAAATGAATATTACCGGTCCTGAAGGCCTATTGATGGCTACGGATGATTTGATGAATTCGCACCGGTTTCTGACGCTTTATGGCCTCCGAGAGACGCACAGCGACGACAAAAGTCTGCGATTTGAAGCTTTGGACGGCAGCGGCGTCGAAGTGCGCCTGCTTGACGACCCTGAATTGCCGCCAGCCAATATCGGCGGGCCGACCCTACGGGCGTCAATTTGGGGGGTTCGGGAATTGGCCGATCTTGAAGCGATCGCGGAAGAGCTCTCGAAAGACCGCCAGGTCGAGTGGAAGGGCGACGTTTTGCAATCAACGGATGACGACCGGAACGCCTTGTTCTTCCGAGTGACCCAACGGCGCAAATTCGTTGCGCCCGATCGGCCCAAGACCAATATTCCGGGTTATCCACCGGAGCGAAAGAATGAGCGAGTGAATTTTGACGATCACGGCGCGCCGCGACAGATGGGGCATGTGGTCTATTGGACGCGCAATCCGAAAGAGTCGATCAAGTTTTACAGAGATCGGCTTGGCTTTCGTGTGACCGATTCGTTCCGTGACAATATGGGCGTGTTCGCCCGGTCGGCTGCGCATTATGATCACCATAGTTTGTTTTTAATGCGGCACGAAGAAATTCCTCCAAGTTTTCAGCATGCTGAGTTCACATTTGGCGATCCGCAGGATGTTATGGCCGGCGGCTACAAGCTGACAAAAGCCGGCTATGAAACCGCCTTTGGCCCCGGCCGCTTCGAATTGGGTTCAAACTGGTTTTGGTACCTAAAAACGCCAATGGGCGGCGCCTTTGAACTGGCGGCGGACATGGACTATGCGGATGACGACTGGGTACCCGGCGAGTATGATCACGCCGGCGTGACGGCGGGCTGGCACTTCAAATTCAATGAGGAGTGGTCACGTCAACGCTGACGCTGCACACCCCATATGGCAGCAAGCCCGCAATTCACCATTCAATTTGTGCTGCTGCGCCACAACGCGACCTGATATCGCGAATGGACGAATGAGGCGCAAACAGCCGAAATCGCGATGACTACGCACATGCTGAGATGATTTCCGCCGTATAGTTTGGCGCTCGCCAGCGATCCGAGTGCGCCTATGCCAATCTGGAAAACTCCGAGGACTGAAGCGCCAATTCCCGCCGCCCGCGCCAACGGGGCGAGCGCGGTCATCGTCGTGATTGGCAAACAGATCGCCATGCCGAACATGAAGGCCGAAGCCATGGCCCACAAGACCCACGCATCGGGCTTCGACCAGAAAAACAGCGCTGAAGCCGTAAAGCCGGTTGCACCGAGAATTCGCATGCCGAGGCGCAGAACTCTCTCCGGTCGCATCCAGGCGAGGAGCTTTCGTGTTAGAATCGCGCCAGCGAAATATGTCGCGGCCGAGAGCGCAAATAGCGCCCCGAATTGCGCCGGCACGACGTCATGCAAGTCATTCATTACCTGCGATAACGATGTCAGGATGGCGAAGTATCCGGCGAATGGCAACGCAAAGAGTAGTATTGCTATTTTGGACTGCGTCGAGGCGGCTATCATTCCGAACGCGGAAGATAGCTGAACTACGACAGCGGATCGGGATCGGATGGCCCGCGTTTCAGGCATCCAAAGCGCCAGGACCGTCACTGTCGCTAAACCGTAAACCGCGCTCACCCAAAATGGCGCACGCCAGCCTAATCCATCGCCCAGCAAGCCGCCCAGCAAAGGACCTACAAGAGGCGCGAGGCTCAGCGCCGCTGTAATCAACGCCATCAGTCGCGCGCCAGAATCAGGCAAATTCAGATCTCTGACAATCGCACGGGACAGCGCCGGACCGGCAGCCCCGACGAGCCCCTGACCGAACCGCAATGCAAGCAGTGCTGGAAACGGCAGGGATAACGCCATCGCGGCTCCGAACAAGGTAAAAAGCGTGACGCATGCGAGTATGACCGGCCTTCGGCCGAAACGATCCGAAATTGCGCCGATCGGGATAAGACCGAAACACATCCCAGCAATATAAACTGTGACGACAAGCTGCGCGCTGGCGGGACTGACGGCGAACGCGCGCTCTATCGTCGGGGTCACTGGAATGACTATGTCGACCGCCGTTGCCGACATTGCCGCCAACAGCGCAAGGGCGATAGTGAACGAGCGAATTGCTTCGGCAATGGCTGTCACGGCCGAAGCATCCCAGTCGCGACGTTAGAATTCACCGAAGTCAGCCGTCGATGCGATCAAGCAACTGGCCCACCACCTTTTTGAGCGCTGCTTTATCGCGTTCGGCGACAAGATTCCCCTCTTGATCAAACGCCTGATAAGCGGCCGCTACAGCCACCATCGCCGGCGCGACAAAGGCGCCCAACCCCAGGCTTAATTTCTGCCGAAAAGCTGTCAGCGCTCTGTAGCCGCCAACGGGGCTGGGAGACGCCGAGCCGATTGCAAAAACCGGCGTTTCGAAGGCCTCCGTCATCCCGCCCTCATTGTGTCGCACGCGCGACATCCAGTCGAGCGCGTTGAGAAGCAGCGGCGGCGGAAAGGAATTGTACTCCGGCGAAGCGATGAAGATACCATCGTGCGCGGAAAACAAACTATGGAGCGATATTGCGCTTTCGGGAATGCCTTCAGCTTCAATCCTGGCGTCGTAGATCGGCATCGAAAAATTAGAAAGCGAGCACCGTGTGACTTGCGCTCCACGCGCTGCGAATTCGCGCGCGGCGAGCTCAGCTAATGCCGTGTTGAACGATTGCAGACGCAGCGATCCAGAGAGAGTGAGAATCTTCGGGGTTTTCATATTGGCGCTATTTTGAACCGGCGTGCTTGCCTGCGTCCCAACCGGAACCGACGAGCAAAGAAGCGGCCGTCTGGGCCGGCAAGGCTTCGAGAGGTGTCATCATCATGTCGTTCCATCTATTGAGAAACCCGAAAATGCCGATAATGCCGGCAAGGTCGATCATCTCGTCTTTGGAGAAATGCCGGGCGAGCTTGTCAAAATCCGCCTCAGTCGCATCGCTCGGCTGCTGGCCCGCAGCGAAAGCAAAGGCTAATGCGGCGCGTTCGCGTTCGTCAAAGAGGTCCGATTCTTCAAACCGCCAGAGATTGGCGATCTTTTCGGGCGCGACGCCTGCGATTGCTGCGACTTGCGAATTATGCGCCTGACAATACCTACAGCCGGCTCCATAGCTCGCCATATATGCGATTAATGGGCGAAGTTCGTTTTCGATCAGGCAATCATCGCTACCGATAAACGCCAACATCGGCATTATAGATCTGGCGAGATGCGGCCTTCTTGCGAGAGTAAGGATGCTATTGGGGACAAACCCCATAACCCGTTGAAGCATTGCTCCAATAGTGGAAAATTCTTCAGGCAGAACATCAAGAGGTTCCGGTATCGAGCCCACTTTCGCAATTACCCCCGATTTATCACAACAATTTGGAACAAAGTAAACGATCGAGCATCACGGACGTGCAATTCGGCGGAGTGTCTTCAAAGACGCGTGCGGAGGCAGGTTTCGGTTATCCTCTTTCATCAAGAGTTACACCGATAAGCAATCGCGGAATTATTCCGCAGGTTCCATATGGGCAGCGGTTGTTTTCGATTCCTCAGCCAGTCGCTCGTCAATCAATCGTCGCCCCAAAGCCAGTCCATTATCGGCAAGGATAAACGCCATCTCAATATCCTCGCCTTCACTTTCCTCAATTACGGCCCGCTGGGCCTCGATCATGGTCCGATCTTCTTTGAATCCGGCGGAAATGCGCTCGGCCAATGCTTCGGTGAAACGCGCATCGTCAAGCGCGAAATTGTGTCCGTAGGTCCAAAAATAGTGCGTGCCGTTTTCATCTTCCGGTGTGATCACCTGATGAGAATGAAATTGCATCGTTTGCGGGTGGAGCGTGCCGTCGGGAGCTCCGGTGCCCGCTGGAGCGCTTCCAGCGCTCATGGAAAAATGATTGGATAGGGTCGAGAGATGATAGATGTTCCAGCGATCGATTGCGCCATCAAAACGCTCATAGCCTCTGAGATATGGCGCAAACGCCGGCTCATTGAGATACCACCTGGTTAATTGAACGCCCTTCTCGGTTTTTTCGACCTTGGGCCTGATTTCAGCTATGGATTTTGAACCGCCCAAGGTTTTTTCGTGCACGAAGGAGAGATGCGAAAAATCAAGCAGATTATCGAGAACAAGCAGATAATTCGCCTTGAAATGCGCGTAGCGCGGTATTGACCGCCAACTCGGATCCACATGGTGGTGGCAATCCGGAATCAGGTCGAGATCCGCCTTATCGGCGTCGCCCATCCAAACCCAGACAAGTTTGTGCCGTTCAACAGTCGGATACGCTGGAACGCTTGTATTTGGGCTGACGCCTTTGCGGCCCGGTTCCTCGACGCATTTTCCGTCCTTGTCGAAAACTAGGCCATGGTACATGCAGCGAATGCAATCGCCCTCCCGGCGACCTGCCGACAAAGGGGCGAAGCGATGGCTGCAGCGGTCGCGCAATGCTGTCACCTCGCCGGAGGATGTTCGAAAGAACAACAGGCTCTTGCCTAGTATTTTCCGAGGCAAAACGCCGTCTTTGGTGAGCTCGTGCGCCCACGCGCCGGCGTACCAAGCATTTTGAATGAACATCGGAATTCTCCCAATATTCGCCTATTCGGCCTTATAACTGATCGCACCGTATCGGAATAGGGATTTTTAGTCGCAACACCGAATTTGTCAAATGCCCGCCGGGATGCATCGCGGCAACGCGGCGGCAGATATTTCGTTCCCCCGAGGCAGCGGACCAGCCGATGAAGCGGGCGAGCCGGGCGCTGTCAGAGGATCGGCTTGCCAAGCACCCTCTTCTTCAGGCGCTTTCCGTCGCGTCAGGGCGTTATGCGCATTCACTTCGTCGCATCCGATCGTTCATTGTGGGACGATTGAGTAAAAGAAGTTCTCAGAAATTAATGCGTTCGATGATTAGACGACCAATCAGCCCTTGACGGAGGCGAGTGACGAACGAGCACCGTTAGCCAGGAGCCCAATATCCGTACCAATCGAGATGAACGAAACGCCGTCGGCCATCTTGGCCCGCGCATCCTCCGGCGAAAGGGCGAAAATCCCTGACGGCTTTCCCGCCGCCGCAATCCGCTTGAGCGCCTGCGCAATTGCTGACTGCACATCGGCGTGTTTGGGATCTCCAAGATGCCCGAGCGATCCCGCGAGATCGGCAGGCCCGATAAACAATGCGTCAACTCCTTTGACCGCGGCGATGTCCTCGATTGCATCCAGTCCGGCGCGGCTCTCGATCTGCACAATAAGCGTGATAAATTCATGCGCCGTTTTCAGATAGGCGGCGTCAGCGCCAAAACCCGACGCACGACTTGTCGCGCTGGCGACGCCACGAACGCCAAACGGCGGGAAGCGTGTTGCCGCAACGACAGCTTCGGCCTGTTCTGCGCTTTCCATCATTGGAATAAGCAACGTTCGAAAGCCGATATCGAGATATTGCTTTATGACAACGGGGTCGCCGACCGGCACACGCGCAATCGGCTCCACCGAATAAGGCTCAACAGTGAAGGGCGCTACCGCCTGCAACTGGGAGAGCAATGTCTGCAAGGTATTGGGCGAATGCTCGCCGTCGAACAACAGCCAATCAAAACCGGCCCTTGCGCAGATCTCCGAAGAATAACTGTTCGCCAAAGCCTGCCACAAACCGATCAACGGCCTTCCAATCGAGAGGCGATCACGAAAAGGCCTCATACGAAGCGCACCGAAATCGACCCGAGCGGACCGTAATCGATATGGAAACTGTCGCCTGACCGTGCAAACACCGGTGCGGTGAAACTGCCGCCGAGCACGATTTCACCCGGCTTAAGCCATTCATTGTGGCGAGCCAGTTTGTTCGCAAGCCATGCCGGCCCATTGGCGGGGTGGTTGAGGACAGCCGCCGCGACGCCGGACTCTTCTATCACGCCATTTCGATACAGAAGCGCCGAAACCCACCTCAAATCGACTGCGTCCGGTTTGACCGGCCTACCGCCCAGCACGAGCCCGGCGTTGGCGGCGTTGTCGGCGATTGTGTCGAACACTTTGCGTGTTGCGCCCGTCGATTTATCGATACGCTCAATGCGGGCGTCAATGATTTCAATCGCAGGCGTAACATAGTCTGTGGCGCCGAGCACATCATAAATGGTGCAATCTGGGCCGCGCAATTCAGATTTGAGAATAAAGGCAAGTTCAACCTCAACCCTTGGCTCGATGAACCGCTCGATGGGGACATCGTGGCCGTCAAGGAAGAGCATGTCGTCAAGAAGAGTTCCGAAGTCCGGCTCGTTGACATTGGATGATCGCTGCATTGCGCGACTCGTCAGCCCAATTTTGTGACCGACAGTAACCCGCCCGGCGGCAAGTTTTTTCGCAACCCAGGCCCGGCTGATCGCATATCCATCGTCCAAAGTCATGTTAGGATATTCAAGAGAAAATTGTCTCAGTTGCGTGCGTTTGCGCTCCGCTTCATCCAGTCGGCCAGCGAGCAACTCAACAACATCACCAGACAGCGACATACAGTGATCAACCCTTCAGGCGCTTGTGGATTGAGTTCTTCTTCCACCCTTTGGATTCAAACACATAAAGCGTCATCGCGAATGGTCGCCGATCATAAAGATCGCCGAGATACTCATTTAGCCGATCCCACATTTGATCAAAGAATTGTTGTTTGAATTCGTCGGATCTTCCGGCGCCCATTAATACTTCAATGTTAATGAATGCGTCATCGGTCGATTTACCGTCGGCGATCACATAGTCGGTCAACTTGACCCCACGCACTCTGATTCCGCCGACAGGAAAGACGCCGTCCGATCTTTCTCGCATTATCTCCGCAATCAATGAAAGAAATTTTTTAATATCAAAATCGCCTTCAAGATTATCAGTCCATTCAACGACTGCGTGCGCCATCAGGCAACCTCAAGTTCAGCGACCGTGCATCCAACGGCGAAAATTGGAATAGGCGCGTAGTGGCGAAGCGTCCCTTTTCCTCGGGCGGCGGCTGCAGCGGCGAGAAAAACGCGAATTTCGAATCCTCCCTGGCCTGCGTCCCGCAAGGTAGCCTCGTCCGAATATGCGAGCATCGCCTGCTTGTCCTGCTTCAAGAAATTTCTGAGGAATTCGCGATCCCATGCCTCATTGATCTTCCCGCTGTCGGGCGTCGCCGGCCAATGTGAGATGCCGCCAGTCGCGATCAGCGCAATGCGTTCCGGAACACTATCGGCCGCCCGACGGAGCGCTTCGCCAAACGCCCAAGCTCGATGAAGCGGCGTCAATGGCGGCCCCTGACAATTTATGTTGGCCGGAATGATTGTCAGTTCGTTGTCGGGGTCGAGAAAGTGCAGAGGCACCATGATCCCGTGATCGAATTGCCATTCCTCGCAATAGGCCACGTCGACCGTTTGCTGCGCTTCGATGATAATTCGTCGAGAAAGCGCGACATCGCCGCGGGCGGTCCGGAGAGGGATTCCAAGCCATGCCGGATCTTCGATGGGGCCGGAATAGCTTTCACCCATTCCGATTGCAAATGATGGCATATTGTTCATGAAAAAATTCGCAAAATGCTCAGCGGCAATTACAATTACGGCGTCGGGGCGGGCTGCGTGCAGTGCGTCCCGCATCTCGCCATAGGCGTCATAAAAGGGCTTGGAAAGTTCCTTGGGCGCGAGTTTCCTTCTGCCGGTGATGCCCGGAGCATGGGAACAAGCGCCGGCAAATACTAAAGGCATGGTTTTAAACTCCCGCGACTTTCTCGTCCGGTCGGGTGGTCATTGCATAGACCCCCTCCCTTACCGGGCCGTATTTGATCACCCCGTCACGCATGAGCTGAAGATAATCCGCCCACTCAATTCCGCACAACGCTGCAAAATGCATCAGGATTTGGCCGTTCACCCCGAGGACGTAAAGCTTTCCGATATCGCGTTCCAGAATCGCGGCGCGCTCCTCGTCTGACAAATTGAAACGGTTCGCAAATGTTGAAGGAACGGCTTTGAACTCAGCCTTCGCAGCTTCGTCGCGATTCAGGGTGTAAAGCAGTTTCTGGACCGTATAGAGGCTCATGCCGACGCCTGTTCAATTGGGTTTGCCGCCCATCTTGACGATCCATGGCCGGTTGCACATTACTATACAGGCCGTATTGTAATCGTCAACAAAGCTTATGCTTTTCCGGAGGTTGAAATCCTATGTGCAACATATCGGGGGTGCATCGTATCGGCTCGGTCGCTTTGCCCGACCGGAAGGCGGTCTTTTCAAACCTTTCAAGCAGTCTTGGCCCCTGGCTGAAGCGCTTGCCTGACGGAGAAACCGGCCAACGCAGTCGCTGGATCTACTGGCAACGCGAAATGTTGATGCAGCATCCGGATTTCGAACTGGCGGCGGATATTCCGGGAATCACGCTTCACGAGTGGGATGGTCGTTTCTTACGTACGCTGGAATACATCCGGCTGAAACCGGGAATTGATCCGGCCGGCGTGACAATCGAGTGCGGCTACGCGGAAGCAGCCAAGGATTCCTATAAGCAATTCATTGAGCTCAGGAATAGCGGGACGATTCCACGCGGCGTTCGTTTTCAAGTGTCGCTGCCTACGCCAATGGCGTCTGGCTATATGTATATAGCGCCTGACTCGCTGAGCGACTATTTGGCGATTTACGAATCGGCTCTGCTGGCGGATCTTGCTGAAATCGTAGATGCGATCCCCCATCATGACCTGTCGATTCAATGGGACGTATGCCAGGAAGTATTGGTCTGGGAAGGATATCCGCCGTTTCGTCACCGACCAGACGACTTCAAGTCTCAGATCGCGGATGAATTAGCGCGGCTTGGCGACGCGGTGCCTGCGGGTGTCGAATTGGGATATCATCTTTGTTACGCAACACCTGCCGACCGTCACCTGGTCATGCCGAAAGACACCGGCGTCATGGTCGAGATGACGCAATTATTCGCACCCAAGCTTTCACGGCCCATGAATTTCCTGCATTTGCCGGTCCCCAAAGATCGGACAGATGAGGCTTATTTCAAGCCGTTGAAACACCTAAACCTTGCGGAAGGGACTGACCTCTATCTCGGCCTAATCCATTTCGATGATCGTATGGGCGACCAGGCGCGCATCAAGATCGCCAGTCAGGTAATCGGAGATTTCGGCGTCTCAACGGAGTGCGGTTGGGGGCGAACCAAACCAGAACGCGTGCCCGACCTTATAGCCGCTCACCGAGAGGCCATGAAGAATAATTCGCGTACGCATGTTGTGGTCTAGAACTAGAATCCAAGGAAAATTGCGGGTGGGCGCCTAACGCGCTGCGCAATGCGTGAAGAGAGAAGGATCGAAATGACAAGCGGCATCCCCAAAAGCGACCCCGCAATGGTTCCGCCCCCGGGATTGCCAATCCTGGACCTCGATCCATTCGACTATGCCTATTTCGACAATCCCTACCCTCACCATGCGATCATGCGTGAGGCGGCGCCTTTGTTTTGGCTGTCCCGCTACAACTGCATAGGCACCGGACGTTATGATTTGGTCGTCGAGGTGCTGAAGGATTGGGAACGCTTCACATCCGCTCGCGGCGTCGGATTGGTGGACTATGCAAAGGACGAAAGATTTCGCCCTCAAAGCATGATCCTGGAAGCCGACCCGCCAGTCCATACCAAAACGCGATCAGCAATGATGAAAGTCTTGTCGCCGCGTGTAATGCGCGGTCTACGAGAGCATTTCGAAAACGTCGCTGATGAACTAATAGACGAGCTTTTACATCGAGAGGTATTCGATGGAATTCCCGATCTCGCGGAACGATTTCCGCTGACTGTTTTCCCGGATTCGCTCGGCATGAAACGCGAAGGCCGTGAAAACCTATTGCCGGTCGGCGACCTCGTTTTCAATTCATTTGGACCAGAAAACGAGATTTTCCTGAAGTCTAAGCCACTCGCCGAAAAGGGATTCGCGTGGCTGGAAATGCAATGTCGGCGTGAAAACCTGGCGCCGACCGGCTTCGGCAAAGCGATGTTCGATTTGGTCGACGAGGGCCATCTAGAGGAGCGTGAAGGCGAAGTCATGGTGCGGGCCATGCTGATGGCCGGCGTTGACACGACAGTTAACGGAATTGGCGGCGGCATATATTCTCTGGCGAAGGCGCCAGACCAATACGCCAAACTCGCGGAAAATCCGGACCTTGCTCGCGACGCCTTCGAGGAGGCTGTGCGCTGGATATCTCCAGCCCAGGCGTTCTTTCGCACAGTCTCACAAGACACTGAATTGGCCGGAGTCCATCTTGCGGAGGGGACAAAAATTTTTCTCGTCTTGAGTTCAGCCAATCGTGATCCGCGTAAGTGGGAAAACCCGGACCGGTACGACATTACCCGTAAAGCCATTGGTCACGTAGGCTTCGGGCATGGCATTCACATGTGCGTCGGACAAAATCTCGCGAGGCTCGAAGGAGAGATCATTCTCGCCACAATCGCCCGAAAGGCGAAATCGCTTGAACTAATCGGCCCGGCAAAATTACGTTACAACAACACATTGCGCGGATTCGCGTCACTGCCGATTCGAATCAAAGCCAAGTAGCCGATTGCGCAAAATCAGTTGAATCAATAATTCGGGTCGATTGCGCGTAATTGTTCCGCACTCAAAGTAATGAGCACAAACGCCATTCTGCATGATTTATCCGAACGGTTAGACCATGCATGATTCGTAGCTCGTTGAATTAAGACATCACCCGTCTTCATCAGAGCTTCGTCTTCGTCAAGCATGGCCCAAATCTCGCCGTCTAGGACGATTGCGTAATCAAGCGTTGGTGACTTGTGGAACCAGAAATGCCTGCCTCCCGCCTTGTCGCGCGTGCCATGCGCGTCGAGCATCTTTTGCAAGCCGGACACATCGTAAGTAGTGTCCGGCGGGAAATCGACGATCCTGAAGACTGAGTCGCCGGGACCAGGCGAAAAGGTTGGTACTTCCATTCCAGCCGGGGCGGGTTCGTCGCCTCGCGCCGCATTGATTCCGGCCTGCCAAGGGACCTGCGCGACCAATGGCGCGAAGGGCGTCACCGTCTGGTTCGGCGTCTGCTGGTCGGAGAGAATGCAGGATTTTCCCAGTTTGTTGACACCAGTCACAATTCGCCGGACTTTGGCGTAGGATCGTTCTATTGTCATGGTTGCGCCCTTCGTACTGCGCGCCCGACGGATTCGAGCTCTGCGAGTTCCCGTTCCTTCATCACACGAAGGATTTTGCGCATCGCCATGCCAAATCGATCGCAAGCCATGTTGAATTCGACACGGCCAGGGCGATTATCCTCGTCTATGAATCGCTGCATGAAAAGAACCGCTTCGGCATCCTGCTCAAACACGACGTTCTCGGTCTGCTTCAAAACCAATTGCGGGTCGATGACCAAAGGGTCGCTGTAGCAAAGCATGAAGAATTGATGCGTATTGCGGTGATCGAGGGGCGTAAGGGCATGGGCGACTACGAATTTTTCGAGCTTACATTTTTCAATATCTCCCGGCAAAGGACTGCGGGACTGTCGGCCGATATTGAGCGATGGGCCATATTGCGTCGAATCTTCCGCCATGCGGACCAGTCTTTCAGGATCGTCGCCGCACATTGAGCCAAGCAATCCTGTTTCAGTTTGCGGAATTTCTTTCATCCATGACACGCCATTCACGGGAGATGGCGCCTCCCTCGGCAGCGATCCGGCGGCATAGGTCAGGTCGCTTGCGCCGTGCAGGAAATGCACATGCGTCAAATCGAGCAAATTTTCGATCAGGAGCATATAGTTGGCTGGATTGAGCTTGTACCCGTATAGTTTGACGGCGCAATTGCCGCCGATATCCGGCAGCGGAATTTCGCAAGGATCGGCTCTTGTCGGATCGCCCATCCAAACCCATAGCCATCCTCCCCTTTCCGCGCAGGGATAGCTTCGCACGCCAAAGGGCAGCCCTTTTTTCAATTCCTGCTCTACCGGCGTTCCGGGCGCCCAAATACATTGTCCGGATTTTTCATAAGTATAGCCGTGATAACCGCACTCGATGCGATCTCCCTTGAGCCGACCTTTTGACAAAGGAAATCGCCTGTGCGCGCAACGATCATCGAGCACTACAGGTTTGCCGGCTTCCGTTCGATAGAAGACCAGCGGCTGCGCTAATACCCTGATCGGGGAAAGCGTCCGCCCTGCATCTTCGCTTTTAGCGATGACATACCATGCGCTGAAAATGAGCGGGGCCATCTGTTCGGGAAAATTATCGCCTGTCGCCTCAGGCCCTGCAATCGGAATATCCGGTATAACGAATGGTGGCTTGCTTGCTTCACTCCTGACGTCATCGCTAGCCAAGTTTCGTTCTCCCGTTCTGGTTCAGTCTGAACTTCAAGAGACTATTTTCTTGATTGCCGAGAAGCGAATCAAACAGAAACCAGATTATTGACGAGGGCTCCGATCCCCTCGATCTCGCAAATAACCAAGTCGCCTGGATTGCAAAAATGGACGCCTTGCGGCGTTCCGGTGAGGATAAGATCGCCCGGCATCAATGTCAGGAACGATGAAAGGTATTCGATCAGTCCCGCCACCGATATGATCATATCAGCGGTGTTTCCTTCTTGAACCAATTTACCGTTGACGCGAGTTTCTATCCGCAGCGCTTGAGGATTGGAGATGTCGGCGGCGTCGACGATCCACGGACCCAAGGCGGTGGCGCCGTCGCGATTTTTTACGCGAGCGTTGGGCCGGAAATAATTTTCCAAATATTCGCGGATCGCGTAATCATTGGCGATAGAGTACCCCATTACGCAATCGAGCGCTTTCGCTTCTTTCACTTTGCGCGCGGGTTTGCCGATAACAACGACCAGTTCGCATTCGGGATGCATCTGATCGGCGTCCGGGGGGCGAAGCGTATTGCCATTATGGCCGACAAAAGCGTTGCCGCCTTTTTGAAAGATTAGCGGCGATTGCATTTTCGGTGAAAAGCCAAGCTCCTTGTTGTGATCTGCATAATTCAGGCCCAAAGCGTAGACTGACGCCCCAGGCGTCAAGGGCGGCAACCACTGCGCCGAAGCGGCGGGGATCACTTCGCCATGCGCTAGTGTGAGGAAAGAGCCGTCGCCGGCCGCTGTCGCCCAAATGTCGCGCCCCTGATGAAAGATACGCGCGCGCTTCATACCGCATTTTCCGTTGCAATGAGTGTGGTGAGTTGCGCCATTCCGCGCGCAGTTACGCGAATCCTTTGACCCAGACGGGCTCTAGGGGCGTCGCCTGGCAGCCCCACCAAAATCAGGTCTCCCGCACGTAAAGTCATGAATTGCGAAAGTTCAGCTATCAACTGCGCAGGTGATCGCATCAGACGAGAGAGCTTCCAACGATGGACATCATGATCGTCAATAGCGGTCACGATTTCATCTGGAATTTCAACCGCACCCGTCACACCGAGAGGAAGAAAACCGTCGCGAGCGATGTTCGCGATAGGCGGGCGATAGTAGCTCTCGAAGGGAATTGCGACGTCAAGGGCAAGGCCGGCGCTCGCGACATGATGCATCGCTTTTCCCGGCTCGACCCTAGACGCGTCTCGTCCGATTGTCAGCGCTACAGTCGCCGCGAGCCTTAGCTCGCTCTCTTCTTTCGGCATTGGAATGGCCGCGCCCATGGTCGTGGCGCACATACGCGGCTTAATGTAAACAACGGGCGCCAACGGCGGGGCGTTGTAAGGGGCGGCGGAGAAAGATGTGCGTAATCGCTCAATTTCATTCGCGTCATTGAGCGCCACGCCGTAGATCGTCCCCTCAACCATAACAGCGGTTAGACTCCCATTCGTTGGATCTTATGCGTCCCGTAGGCCAGAGCGACATTTTTGGTGTCCATGTAAAAGTCAAAGCTCCAGTCGCCGCCGTCGCGCCCGATGCCGCTGGCTTTCATTCCGCCGAACGGTGTTGCGAGATGGCGCACATTCTCACTATTGACCCAAACCATGCCCGCTTCAAATGCGTTTGCAACACGAAGCGCGCGTCCGATGTCCGCAGTCCAAAGATATGCCGCGAGGCCGTACTCTACATCATTCGCCTTTGCGATGGCGTCGGCCTCATCCTCAAACGAATAAGCGGTCAGCACTGGACCGAATATTTCCTCCTGCGCGATCCGCATAGACTGCCGAGCGCCGGTGAAGAGCGTCGGCTGAAAGTAGTATCCGCCGTTCCCCGGTTCGTGGGGCGCGCCGCCAGCCGCAATGATCGCCCCGTCCTTGCGCGCCACGTCCATGTAGCTCGCAACCTTTTCAAAATGGCGGCGGTGGATAAGCGGGCCAACCTCTGTCGCGGGATCGAATGGGTCGCCCACTTTCAGTTTCTTCACGCGTTTAGCCAGTTCGGCGACGAAATCATCGTGAATCGATCGTTGCACCAAGAGCCGGGAGGACGAAGTGCATCGTTGGCCGTTCAGCGAATAGATCATGAAGATGACGGCATCAAGCGCGAGGTCCAGATCCGCATCCTCGAATACTACAACGGGGTTCTTGCCGCCTAATTCGAAATGCACGCGCTTCAGGGACTCCGACCCCTGCCGCATGATCGCAGAACCGGTTTTGGATTCGCCGACGAACGCGATCGCTTTAATGTCAGGATGTTCGGTAAGCCGTTTTCCCGTGCTTTCGCCCAGCCCATTTACGGTATTTAATACGCCAGCCGGCAACCCGGCTTCATGCGCGATCTCCACCAATAATCGGGCCGAAAAGGGCGACCATTCCGCGGGCTTGTGCACGACTGTGCATCCGGAAGCCAGCGCGGGCGCAATCTTCCAGGTGGACAGCATGAACGGGGTATTCCAGGGGGTAATCACGGCCACCGGGCCGATCGGATGGCGGATCGTGTAGTTCATATGGTCTTGGGCCGGCAGCGATTTGCCGTCTGATGCGAAGGGCGCCTGATCGGCGAAGAACCGAAAATTTTCCGCCCCGCGCAAGGCCGCTTTCGACATGAAACGCCAGGCCTGCCCGGCGTCAAGACATTCCATCGCCGCGATGTCGTCTGCGCGTTCTTCGATCAAATCGGCAATGTCGTGCAGAATCTTGCGGCGCTTCGTCCCCGGCGTGGCCGCCCATCTTTGGAAAGCCGATCTCGCCGCTTCGACAGCAGCGTTGACTTCCTTCGCGGTCGCATCTCGGGCGCCGCCAAGAATTTCGCCGGTCGCGGGTTCGAAAACTTCAAATCTGTCGCCTTCGCCTTCGACCGCCGCTCCGTTGATGAAGTGCCCGAGGGTACGACCGTCAAAGGCGTTGACGTAGTCGAGCGCTCTGTTGCGCAATTCAATGCTCATTTAAGAATACACTCTCTTCTGTTGACGCCCGCCGGTTTCCGCGCGCTTCATCTTGCAAACGTTCTATTCACCCCGCCGCGCGCTCCTGCTCGTTCCTGATCAAACGCGCGAGTTCGCGCCGGGCCCGAACTGACGCTTCGTCCATAGGCAAAAGCGCCGGGTCGAGCTCAAACAGATTGACGCCGCCCATGCGTTCTTGCACGGCTCGAATCATCGGCTCATCCTCATTCTCGAAGGCGTTCGAGAATCCGGCGAGAATTGCGTCGTCCACCCGCTGGTCGTCTTTCGCCAATAATCTCGCCGCGGCCCAGAAATAATGGGTGCTGAATTCGGTTTCGGGCGTCAATAGGTGAACTTGCGGGATGGCGCAGTCCCGCCTTTCTCCGGAATCAAGCTCGCGCATTCCAACATCAAGGTACATGTTCGCCGGCGCTCGCCAGAAATTATTGGCGCGGCCGTCGATTCGCCGAACGTCCGGCATCAGCAACCGGAAGAGCGGCGTATTGTCCTGATCTGGCATTTCGTGGATTGCGCCGATCGTGTCGCCTTCAACAAGGCAGCTATACTTAATCGTCGATGCGACGCCCTCAGGCATGATGAACGGGTGCAAGAATTCGGCGTGGCTTAAATCGAGCAGATTGTCAGTCACCAGCTCATAATTAGCGCGCACGTGAAGCGACCCGTGCAAGGTCTTGTGTTCGTTATCGGTGAGAAAGTCGTAGGCAGGCGGACGCGAACCGCCCGCCAATTCTTTATCCCCCATCCATATCCAAATCATGCCGTTCTGCGTGAGCAGCGGATATGTCCGCACACTGAGCGATGAGGGTCGGGCGCCCTTTCCGTGAGGATTACGGACACACGCGCCTCCTTTGTCAAATACCAATCCGTGGTAGGGACAGCGGATCGCGTCCCCTTCGACTTTGCCGAGACTGAGCGGGGCAAATCGGTGCGGGCAGCGGTCGGCCAAGGCGACCGCGGCACCGGTCGAATCACGAAACAACACGACGGGCTCGTTGAGGAAGGTTCGGGCGATCGGGTCCCCGGACAAATCCTCTTCCCAACCCGCCGCGTACCAAGCGTTTTTGAGGAATGTCATTCGACTTCTCCAGCTGACGCAGCCGCGCCTCAAGCGCTAAATACCATACACGGCGTTTTGTAATGGTCAAATATGGGCTTTTGCGCAGCGGCTAATAACCGGCCGCGACGCAGCGGATGGTCTGGGTTCCCAAGCCCTCGATCGATCCGACCATCAAGTCGCCATCCCGCAGGAACCGATTGTAATGCGTGCCATTGCCGGCTGGCGAGCCTGTGCAGATGATGTCGCCCGGCAAAAGCCAAGCATACCGCGAAATATGCTCAATCTGGCGAGCGATATTGAACATCATGTCGCCGGTCGTCTCATCCTGCATCATCTTGCCGGACACGCTTAGGTTTATCTTCAAGTCATAAGGATTGGGAACGAATTGCGCGGGGACAAGATAAGGACCGAATGGGAGAAAACCGGGCTGCCCTTTGGCGCGCAGCCAGTCAGTTCCGAGCTGCTTGTAATCGGTGCGTGCGATCAGATCGCGAGCGCTAATATCATTCACGATGCTGTAACCCGCCACGAAATCCATCGCTTCCGCACGAGAAATATTGAGGCCCTTTTTTCCGATAATTACCGCGAGTTCCAACTCCCAGTCAGGCTTTGTCGTATTACTCGGCAGCAAGAGAGGATCATTCGGGCCGGCGATCGCCGATACCGGTTTGGTGAATGCGTATGGTTCACCGTTCGCCAGCCGTTCGTCCATCATGTCTTCCGCCCATTTGCGGAGTTCGTCTCGCGTTAGTCCTTCGGGCCCGACTCCTGTGTCCATGGTGAGATGGACTACATGGGTTCGGTAATTTGCGCCGGTGCAGAATATCTGACGCGCTTCCTCAACCGGCGCGTGAAGGGTTACGTCCTTGGCGCGTCGCCATGTCAGGGTTTCACGCCCGCATGCGCGCTCACAAAACGTATCTAGCGCCGGAAGCGCGGCATCCCACCGCTGGACTAGCTGAAAGACGCTCATGCCTGGTTCTATGGGTCCAAAGGGCTCGCCCCCCAGAACTAGGTCGAGCGAAATAATGTTGTCGTCAATTACGATCCCCGCCGTTTTCGGTTGGTCCGCAGATGAAAATGTGGCGAGTGCGTATTTTCGTGACATCAGAAATTCTCCAGTTAATCCGCGTCGTCGTCGTCAGCCTGAAGGGCCAATGCTTGGTCAAGCAGCGTCAGATCGACAAGGTCATCATAGCGATCAGAACTTCCTGGCCGACCAACATCTCGACGATGTTCGGTGAGCAGTTCCACACCGCGGCGGTCCGGCGTCAGCGACTTGCCGAGGGCCGAGACCATCGACCGCGTCGCCATTTCAGGCATCGAGTTCGCGACGAGTCGGCTAATCGCCGCTTCGCGATCGGCGCTGGCGACTTTAAGCGCATGATTGCACGCTGCTAGGTAACGCACGATTTCCTCACGTTTCGCACGCGCAATATCGGTACGCATGATGACGCCCTGGCCGGCGAAATCCGGATAACGCTGATTGACATTGGCGACGAGGCGCAGCCCGTTCGATTGCGCCATTTGAGTGAATGGCGGTCCTAATGTCGCCGCATCGCCCTTCCCTTCAATCAGCGCCTGAAGCCGCTGCCTGACGCCGCCCGCCTCCTCGACCGCACAACTGTGGAAATCAACGCCGGCGTCGAACAACAGCTTGTGAAGCGCGACGACATGGCCGTTGTCGGCAGAGTCGACAAGCAGGCGGGCGCCGGCAAGAGACGAAATTTCAGGGAATTCTTTCCTCGCCACGAGATCGATCGTCAGCGATTCTTCGAATTGCGCGACGATACGCATCGCCTCGCCGCCCGCTCGGCGCCTCCACATGATAACGTTGTCCATTGAGGTCACGGCAAAATCAGATGTGCAATCTCGCAATGCCGTGAATTGTTGGTCTGATGAGCCGGTCAACTGAGCATTAATGACTACTCCACTTCTCGAGTACGCATCATCCGACCGCAATAAGCTGTTGATTATCGGTTCCACGAACCAAATCGCATTGAGCATTTAACGACCTGTTACTGAGACGACCGGATTTATCAACCGGCCGGCAATTTTTCGAAGGCGATCCGACGATATCAAATTGGGTTGCCCGTCATTTGGCCCTGCGCCGCACCAACGCCCAATTAGTGAAATTCGGTAAAGTCGCCGCATTTTAGACGCCATCGCGACACCGCTCGATGCGCTCGATTTTGGATTGGAACGGCAATTTAAGATACCCTCGCGCTGTTGATTTGGTGATGTCCCGAATTCCCCTGTGAATTGCGATGCGTTAGGAGAGACTTATTTTTTGAGCAGGTCGGCTCTAATGTTATTTTCCCGTGCGTATTTTTCCCATTCAGCGACGAGCTCAGTGAGAATTTGCGGCCGGCTGAGCGCGAGATCGCTGACTTCGGAAGGATCATTTCGAAGGTTGAATAATTGCCAGCTCGGCGTTCCGCCGCCAAGGCCTCTCACAGTGGCGCTTGAATACACCGCCTTCCAGCCGTCGGCGCGGATAATCATCCGACGTCCGTTAAATTCCATCGCAATGAAGTCGTCCCCGGCGCGAACCGCACCCTCGCGACCTGAGAGCAATGCGCTCCATGAGCGGGCTCCGCCCGCGTTATTCGACGCCTTGGGTCGCAGGCCCGCCAAATCGAGCAGGGTTGGAAATATGTCCCGCACGGACAATAGCGCATCGCTTGATTGCGCATGAACGATCCCAGGTCCGCGCACAAAGGCGGCCGACTTAATACCGCCTTCATTGGTATAACCCTTGTACAGCCTGAAGGGCGCCATTGCGGCTTGCGCCCATTGCGGGCCATAAACGATGAAACTGTCTTGCGCGCCAATTGCGGAAGGATTTGAATTCGCCTTGTCAAAATCCGCCAGCAGGTCCGGTCCGACGCCCATTCCCGCAAATATCCTGCGCACCTCTGACCAGTCTGATCCGCTGGCGCCATTGTCGGACATGAATAATATGACCGTCTCCTCGAGCGTCCCCTGACTGGTCAACTCTTCAATTATGCGCCCGACATTACGGTCCATCTCCTCGACCATCGCCGCATAAACTTCCATTTCCCGCGCGGCGCGCTCGCGCATTTCGACGGATAATTCGTCCCACTGCTCGCCTTCGATCAGTTCGACGTCGTCGTCGCCAAAAACCATTCCCAATTCGGCCATGCGCGCCTGACGGGCGCGGCGCAAAGCGCGCGGACCTGGCCTGACCCATCGAGGTGCTCCGAGCCATTTGTTAGACTCGGCGGGTTGTCGTACGGCGTTCATGCCGCCACGCCCTGAGCGTAAGGCGGCATGAAGGGCTTTGGCAAGATGGCTTTCGGCGCCGGCGGTTGATAACCCAGCGACGAATGCGGGCGAAACGTGTTGAAGTGCTCACGCCACCATTCGATCAGCGTTTTGGCTTCCTTCATCGTATAGAAGATTTCGCGTGCAAGCAGCTCGTCTCTGAGCTTGGAGTTGAAGCTCTCGCAATAGCCGTTCTCCCAAGGGCTTCCCGGTTCGATGTAGAGCGTCTTGACGCCAAGACTCGCCAGCCAAGCGCGCAGCGCCTTCTCGATGAACTCGGGGCCGTTATCGGAACGAATGTGATCCGGCGGGCCATGTGTGAGGAACAGATCAGCAAGCACTTCAAGAACGATCCTCGCATTGAGCCTTCGCTCCACCCGGATCGCCAGGCATTCCCGCGTGAACTCATCAATGACGCACAGCATGCGGAACGGTTTGCCGTCATGGGTTCGATCCATGACGAAGTCGTAACTCCATACATGGTTTCGATGTTGCGGCCGCAGCCGCACGCAGGAGCCGTCATTCAGCCATAAACGCCCGCGCTTTGGTTGTTTCTGGGGAACTTTCAGCCCTTCGCGCCGCCAGATGCGGTAGACCCGCTTCTCGTTCACATGCCAGCCGTCTCGCCGGAGCAAGGCGGTGATGCGACGATAGCCATAGCGGCCGAACCGTTCGGCAAGAGCGATGATCGCTTTGGACAGCGCTTTCTCGCCCTGCCGGCCGCACGGCTTCTTGCGTTGGGTCGATCGGTGCTGACCGAGCGTCTCACAGGCCCGACGTTCCGTAACGCCAAGCCCTTCAACAACCCGGTCAACACACGACCGGCGACGCGAAGGGCTCAGAAGTTTCCCTTGGCGGCCTCAGCGAGGATCAGCTTGTCGAGCGTCAGATCGGAGACCGCCTTACGAAGACGCATGTTCTCCTTCTCAAGCTCTTTCAGCCGGCGCGCCTGATCGACGCCCATGCCGCCATATTCGCGGCGCCAGCGATAATAAGTCTGTTCAGTGACGCCGATAGCCCGAACCGCCTGGCCCGTCGTCTCGCCACGACTGAGGCGGACCTCAACCTCACGCAGCTTCGCAATGATCTCTTCCGGCTTGGCTCTTTTCGCCATGTCTCAGCTCCTCTTTCAAAGCCAAGACTAACAGATTCATCGGACCACTATTTCAGGGGCAGTCCATGGGCGCGAGTTGAAGCCCTAGCCGAGCGGTTGTTTACCAGGTCTGGCAGCCGCTTTCGCCTCCGCCGCATGACAGCATAATGGCTTTCGCCGACGGGCGCATCGATTCGGCTTCCGACATCGTACTAATGGCCGTGAAATTCGGCGCTGGCGACTCCCCAGCGGACAAGTTCGTCTTGCGCGGAGTCTATTTCAACCCCAATAACAGGTGGTACAATTTTCCGGATATGCAGGAGGATGAGGTGATCGTCTTCAAAGGATTCGATACGGCGTTGGATGATGACTTCAATCCGGGGCATTGCACATTCGCCAATCCCGCTGGAGGGATTCCTCTCAACAGTGTCGAATGCAGGTTCGTCGCTCTCTACGATTAAGAGCGACATTCGACCTATTGTGACTGCGCAGACATGTCGGCAGCGCCCAATTCATGTCACCAACGTTTCGCAGCGCTACGCCGCCCGCTTCTGACGACGAGATCATGGCAATGTGTCGCGCCAAAATTTCCTTGGATCAATGAGACCGCTTGGTCTCATTGATACCATGTCAGTTTCCTTTCGAAGCAGGTTCAAGCACTGGCGATTGAAAAAGCCGTCAGATCGGCTCGCCGATGAAAACTCGAACTCGCTCATAAAGCCCCATAGGGTCGGCATCTGGGGTTGGGTTCATCTGCCATTCGCCCAGCAAAGCTGAACTGTCGGCGATGAATTTGGCGCGATCAAATCGACGCGCGACAAATGCATTAAGTCTGTCGTCCATTGGCGCATCCTTGTCGAGCTCCTCCGCCAAGACTACGGCGTCTTCAACCGCCATCGCAGCGCCTTGTCCTAGGTGGGGAGTCGACGAGTGCGCCGCGTCGCCGATCAGCACAATTCGACCCTTGTGCCATGGGGCGGGAATGACACACGTCTCCAATGGGCGATAAACGACCAAGCTTGGATCAGTGATTTGCTCCATGAATTCTTCAACCTTCGCCCCCCTTCCCCGAATTCTGTCGCGCATCTCGTCAGCCAATGTGGAAGGTTCAAAAAATGGATTACCCGGCTCAGGCGACGTAACAAAAATATACATC
Source organism: Parvularculaceae bacterium (assembly GCA_041398145.1). Taxonomy (GTDB): domain Bacteria; phylum Pseudomonadota; class Alphaproteobacteria; order Caulobacterales; family Parvularculaceae; genus Amphiplicatus. The sequence goes on along the minus strand of JAWKVF010000006.1, from coordinate 79,001 downwards.
GTCTCTTTTGTCAGCGGGACGGTGCCGATCGACCGGCTGCGGTCTGTAATATATGCTTCCGCCCATTCAAGGTCTTTCGGACGCGGAAGATTGTATCGCCAAACGCCTTGGCCGGTGAATTGGGGCCGCCATTGGCCGCCAAACAGCAATTCGCGGACCTTTGAATATGCGCCGTCGGCGCCGATGACGAGATCATAGGCGCCGCTTGTCCCGTCGGTAAAGTCAACATGAACCTTGTCGCCGTCGTCTGTGATAGTCTTGAAAGTCACGCCTTGGCGCAGCGGAATCTGCAGGTCGGTTACACGCTTGTACAGCACTCTATGTAAAGCCGGTCGCGCAAGGCCAAGATCGGCCGGATACTCCGGACCAGCCGAGGAAACGCCCTCGCTTCGGCCGAGCTCGCTGCCATCATCATTTTTCCGCCAGCGCCATCCGCGATACGCAAATCCTGCTTCGACCGCTTCCTTGCCGACGCCCAATTGCGCAAGGGCGCGCACGAAATTGCTCTGCACGATGATTCCGACATGATAGATTTTCCACTCTTTGTGGATTTCAACAATTTCGACATCAAAACCGCTTTTGATGAGGCCGATCGCGGTGGAAAAACCGCCAATACCGCCGCCGACGATCAGGACTTTTTCTTTCAATTTACCCTCCCGAAGAAATCACATCGCCAAGCCGAGGTCCGTTTTTCTGAGGCAAGGCCGCTTTCGCCGATCAGCATAGCCGCATTCCGAATCTCGGGAGATTGGCAAGTTTAAACCAAAAACGATACGCTATGGATTGTAATTAACAGCGGTGCTACAATTGTTCAACGGAAAAACTGTCGGCCGACGGCCTCTAAAGTCAGCGGCTATCCCGCCGAGGTAGCGCTTTGGGCCGCAATTTCGCGTCGGCGGGCGCGAGCGAAGAATAGTTTCGTTCAAGAGAAGAGGAATATGAGAACCAATGAGTGACATTCGGTTGGGAGGTCAAGGGCCGCTAGATCTGACAGGAAAGGTCGCCATCGTTTCAGGCGGGTCCGGCGGCATTGGCGCTGCGACGGCGCAAAGGCTTGCCGAAAAAGGCGCCTCTGTTGTGATAGGCTATAATAAGGGCCGCGATCGCGCCGACGCGTTGGCGGCTGCGCTGCCTGGTCCGGGCGGGCATATGGCCATGTGCCTGCCGATGGATAATAGCGAAAGTTTGCGCGCCGCCGCATCGGAAGTTGAAAGGACGTTCGGCTGCGCTCACGTGCTGGTCAATAGCGCCGGGACCACCAAGGCCGTCGACCATGCCGATCTCGACGGTCTCGACGACGAAACCTTTGACGCAATTTTGATTACCAATGTGCGCGGACCATTCGCGACCATTCGCGCTTTCGCCCCGCTGCTCAAGGCTGGCGGCGATTCAGTTATCGTCAATGTCTCTTCAATTTCCGGCGAAACCGGCAAAGGAAGTTCTATCGCTTATTGCGCTTCAAAAGCCGCACTTGACACCATGGGGAAATCTCTCGGACGCGTCCTCGGACCTGAAGTCAGAGTGATCAGTATCGCTCCAGCAGCCGTCGCAACGGATTTTGTTCCCGGACGAGGCCGCGAAGGTGTTGAAAAGCAGGCAGCAAGTACGCCGCTCAGGCGAGTGTGCGAACCAGATGATGTCGCATTAGCGATCTTGTCTGCTGTGACTCATCTCAGATTGTCCACTGGCACATCGATTGTCGTCGACAGCGGTCGGCATTTGTAGATCTAGTCTCACATTGGATGGAGAATAAGCATGACGGACGAATTCGGAATAAGCGCGCTACTTGAACCGATGCGGATCAATCAGCGTAATATTTCCAACCGAATCGTTATGGGCCCGATGGCGGCCGCATCGCCGGAAAAAGACGGATCTCCGTCAGCACAAACTATCGCTTTTTTCGAACGCCGCGCGCGGGGCGGCGTCGGCATGATCATCGTAGGCGGAACAGTTTCTACAAAGCGAGCTTATGAGGAATCGCCGGTCGCTTCGGTGCTGAGAATGGATATTGATGAAACGATACCCCATTTCAGAAAGGTCACCGATGCGGTGCATGCGCATGGCGTCGCCATCATTTCGCAATTGACTGCCGGCTTCGGCCGGATGGGAAAACCGCTGGGCAATCGGCAGCTCATCTCTCCTAGCCCGATCAATGTCACCATACCCGAGGACCAATTTCCAAAGGGATTCATCGTGCCGGGCGGACGGTCGACGCCGATGCCCCGCGAAGCGACAATCGCAGAGATCAAGGCGATCGAAGAAGAGGTCATTGAAGCCGCAATGCGGGCTCGCGACGCAGGCTTCGATGGCGTCCAGGTCGCAGCACAGATGAGCTACTTTTCCGCATCGTTTCTTTCGCCGCACAGCAACTGGCGCAATGACGAATATGGCGGGTCTGCTGAAAACCGCGGCCGCTTCCACGCTAATATTGTGCGCGGCATCCGTGAACGTGCTGGTCCAAATTTCATTATTGGTCTTTTATTGCCGGCAAACGATTACTTGCCTGACGGCCAGGGACCTCAAGGATTTGCTCAAGTCGCTCAGGAAATCGAGAAAGCCGGTCTCGATTTCGTCGCACTTTCGAATGGCGCCTACGAAACGATGAAAATGAGTGCGCCCGAAACAGATGGCGCCATGATCGATAGCGGTGATGCGAAAGTATTCAAAAAGGCGTTGAAGGTTCCAGTCATGATCCAGGGCGTGCACGACCCGGTGTTCGCCGAACGCGCAATACGCGAGGGCCATGGCGATTTCGTGATGCTTGCACGGCAAATGCTCGCCGATCCGGATTACGCTATTAAACTCAGGGACGGTCGCGCAGCCGAAATAGTGAAATGCGATCGACAAAATCTTTGCATGCGCCGAATGGTTTTCGGCATGCCGGTCAGGTGCGGCGTTAACCCTGAGATGGGTCGCGAAAGCAGGGCAAACGGGGGCGGCAGGCCGATTGGTCGATTGGTGCAAGCCCCTCTTGAATCGGTGGTTCTGTCGCTAACCGGATCGCCAACAGTCATGGGCCTGGTCGGGAAACTGGCGACGCATACGCAAGGAAAAAGGGCCGAATAAGATTGGGGTCAGCGTTTCCAAAGAGTTAGATTTAGTTTAGATTGACCTTGACAAAGCGACAATTTATCTTTCGCCCATGGCAAAGCTGATAGAACTTTCAAAGATTCAAAAAAAAGGCGAACCCGGCAAGCCACGAGGCGGCGGGCGTCCAAGAAGTGAATCGACCAGGCGCGCTATCCTTTCAGCCACGCTAAAACTCCTGCGAAGTGACGCAATCCAGAACATCACGATTGAAGCGATCGCCCGTGAAGCGGGTGTCAGCAAAGCGACAATCTATCGCTGGTGGGACTCCAAGGCGTCAGTCGTGATTGACGCTTTCATTGAAGACCACATTATCCACACGCCGATGCGCCACGATATTCATCCGGCTGAAGCATTGCTTGCGCATTGGCGCTCTTTGGCGGAACAATATGCGGGATGGCCGGGCACCGTTGTTGGACAAATCTTGGGCGAAGGCCAAGCAGATCCGGCCGTGCAACGCGAATTCCGAGAACGATTTTACTATGGGCGCCGGGCTATCGTAAACGAAGTCTTCGACCAGCTTCGTAAGATCCGCCCTGACATACCTGATATTGAAACGGAACATTTGGTCGATATGCTTTATTCCACCGTTTATCGGCGGTTGATGTTAGGGTATGGATTGATCGACAAACGTTTTATTCGCGAATTTCCAATCGATTTCTTTTCCCTGTTGGGAATTGAATTCGACGATAATGAAAAGGTCATCGACTGACCACGGCGAAAAAACTGGCGCAGATTCGCGCCGTCTAAGCGGCGTGTTTCAAATTCGCCGGGGGTCGTTGCAAACAAACCATCATTGCTCACGCGCGGCTGTAGCGGAAAATCATCTCGCAGGTCGGATTATTGACCCACATCAATATGGCCCATAATATGAGCCGTATCGTTCAGTAATTAAATATGCGCGAAGCTTATTCGCGCGGTTCCTGAGATCTCGGGCAGAACGGTCAGGAGAATGGCGATGACGAGACGGCCACATCATGAAACTTCCGCAATCACTGACGGATTGATGTCGGGATTTGGCAATGAATTCGCCACCGAAGCTATCGCCGGCGCACTCCCGATCGGGCGCAATTCTCCCCAACGCGCGCCGCTCGGCCTTTATGCCGAACAATTATCGAGCACAGCGTTCACCATGCCTAGGTCCGAAGCGCTTAGAACATGGTTTTATCGAATTCGTCCATCGGCTGGGCATCCTGTTTTCGCGCCCCTCGCCCATTCCGGCGTAGACGCCGCCTACGCCAAGCCGTCTCCCAATAGGATGCGGTGGGATCCGCAACCTGCGATTTCCGATGGCGACTTTATTGACGGTCTGATGCCGCTAGCGGCCACCACAAATGCGCCCTCAGCCGGCGTTACTGCATGGCGCTATTGTGCGACCCGGCCGATGACGGGCGCATTCTACAACTCCGATGGAGAGATGCTGTTCGTACCTTTCGAAGGTGCGGCGCGTTTCGCCACCGAATGCGGCGTGTTGGATGTCGCGCCTGGTGAGATATGCGTGGTGCCGCGAGGGATGAAGTTCCGCGTCGATCCGCTGGGCGGGCGCATTCGCGGTTATATTTGCGAAAATCACGGCGCAGAGCTTCGACTGCCTGATCTCGGTCCGATCGGCTCAAATTGCCTTGCGAACCCGCGAGATTTTATGACGCCCGTCGCCGCCTATGAACAAGGGTGCGGCGAACAGCGATTGATCGCCAAATTTGAAGGGGCGCTCTGGCAAACCACTGTTGCAGACTCGCCGCTCGACGTCGTTGCTTGGCATGGCAACAGCGTGCCTTACAAATACGACCTTTTCCGTTTTAATGCGATTGGAACGGTCAGCTACGACCACCCTGACCCGTCAATCTACACTGTCCTGACGTCTCCTTCGGCAGTTCGCGGTTTGGCCAATATCGACTTCGTGATCTTTCCGCCCCGATGGATGGTTGGCGAAGATACTTTCCGTCCCCCCTGGTACCATCGCAACCTAATGAACGAATTGATGGGACTCGTCGTTGGCGTATACGACGCCAAAGCGGAGGGATTCGTTCCCGGCGGCGCATCGCTTCATTCGCGCATGAGCGCGCACGGTCCCGATGCCGAGACCGCCGAACGCGCGGAAAATGCCGAACTCAAGCCGCATAAGCAAGACGGAACAATGGCGTTCATGTTTGAAACGCACGCTGTGTTCAGACCGAGCGCACATCCTGACGTGGAGGCGACTCGCCAAGTTGATTACGATAATTGTTGGACGGGAATTAAAGCACGCTTCGGCGAAGGTGGAAAATGATTGATGAAACCCATGACCGCAATGCAACCTCATGGGTTGCAGGCGCAGATATTCACGAAGATTTCCCGGTTCAAAATCTCCCGCTGGGAATTTTTTCCTCGGGAGGATCTGAACCGCGCGCCGGTGCGGCAATTGGAGATTATGTCTTTGACCTGCCCCACGCGTTCGCGTTGCTCGAGCCGATGGCGGAAGCGGCGTGCAATGCGCTTCGAGGCCAGACCAGCCTGAATGCGTTTATGTCCCTTACTGCCGCAGAACGGCGCAACTTTCGACGCGCGGTATTTCGCGTCCTGACCGATCCGGGGTTTGAAGAAGAAGCAAGCAAATCGCTGGTCGCAGCAGACGACTGCGTGATGCGCCTTCCGATTGATATTCGTGATTATACGGATTTCTATGCGGGGATCCATCATGCGCGAAATGTCGGATCGCTGCTGAGACCTGAGAATCCGCTGTTGCCAAATTACAAATTCATCCCAGTTGGCTATCATGGACGCTCCTCGTCGATCCGAGTTTCCGGCGCAGACGTCACGCGTCCGCGCGGTCAGATTCGTCCCAACCCGGACGAACCGCCGGTTGTGGAGCCATGCCGACGCCTCGATTACGAGGTTGAACTCGGGATCTGGGTCGGAGGCCGATCCGCCCTCGGCGCCCCGGTCCCGATCAGCAAGGCGCGTGATCACATAGCGGGTTTAAGCCTCCTTAATGACTGGTCCGCCCGCGATATCCAAGCTTGGGAATACCAGCCATTGGGACCATTCCTGGCGAAGAATTTCGCAACGACAATTTCGCCGTGGATCATAACCGCTGAAGCTCTTGAGCCCTTTAGGGCAGCGCCGCTTCGCCGGCCAGAAGGCGATCCCGCGCCGCTCGAATATCTTGTCGACGACGCCGATCAGGAGGCTGGCGCCTACGATATCCGCGTGGAAGTTTTTCTGCGCACGCACGAGATGGCGAAATCCGGCGACGCAGCGACGCTTCTGGGAAGCGTCCGTGCAACGGACCTTTATTGGACGCCGGCGCAAATGGTTGCGCATCATACTGTAAATGGATGTGACATTGCGGCGGGCGATCTCATGGGGACCGGCACTATTTCCGGCGCTGGGGAGAGCGAAAAAGGCAGCATGATGGAATTGAGCTGTGGGGGACGCCGCGAGATTGTCTTGCCCAACGGCGAAACGCGGACTTTTCTCGAGGATGGCGATGAAGTGACGATGACAGGTTGGGCCGAACGCGCCGGATTCCGTCGGATCGGTTTCGGACGATGCGGCGCGACGATCAAAAAAAGCTGAGCGTCGGCGCGTAGACGCCGCCGAAAGTCGAGATTTATTTGTAGTCCAACGCCCGGATCATATTGAATACCTGCTCCGCGATACGCTTGCCCTCCTCTGTAAGCCGATAGGCAACTCTTGGCGGCGCATCGTCGCTGACGATGCGCAACACCATCCCCTTGTTTTCAAATGCGCGCAATTTCAGCGTGAGCATCCTTTGGGAGATTTTTTCGAAATGCAGAGCTTCGTCGAGCGAACGTCTCAAGGCGGCGTGGCGCAATTCTCCGGATTCCAAAACGAGCAAGATGATGATCGCCCACTTATCGCCAAGCAAGCTGAAGACGCCGCGTAGATATTCGTACTTCGCCTGACCGCCCTCGCTGATTTGGTCTGCAAGCACGGCGAGCGCCGCAGCCTGGCGTTTTGGCATAGGCTCGTCGAATCGGCTCAATTCGGGCTCCCATTTGGGAGGTTCCACCGTCGCTTGGGATCAAAACTGTTCCCTCTTGTCGCGGCGCGATTATGATACTAATCGTATTGGAACTGGATAGATACAATTAGGAGAGAAATTTGTACGAGGGTTTGAGCCTTGCTGGCAAGACAGCCGTCATCACCGGCGGCGCCGGCGGCATCGGTCAAGCGACCGCCAAGCTTATGGCGGGCCGGGGCGCAAGAGTCGCCATTGCGGATATCAATCTCAAAGGCGCAGATGCGGTTGCCCGCGAAATTGGCGATGCGGCCATTGCGGTCAATCTTGATCTCGCTGACGAAACATCGATCAAGCGGGCCATCGTCACAATCATTCAGGCATTTGGCAGGATCGACATCCTTCACAACAATGCAGCCATTGCCGGCGAAATTGTTGCGCGGGACGGCAGTCTTCACGATCTCGACACCGAAGTCTGGGACAGGGTGTTCGCTGTGAATTGCCGCGGCACCATGATGATGACCCGAGAGTGCTTGCCTTATTTGATCGAAGCAAAAGGGTCGATCATCAACACCGTCTCTGGTCTCGGCTTACAAGGACACGTACGACAAACCGCGTATGGTTCGACCAAGGCGGCTTTGATCCAATTCACCCGTACGGTTGCGACGACTTATGGTGCAAAAGGCGTGCGCTGCAACGCTGTTGCGCCCGGCCTTATCCTCACCGAAACCACGGCAAAGGACTTTCCCGCACACTGGCGCAAAAATGTCGAAGACGAGACGCCGCGCGGCGCTGTCGGTGCGCCTGAAGATATTGCTGAGCCTGTGGCGTTTCTCGCGTCTGACGCCGCAAAAAACATCACAGGACAGACAATTGTCTCCGATGGCGGGGTTTCGATCCATGTTCCAGGGTATGCGGCTTATGCGAAAGCCGTTTGGGGCTAGTCCTCAATACGTGTAGCCGAACTTAGGCAAATTAGCAGGATTGACAGTGGAAAATCGTGGAATAAGTTTCAGCAAATATGGGGCGCCTTTAAGCCGGCGATCTATATTAGGCGGCGCCTGCGTTCTGAGCGCAATGGCCTTCACTGAGCAGGCTTCGGGTGTTCGCCTGTGCGCTACTACCAATGGCTTCAGTTTTGTCGTTACGGATAATCGCTTTTCGCCAAGCATCGACTTCGGGCAGCGCCTTTCAAGCGGCGGCAGCGAACGGTTGGAAGTCACCAAAGGCTTAACAAAGCTCTGGAGTGAGCGGCTCGCACCGCACTGGCGCGCGCCGACCGGCGCTGTTGCGGGGTTGACAAGCTGGGCTGTTTGGGAAGGTCTGTCAGAGCAATCCTATGGGCAATTTCGCCATGCCCGGATCATTGGCACCCATGAGTTTGATTTGGCGACGAATGCGAGTTCGCACGACTTAACGATTGAAAATCGAACGGACGCGATTTTGGCCGATCCTCAATTGCGGGGCGCGAAATGGCCACTCGCAATAGCGCGTCACGCGGTAAGTTGCGTGAATGAGCCACGAGACAATGATCAAACTTGCCGCGTCGGCGCGCCAATGTTGGAATCCCGCGAAACTCTTCGCCTCATTTCATGGATAATTGTGTGACAAGATGAGAACACCGCCAGGAATTTCCGAAGTTGAGTTTTCGACCGCCTTACAAGCTTTCGCCAATGTGGTTGGAAAAGAATGGGTCTTCACTTCTGATGAAGATTTGCACACCTATCGCGACGCCTATTCTCCATTACGTAACGAGCCCGACGAACGCGTCGCTTCTGCTGCTGTCGCACCTCGCAGCGTTGAAGAAGTGCAGGAGATCGTGCGCATCGCAAACCGATTTAGCATTCCGCTTTACGCAATCTCAACGGGTCGCAATCTCGGCTATGGCGGCTCCGCGCCGAATTATTCGGGCAGTGTCGTTGTTGATCTGAAAAGGATGAATCGGGTTATTGAAGTCAACGACAGCAATCACTACGCGATTGTCGAACCCGGCGTCAGCTATTTTGACCTTTATAATTATTGCCGGGAAAAAAAACTGAAAGTCTGGCTGGACGTCCCTGATCCTGGTTGGGGGAGTCTGGTCGGCAACGCCCTCGACCATGGCGTCGGTCACACCGCTTCCAGGTTCCGCAACCATTTCGACGCCCATTGCGGCATGGAAGTGGTGCTGCCGAGCGGCGAATTGCTGCGCACAGGCATGGGCGCGATGCCGAAATCTCAGACATGGGCGCAATACAAGCTCGGCCTTGGCCCAGTCGTCGATGGGCTTTTTTCGCAATCAAATATGGGCATTGTTACCAAAATGGGCTTTTGGTTGATGCCTGAGCCTGAAGCCTTTCTCCAAGGCAAGGTTATGGTTCGACGCTACGATGATCTGCATGACCTTGTCGAAGTGTTGAAATATGTCGAGAACATGGCCATCGCGCCGGGCGCGCCGGAAATGGCGAGCCCCTTGCTCGGCGCTGGCGGCGACACCAAGACGCTCGTCGACATTTTTTTGAACGGGCCGCCGCAGTTGGATCGGAATCACAGTGAACTGATCGCAGCCGCTGAACTCGGCTATTCCCGCAAACTCGAACAATATGGCCTCGACAACAATATTCCCTATTGGTCGTTTCACGTATCATTTTACGGTCCGCGGAAGGTGGTAGAAGCCCAATGGGAAGCAGTGCAGGATATCATGACAGAACGCGTCAGCGACGCGATCTTTCAAGCTCACGATGTCGTCACGGATCGGGATGAAGCCGTTCGAAAAGCTGAAGTCTACGCCCAGAATATGGGAGTGCCTAACCTCGAGTTTTTTGCGTTGGGTACACGTGGAGGAGGATTGCCGCCCACACGCGGGCACCTTTTCTTCTCCCCGGTCATTCCCCAGTCGGCAGAAGGAATTCTTGAGGCGAACCGCGTATTCAATAAAGCGGTTAACGACATCCCGCTGCTGCAGCAGGTGCCAATGTTTAACTTGCGCCCGTTTTCGCTGCCTACCGCATTTTATGAACGTTGTTTTCTTCTGGTGCTTGGCTTCCCGGTGCTAGACGACCCTGCGATCAACAAGGCCACAGTGGCGGCGTTCCGAGAACTAATCAGGATTGGCGCAGAACATGGTTGGGGCGAGTACCGCACGTCGCCGATATTCCAGGACCAGGTGATGCAAGCCTATTCATTCAACGACAATGCGCTTTTGCGTTTCCATGAGACGATCAAGGATGCGCTTGATCCAAATGGCATCCTGTCGCCAGGCCGCTATGGTATCTGGCCGCAAAACCTGCGGGGGACAAAACCATGAAGAAAGTCCTCTTGATTTCGATCCTCGCCCTTTCTCTGACGTCTTGCGGTTCGCGCAAAGAGGCGGCGGACGATCAGGCTAAAGAGACATTGGCTCCGCAAGCTAGTGCGGGCAAACAAGTATTCGACAAATGGTGCGCCTATTGTCATGGCAAGGGCGAACGCTTTCCAGGAACGGTGTCGCTTGCCGTCAAATATGGCGAAGACTTGCCCGCAGCCTTGGAAGAACGAGAAGACTTGACACCAGAAACCGTTTCACTCTTCGTTCGTCAAGGCGTTTATTCAATGCCGCCGTTCCGAAAAACAGAAATCACTGACGAAGAACTGGCGGCCCTAGGCGCCTATCTGAGCCACACAGAAAATCTGGCCGACGACGCTGAAGGGGTCGTTCCTCCCGAACTTCAATAAACGGCGCCCGCCGAGTGGGTTGACCATTCTCGCCAAGAGTGAATCTGGTTGACTCCCAAGCGGAAGGAGGATACGTCGAATTACGATACGCGAAGTCCACATATTCAACCAAAAGAGGTCGGAAGAGGCTTCGCCGATAATTGCAGATTGGCATTTGGGGTTTTCGAATGACACGCAAAATGCGCGAGGGAACGGTCGAACTTCCAAACGGTCTTTCGATGCATTACTACGAATGGCCCGGCAATGGCCCCAAGCTTCTATTGCTCCATCCTACTTGCGGATATGGCCGCATCTGGGAGTGGTTGGCTGATGCGCTGGGCGACAAATTCCACATTTTTGCGCCTGATCAACGCGGCCACGGCTATTCCGGTCGCCCAAACGGGTCTTACTCCGCCGACGAATATGCGGACGATGCGGAGCTATTCGCAGAGGCTGTCGGGATCGACAGAGCGATTGTGTTCGGACATTCGCTCGGATCGCGCGTCGGTCAGGTTTTCGCGGCTCGATATCCGAATCGCGCCTATGCCCTGATCCTTACCGCTCCGCATTTGAGCAACTTTTACATGACCCGGGAAGATGCGAAGGCTGTACTTGAGACCGCCGCCAGCAATTTGCATCACCCCGAACGATTTGCGTCGCGCGAACAAGCCTTCACCTACATGAGGGCGCGTTGGCCTTGGACCCCGGACCCGGATGAAGCGCTCAATCATCGCATCGACTACAATTTCCACCACCATCAGGATGGATCCGTTTCACCACACTACGATATCGTACGGGTATCCCAGGGACTTACACATCTTAGCGACGACCTGCGCCCTTATGCGGCGGCGGTAAAGTGCCCTGTTCTAATTCTGCGCGCCGCTTCCGGCAAACTGTCATCTCAAGACGCCATCGAACTGGCCAAATTCTGGGGAGACGCCCGGGTGGTCGATGTTGAAGGCACTTATGCGGTTCAACTTGAAAGTCCTGTCGCCACTGCAGAAGCGATTGCCGAATTCGCAGGGGCTATCGATGTCAAATGACCGTTAGGCCAATTTCTTCCGCCACGTTCTGAAAGGCAGTATCATGACAGTGAATATCAAGCACCCCGACCGGTTGTTGATCGGCGGCGAATGGGTCGAGCCTATCGATGGCGCGCCGATTCCAGTTATTTCTCCGGACACTGAAGAGATTGTATTCACTGTCGCCGGGGCAGGCCCGCGCGACATGGACCGCGCCGTGGAAGCGGCTCGGCGAGCATTTGACAGCGGTCCTTGGTCTGAAATGCCTCCGGAAAAGAGAATCGCCCTTGTCGAGCGCCTGGCGGACGCGCTCGACAGGCGAGCTGGCGAAATCGGAGAAGCCTGGACGTTGCAGGTTGGGGCCTTGGCTGTGTTGGGACCAATCTTTGCCGGGATCGGCACGCAGCACCTGCGCGATGCAATCGCACACGGCCGCAATTTCAAATTTGAACAGCAGGTGGAAAGCCCTGTCGCGCCAGATGCGCGTATTGTCTACGAGGCGGTCGGCGTTGTTGCTGCGATCACACCGTGGAATGTGCCCTATATGCTGATGACCAACAAGGTGGCGCCCGCTCTGGTTGCGGGATGCACGTTGATTATGAAGCCTTCACCGGAAACGCCGCTCGAGGCCTATGTCATTGCTGAATGCGCCCAAGAAGCGGGGCTGCCGCCTGGAGTCATCAATCTTGTCCCAGCGGATCGCGAAGCCGCCGATCACCTGATGCGCAATCCGCAGATCGACAAGGTCGCCTTCACCGGCTCAACCGCCGTCGGGAAGCAGATCGGCCAAGTTTGCGCGGAACAAGTTCGGCGCTGCAGTCTCGAACTTGGCGGCAAGTCGGCTGCGATCGTGCTCGATGATATGAGCGACGAGGAAGTCGCCGATATTCTTACCGGTGCTATTACAACGCTAAGCGGCCAAGTTTGCGCGATGTTGAGTCGTGCGCTCGTCCCCAGCCATCGCTATGACGGAATTGCAGCCGCCATCGCCGCTGCGATGAAAAAGGTGCGGATCGGACATTCGGACGATCCGTCAACGCAAATGGGGCCGCTCGCGACTCGGCGCCAATTAGAACGCGTGGAAAAATATGTCGAGATCGGCGTTGCTGAAGGAGCGACGTTAGTCACAGGAGGCAAACGACCGACGCAACCCAATAGAGGAGTATTTTATGAGCCGACGCTGTTTACCGGCGTGACCAATGATATGAGAATCGCACGGGAAGAGATTTTCGGTCCGGTTCTATGCCTTATCCCATATGATGGCGTCGACCATGCGATCCGCATCGCGAACGATTCGATGTACGGACTCAACGCCTCAGTCCTTACACATGACGCCGAGTCGGCGGCAAAGATCGGACGCAAGATGAGAGCGGGAACTTTTGCGCAGAACGGATTAAAAACCGATTTCTCCCTTCCGATGGGCGGGTTTAAGCAGTCGGGCATTGGCCGCGAAGGCGGCGAACAGGGATTGCGCGGCTATCTCGAGACGAAGTCGATGCTGCTCGAACCAGCGAAGTAGCCTTTCGCGAGCGCTCAACGATCCCTGTCGCCGATTGAACCAGCGATCATTTCAGGAAAAAGGACCGGACCCAATATGCAGAAACTCGTAGTGATGTACCCCCCACAGCCCGACATGGATGCCTTTAAAGCCTATTACGTCGGCACCCATATCCCACTCGCCAGAAAGATCCCTGGCCTTCAGGCGCTGCGCTACAGCTTCGAAGTTGAAACCTTGGCGGGCGACGCCCGATATGCCTGCATTTTTGAAGCCGAGTTCGAAGATGGCGCGGCCCTCGGCAAGGGTATGGGCTCGCCCGAAGGCCAAGCGGTCGCCGCGGACGTTCCCAATTTTGCGAAGAATCCGCCATCGCTGATCCATTACCGTGTCGATAAATAGAAGACGTCAAGATTTGGTGCGGATTACACTTGGTAATTCGCTGCATTCTTTGAGGTAGGAGCGAGCGAAATATTCGGGCTTTCCAAGGTGTTCTGGGGGGCGGCTCGCCTAGAGGCGTTGCGAGCAAGTACAGCAATTCTTTTTGGTTTGAACTACTCAGAACGAAGTACTGGCACATGCATGCGTAAGGAGTTGCGGTGAACCACTTGGCTCAGGGGGAAGAAGCCGAAAAGGAAGGCGGCGCCAAAGCGCTAGTTCAAGGCAGGGGTCTTGGCACGCTTGACCGTTTACGTGACAATTTTTCCGCGTCCGGACGAAAGCTGCTGCAGCGCGTATTGCCTTTTTTCGATCGTCCCCAATCATTTGGGGAAATAGACGGCGCCAAGACCGCTTGCGATCTTGCAAGCGCCCTACTCTCGGTCCGTGGAGAAGCTTCAGGCGTCGCAATCGCCGCCGATCTCCTCGGTCTCTATGAGCATTTGGACCCGAATTCGAAAGAAGAGTTCCTGTTTGCGCTCGGAACGGACTTCGATCCTGACGAACAGGCCTTAATCAACTGTTGGGAGCAATATCGCCGCGAGGGCCCGGTCGCCCTTCATGCGCTTTCGAAAGCGGTCGAACCGCCTCGACAGGAGTTGTTTCGTCGCCTCAACCTCGCGCCTGGCGGCACCGCCGCCCTCGTTCGAATGCGTGCAGATCTGTTGTCAATCAAGGCTAAAAACGAGGTTTTTGCGCGCGTCGACGCCGATCTAAAGCACCTCCTTCGCTCATGGTTCAACAGAGGCTTCTTATCGATGCGATCGATCGACTGGTCATCGTCGGCGAGCCTACTCGAAAGACTTATTAAGTATGAGTCTGTCCACGACATAAACAGCTGGACAGAATTGCGGCTGCGCCTAGACCCCCCGGACAGGCGTTGTTTCGCTTTCTTTCACCCTGCAATGGCTGATGAGCCGCTTATTTTCGTTGAAGTGGGACTAACTAACGGCATACCGACCAGCATACAAAATTTGCTCAGCTCGAACCGCGCACCGATTGACGCAGATTGTGCGACTACGGCTACTTTTTATTCGATCAACAATTGTCAGCCTGGGTTGGCTGGAATTTCTTTCGGGCATTTTCTCATTAAGCAGGTCGCGGCCGACCTCAAGCGCGACCTCCCTAACCTTTCTCAGTTCGTCACGCTTTCGCCTGTTCCCGGTCTAATGAACTGGCTTCGTCAGTCCGTAGCGACCGCCGAAGAAAACGCGATCATCGAAAAGCTCGGAGATCCGTCCGGATTTCGAGAGCTCGACGACCAGGAAGCGCGTTCATTCCTCCTCAAGCGCGCCGTCGAATACTTCACAAAAGCGCGCAATCCCTCCGGCAAACCGTACGACCCTGTTGCGCGGTTCCACCTTGGCAACGGCGCGCGCCTCGAGCAAATCAACTGGCGCGCGGACACATCAAACAATGGTTTGCGCCGAAGCGGGAGCGTGATGGTCAATTATCTCTATGATCTTGCAAGTTTGGAGGAGAATCACGAAGCATTTGTCGAGCGCGGAAAGTTGATAACCGGAGAACCCTTCAACAAGCTTGCCGCCTCAATCAGCGCAAAGAAAATTTCGTCGAAAGGGCCGCTCTGAATGGCAAACCTATACGCCACGCTCTCTCTTTGCTTTCCAAAGGATCGCAGTGAAGTTTTTGCAATAACACAAGACGGCGCCATTTTGACCTATTCGGATCTCGAACGGAGATCTGCGCAATACGCTCACTTGCTTGCGCGCCTCGGTGTAAGACCCGACGACCGCGTCGCGGTCCAAGCCAGCAAGAGCCTCGAAATGCTCATGCTCTACTTGGGTTGTTTGCGCGCCGGAGCGATTTTCCTTCCTCTGAACACAGCCTACACTCCAGCCGAACTGACCTATTTTCTTGAAGACGCAGCGCCCAGTCTTTTCGTATGCAGACCGGAAGATGAAGCGGAAATGCGCCAGCTAGCCGGCGCAGCAGGCGTCGCGCATTTGGAAACGCTTGACGCCGATGGCCGCGGCACCCTTGCGGCAGCGTCAATGAGCCAAGAGGATGCATTTCCCACTATCGACCGAAGCGGCGATGATATCGCCGCCATCCTTTATACGTCAGGAACAACCGGGCGATCGAAAGGGGCGATGCTCAGCCATGAAAACCTCGCCACGAATTGCCTCACCCTGCGCGATTACTGGCGTTTCACCTCAAACGACACGCTCCTCCATGCGCTGCCTATTTTCCATACGCATGGCCTTTTCGTTGCGACCAACATCACGCTCGCCGCAGGGTCCAAAATGATATTTCTGCCCGGCTTCGACATCGACCAGGTTATCGCGGCGTTGCCGCGTTCAACCGTGATGATGGGCGTCCCTACCTTCTACATAAGACTTCTCAAAGAACCGGCTTTTACGCAGGAGCTTGTTAGTCACATGCGCCTGTTCATATCAGGTTCGGCCCCGCTTTCCGCTGATATCCATCGAACTTTTCACCAACATACCGGCCACATGATCCTCGAACGATATGGGATGACAGAAACAAACATGAACGCATCGAATCCTTACGAGGGTGAACGGCGAGCCGGAACGGTTGGTTTTCCCTTGCCGGGCGTTTCGATCAGGATCGCAGATCCTGACAGCGGTAAGCTGCTGCCGCGAGAAGACGTCGGCGTCATTGAGATTCAAGGACCCAATGTCTTTAAAGGGTACTGGAATATGCCCGAAAAGACGGCTGCGGAATTTCGCGATGGCTACTTTATTTCGGGTGATTTAGGTTTGATCGACAATGACGGCTATGTCTCGATTGTCGGGCGCGCGAAAGACCTCATTATCGCTGGGGGGTATAATATTTATCCTGCGGAGGTGGAGGCTGCCCTCGATGAACTCGCCGAAATAAGAGAGTCGGCTGTCGTCGGCGTCGCCCATCCCGACATGGGCGAAGGTGTTATCGGCGTCGTCGTCCCAGTCAATCCGGAATTCGCTGATGAATTGGCGATCATGGGGCAGCTGCAAGGCAAGCTTGCGCGTTTCAAGCAGCCCCGCCGAATTTTTTTCGTAGACGAGCTGCCCAAAAACGGAATGGGCAAGGTTCAAAAGACGATCTTACGCGAAAGATATGTCGATACGTTCAAATGAATAGTCATGAACGTCCGGTCACGACCGCCTTACGCTTGCGGATGAACGCCAATATTTGTCCAAAAAGTCCTATGGATTTCCGCTGGCTGTGAGATGGCGGACACGATTGGTGTAATAATTCGGAAGCGGACGAGGCCTGTGAAATCGTCCGGGGAACAACCTCAGAGATTGGTTGCCAAGTTCATGGCAGGAGGTCGTCGATTTTTATCATCGAGTGATCGGTAGTGGTTTCGATGACATGGGCAAGCCAGGCCTGCTGATCGACGCCATTGAGATTTGCGGTCTCGACGAGCGTGTACATGACCGCCGCGCTCTCTCTGAAGGTGTCTGATCCAGCGAATAGGCAGTCTTCTTGCCGGCGACGATGCCTCGGACGGAGCGTTCGGCAATATTGTTACCGAACTCCCGTCGACCGTCGTCGAGGTAAGCGGTCGTGCGCTGCTTGCGGCCGACAGCATAGCGGATGGCGCCGGCAAGTTCACCGCCGCTGGGCACAGCGGGCGGCGTCGCCTGCAGCAAGCCAAGCAAGGTTTCGAATTTCCCTTCCGACTCGTTCTGGCGAAGACGCTGGCGCTCGTCGGGCTGACGACCCCTGGCGCGTTTTTCGATTTCTTAGAGCGCGGCGACGCGACGTGCTGAATGTGGAATGGTTCTCAACGGTCGAGCAGGCAAGAACCGCCATCCGAATCTGGCTGAAGCAATACAACAGCATCAGGCCGAATCAGTCCCTCGGCATGCGCCCGCCAATCCCGGAAACTCTACAAGAAATTGGTTCGTAACAATGGGGCTGAACATGGTCTTATTTCCGGTTAACTAATTGCGTTTCTGCTTCGACATTCACAAATTCAAGTCCTGCAAAGTGAAAATAGATCCGCGCGTGAATTAACGCCAAGCTTCGCATATGCCCGGCGGCGATATGTGATGACGCTGTTTGGCGTAATCGCCAGATCTGCAGCAATGGCTTCCGCCTTTCTTCCGCGCAAAACGCCAAGACATACTTCGCGTTCCCGGTTTGATAGCGCCGACAGCGGCTGCGGATAGTTCGGTTTCGCAGCCAACTCATAATGAAGCAGCGCCGCTTTTCCCATAATCCGCGCAATCGGGTGGGTGATCGTTTGGCTAGTCAGAAGCCATGTCGTATTAGGACCGCGTTTGTAGAAATTAACCGAAATTCTTAGGGTATCACCAGCAGAAAGAACTGAAACCTTGTCGCTGATTCCGGGTTTATCAAAAAATATCTCCGCATATGTGGCGGTCATTACACTCTTGATTTTGTTCATTTCATAGACGACGCTTTTTCCCGAACTCAATGCCATCACTTCGGCATGCAGCGGATCGTTGACATACCAGCCATTCAGATAGGTTTCAGCGAGTTTCCGTCCAGCTTTGTGATCGACAAAACTCCTGGCGAGCAGACACTCGACGTGATTTTCCCGGTATGAGAACACCATGCATTGATCGGCGCCGACCGCTTCAACCAAATTCAGAAAGTTGGCCTGGAACTCGTCTGCTCCGACGGAGTCGAGGCCAATGCTGACCTGTCTCCAGAGGTCTTCATTTGAATATGGTTCCATCTGATGCCGTTTCAACGATACGCTGTCCCTCTTAAGGGGGGACAGATTGTGCTATTGGTTTTCAGTACAATAGCAGCATTGTGTATTTCTCCAATTCCGCTGCGGAGGCGACCTGCAGATGAGACCTGAAGGCAAGAACCAACTGGATTCACTGTATTTCGATTATCCTTTATTCGAGGCGCCGGCTCGACGAGCAGCGGCCGGCGAAGCGGAGAAAACTTCCGTGGCGATTGTCGGCGCCGGTCCGGTAGGGCTTATGGCGGCTCTCACATTGGCTTCGTTCGGGATTGCCAGTGTCGTATTTGAAAAGAAGAACACGTTTAACGACGGCAGCCGCGCAATTTGTTTGGCGAGACATAGCTACCACCTTTTTGAAAAGGTTGGAGCTTTGGAACCGTTTCTGCGCAAATCGCTCGGATGGACCAAGGGGCGGTCATACTTTCGGGGAAAGAAAATCCTGGAATTCGAGATGGCGCATGATCGGGATCAGAAGTTCATGCCCATGTATAATCTGCAACAGCAATATATCGAGCAGTTTCTCTGGCAAGCTGCGAGCAAGTCGGCATTGATCGACATTCGCTGGCTGAGTGAAGCAACCTCAATCGGTTCCGATACGGATGGAGTAAGCATTCAGGTTGAAGATCCGAGTGGCGTATATCAAGTGCGCGCTGACTGGCTGCTCGCCGCTGACGGAGCCAGAAGTTCCGTCCGAGCTATTCGCGGCTTGAAGTTAAAAGGCGAAAACTACGAAGGCCGCTATGTCATTGCCGATGTAAAGGCGGATTTGCCTGTTGATCCGGTTCACCCGACCGTCCGCCGCGCGCTATTCGATCCCGTCTGCCTTCCAGGCAAGACGGTGCTCATTCACCGGCAGCCCGACAATATCTGGCGTATTGACTATCAGATTGATGATGCCGTTACCATTGAACATGCGACGAAAGAGGAGATTGTTCGCGCCAATGTCGCCGGTGTTTTGAAAGAAATCGGCTACGCCGGCAATTGGGAACTCGAATGGTGGAGCTCTTATACGGCCAATACGCTGCTGCTCGATGACTATAGGGACGGAAGAATTTTCTTCATCGGTGACAGCGCCCATATCGTTCCGATTTTTGGAGTGCGCGGGCTGAATAACGGGCTGATCGACGCTTTCAATATTGGGTGGAAAATCGCCATGGTTGCGTCCGGCGCCGCAGGCGGGGGGCTGCTGGATAGTTATACGCCGGAACGACGGGGGGCCACGCTTGATGTATTTGAAAACGCATCAAAGAGCGCTCGGTTCATGTCGCCGCCGACAGACGGATGGCGCCTTATGCGCGATGCGGCTTTGTCGTTGGCGTTGGATTATGAATTCGCGGGGGAATTTGCGAACCCGCGCCAGATGACGCCCTATCACTATGGTGCAAGTCCTATAACGGTGAGGAGCGCCAGTATTGAGCCGCAGCGGCCGGAGCCTGGCGCGGTCGTTCCGAACGTTCAACTATCGAATGGCCGGTATTTTTCCGATCTTCTCGGTCTCGGTTTCACTGGCGTCGCCTTTTCAAATGCTGATGAAAAGCTGGTTCAAGATATGCGTCAGCTGCTCACAGGATTGGACCGGCATTCCAGATTGTTACGCTTTGGCGACGAGCGCGGCGGAAATGACGGCTCCGGCGCAGAGGCGAGGAGGATAGCAGCCGCGTTCTCCGCCGCGCCGGGTGATTTTGTTCTCATCCGGCCCGATATGCATATCGCGGCCCGCTGGCGAAATCCTGAACTGGAGAAAATCAGGGCGGCGCTTGCGCGTATGTTAAATATATAAAAAGGCGATTCAACATGGCGCTCCAATTTGCTGACCTGGAACAGGTGTACGAGAATCTTGCAGTTACGCTCGACCGAATTGACGATCCGCAGAAAAATCTATTCCTCGCGAAACTGGTGCTTGCGCTGGCGAACAATACCGGTTCCATCGAAGTCGTTCTTGAATCAATCGAAAAATGCGCTCGCGGCATCAACCCAGCGATTTGAGTACTGCACTGGAAAAGAAAGATTCTCTTGATTTCAAATCGGCAGCAATCTTGTGATGCAGATGTTTTGTCGCGATTATCCAACGCTTACAGTGACCCGCTCCCGGGTGATCAGCCGGTTTCTATGTAACAGAAGGAACTGCTGGAGCCGCCCCTATTGCTGGTCCGTTTTTCACGCGACTCTTCGGGCTTGGTTAGATTGCTCCGCGAATTGCATCGGCGTCAAGTTTCCGAGGCTCGTATGCGGATGGTTTCGGTGATAGTCGACTTTCCATTCATTGATCCTGGCGCGTGCATCGTCCATCGAGAGAAGCAGGACGCGTTCAGGTATTTCTGTCGGAGCGGGTTATTGAACTCCTCTATCCAGTTGTTATCGGTGGGTTTTCCGGGGCGTGCGAGTGAAGCGCGAAGCGCTGAACGAGCTCGACCTTGTTGAGATATGCCCATTGATCAAGCAGGCGCCCGGCGAATTCCGGCCCGTTGTCGACCCTGATGGTGCAGCGCTTTCCGTGCGGTCGCGCCAGGCTGTGGAGGTGCCCGGAATACAAACAAGTTTCCTGAGAGCGGATTAAGCTGCAAAGCCGTTTGCCCTGCGCTGATAAAACATCGCCCTGGCGCATGTCGGTGGCGCGCCAGTCACATTTTCGTTCCAGGCGACAGCACCATCATAACGCTTGTCGAAAAACAGGATCCGCATCTCAGCCGCCCGTCGTCGACATTGGGCGCGCCACGGACGGCGCCGCGCCTCTGGCGATTTCAAAATGGTGGCGCTCCGGCTTCATGATCATCGCCCGGTCGAGCGCCGCATCGAGCGCACGCGCCGGCGAGGGTCCGCGCAAGGCAGCCCTCAGGTCGATCTTGCCGTCATCGCCGAGACAGGAATAGAGCTCGCCCGTGCAAGTCACGCGCACGCGGTTGCAGCCGGCGCAAAAATTGTTTGTGAGCGGAGTAATCAGTCCAAGCTCGCCGCCGGTTTCGTCAATACGGACGTAGCGCGCCGGCCCACCGGTCGATTTCATAAGGGGCGCCAGCGTCCATGACTGCTCCAGTCGTTCGCGAACCGCCGTCAGGGGCAGGTAATGGTCAGCGCGGTCCTCGTCGATTTCGCCGAGCGGCATCGCCTCGATCAGGGTGAGCGCCATGCCGTGGCCATGGGCCCAGGCGATGAGGCTCGGGATCTCGTGCTCATTAACGCCCTTGAGCGCCACCGTGTTGATCTTGACCGCAAGCCCCGCCGCCTGCGCAGCGTCGATCCCTTTGAGCACTTCAGAGAGCCGGTTTCGACGAGTGAGGCGTTCAAAAACGGCGTCGTCGAGCGTGTCGAGCGAGACATTAACGCGGGCGACGCCCGCGGCCGCCAGTCCCTCCGCATGTGCCGCCAGCCTCGTCGCGTTGGTGGTGAGCGCTAGCTCTTTCAGGTCTCCCTTTCCGAGCCGGCGACCCATCCGCGCCATGAATTGAAGGACGTCGCGGCGCACCAGCGGCTCGCCGCCTGTCACCCGGATTTTCTCCACGCCGCGCGCGATGAAGGCGTCGGCGACGGCTTCCAGTTCTTCAAGACTCAGGACCTCAGCCTTCGGAAGGAAGGCCATACGCTCGGCCATACAATAGCGACACCGCAGGTCGCAGCGGTCGGTAACAGAAAGCCGAAGATAGCGGATGCGGCGGCCAAAGCCGTCAATGAGGGGAGATTGGGGCATTGGCGCCATGGTACACTTGCTGCTCGCCGGCGTCACGGGGCTTGAGGCTCAACAGGCGACAAGGCCTTCTACCGCGAGATATTTGTCACCGGACCGACAATCGAAATCGATCCCCGCTTCTTGCGCCATGCGCCCCGCAAACGCCGTCGGAACAAATAGGCAAGCGATCGCGGTTACGCCCCGCCGCGCGACCTTCGCGACAATTCATAAGAAAAGTAGTTCGACATCATGACGAAGCCGTCGGCGGCGTATCCGGCGCGCGCAATCGCGCCGAGAAACATGTCGAGGGCGCTATGCGCCCGACATTCTGGCGGGCGTGAGTGAATATTCAGGCAGCTGATTTTCGCCGTACGCGATAGACAACGACTGAAGAACGGTCCCATATCGAAGTCTTAGCGCGTAACATCGCAATATTTGCTAACCGATCGCCGCTCTTTGATTCTGGTTGAGGAACGAAAAAACCGACCCTAGCCCCTCAAACTTTTCCGTCGCGGTCCAGCGCGAGCAGAACAAAGGCCATACGGCAGTGCTTGTCGGAGCGGTTAGACCAGCTATGGTTTGTGGCGCGCTGAATGAGGACATCTCCCGCACGCATCAAAGTCTCGCCCTCGTCCATCATGGCGTAAATTTCCCCTTCCAGACAAATCGCATAATCGAGCGACTCGGTCTTGTGGAACCACATGTGCCGAGGGTTGTCGCCATCCTTCACTTCATGATGGTCAAGAAAAGAATTGAGCTTTTTCAAATCGTAGCTTGCATCCGGCGGAAAATCGACAATGCGAAGAATCGATCCGTTTTCAGAGTGGAATCCAAAAACATGGTCCTTGGGCGCAGGCTCACTCCCTTTCGCGGCGCCATCGCCGGTTGCCCATAAAACCTGGACAAATGACGGGGCATAATCCGCGACAAACCGATTGGGCGGCGGGCCATCCGAAAGAAAATATGACCGGCCGTCTTCGTTTGTGGCGGTCACAATCCGCCGAATTGGTCGCCGATCCGCTGTGCCCTCGCTCACGCTCGCTCTCCCTGCCCTGACGCAGACCCCCAGTGAGTCCGCATATAATAATCTATTAGAGAAACGAGCCGTTTTGTAAAGGCGCGGGTCCACGCGCCGGGATCGATTGAATCCACTACCTAGTTGGTATTGACACGGCGGAATGTTAGTTTCAAAACGCTACGGTTAGTAATAACTGACGGTGTCGCTTTTCGCGTCGCGGGATCGGACAGGCGAGGATCAATGGCTGCGCTGCATTTCGTATCGGACGAAGTCGCACAAGAGGTATTTGACTGGCGCAGCGCTGTCGCGCGACTTCAGGCTGTTTACGCCCATGAGTTCGGCACCGGCGCATCGCCTCCGCGAACAGTCGCCGTCGATGGCCCATCCTGGCTGCGCACCCTGCCCGGGAATCCCCCCGGATCCCGCTATTTCGGGGCCAAAATCATGGGCGCCACGATGACAGCGCCGACGCCGACGGCGGATTATGTCATTGTGCTTTTCGAAAAGGCGTCGGGTCGCATCGCCGGATTTTTAGACGCGAAGACGATTACAGGCTTCCGTACGGCCGCCACCACTGCGGCGGCAATCGACAAATTGATCCCGGCCGGCCCGGTTCGTCTCGGCGTGATAGGTTCGGGATTAGAGGCGTCAATGCATACGCGCGCGTTCGCATCCATTCGGGATCTGACTGAAATTACCGTATTCAGCCCGAGCCCCGCCAGCCGCGAACGGTTCGCGGCGACTATGGCTGAGGAACTTGGCGTCGCCGCCCGCGCCGTAGCCTCCCCCGAAATTGCGGTCGGTGATGTTGATCTAGTTTTAACCGCCGCGCGATCACGCGATGAAACGCCGATCCTTTATGGCGACTGGATTGCGCCGCATTCTGCAGTTGTCTCGATCGGGTCGACCATCCCTTCGCAACGAGAAATTGACATAACAGTCATTGAGCGCGCCGACCTGATCGTCTGCGACATGCTCGAAGAAACGCTCAATGAAACCGGTGATATGATAGCTGCAAAAAAGGCGGGAATCGCCTTTGAGGAAAATAGCATTTCGCTAAACTCGTTACTGAATGGGAGCGCCGCCAAATTAGTCAGCGGCGCTAGACGACCAATGTACAAATCAGTGGGCGCAGGGATTCAGGATGTCGTGGTTGGCGCATTAATCTTTGAGAAAGCTGTGGCGGCTGGTTTGGCGGCACCGCTTTCAGCGGAGTTTTCAGGAAAAGCGCTATAGGCAATTAACCCGGTCAGGGCGAATTCAGGAGCAGGGATGTAACGAATTATGGCCAGCTATACTCGCAGTGAAGCACGCGACTGGGCGCGCGAGAAATTAAACGGCGTTGCTCCGGTTGTTATCCCCACGATGACTGCAGACTTTAAGCGGCTGAACGAAAAAGCCGTTCGGCACGATGTGGCATTGACCAAGAAGCACGGCTTTATCGGCTCGCTTGCAGTTTCCGAAGTGCCTCTTTCGGAAGACGAGCACGACCTGTTTCAGCAAATCATGGTTGATGAGGGCGGTAAAGACTACATTGTCGTGCATCACGCCATTTTCAATACGCTTGAAGACAATATTGAAATGGTGGGAAAGGCCGAAGCGAATGGTTGCGAACTTGTCCTGCTCGGCTATCCCCCGCATTTCTTCCCAAAATCGCTGGAAGAGGTATATGAATACAGCAAGGCCGTAATTGACGCGACGAATCTGGCGGTCATGCTGTTCCCTGTGCCCACTTGGGGATTTGGCCGTCTGCATCCCGCCGACATTTCAAAAAAAATCTTGCGCCGCCTTGTTGACGATTGCCCTAACGTCGTGGCGATCAAGGCGGAAGGCGGCATGCCTTATATCATGTCCGCAATTGAGGTGCATCGCGAATTCCACAAAGAAGTCGTGATATCCTCACCGCTTGAATACGAATACCTGACGCTTGGCCAGCTTATCGACATCCCTTTCTGCGGGACGAATTACAGCGCCTTCTTCGGGCCGACAATTCCACGCGCGCACAAGCTGATGCGCGAGCGCCGCTATGACGAGGTGACTGAAATATTTTATCAGATAGATCCGATGCGAAAGGCGGTCGGAACACTTGGTTTCGGCGGTCAGGGTCTATCGAACCGCTTGTTGTGGAAATACCAGGCTTGGCTGCAGGGATATAATGGCGGGCCGATCCGGCATCCGACCGCCAGGATCTACGCCAAAGACATGGCATTGCTCCGCAATGCTACAGCGGCGGCCGGTCTAAATCCGACAAGTAGCCCGGACGAAGAATTCTTCATCGGGCGCAACCCAGCCTGACACCCTCCCCCCGCCTGCAGACAAGGAATATCGAAAATGACCGGAATTGCACCATTGCCGCTCAAAGATCCGGACTTGCTGCGGCAAGCGATGTTGATAGACGGCAAATGGGTGCAGGCAGACAGCGGCGCAACAATCGACGTCACCAATCCTGCAACCGGCGACGTCATCGCCAGAGTTCCCAAGGGCGGCGCAGATGAAACCCGGCGCGCCATCAATGCCGCAAAGGCGGCGATGAATTCATGGCGCAAGGCGCTGCCAAAAGATCGCTCACGCATCCTGCGCAATTTGTTCAACCTCATGATGGCGCACATCGACGACTTGTCGATTATTCTCACTGCCGAACAGGGAAAACCGCTAGCCGAAGCTCGCGGCGAAATCTTGTATGGCGCCGGCTTCATCGAGTGGTTCGCTGAAGAAGCCAAACGGGTTTATGGCGACATCATCCCGCAGAATGTCGACGGACGGCGAATTCTGGTGCAGAAGGCGCCCATCGGCGTGTTCGCAGCGATAACGCCGTGGAATTTTCCAAATGCAATGATCACGCGTAAGGCTGGTCCTGGTTGGGCGGTAGGCTGTGCAGGCGTGATTAAGCCAGCCAGCCAGACGCCGCTCTCAGCCCTGGCGATCGGTGTACTCGCCGAGCGTGCGGGGATGCCGAAAGGCGTGTGCAACATTGTTACTGGTTCTGCTGGTGCGATTGGCGGCGAACTCACCAGCAATCCTGACGTGCGGAAACTTTCCTTTACCGGCTCGACCGAAGTCGGAGCTCTGCTTCTGGAACAATGCGCGCCAACGATCAAGAAGACCAGCATGGAGCTTGGCGGCAATGCCCCGTTCATTGTCTTTGACGACGCCGATCTAGACGCGGCGGTAAAGGGCGCAATCGCGGCCAAGTATCGCAACTGCGGCCAAGCTTGCATCGCCGCAAATCGCATTCTCGTGCAGTCTGGCATCTATAACGCTTTCGCGCAGCGGATGGCGGAAGCCATTTCGGGATTGAAGGTCGGCAATGGCATGGATGACGCGGTCATTCAGGGCCCGTTGATCGATGAAAAAGCCGTCTCGAGCGTCGAACTTCACGTCGCCGACGCCATCGCCAAAGGCGCCAAGGTATCGGCCGGCGGCAAACGCCACAGCCTGGGAGGGAATTTCTTTCAACCGACCCTTCTCACAAATGTGCCGCGCAATGCCCTAGTCTTTTCCGAGGAAATCTTTGGTCCAATCGCGCCGCTTTTCCGCTTTGAGACCGAAGAAGAGGCCGTCGAAATGGCCAATGACACGCCATTCGGTTTAGCATCCTACATATACGCGCGCGATGTCGGCCGCATATTCCGCGTCGTGGAAGCGCTCGAATTCGGCATGGTCGGCGTCAATGAAGGGTTGATCTCTACAGAAGTGGCGCCGTTCGGCGGCGTCAAAACATCCGGACTTGGACGCGAAGGGTCGAAGTACGGCGTCGATGATTACCTGGAAATAAAATACGTTGCTCTCGGGGGGCTTTAGTTCTTTGAGGGCACACAGCTAACGCTGTCGAGAGATTACTCGCCGCTCCGGGGAGTTTGCGAAAGGTATTCGGTCTTAGATGAATTATTCGCTTCACTGGACAGCGGCTCACGAAGGACGTTCAGACTACGCAAACTGCAAGTATATTGTGGAGTCGATCGCCGGGAAGCCGTTGGCGCGCATTTGGAGAAATTGAGATGTGTCCGGCGCCTTAAGGGGGTAGCGCGGCCGTTCCAAGGGAGACAGAAAAGTGGTTCGTCCTTCGGCTCATGTCGTTTCAGCGGCGCGTAAGGCGGCGAAGGGAATGGCTGACCGTAATACGCCCTTTATCTTCGATGAGTGGTATGTCGCCGCGTTCACCGAAGAAATCAGCAGGCATCTCCTGCCGCGCATGTTGTTGGGCAAGCGAATTGTTTTCTACCGGACCGAAAACGGCGAAGCTGTCGCCCTGGAAGACAGGTGCGCGCACCGTTCCTATCCGCTATCTGCCGGCACGCTTGAAGGGAATACGATCGTATGCGGCTATCACGGCTTTCGTTACGATAGCGTCGGCAATTGCGTGAACGTTCCGTCACTCAAGGCATGCCCTAAGTCAATTGGCGTTAAGCGTTACCCGTTGATTGAAATTGGACCGATAGTTTGGATCTGGATGGGTGATCCGGAAAAAGCGAGCAAATCAAAGATTCCCGACGTATCTTTTGTCGATAGTCCTACATGGGTTTGGTCAAAGGGATATTTTCATCTGCCAGGAAACTATGTGAGTTTGCACGAGAACCTCCTCGATCTCACTCATTTGAGCTTCGTCCATGCCAAATCATTTGGCACGCCCGACTATGCCGGCGCTCCCTACAAGACGGAATATGGCGACGGGCGCTTCAAATTGACGCGCGAAGTCAATCCCACTCTCTTGCCGGCGGTCTGGGCGGAACCCTCCGGCCTCTCCGGCGTCAATTCTGCTATCCGTATCGCGACATCAGAATTCCTTTCGCCCGCTTACCACCGCGTTTCGACCAGCTTCTTTGATGGGGCGCTGCCGGATCATGATCGGCGAGTTTGCTCGATCCGCACCGCGCACCTGCCGACGCCAGCGACGCATGACAGCACCCACTATTTTATCGTACATGCCCGGGACTTTGCGCTCGACCAGCCAAGGGTCACAGATGTGATGCACGATCGTCTATTCTCGGCCTTTCTCGAGGATATTGAAGCCCTGGGGAAACTTGAACAGGTGCTGGAAGAGACTGCGGAAATTGACTTTTATGAGATTTCGGTCGCCGCGGATGGCCCGGGAGTCGCCATGCGCCGCCATTTGCTCGAACGGGCGCGCGTTGAGCAAATGACAGCAGAAAAAGAATTCAGTTAAATGACCCTCATCTCGCTCGCCAACATCACTCGCGACCTGGCGATGTCGGTGAATCGCGGTTCGTCCGGCGCCAACATGCTCTTGTAATAGTCGCTCGCAAATTCTTTTTCGAAATCTGCTCGGCTCAAGAACTGCACGATGCCAATCCCGTCGAACTCGGCGGTCTCCATGCCAGGCAGCAAGTTTCGATCGGCCGGCGTTGAAATGAGGCGCAGCAATCGCTGCGGCGTCCCGTCGCCAGCGAGAGCAATTCCCGCATGGGTCACCAGCCAATGGTGCGCGAAGTCATGTTGCGACATGCTCTTCTTGCGTACCGGAAATGTCAGTATTTTCACAGTATCGGCCGCCGGTTGGGCATCCTGCCGGTAGACTTCTACCGCCGTGCCGGAAACCGCGGCCACTGGAGCACCAAGCAACGCCGCTCTGGGCGCAAGAAAGCGCTGGGAAAATTCCTTTGAGCCAAACCAGGCCATCGCAGAATCCCGATCGGCAAACAGGAACTCATCGATTGCATCAAATGGCGCGGGAGGCGCATTCTCGATCGGGACGTCGCCAATATCGGCGTAGTTGTGTACGAAGCTGACAATGCCTGCGCGCGGCGAAGGCGCCGGTGCTGCTAACCATTCGCGAGAAAATGCTGCGAGCGAGATCGCCGTACTGCGCTTCATCAGCAGCGCGACCTTGTAAAGCGGATAGTGAAGAATTTCAGTCATCGCTGCTTCGTTAATCGCCGCTTCATCTGGTCATTTGCATGGTGTTGTTCGCCTTGAGGGCGGACGGCAACACCAGCGCGAGACCAATGACAAAAAGGACAAGGCTGAAATAGCCCACCATCGCAATCGGCCGCCCCGAAATGTAAAGGGCGGCGAGAAATGGGCCGCCCGCCATACCAAGGCTCTGTGCTACAGTGCCCGCAGTCGCGATCTTGCCATGAGAATCCATCCGGGCGGCTATGCCCATCAGGAACGGTTGAACCATCATCCATCCGAACAAGAGGATGCCGAGGCCAGCCGCAAAATACGGTCCATGCGACGCATTCGCTAGAAAAGCGGACCCCGTAACGACTAGCAATATCGCTAGCGTAACCGGCAAAGCATGGCCAAAACGCTCATTAAGTGCACCAGCTAGAAATGATCCGCCTATCGAGGCGATCTGGGCGACGCCTATCATGACAGCCACGCGATCGGCGGATAATCCCAGCTCCCGGCCGACTTGATTGACGTAAGACCAAGCGCCGTTGAACCCGATAAACAACAACAGCATCGATAACAGGAGCCCAAGTATTACAGCCCGGCCAGCGTTGAATCCCATGGTTGTCCCCTCACCTCCAATTGCAACGGTACTCGGGACGACCGACGGCAAACTTCCAGCTAACAGCAAGACTAGCGCAGACAACACAAGGAGGAAGCCGTAAGCGCCTCGGGCGCCCCAACTGCCAATCACCGACTGAAGTCCGGGGATTGCAATCATAAGGAATAACGGCACGCAAACCATGAACGCGGCGAACAGGCGCACCGGGTTTGGGCGGCTCGCAATCGCTCCCATCACCGACGCGACACCGATGCCCATACCGACGCCAGCGCCTGCGCGCAGCAACAGCAAAATTTCAAAGCTGTGGCTCAGCACGGAAAAAAGGTTGCAAGCAATCCACAACGGAGCAGCGAGCGTGACAAGCCGGCGACGGCTAACCTTTGAAACGAGCGTCAGGACAATGAGTGTTCCGACGAACATCCCCAAAAACTCCGCCGAAACAATTTGGCCCGCCTGGATCGTCGTAAATCCAAGAAGCTCAATAAAAGTTCCAACCATAACGGGCGCCATCACCGACGGCGAAATGGCCGCTACGCCGAGCGCAATCAGCGCCGCAATCTCGAACTGTGATTCTTGTCGCTTCATTTTCCCTCGTCCCTTTCGGAAACCCTTAATCTCACTAGGCTGCCGCCGGCGCTCCCGGCCATTTACCTTTTCTTCGTCAAATTTGAGAACGGCTATTCTTGGCACTCGCAGTTGAATCGGAAACACCGCGCCGTTAAGATGAATCATCTCACTCGTATAAGATACTCGGCGCCACGCGTTGCCACCATTCAGTTCCCCACAGTAAATACATCGGAATCGCCGCAAGCACCGAGACAACGAGAAAAATCCAATAAGCTCTATGCACGCGACCTTGACGTCCCACATCCCAGACGAACATAGGTGCAAGGACTGCCGCCTGCCAGAGGTCAAGCGTGAAAGGATGAGAGGGCATCGTGCTGAATAAAAATGGGATGCGATCCGTTGCTGCGGAAAGCGTAACCGATGTTGCGATTAGCATCATGCGCTTGTGAAGTTCCGAATCACGCTTTCGCGCGAGCAAGCCGAGAATTATGAATATCGAAAACGTAAAACCCGTGCGGATTTGCATTAACCCAACATCACGTATGAATATGAACGATCCTTCATAACGGCTAGAGAATTCCGGCGGCGCACTGGCAGCGAATTCCAATAAAACACGCGAATTGATCGGCACAAGTATGATTGCAGTAATCACCATGACAGGCGCCAGAGCGACGGCGAACAAACCAAGCTGTTTATGAAACCTAGACCGCTTAGTGGCCATCAACCAAGTCTGCACTAACAGCAAGACCAACCATGAGCCCATCACGACAGCATGGACATGCGCCACCAGAGGAAAAGCCGGCCGGAAGCCGGCTTTGACAGCTTCTAGCTTGCCCAACGAGTCAGGCACAAAACCCACAAGCACCACCGTGATCATGAGCAAGGCCGTAAGGAAATAAATCCAGCGATCAATGAATTTAGTGAGCTTGCCGGCGTTACCTGGCCCGTTCAATACCAATTGTCCCGCCATGTTTTCTCCCGTCTCGATGACCTTCGACCGTCAGCCAATTACTTATTTTGGCGCCTACTTACTGCTCTCATCGCGCTGAAGGTCTGGATTATTGCGGCTTAGATACTCCCCTATCAGCGCAAGGTCTTTATCGCTGATTTCGGTCTTTCGATAAGCCGGCATGATCGAGACGCCGGTGCGTACAAAGTATTCTACGAGTTGCGGCGTCAGATCCGTTCGGTCCGCAAGCACTGCTGGGATTGAACCGTTGTACTTTACCTGCAGCGCACCGGTTCCGGGCAGCAATGGGAAAGGCGGCATGCCCTGCCCGGCTCCATGGCAGGCCAGGCAATGATAATTGAACAATTGCTCGCCTTCTTCAACAATTGTGTCGTTGGCAATCTCCGTCACGCTGTATTCTCTTTCGCAGCCGTAGATGAGGCATGCAAACAACGTCACACTGGCCTTTACCGTCAACATGCGATTGGCGCGAATCATTGCGCGCCATCCCGGCGCCGGGAAGACGGCCAGAATCCGCCCCTTCCGGGCGCAATGATTCCCTTCGGATCTACGGCATCCTTTAATGTCTCGCAAAATCTGCGATAAGCATTGTCGTTAAAGGAATAAGCGCTCATCACCTGATCCTGAAAGAATGGTGACGCTCGATATTCGCCGTAACCGTTTTCGGCGGCGAGATTAATTAGGAATCGCATGACGTCTCGCGCCCGGCGGTTGACTTCGGGATCGGATCGCGACGTCGGAATGAAGCCGGCGAGCAGGAATGCGCGTGGGTGAAACGCGAATGGCTGAGCGAAAGGGCCAAAAATTGGCATCTCGTCGGCGCCGATTTCGCGAAGGCCTTCCGTGAATATCTGTTGCGCCTTTAATACTTCCGCCCCGTCTCGCGGAAGAATGGGCGAAATGAATAGATGACCGTCCGCCTCCACTGGATTGAATGCGTTCTTGGCCGTTATCGAAAACGCGCCGAGATTTGGAATCCCGATCAGACTTTTGTTCATCACTGATGCTGATTGACCAGCTGTCAGGGGAAATTTCGCCCTCTCTCCATTAATTTGGCGCGCGTCCGGAATCGCTTTTCGTACTTCATTCCACGCATATCGCCATTGCGCCTCCATGACCTCCTCCGGGCCATAAAAATTCAAGGTAACCTGCCAGACGGCGATGTCGTTCTTTTGTGCGAACGCGTTGATTGCGTCGCCATTCCAAACATCCGCCAACCGCGCAATCTGTTGCAGCGCTGGGTCTGTCGGCTGGCGATAGAAGAGTTCGGATTCAAATATTACTTCGCCGACGATTCCGCTGTTTTCGAGATGATTTGTAATTTCCACTAGCGGAATTAAATCATGCCGTCGGCGAACCAGGATACGTTTCTGTAGCCAGCCTTCAGGTTGGGGCATCATGTGAACGCCCATTTGCGTCACAATGCCAAACCCCGCCTGGGCAAACAGCCCATCGACATAGGGCCCATAGCCGTAACGGAAGTCCGCGAATGCTTTCGAACCCGGCATTGCGCCCATGCCTGTACGCATCAGTTCGCCGTCAGGCAGAACTACTTCCATGCCGCAGTGGGACAAGAAATGGTCCCGATAGCTCCCCCAGGTATGTCCGACGCCATGGTCCAATGCATTGCCAATGACACTGCCCCAGCCGGTATCGGGACAATCGACCATCAAATTAAGTCCGCGGCTTTGAATGTGATTATAGAGATCGAAGTAGGATACTCCTGGCTCGACGATGGCGTAATGGCGTTTGTCATCGACTTCGATGATCCGGTTCATTCGTTTTAGATCAACCACAACGTCGCCGATCGAGTTCGGAGCGGCGCCGCCATATCCTAGATTTTTGCCCGTCGAGACCGGATAGAGCGGAACCGAAAACTGGTTTGCAATTCGCACGATTTCTTGAACTTGGGCGGTATTCGCTGGCGCAAGCGCCGCCGAAATAAGGATTTCCTCCGGTTCTCCCCAGTATGGCGAATAGGCATCACGGTAGAGCGCTGTGTCCTCGGGAGAAATGAATACCCATTCTTCGCCGATCGCATCGCGAAATGACGCTAATGCGGCGGACCATTTCAGTTCATCCAAACCCGCCGGCTTGATCATACGTTTGTATCCCGCCTATGCGCGGGAGCCATCACCCAGCTGACAAAGTGTTGGCCGGGCCCATGATTGATTATTGCGGCGGAACTGTTGCATATCGGCCGCCAGGCCGCCTCGCTCTCAGCCAGCAAGTCAAAAAAATTGCGACCCATAATCGGTACGTCATCATTAGGCGGCATGCGCAGCCGCCCGGCCCCAAGATTTTTGCAAACGTGGAAATACTCTTCGTTGGACTGATAGTGGTCGATCCGAAATTGCAAACGCAGTCCTTCGTTCCAAGCTAAATGCTCGAAACAAAACAGGGCCGCTCGATCGGTCATGCCGACGATTACGGATGATCCCGCGCGCAGAGCGGGTATCAAGCTTGTAAACCACACGCTTGAAACATCTCCCGCAAAAGCGTGAACGACGCTCGACCTCGCATTAGCGCGGGCGACAACTCCTGCAGAAAGCTTGATACGAGTATCAATGAGCAGATGACACGGGAACTGGCTTGCCGAATTCGCCATTGCCGTTGGCGATGGCAGCGCCGAACCGACGAAGGCGGCAAGCGATAGCATGGCTTCGCGGCGGCTGAGTTTCAACGGCGGATGCCCCCAATCAATAACGGCGCGCTGTACTTTTTTGCTCGAAACGAGATTCGTTCCAGCCTATCAAAACGGTCGGTCTGTTTCGATACGTTTCGTGTATTATTTATCTCATCTCGATATCTGCTGTCAACGAAACCAGCCTGACAAACCGCCGGACCAATGAAGCTTGGTGGGGCGATGGCCGGGGCGCAACAACCGATTGACTTGAAGCAATACGATGCGTATCGTTATTAAAATGAATTGCAATAGGAACAAAAAGGGACGATCGCCGCCATGAAAACCCGAGCCGCCGTCGCTTTCGCGCCGAAGCAGCCGCTCGAAATCGTCGAGCTTGATCTTGAAGGTCCAAAGGCGCGCGAAGTTCTGGTCGAAATCAAAGCCACCGGTATCTGCCACACCGACGCCCACACGCTCGGAGGGTTCGATAGCGAGGGCATTTTCCCTTCTGTTCTCGGCCATGAAGGCGCGGGCGTGGTGCAGGAAGTCGGCGCAGGCGTTGAATCCTTGAAGCCAGGCGATCACGTAATACCTTTGTATACGCCCGAGTGCCGTCAATGTAAGTCGTGTCTTAGCGGCAAGACCAATCTGTGTACAGCGATCCGAGCCACCCAGGGCAAAGGACTGATGCCAGACGGCACCAGCCGGTTCAGCCATAAGGGCAAACCGATTTTTCATTACATGGGCTGCTCCACCTTTTCGAACTTCACGGTGCTGCCCGAGATCGCCGTCGCCAAAATCCGCAATGACGCGCCGTTTCAGTCCGCCTGCTACATTGGATGCGGCGTGACCACAGGCGTTGGCGCCGTGACCAACACAGCAAAGGTTCAGGTTGGCGACAATGTCGTTGTATTCGGGCTCGGCGGCATCGGCCTCAATGTGATCCAGGGCGCGCGACTTGCCGGCGCCGACAAAATTATCGGCGTCGACATCAATCCCGATCGCGAGGAATGGGGCCGCAAATTCGGCATGACTGAATTCGTCAATTCTCGCGGCTTGAGCCGCGAAGAAATCGTGGCCAAAATCGTCGCGATGACAGATGGCGGCGCCGACTATACGTTCGACGCGACTGGCAATACCGAAGTCATGCGTACGGCCTTGGAAGCATGTCACCGAGGCTGGGGAACAAGTGTGATTATCGGTGTTGCTGAAGCCGGCAAGGAAATCGCGACGCGGCCGTTCCAGCTGGTCACAGGTCGCAACTGGCGAGGCACAGCCTTCGGCGGCGCAAAGGGCCGAACGGACGTGCCAAAAATCGTCGACATGTACATGAACGGCAAGATCGACATCGACCCTATGATCACGCATGTGATGGGGCTCGAAGAAATCAACACGGCGTTCGACCTGATGCACGAAGGCAAGAGCATCAGATCGGTCGTTGTCTATTAAGCTCACCCCGAAAGGAAATGAAAAATGGCCAATCCGGTTATTTCAGGCGATGGCGTCTTTTCGCATGCATGCCTTGGAGCCAACGATCTTGCGGCGTCAGCAGCGTTTTACGATGCGGCGTTGGCGCCGTTGGGAATCAGTAATCTCGGGCCGTTCGGCGATTCAGCCGTACTTTACGGCAAGACCAAACCCGCCTTTCTCGTGCTGAAGCCCGGTAACGGCAAGGCTCCCTCAGGCAACGGCGTAACCCTTGGCTTCGCCGCAGCCAATCCTGCGCAGGTAGATGCGTTTCACAAAGCCGGCCTCGCGGCCGGCGGCGTCGATGAAGGCGCAGCAGGACCTCGCGGACACTTGCCGGGCGCCTATGCCGCGTACCTTCGCGATCCGGCCGGCAATAAAGTCTGCGCCTATGCATTTGTTGAGTAAGAAGCGCATCCGAACCAGCGCTTGATGCGCTGCGCCAAGCACGCGCTCCGGCAGGCCTCCCTGTGTCGGAGCGCGTGTATTGATTTCGTGATGAATTACCAATCAAAGGGGAAAATCAATTGTGGTGAATTTAACAATCCTCACACGTGACGGCGCAAAGCACGCAATTTCCGCAAAGTCCGGAATTAGCTTGATGGAAGCGATACGAGACGCAAGCCTCGACGAGCTTCTTGCTCTATGCGGAGGATGCTGTTCCTGCGCCACTTGCCACGTTTTCATTGGCGAAGAGTTTGCAGACAAACTGCCGGCAATCGGCGGTGACGAAAATGACCTGCTCGACAGTTCCGATCACCGTACGAGCGCATCGCGCCTTTCCTGCCAACTTATGTTGAGTGACGATCTGGACGGCCTTGTCGCACAGATCGCGCCAGAGGACTGACCGTCTACAATGAAACATTTCGATGTGATGATCGTCGGAACAGGTCACGGAGGCGCACAGGCGGCAATTTCATTACGACAAGCCGGCTATGGCGGGAGTGTCTGCATGATCAGTCGGGATTCGTTTCTTCCCTATGAGCGACCGCCGCTATCAAAGGAATATCTAGCGCGCGACAAGGGATTTGAACGATTACTGATCAGGCCCCAAGCGTTTTGGGCGGAAAAAGATGTCGAGTTAATTTTAGGGACTGACGTCGTCGCAATTGAGCCTGAACATCGAACGGTTATGACAAGCGACGGAAGTCGGCTTGGATATGGCGACCTGATCTGGGCCGCCGGAGGATCTCCTAGAAAACTGAAATGCGAGGGCGCAGACTTATTTGGCGTCCACACGATCCGCGACAAGGAAAGTGTCGACCGGATCATGACGCAGCTCGAAAATGGCCCGCAGCGGGTCGCGATCATCGGCGGCGGATATATCGGACTTGAAGCAGCTGCAGTGCTATCGAAGCTTGGTTGCAAGGTCGTCCTCGTCGAAGCGCTTGATCGCGTGCTCGCCCGGGTCGCGTGCGTCGAATTATCGAGGTTCATAGAAAAGGCGCATGGCGAACACGGCGTCGACCTACGCCTTGGCGCAAGAATTGAGCGCCTCGAGGGCGATGGCTCGATCGTCACCGGCGTGAAGCTTGCGGACGGCGAGGTTATTCCGTGCGATATGGTGATTGTCGGCATTGGGATCGAGCCGGAGGTTGCGGCGCTTGCAACTGCTGGCGCCAGCATTTCTAACGGCGTTGAGGTCGATGCTTATTGTCAATCCAGCCTCCCGCATATTTTTGCGATCGGCGACTGCGCCTCACACCG
The DNA here is from genome assembly GCA_041398145.1 of Parvularculaceae bacterium. Taxonomy (GTDB): domain Bacteria; phylum Pseudomonadota; class Alphaproteobacteria; order Caulobacterales; family Parvularculaceae; genus Amphiplicatus. Next base: position 42,136 of record JAWKVF010000006.1, on the reverse strand, counting down.
GAACAAATTCGCCGCTGGTGAAATGGTAAGGCTAGAGAGCGTTCAAAACGCCAATGACATGGCAAAGACTGCAGCAAGCGCAATCTGCGGCATAAAAAAGGCCTATGAGGCGACTCCATGGTTCTGGTCGAACCAGTACGATCTGAAATTACAAACGGTCGGACTTAATGCGGGGTATGATCAAATCGTTTTGCGTGGCGACCCGGATTCGCGCAGTTTTTCGATAGTTTACCTTCGAAACGGCAGAGTAATCGCGCTGGACTGCGTCAACGCCGTAAAGGACTATGTTGGCGGCCGTAAGATTATTGAGCGAAGCGCTCGAGTTGCGCCATCGGAACTCGAAAATGTCATGCTTGACATCAAATCGTTGGCTGAAGCGTGATAGCCTATGGAAGATAACGTTTGGAGGCGCGATCGTTTCCGCCAAGGAAATCAATCAAAGAGCGGCATTACGCGTCGCCCCTCATCAAACGTCGGAGATTCTAGCGAAGATCCGTCATCGCAGACCAGTGTCTATACTTGAATGCATGATTCTCCGCCTCATCCGCGACAGCAATGGCCATATCGTCCACTGAAATGCCGGCTGGCGTTCCGCCCTTGAGCGGCAGCATGTCCGCTACGGTCTCATAAGAACCTGTGCGAGGACCGTACATCAGGAACCAAGGCGGCGAAACAAACGTCCATTCAAATGAACGATCATCCGCGAAAATTTCCCATGCAGCGCGACAGCCTTGCGCCAATTGATGGCTCGTTCCCATCGCCGCGATAAAATGATGGGCGACCTCGCTTTTGAACGGCGCATGAGGGTTGTCGCCTGAAGCGATTATCGATTCACGTTCTGCGGCCATGAGTTCAAATGCATCAATGTGCGTCATTGCGTGTAAGTGACGCAAATAGGCGGGGCTGGCCGTTTCAAGATACCAGGCCGGCCAACGGGGCTCGTCGAGCACCTGCTCGCCGCCCTCAGTCCACAAACTTCCCACGCCGCCAAGGAAAACTAAATAAGGACTGCCGGCCGCCCTGATTGCGCGCTTGATTCGCCAGGCCGCCTCGACAGTATTCTTGTAGACATCAAGTTCGAGAGTGTGCCCCGCCGCATACGCGCACACGACGGCATCGTGGCCGCTCAGCGCAGTCGCCATTTCCCTGAAATTCATTATGTCGGCCGCAATCGCGGTGACGCCGTCACGTTTGGCGATCTTGTCGGCGTTGCGTCCAATGCCGGTTACCTGATGACGTCGATTGCTGAGTTCCTCGACAATAGCGGCACCGGTCATTCCTGAGGCGCCAATAACTGCGATTTTCATCTTTCTGGCTAACCTCTGCGGTTCATCAGCGCCCCGACCTTACTCACGCCGCCGCCGTCAATGGGAATGTTAATTCCGGTGATGAACTGGGATTCGTCTGATGCAAGGAGAATTGCAGTGTACCCAATATCCTCCGGATAACCATGCCGATCCAGCATGGGAGTGCTGTCGAACAACAACCGGAAATGTTCGTTGGAATCGTAAACTGTCTTGAGATGGGGCCCCATGATAGGCCCGGGAGAAATGCAATTGACGCGAATCCAGTGCGGCGCGCCTTCGAGCGCAAGCTGTCGCGTAACAGCAATGACGCCGCCCTTTCCGGCGGAATGCGCGCTTCCTCCTAACCCTTCCGCCGCCAAAATGCCCTGGCATGATGCGATGTTAATAATCGACCCGCTCCGCTGCTTCACCATAATGGGCCACACGGCTTTTGTCGGCATGAAAATTACATCGAGTTCGAGGCGGATGGTTTCGTGCCATTCATCGATCGTCATCTCTGAAAAGGGCGCCATGTGAACATTCGCGCCGTTGTTGTAGAGCGCATCGATACGCCCCTCCTGCGCCATCGCTGCGTCGACCCACGCTTGGGTATCCGTGCTTGATGAGGCGTCAACGACCATCGTATGCACAGAAAGGCGTTTGCTCTTCGCCTCCGATCGCATGGTCTCAAGGGTTTCGGCGTTTACGTCGCTGGCGAACACTTTTGCTCCGGCCTCAGCGAACATCTGCGCAATTACCCGGCCCTGGCCGCCTCCGGCGCCGGTAATCAGAACAACTTTGTCCTGCAGGCGGCCTTTGCAGACGCCTTTGCTGATCTTCGTCATATCAACCATGTGCGCTTATCCTTGGTAAGGAAGAACCGAATTCGCCGCTGATCTCCGCATCGCGATTGCGGCAGGACGCTATTTTTTCATCATCTTGCCGACAAGCCCCATCACGGCTTTGGAGCCCGTCAGCCCAAGCACCGCATTTTCGATTGGGACCTGGATCAAACGCCGCGCAGGCGGCAATGATCCCGGCTTTCTACTTTCGAGACCCATGGTCGGATTTACAGTGCAGCGCATCTCCATGCCGAAAATCATTCGACGCACGCAGGTATTCTGCCGGTCACAACGCACAATGTCGTCCGAACGCCCAGAGAGCAGTTTGTTCGCCAATTCGGGATCCGCCAGCATCGGCCGTGCAAAGCTGATCAAGTCGCCAAGTCCTTGCTCCAAAACTTCTGCAGCATTGGCAGGCTTGTGTTGACCTTGGACGATCAAGGGAACTTTGAGCGCCTCTCGGAATGTACGGGCGACGCCGTCCTTGACCAGCACGCCGTCTTTAGCAGCGCAGTTCGTGTCCATCGTTTCATAGCAACCCGGCGAAAGCGCCAGATAGTCAATGCCCGCCTGTTCAACAAATTTGGCGACTTCAGCAAATCCCGCGGCCCCCTGGCTTTCAGGAATGTAGTCGTCGGCTTGCATCCGTGCGCCCACGACGTAGTTGCGACCCAGTTTCTGGCGGATGCCGGATATCGTGTTGACAAGCATCCGGGCGCGATTTTCCGCCGATCCTCCATAACGGTCCGTCCGCCAATTCGTTCGCGGCGCAAGGAACGATGAGCCGAAGTAACTCATATGAAAGGCGATTTCGACGCCATCCCAACCCGCCTTATGCGCGCGCACAGCCGCGTCGATCATTTCCCTTTCGTAGGTTTCGATCTCTTCGATCGTCGCCTCATCGGGCACGGGCGTCACCTGTCCGCCGGGAACCAGCATGCCCGAAGGAAAGCGATCTTCCGGAATCACCACATTCTTGGGACTGGCTGAAATTATCGGCCTGCCCGGCCCGGGCCTGCCCATGCGTCCAAATCCGGGGATGAATTCCGCAATGATCGGCACGCCATATTTATGGACCGCATCAGCGACCCGGCGAAGATCGGGGATGAATTCGTCCTCATCAAAACGAAGGCTGGTCTTGCCTGGCGCCTCCGCAAGGGATCGCTTTGTCGCCACGATCCCGCCGGCGATGATCATACCGACGCCGCCCTTAGCGCGCGCCTCGTAGAAGGCAATTGTCTGATCGCTAGGCCCACCCGCCTTGGTCGGCGCATTCGCAGCCATCGGACCCATCACCACCCGGTTGGCTAAACCAAGCTTATTTATCGTCAGCGGTTTAGAAAAAAGCGCAGCAATTCTTTCTGGGTCCAAGATCGCTCTCCCGATTAGCTTGCAGATTGAGGCGCCGACAAATGCGAAGGCGGCGCGCCACCTATAACATGACGCGCCGTCAACTTATGCTTTAGTTGAGTAGGTCAGAATTCGTAACCAACCCTGACGCCGTAAGTCCGCGGGTTCAGCAGAACCTTGAATACCTGACCGCCCGCAAATGAGTGCGGCGTAGCATAGCCGACGACATCGTTATTCTCGATATTGTCAACAAATCCCGCGATGCTGAAGCCGCTATCATTAGGTCGAAATTCTACCTGCGCCCCGGACATGAAGTATCCATCTTGATACTGCTCAGCGAGAACCTCTGGCCCCCTGAAACTGCCGCTCTGGTAGCGAGTCTGTGCACGCAACATGACGTCGCCGCCATTGGCGAGCGGAAAATGATGCGTGATGCCTCCTTGCACCGTCCATTTCGGAGAGTTGGCAGGGTCGGTGCCCGAGCAATCGACCGTAAATCCGCCGCCAGCCGCAGGGGCGAAAGGACAGCCCGTAGTTGGCGGAAGGGCTGAACTGAAAACGTAGTCCGTGTTTTCGGCGTCGAGATATTGGACCGTTCCGTCAATTTCGGTTTCGTCGGCGATTTGCGCGCGCATTTCAACCTCAATCCCGCGCAAACGGGACTTACCGATATTTTCGGTCCCGAACACCGGCTGGAACCGGCCCGATCCTGCAGGATTTTCGACGTTGATAAAGTGACTGACTTGCTGGTCGCTGTAGTCCCACCAGAAGGCCTCGAGGTTGAGCTGCAGACGATTATCCAGCAACCGGTTCTTCGATCCAATCGTATAAGCGGTGATGGTTTCCGGGTTAAAAAAGTTCCGGTTTTGATCGGGCGATGCAAAAAAGCCGCCGGCTTTGTAGCCCGTCTCAACCGATGCAAAAAGCAGTGAATCCGGGCCGACGTCAAACTCAGCAGCGGCGCGCCAAGTCACCTTCTTGAAGGTCTTATCGCCGAAATTAGGCTCAGTGAGGATCTGCAGAAACGCGCCATTGACCCCAGCATAATTGAGATCGAGGACACCGCCGCCGGGGAACGGTACAATATTCGCGCCCCCGGGGAATCCAGCGGGCAGATCAAATGAAACCGGCAATAACGGCGTGCCGACACATGGCGGATTCACCGAGTAAGGCGCCGTACCCAACGGGAAGGGATCAAGGAACCCCGGGCAAACCACGCGCTGCGTGTAACTGATGCTCGTGATCGATTTTTGGTCGACAGTGTAGCGAATGCCGCCTGTGAGCCTGAACGCGTCCGTCACGTCAAAGGTCAGCCTCGCATAGCCGGCGTAACTATCCGTCTTCGGCTGGAACGTGGGATTGAATGCAACTGTCTGGAAATTGAAGTGGTTTTGGGAATCCACTCTTTCATTAAAATAGAGCGCCCCAAAAATGTATTTCAGCCGATTTTCGGATGGCGACGTCAAGCGAAGCTCGACCGACGTCTGTTCGTCGGTATTGTTGACCAGAGCCGCCGGACCGGTAAGCGCAAGAAAATTGAGGTCAGCGCGACGGTAAGACGGGATCAGCGTAATTGTGCCAACCGATGTATCGACATTGAGCTCACCTCTAATTCCGTAAAAATCGTTGTCCTGGAACGGGACCAAGCCGGGCACGTTGTTGGGGTTCTGCAAAACCGCCCCCGATATTCCATTAAATCCTGCCGCGCTAAAAGGGAAAGGCGCAGGATTTACAGGACGGTTATAAAGGGCTTGGTTCGCGCGCGGATCGAACAATCCAATGCGGTCATCGACATTAAGTCCCGCAGGCGTTGCGCCTGTACCTACGCCGCCTTGATGCGCATAATCGCCAGCAATAGAAATTGTAACCGCGTCACTGAGTTCGGCCTTAAAGGTTGCGCGGACGGCGCGCAATTGTTCGTCACCTTGGCCATCGCTATACGTGCCATTGCGATCCGATGTCATTCCTGCAATTCGCAACGCCGCGCTATCGCCAATCGGAAGGTTTAACGCGCCATTGAATTTTGCGGCGTCATAATTTCCGTAAGACGCATTTACAAATCCAGATGTTTCGCCCAATTTCGGCTGAGCAGTAATAATGTTTACCGTGCCGCCAGTTGCGTTACGTCCATAAAGTGTCCCTTGCGGCCCCTTGAGAACCTCAACGCGCTCAATGTCGAAAAACATGCCGTTGACCCCGGTGGGGCGAGCAAGCGCAACGCCGTCAAGGTTGACTACCACCGCCGGATCCGACTGAACGTTGGCGACAAAGTTGCCGACGCCGCGAATATAAAATGTCGAAGTCGGTCCGAACGCCTGATTAATGTTTAGCGCCGGCACAATTTGCGTAAGCTGAGAGGCGTCCGTCACACCTTTTCGAGCAAGTGTGTCAGAGTCCACCGCCGTAATCGCGACGGCCGCCTTTTGAACATTTTCCTCGCGCTTTTGTGCCGTCACCACAATCTCGTCGAGACCGCCGCGAGGAGAACTCGCCTCGGTTGATGCATCTTGAGCAAATGCTGGCGCCATCGCCAAAGCCAAAACAAAGCTTGCTGACGAAATAAGCAAGCTGGAACGATTACACATCGAGATCCCCTCCCTGAAGCGTTGTGAAGACTTAGCGAAATTTTTTTCGCTAATAACCATACTTGCCGTTTTATATTTATGTCAATGGCCCAAAAGCCTCCCCGCCTGCCCGCCCTTGCTGGATAAAAACACGCTAGGACGCCAGCAAATCCCTAAATATTAGCCGGTGCGAACTCGAATTCCGATGGGAAGGGGGGGGCAAGGGATCGACGTCCCACGCGATAACCTAGGGGCTTTTTCGGCACGCCGGCGCGACGCGGAAATGAGCGATAGGAGCATGCGGCATCACCCGATGCCGCCGGCCCCAAGGGGTTCTGCCTAGCTCATGCGCTCGCTCCCGTTGAATCGGCACCCGTTGACCGAATCAAGCCGTGCAGCCGTTTTCAGCGGATCCGCAACGATCACGGAATAGATTGCTAGAATGGGCGGCCGCCATCGCCCTGCGCCGAACTTCATGCGCTATCACATGCGGCCACGTATATTAGTCGCCGGCAATTCAAAGCCAATCCGACAGCGAGAGAAAATTCACCGTTGGTTGAAGTGAAATAGGCTTACCTCAATTATCCATGGCATTGGGAAATAGCTTCCTTCAATTCATCTGAGCTGTTTTCGTAATCGTCCATTGTTTCAACAGCGATAAATTCATCTTCAATGCTCGGATTCTCCGAAATGGCATCAGCGATACAGGTGCAATCCGCGTCAATACTGTTATTTGAGCTGAAAGCCTCACAGATTTCCTTGATGTCTTCACCGGCAAGTGCCGGCGTCGAATCTGCCACAAAAATCGCAAACGCAGCCATGACTGAAAAACGGAACATTTCTCGCACCCTCGTTCAATTTTGCTAATCCAGAATTGGGTTATCGCATGCAAACACGGCGTACGCGCAAAAGCGGATTCACGGCCATCAGTATACAGGCACGAAGACGCGAACCTGCCGAATCGCCACATTCTTATACGTCACGGCTCATTTTAAGGTCACTATTGCGCTTGTCAATCTGCAACGTCGGCTCGCATTGCCTTTTCGGTCACGGAGCCGTCGGGCGGTCTTGGCGGCCTGCGCAGAATTTTGCGCTAATGAAAAATGGTGCATGCCTCAAGATAATTGAGTGCATGATTGATCCGCCCTAGGCGCAAATATGGACTTGTTGCTGGCCATAACGGAGCAGATATGAGCGATCATGGAAGGGGATAATTCGTCACGGAACAAAAACGGGATCTCGGTTTGCTTGTCTTTTCAAGGCAATTCCGATACATTGAGTATCGTAATGACGAAAGACGTTTGAATTTGGCGAGCGCACAATTGTCTCTGTTAACGGAGCAACCCAGTCGTTTTTCCCCTGCAAGCTTTGCGGCGAAATTCAACAAGAAGGGCCACTTAAACAAAGTCAAAACAATCCCGTCAGTTCGCCAAGTAGATTTTAGTCAGCTGCGGCGCAGGCATTAAGCAATATGCTCGGTGCGCAGAGCCGGCTGGGAAACGCGGCTGACGCACGATCGCCCTTCCCTATGGCCATCACACAAAAGGAGTCACCGTGACGAAGATTCAGAGCCCGTTTGCCCAACCAGAGGCGCTTCCGTTTTATGAAGACAGCCGGATTTATAATCTAGGCGGCGGGACTCCGCGGCCATACGAATTCAATGGTTGGAAGCCTGAAAGCCTTTCGTGGAAGCGCAGCTGTTATATACACGCGGGCCTCTCAGGTCCGGGGCAATTCATATACGAGGGGCCTGAAGCGGCGGATTTCCTGTCCAGCATTTGCGTGAATAGCTTTGCTAAGTTCCGTGCCGGAACAGCAAAGCATGCCATCATGTGTACCGAGGAAGGATTGATTGCGGGACACGGCGTGCTTCAACGCTTGGAAGAAGAACGGTTCAGGCTTTTTGTGGCCGGACCATGGTCCCGATATATGCTCAGCAAGTCCAAATTCGACGTGCGCGAAACGGTCGAAAACAATTTCCTTTTCCAGGTGGCCGGGCCGGCGTCACTCGCAATTCTGGAATCTTTGTCTGGCGAAAACCTGTCTGATATCCGGTTCCTACGATATCGAAACATCCGGATTGACGGGCGCGAAGTCCAAATTATGCGCATGGGCATGGCCGGAACTCTGGCCTACGAACTGCATGGTGAATTAGAGGATGGGCCAGCGGTCTATGACGCTGTTTATGAAGCAGGCCGGATCCACGGAATTGAGCGGCTCGGATGGATGACCTATGGCGTAAATCACGTCGAGGGCGGTTTTCCTCAGCAAAGCTGGACGTTTCTGGCCGCGTCGCACAGCGACCCCGGGTTTCGCAAATATGTCGATACGATCAAACCGGTACGCTGGACTGAACCGATGTTTTCTGGAAGCGTAGATCCGGCTAATACCCGCGCCCGCCACCGAACGCCACACGAACTTGGGTGGCAAAACTCTATCAGATTTGATCATGATTTTGTTGGCAAGGCTGCATTAGAAGCGGAAGCGAAGGCGCCGCAGAGAACAATTGTAACGCTTGAGTGGGACACTGAAGACATTATCGACATTTATGCTTCGATGTTTCGTCCCGGCGACGAATACAAGCATCTAGAACTTCCGACCTCTCCGCATTTTCGCGGAATTCTTGCTGTAGCGGACAGAGTTACAAAGGATGGCAAGGATATCGGAATCGCGTCCGGCACAATATACAGCTACTACTTTCGTAAAGTGTTATCGCTTTGCACGATTGACATCGCGCAGGCGCAGATCGGAAACGAGGTCATTGTCCATTGGGGCGAATACGGCGCACGCATCAAGGAAGTCCGCGCGCGCGTTGCGCGCTATCCGTACCTCAATGAAGGGCGCAATGAAATCATCGACCCAAAATCAGTATCGACAGTAGCCTGATACCCAGAGCGCAAGTGAGACCCACCGGTTCTCGGACCTCATCGAGGCTGTTTTTTTTGGTCGCACTCGGCGGCGGCCGGATGCGTTTTCGCAATATTACTCGGTGTGACCCCGGAGATTGATCCAAAACTGGGGAAGAAAACCAGGCAATACTCGTCTGTTTTGGCAGGCGGCGTCGGACTCGAAACGCCGACCTACTGGGCGTGAATTCGGCTGATCGAGAAAGACCAAATTTGCTCAGGATGCCCATTTGTTCACGCACTCTACTAGCGATTTGCTAGCAGACGCGGTCGTGCACTGATCTTGTCGATTCGTTTCGCGGACAACCATTTGATATGACATGGTTTTTCTGGGGCGGGTAGCGGGAATCGAACCCGCGTCTTTAGCTAGGAAGACTGGAACATTAGTTGATGAGACAATACTCACCGGGTTCGCAAACCAGTGGGACATTTGTTTTATGAGCAATAACAAACATAGGCTCTACAAAGTATCCCACTCTTCGAGAGAATATTGTTTTTTATAGAAAACTGCACCTCGTTCCTAGATGCCATTTGTACCGCTAATGGGATGGTCCTCCGCCTTGCGGTCGCGCATCTGAAGGCCCGCAGTGGCATGTCAGAACGGCTGGCATGCCAAGTTGTCGGAGCAGATCGCACGATAGTGCGTCATTATTCGCACCTCCTGCCAGAACGGTAACGGCGCGCCAAGCTCACGGCGACGCCGGCATACCGGCTCTCGGCAGTTGTTGGTGCTTTTGCATCAGGACGGCGAACTGTCAGACGCCAACCACATCTACCGCCTCTATCGCGAGAAAGACTGACAATCCGGAAGTGCCAAGCCTGGCGCAGGGCCGTAGGAACGCGGGCGCCGATCATTGTTGAGATCAAAGCTAATGCACAGTGGTCGCTGGATTTGGTGCATGACAAGTTCGCCTGCCGGCGGCGCTTCCGCATTCTCAACATCGTCGACGACGTGACGCGAAGATCCCTGGCGGCCGTCCCGGCTACATTAATCTCCGGCGTGCGCGTCGCACGAGAAATTGAGGTCGTCATTTCGCGGCGCGGTAAGCCCGGCAGGACCGCCTCGGATCACGGAATCGAGCTCACCTCCAACGCTATCCGCTTATGGGCGAAGGAGAGCTAAATCAACTGGCATTACATCGCGCCTGGTAAGCCGATGCAGAATGGCTTCTGCTAGCCATTTAACGGGCCGAAGGGCGCCAAGCTGGTCAACGAAAGCTGTTCCACAGCCTCGATCACGCCCGTGAGTAGCTTTGTGAATGGATCGCCAATCATAGCTCCGCAGAGCCTCATTCCTCGCTTGGAAAAAAATTTTACGGCACGCCTCACTCACCAGAACAGGCGATCGGCTGTGCAACGCAGACCAGCTCCGCGGTTTGCCTGTTGCCCAACCCACACCGCATGGCGTCTAAACTGCCGAGGCTCTAACCGCCGCCAGATGAAACTTCAGTGCTGGGTCAGTAGCGGCGCTAGATTCCGCTGGCTAGCCCAGAGACTGAATTTCCACCAATTTTACTTGCCCTTTTGGTTGCCTGCTAGACACGTGCCGACGTAAAGTACTGATAACATTTGGAAGTCATACGAGGTGCTAGACAGCCCAAGGTCTTGATTGTTGGAAATCTAGCAATTCCGGCCGTGGCCTCCATTTTCCACCAAATAAAGCGTTTCAGTTCACCTGCCTACCGGCCGGCGCCCGGGCTATGTCGCGCCATCTGGTCCAGATTGCAGGGCTGTGAGGTCTTGCGGGCGATCAATGTCGCGTAACATTGCCGGCGCGGCCCGAACCCCGGCGGAAGCCGGCGCGCGCGCCAGAATTCTGCGGGCGCCCTCATCGCCGCTTAGCGCAGCGAGATCGTCAAACCAGCAATCGCGGAAAAACGCCGGCGCCATTCGCTGGTCGCCAGCCGCACTAAACGAAAGTCCGGCGGCGTGCACTTCACCAAGCGCAATCAGTCGATTAAAATGCGCGATCGCGATAGCCGGCATATCGGCGAGCGCAATCAGGACGCCGCCGCATTCGCGCTGACGCGCCATTTCAACGCCGGTTCGAATTGACGACGCCATGCCGGATGGCGCGTCCGGATTTATCAGGACCGAAAAACCATATGAGATCAGCAGGTCGTCATGGATTCTGTTCACCGCGCTGACGACCGCTATGCGTTCATTGCAATTGCTTGCGCCCAGCGCCTGGGCGGCACGTTCGATCACCTTGCAACCATCAAAGACAGCATCGAGCTTGTCGCCGCCAAAACGTTGCGCCCTGCCCGCCGCGAGCAAAATGGCGGCGAATTTTGATCCTTGCGCGCTCATGGCGGCGGCGCGTTGGCGACTATTTCTGCAAGGATGGAAATCGACAACGCTGAGGGATCGCGCGTCATCGGCACGAGCCCGACCGGCGCCGACAATCGCGCTATGGCGTCTTCATCAACGCCTTCATCCCGCAACATCACACAACGCGCCGCCGCCGTCTTCGAGCCGCCAACCGCGCCGACAAAAAATGCGGGCGAGCGCAGAAATCGCGGCGCCAAGGCGCGCTCCCATTCGCGATCATGAAACAACAACACGGCTGCAGAACGCGCATCAATGACCGGCTCGCCGAATGTATCAGATGAGTGCAGCAAGATTTTCTCAGCGGCAACACATGCTTCAAGCGTCGCCTCATCCGGCGACATTGCACAGATTTCGTAACCCGCCGCCTCGCCAAGCGCAGCAAATACCGTCAGTTCAGGGCCAAAACCTGCGGCGATAATACGGATAGAGGGCCGGTAAATTCTCTCAAATCCGTCGCTGGCGAACCCGCGCTTTGACAGGCGCAAAACCGCGTCCCGGCGCGCATCAAGCCGCCCTATCGACGCTTCAATTTCATCCGGCGACGGGTCAACAGTGTAAAGAATGTCGACACCTGACCCGCACGGCAGAACGACATCGACAAAACGCGATCCCTTGCCATAGCGTTCAAGCGCGCCCTCGCCGCGGGTGATCGACGCCAGCGCCTCTGCAATGATGGCGCGCTCCAGACAGCCGGAAGAGATCGAGCCGACGCTGGCGCCAGTCTCGCAAACCGCAATTTGCGCACCTGGACTTCGCGGTGATGAGCCGTCAATGCCGACAAGAGTTGCAAACGCGACGCGACGTCCGCTGCGCAAATGCTCTCGCGCAAAACGCAGGATATCGCAACCTGACGGATCGAATTTCAACAGCGCCTGGCCCGCAACTGACCAGCGATCACTGCCGCGTCGGCCCGCAATCGACCTCTTATTATGTCGACTTGAGCGAGAGGTCTTTTTATCTGATCGTGAATGTCGCAGACCGCACCCTGCACCCCGGCTATTTCAGGCGGAAAAAACATTTCTTTGATCCTGCACATCCAGAAGAAATGATTTCCGCCTGCGGTCCATGCAACCGCCCGCGAATATTACACCTATCCATGAGCTATCAATTAGATTTTGCACTTGTTCCCCAGCCTGCCAACGGAAAAATACGGTGCATTATACGAAACGCCAAGTGCAGCACAAACGATTGTTCACAAAGCGAACAGACTTGTGTTTTGACGGATGTAACCGCAACGGCGTCAGGCACGCAACTGATCGGCGATCGGCAGCGAGCGAATGCGCTTGCCGGTCGCCTGAAAGATCGCATTGGCGAGGGCCGGCGCCAAAGGCGGTATCCCCATCTCGCCCATGCCGAACGGCGTCTCGCCATTGTCTATGATGTGGGTTTCAACAACCGGCGGGGCTTCTGCGATCTTCATCACGGGATAGCTGTCGAAATTGCCGGTGACGACGCGTCCGCCGTCAATGTCGATGGCGAGATGCAAAGCCGTCGACAGGCCGTCAATCACGCCAGACTCAAGCTGCGCCGCAATGCCGTTGGGATTGACGATCGCGCCAACATCGACCGCGCCGACAACCCGCGTAACGCGTAGCCGGCCATTGGCGTCGATCTCGACATCGACAACTTGGGCGCAATAGCCGCCAAACGTGAAATGACCGGCTATGCCGCGGCCTCGCCCAGGCGGTAGCCGATCGCCATAGCCGCTTTTTTCAGCGGCGAGTTTCAGACATCCGGCAAGGCGGCCGGGATTGAACACCGGCCCGCCATGGCCGTCATATTTCAGCTCGCGCGGCGAACCGAGAATCCGCAGCCGGAGGGCGAGCGGATCTTGGCCCCGCGCTGCGGCGATCTCATCAAGGAAGCTCTGGACGACGAAAGCGTTCGCCGTGTGCGCCGGCGCGCGCCAGGAACCGCGCGCAGCGCCCGAGCGCGCGGGAAAATATTCAAGCCGATAGTTCGGCGCAATCCCCGCCGGAAAATCATCCGGATATAGCTCCGCCTGCCACAGATCGGTGTCGGGCATGTTCGGCCGGCGATAATATTTCGATGCGCTTGCAAGCCGATGCGTCCAGCCGATGAGATTCCCGTCGGCGTCGAACGCCGCTTTTAACTGATGCATGCCGGAAGGCCGGTAAAAGTCGTGGCGCATGTCGTCCTCGCGCATCCACATAAGCTTGACCGGCGCTTTTACCGCGCGGCTGACCAGCGCCGCCTCGACCACATAGTCATTTGCAAGCCGCCTGCCGAAACCGCCGCCGATTCGTGTCGGCAACACCTTGATGATCTCGCGATCAACCCCAAGCGTTTCAGCGACCGCCCGGCTGGCGCCGCTCGGCATCTGAGTCGGTGCGATAATTTCAATTGCATCGTCACGAACGTCGGCAAGGCAGTTTTGCGGCTCAAGCGGACAATGACTGACATAAGGCTGCCAGTATGTCGCTTCATGGGTCGTCGATGCTCCTGCGAAAGCGGCGTCAAAGTCGCCGTCGTCGCGCACTATCTGTCCGCGCCGGCTTAACAGCTCCGCACAATGCGCCTTGAAACTCTCCGAGGTTTCATCCGTGTAGGGACCATGATCCCATTCGATCTTGAGCGCACGCCTGCCCTTAATCGCTGCCCACATCGAGGTTGCAACGACCGCATATCCTTCGGCGAGAATATGGTAGGGCGCACCCGGCGCAGGTCCGTCGACCTTGACGACATCAATGACGCCCGGAATAGCGCGCGCCGCGCTATCATCCACCGCGATTGCATGGCCGTCGAAATAGGGGCAACGTTCCATCACGGCGTGCATCATGCCCGGCTTTTCAACGTCGATGCCGTAAATTGCGCGCCCGGTCACAATCGAGCGTGCATTTTTCATTTTTTGAGGTGTCCCGATGATCGAATGCGCTTCTCGCGGTTTAAGCGCCAGCGGGGTTTCAGGCGCCGCCATCGCGCCCGCCGCTTCGGCAAGTTCGCCATAGGTCGCGGAACGTCCGCTCGCTTCATGGTGCACAACGCCTTTTCTGGCGCTCAGTTCGTCAACCGGAATCGAAAAACGTTCCGCCGCGGCTGCGATGAGGAGTGACCGCGCAAGCGCGCCGGCTTGTCGCAATCCTTCCCAGTGCTCGTGGATCGAGTAACTGCCGCCAGAGCCCTGCCCGACATACTTCCAGGTGAACTCGCCATCTGCGGTCCTGGTGATTTCAAGCGGCATCTGCGCGGTCGAGACTTTGTCAAAATCAATCTCAAGTTCTTCGGCGACGAGCATTGGCAGCGAGGTATCGACACCCTGCCCCATTTCCGGATTTGGAAACGCGATGGTCACCGTCTCATTCGGCCTGATGACGACAAAGCCGCCAACCTCGCCCTTGAACCAGTCGAGCGGCGGCGGCGTCGCGGGCGATTCATCCCCAGGACGGCGCGCACAAGCGATCGGCGCTGCGACAATGAGCGCGCCGCCGAGGGCGCCGTAGCGCAAGATGTCGCGGCGGGTTGTGTTGAAGGGCGCGTTCATGACGACCGCCCCGCCCCAAGCGCAGCGGCGCGGTGCACCGCCTTGCGCAGACGAACATACGTCCCGCATCGGCAAATATTCGTCAGACCATTGTCGATGTCGGCGTCAGTCGGGTTCGGCCGGCGCTTGAGAAAGGCGGCGACCGCCATGATCTGCCCGGCCTGGCAATAGCCGCATTGTGCGACGTCTTCTTCCAGCCACGCCTCCTGAACCGGATGCAGCGTCTCGCTGTCCGACAAACCTTCGATGGTCGTCACCTCGCGACCGGCGACCGACGCCATCTCCGTCACGCACGAGCGCGCCGCCTCGCCATCGATGTGAACCGTGCACGCGCCGCAAAGCGCGGCGCCGCAGCCGAATTTTGCGCCTTTCAGCTCCTGTTCTTCACGCAGGAACCACAAAAGCGGCATCTCGTCGTCGCCGTCGAACTCGACCTGCCGGCCGTTGACCGTTAATCGCACCATAAGGACCCTCCGGGTTGTCTGGATAAGACAACTGAACCTATCCCGGCTCTCACGCGTCAGGCGAACGCCTCATCGCTCAGAAAGCTCTGGTTGTCGCAAAGCGCGCCTCTCAGAGCCGATTGTCGTTTTGAGGTCAGCCGGGCCGCCATCGCTCTCGGCGGGACGTCGCAGCCGCCGGGGCGATCATCGGTAAACCGGACCGGCCTCACAGAACGCACCGGCCCGCAAGTCCCTCGTGGCCCGCTTACCACAATAATGCCCACAAATTCAGGCAATTCGTCGTTTAGTGATCATTTTGGTTAACCGAACCGTTATAGTTTCATTCAACAACGCCGCTTTGTCTGAACCGGCTCGTCGCAACAATGGAGCCGCCCGTCGCTAAATCCTTGAGATTGCATGCGGAATGGCCTTTTGGGTAGGTGCGGCGCGGATCGGAAACGCGCCGGTGATGGAGGAAATGGATGTTACGAGGGGGCGCAGTCAGCCTGATGGTGCTTGCCGCAAGTTGTGCAAGCGTGAATCAGGAGCTTTTAGATGCCCAACTGCCGGAGCCGCCACAGGAATGGACCGCGGGCGAAGACGTAAGCGATCCGCCGGTTGGCGACTGGCTCGCACCGTTCGGAGACCCGTCGCTTTACGCCCTTATCGACGAGGCGATGGTCCACAACAACAACCTGCTGGCGGCGTTCGCCAATCTCGATGCGGCGCGCGCCGGCGCGAAAATCACCCGCGCAGGATTGTTGCCGCAACTTAACGCTTCCGGCGGAGCGAGCCGCAACGCGATCGTTTCCGACCCGTCGCTTGCCGCTCAGGTCGGCGGCGCGCCCGTCGCCAGCGGCACCAGCGCGAAAGACCTTGAGCAACAGTTCGGCGTGGACGCCGACGGCGACGGACGCCTCGATGGCCTCGACCTCAACGGCGACGGCATTGCCGAGAGCCCGCTGCCGAACCGGCGCGTTTACATCAACAATTATTCGCTGGGCGCTTCGATCAGTTGGGAGATTGATCTGTGGGGCCGCCTGTCCGACGAGACACGAGCGTCTTACAAGGAAGCCAAGGCAAGCTATGCCGACCTTGACGGCATGCGTCTTTCCATCGCTGGCGCGGTCGCGCAATCATGGTTCGCGCTCATCGAGACGCGCCAGCAACGCGAGCTTTCAGAGCGCGATGTCACCGCGCGTGAACGCAATCTTTCCGTGACTGAACGACGTT
This sequence comes from Parvularculaceae bacterium, assembly GCA_041398145.1. Classification (GTDB taxonomy): domain Bacteria; phylum Pseudomonadota; class Alphaproteobacteria; order Caulobacterales; family Parvularculaceae; genus Amphiplicatus. The sequence continues at coordinate 25,679 of JAWKVF010000006.1, read as the reverse complement.
TTGAGCGTGGTGTTGCGTCCAGCCTCGACGTGCGTTTGTCGCGTTCCGCCCTTGGTTCCAGCCGAGCAACACTCGCACTTCGTCAGCGCACGGAGAAAGAAGCGTCGCGCCGGCTGGAAGTGCTGCTTGGCCGGTATCCGCAGGCAGAGATCGAGGCGGCGGAGAACCTGCCGGAATTGCCGACCCTCGCGGGCGCCGGCGCGCCGGGGGATATTCTTGCGCGGCGCCCGGACCTTGTCGCCGCCGAAGCGCGCATGGCGGCGTCCGGCCTTCGCGCCCGTGCAGCGCGCAAGCAATTGCTGCCGCGTCTTACGCTGACCTCGCAAATTGGCGTCGGCGGGCCTGACCTTTCCGATCTGTTCGACCCTGAACGCCTGGCCGGTAACATCGCCGCCGGCCTTTTCCAGCCGATCTTTCAGGCCGGGCGCGTGCGCGCGACTGCAAAGCGCCAGCGCGCATTGGCGGAAGCATCGCTCCTGAATTATGCGCAAACCGCGCTACAGGCCTATGAAGAGGCGGAAAACGCCATAGCTGCTGAAAACTTTTTGGCGGCCCGAGAATCCGCCCTCAAGCTCGCCTTTGAAGAGGCCGCCGCCGCGGAGGATCTGACCGAGCGCCGTTACACCAGCGGCACAGCCACAATTTTTAACCTTTTGGATGCGCAAACACGTCGTATTTTATCGGAAAGCCAATATATCCAGGCGCAACAGCAACGGGTTTCAAATCGCGTTCAGCTTTATCTCGCGATCGGCGGCGATTTCGTCACGGAATCTGCCCCGGTGATCATAAGGGCTGATGCGGGGGCACAAGAGTAATGTTTCGAAAGTTCTTCACCCTGATAGGCACGCTCGCCATCCTTGCAGTCGGCGTCGGTTTTATCTTCATGCTCGGTCAGATGCGCCCGAAGATCGAGCCCACGGAAATAGAGCTCGCACCGCCTTCGGTATTTTACGAGGTGGCCAAGGCAAACCCCGTCACGCTGAATGTCTACGGCCAAGGCGAGGTGCGACCGCGCACAGATATCAATCTCACGGCTGAAGTCGCCGGCAAGATTGTTCGCACCTCCGGCGAGTTCGTTGTCGGCGGCGCTTTCGCGGAAGGCGACATGCTGGTCAAGATCGAGGACGCCGATTATCAGGTCGCGGTGACCGGCGCGCGTGCACGCGTCGCGCAGGCGCTGGAAGCGCTTCGCCGGGAGGAAGCCGAAGCCGACCTCGCCAAGCGCGAATATGAAGCGCTCGGCCGGTCTGAAAACCCAAGCGCGCTTGCTTTGCGGCAACCACAATTGGCGCAGGCGCGCGCCTCCTACGCCGCAGCCGAAGCCGATTTGCGCTCCGCGCAACTCAACCTTGACCGAACGGAAATCCGTGCGCCATTTCAAGGGCGCGTTCGAGAGCGCCTCGCCGGCGAAGGCCAGTTCGTGTCGCCCGGCGCCGCCATCGGGAGAATATTCTCAACCGATATCGCCGAAATTCGCATGGCGATGACGGATGCTGATCTCGCCAAACTCGGTTTGCCGCTTGCTTTTTCTGAATCGCCGGACAATCCCGGCCCCCAGGTTACGCTTTCAGCTTTCATCGCCGGCGAATTTCACGAGTGGAGTGCGCGCATAGCCCGCACCGACGGCGCTATTGATCCGGCGACGCGTCAGATAAGCGTGATCGCGGTAGTCGATGACCCCTATGGCGCCGGATCCGATGACGGCACACCCCTCGCCATGGGCCTTTATGTTGACGCCGTTATTCAGGGCAAGGAAATCGACAACGCAATCATATTGCCGCGCTCTGCGTTATATGGCCGTGACACGGTTTACGTCATCAGCAAAGACGACACTCTGGAAAAACGCACGATCAATCTTGTCGCCTCCGACCGGGATACGATCACGCTGACGTCTGGCGTGCACGACGGCGAACGCGTTGTCACCTCGCCTCTGCGCGGCGCCGAGGACGGCGACAAGGTTACACCCGCCGACCGCACCAACCTGCCAGGATCTGAAGGCGACGCGACACCGGAAGCCGCCGCCGTCGCAGAAGCGATTGAGCCGGGAGCGCCGCAATGAACGGCCTCATTGAATGGTGGACGCGCAATACTATCGCCGCCAATTTGCTGATGGTCGCGATTTTGGTCACTGGCGCGATTGCATTTTTGCGGCTCGAACGCGAGGTCTTTCCCTCTGCGGATTTTAATGGCGCGACCGTTTCGATCGCGTGGCCAGGCGCCTCGCCGCTTGAGATCGAGGAACAACTGATCCTTCGGATCGAGGAGGCGATCTCCGATATTGACGGCGTAGAGCACATCGACTCGACCGCGCGTGAAGGCTTCGCCACGGTCAATATCGAGGGGCTGGACACCATAGATTCAACCGCCTTCGTCAATGATATCAAAAACCGCGTCGACGGCATCTCCACTTTCCCCAGCGACGCCTTCCCGCCCGTTATCCAGCAATGGCGCAATGAAAGCGGCGCCGTGTATATGGCGCTGTCGGGTGATTTAACGGAACGCGAACTAAACCGTCTTGCGCGTGAAATGCGTGATGAAGTCGCCGCGCTGCCCGACGGCTCGCCTCTGGTCGATCTGTGGGGTTCGCTCGACGAAGAAGTCTCTATCGAAGTTTCAGAAGAATCGTTGCGCCGATACGGCCTTACTTTCGACGACGTCGCTCGCGCCATCCGCAATTCATCCCTAAACCTTGCCGCCGGTCAGGTGCGCACGGAAACAGGCAGTATTCAGGTTGCCGCTCGTGCGCTCGCAGACACTGAAGACGAATTTGGCGAAATTGTCGTGCGGCAATTGCCGGACGGCGCCATCATTCGCATTCGTGATGTGGCGAAAGTGGTCGATGGGTTCGCCGACGAAAAAGTCAAGCGCGAACGTGACGGCGTACCAACAATCTCCATCGCCGTTCAGGCGCCCGAAACCCTGAATATTGTCAAGCTATCCAAGGCTGTGAACAATTGGGTCACGGAAAAGAATAAAGAGTTGGATGGCAGGGCAAAACTCATCGTCTGGTTCGACACCGCGGACCTTTATTTCGCGCGGATGAAGCTGGTTTCGTCGAACGCGGCGGTCGGTCTTGTGCTCGTGTTGATCTGCTTGCTGTTGTTTCTTCGACCCGCTGTCGCATTCTGGGTGACGATTGGCATTCCAATTGCGTTCGCGGGCGCCTTCATCTTCATGCCGACAACGGGCGTCTCTTTGAACATGCTATCGTTGTTCGCCTTTCTGCTGGTGATTGGCGTTGTCGTCGATGACGCGATCATTGTCGGAGAAAGCATTCACAATGAGACCGAAGAAAAAGGCGGCGGCATCGACGCCGCCATCTTCGGGGCACAGATTGTCGCCAAGCCTGTTCTGTTCGCCGTTCTGACAACCATGATCGCATTTGCGCCATGGTTGTTCATGTCGGGCGGCACATCGCAATTCACCAAGCACATTTCCTTGACGATCATATTTGCATTGCTGTTCTCGCTGATTGAATCGTTTTTCATTCTACCCGCGCACCTCGCACATTTGAAGAAGCAGAATAAAGACAGCCTGTTGACGCGGCTGCAAAGTTATTTTGCCGATGGCCTCGTTAACTTTGCGCACACCGTTTACAAACCGATTGTCCAGCTGGCGTTGCGTTTTCGATATTTTACGGTCGCCGGATTTATTGTCGCCTTCATGCTCGCTTTCGCATTGCTTGCGCAGGGGTGGATTTCGTTTAAATTCATGCCTGAAGTTCAAGGCACATTCATCTCTTTGAACGTGCGCCTGCCTGAAGGCGCCTCGTTCAATCGCAGTTTGCAAATTTTCGATGATGTTGAAGACGCCGCGAACAAGCTTAAGGCCAAATTGGGCAAAGTCGACGGCGAAGACTATATCCAATCTGTATATATCCGTGCGGACGAAGGTAATGTCACCTCTTATGTCACCGTAATAGAAGCCGAAAAACGAAAGCAATCGACGAAGGAAATCGCTGAACTTTTCCGTGAACAACTGACGGATATCCCCGACGCCGAAGAAATTAACATCACTTACACCATCAATGACGGCGGACCCGATTTATCATTCGGCGTGGAGGCTGACGATCTGGAAGAGCTGCGGCTTGGTACGCTCGACATCCAGAATTTTCTTCGCACCTTGCCCGGTGTTTATGACGTTCGAAACAATCTGCAATCGGCCACGCCGGAGCTGCAGATCAAGTTGAAACCCGGCGCTCAGCGATTTGGCCTTTCTCTGGGCGAAGTGACCCGCCAGGTTCGGCAAGCCTTTTACGGTGAAGAGGTTCAGCGCCTGCCGCGTGACGGTCAGGATGTACGGGTTATGGTGCGCTATCCGCGTACGGACCGCGAATCGCTAACCACAATCGACACAATGCGGATCAGAACTGCAGATGGCAGGGAAGTCCCGCTCTCGGTCGTCGCCGATGCGGAATTTGCGCCAAGCTACAAGCGTATCGAACGCCGCGACCGGGCGCGTTCGGCGCGTGTAACCGGCGAACTCCGCGAAGGCGTCGACCGCGCCGCCATCATGAAAGCCTTCAATGCCGATTTCGTGCCGCATTGGCGCCAGCGACATCCCGGCGTTAATCTGGCCCAACGCGGCGATGCAGAAGCCCAGGCGGAATTCATGCAGGAGTTCGTGGCGCTCTACGCTGTGGCGCTGTTCGCGATGTACATGCTGCTCGCCATTGCCTTTGGCTCTTACTGGCAGCCTGTGCTCATCATGTGCGCTATTCCCTTCGGTTTCATGGGCGCGGCGTTCGGGCATTTCATTTTCGGTCTGGATTTCGCCCTTTTCTCCTTCTTCGGCGTTGGGGCCGCCGCCGGGGTCGTCGTGAACGACAACCTGGTTCTCATCGACCTTGTAAACCGCCTGAGAGCGCAGGGCGAAGGCGCCATCGCAGCGCTTGTTCGCGCCGGCACGGCAAGGTTCCGTCCGATTCTTCTGACCTCTGTCACGACCTTCATTGGGCTTTTGCCGATCATGTTCGAACGCTCGACAGACGCGCAATTCCTGATGCCGACCATCGTGGCGCTGGCTTGGGGCGTGTTTTTCGCCCTGTTCGTAACGCTGCTGTTTGTCCCGGCCATGTACGCGGTCGGTGCCGACATCGCGCGGTTATATCGCTGGGCCTGGACCGGCGAGAAACAGCCCGCCGTCGGCCATGGCGCTTCAGAAGAACACGGCTATGGAGACGACGACGATCCGGCCACGCCGCGCCGCCCCAATAAGGGCAAGCCGCCTGTCCTGCGCCCAGCGGAATAGATGCGCGGTTAACCTAATATTAACGAGTTAAGGCCACGTTCATCATGTCTTCTCCCGAGAAGATACCCCACCATACCCCACGATAGTGAGTACCGACCGCGCTTCCCCCAAAGCGCGGTCGTTTCACTTTTCAGCCGCCCGCCGCCACATCCGCCATTTTTTGGGATTTGGCGGAATTTCGGTGTAGATTCGCTGAAATTGCTTTGCTATAGAGCGCGCCTCATCGGCTTTTCCCCGATAGCTCAGTTGGTAGAGCAGCTGACTGTTAATCAGCGGGTCACTGGTTCGAGTCCAGTTCGGGGAGCCACTAATTTCTCTCAATATATTCAATTTGTTAAAGCCAAGAATTTGCCGCCCCATTTTTGCTTTCGAACTTTTTACTGGTATGATTGAAACGTCGGTCGTCGCGCGTCGCAGATTGGATCAGTTCAAAGCTTTACAGATTGCCGAGTTTATTGGCTTTGCCCCAACAAGGCGGAGAACGATTAAAGCATCTGGTGCGCCTCCTTTCATTCGGCTGCTTTTGCATGCGCATCGGCGAGGTCGAGATCGCCTCTAGCTGGGGTGAAAAGATAACCTGGAAACGCAGTCCTTAACGCCCCCATCACCGATGTCGCTATTGGGCGCATTGATCATGGGACGCCGCACCAAGCTTTCCGCAAATACTGTGCTGCGCAAGATAAGCGGCTGACGCTACAGAAACCGAAATAGCCGTTTCATAAATAATGAAGGGGCTGGCGGACACCGCGTCAATACTGAAACAGGTTTGCGGCGCCACCAAATTTTCCAACTGCCCGGCAAACCTTATCAGATGAGTGCTGAAAACTTCAGCGCAACGTCAATAACGCCAGGGTCAATAACTTGGTTCAAAAATAGATTCCTCATGAGGAGCCTGAAATCTTCGCCTCGCGGTAAGCAGGCTGAATAACGCTATCAGGATTCCGCCCAGCACCCCCGCCCACATCGCCCATTGCGGCGATCCTGAACCGAAATACGAATGTGTGACAGCGAACAAAACGACAAAACCTGCAATCAGGATTCCGAAAACTCGACAAATATAGTTTATCATCCTGCCAACAATTGGCGCGGCCACGAAAGGACTTATCAAGGCGACTACCGCTGTAAGGAACATTGCGGCGAACAAAGCTTTTCCCCGAATCCCTGCTTCAGGTTCGCACGCGCCTTTCAATGTGTGATTTCCATCTCGCCAGCATCCCATAGCCTCAGATACATAGTCGTAACCCGTGAAGCTCACGGCCGCGCCAGCTTCATCTGTACCGTGATGAAGCGGACCAAAGAGCAAAACAGCCAGGAGAATCAGTGAGATGAGCGACCGTACCAACAAATCACCTCCTTCAGAGCCGCAAAATTCTACCGATCCGGATCGATTTCACCATATCGACATTAGAATGTACACCATTCGGAACCGACCACGGAGAGCGCCTATTGCACCCTTTTAGATTTCAAGATCCCCCTCATCCACAAATTTACAGCCGCGCATTGCGATTCGCGTGTCATTTAGCCTCGAAAATCCAATCTGAACCGGCAAGAGCGACGCATTCGCCTGCGCATGCAGGCGCGCCAAATCGGAAAGGCCCGCAAAGCTTCAATCGCACTGCGGGCCTTCGATTATTGTAACGTTCGGCAGTCGTTTTCAATGCGTGCTACTGGCCATACCATTTGGCGCCTACGCATTGGCGCTTCGCCACCCGCAGTCGTTTTCCGCGCTTCACGAGAAATGGCGCAAAAACCGCCGCAACGAAAAGTAAGTGATAGGTTTCGAACATCGGCATCAGAATTTATACCTCAAACCAACGGTCGCGCGTACGGAATCGTACTCATAATCCGTCGCGAGCATCATCCCGTCCGACGCGGCAGAAAATTCAGGATCTTCAACGCCGACATATCGGCCGTCTACTGACATTGACCAATGGTCATCGAACTCATATCTGACGCCTATAATCGCTTGATACGACAGCACTGTTTCGTCGTCGTCAATTGCGAAATTTCCGCCTTGCGTATTGAGATCGACATTGGAAAAACCTATGCCGGCCCCGACGAAAGGCGTAAAGCGAGAATCCAGCTGCGACATGTCATAGTAAACATTCAACATCGCGCCGGCATTGGAAACCTCGCCATCCGCAGCCCCGATCAATCCATCGCTGGAGATACTGTCTTCTGAATAGAACCCTTCAAGCTCAGTCCGAATATTACCCCAGTCTTGCTTGGCAAACTCATAGCCAACGACTCCCGAAACAACGAAGCCGGTGTCATAGGGCGTCGTGGCGCTTAACGCGCTGTATTCGCTATCAGAAGCGAAACTCGCGCCGCCATTCGCGCCAATGTAAAATCCACCATCGTCATCCGCATGGGCAGGTGCTGAAACAGCCGTCATTAATGCCGCGCCAAAGCCAACTAATCTCTTGGTCATGATTTAGTCTCCATCGTTTGTTTTTGCGGCCTGCTCACCGCGAAAGGTTGTTGACGGAGCTTAGGTAGATCAGCCTCAGGGCGAATAATAATTATTGATATTTCGTGTATATATAATATATTCTATATCTATTTGGGGTGATCTGATGCCGTCTCAGGGATTTCTGCTCCAAAACAATTGCGTAAATACCTCGAAAGTTCACACCCTCGCAGGCCACGTGGAACAGCATGAAGATCGGTAGCTTTTAATAAGCGGACTGCCGACCAACCTGGGATCATCGCCACGCGAGACGTCGAGCACACGTGGCTTGACAGATTTTTGTTTTGGCGAATATCCTGAGGTGCAAGGACTATCAAATTTTTACTTCATCGCGTTGAGTATGCTGATAGCCTTTGTTGATGTGTGCTGATGATTTGCATCTTAGTATCTTCGGTCGCTTCAACAATTGGGACGAGAATGACGAGCGACAGTAAAGTAACGCAGCATCTCCTCCCCTTAGTTTTCTGATGCGTGTCTGCACGCTCCGTAACCAGCCTAGTATTGATTGGTCATAGCGTAAAATTTCAACTGTGGCGTAGCCGTCAAAGCCATGTCGTCGGTTTGAGTATTTTAGGTTTGTGTAAACCCAATTTGATCACATCCAGAATGACTGGTGGGGGAAGAACGTGTTCGGATCCTCAGCAATTTGGCTTTTTGCCATAGAGATAACGACAAAGATTAATCCGCAACCCGCTGTAGCGGAAAGCGGATCGAGTATGCTCAATCCGATCGGTTCCGTAGGCAAAGCGGAGCTCGATCTCCTGATCATCTCTACGGTAATAATGGGGGCGATTGTTGTTCCCCTGATTATTGCCACATTGTATTTTGCGTGGCGATACCGTGCTTCAAATTCCGCGCATTACGATCCGGAATTCGACGACTCAGCAATCATTGATCGAGTTACACACTTCATTCCGATTTTGACCGTCGCTGTGATCGGCGCTTTGACCTGGTCATATACACACAAGCTCGATCCCTATGCGCCTGTTGGCGACGGGCAGCCTTACGAAATTCAAGCAATCAGCCTCGACTACAAATGGCTGTTCATTTACCCGGAAGAAGGTTTTGCGACAGTCAATGAACTGGTCGCCCCCATTGGCCGCCCCGTCACGCTGCGGCTAACGGCAGATCCAATGATGACCTCCATATTCATTCCGGGACTGATAAGCCAGATATACACTATGCCGGGCATGGAGACCCGATCAAATTTTAATGTTGATACAACCGCAGTCCGTGATGGCCGGAACGCTATGTATTCCGGTCCATATTTTCATTTCCAGCATTTCAAAACGCGACTTGTTTCGCCGGCGGATTTTCAAACTTGGATATCAGAATTCTCAACCCACAAGACGCTGCCGGAAGGCGGTGAAATTGCGCATGAACAGAAGCTGGATATGGGTCGGTACCGGACTCTCGCCGAGCGCAATGACGAATATTATCCGGTTACGTTCTTTCATGAGGTTGAGCCAAATCTGTTCCAGTCGGTCGTTCAACAGTTCATGCCTGCATACCAGATGACCCCCCTGCCGACCTTGGTGGAATATAGCGGGTCGCCCCCTGAAGACCATCCGGAGCATTAGAGAAATGTTTGGCAGATTAACCTGGGAAGCAATTCCAACGTACAGCGCGGTTGCATTGTCAGGTGCTGCGGTAACGGTTCTGGGCGCCGTCGCGATTGTCGTGATCTTAACGTATTTCAAGCTCTGGAAGTGGCTTTATGTAAACTGGCTGACGACTGTCGATCACAAGAAAATCGGCGTCATGTACATAATTCTGGCCTTTATCATGCTGCTGCGCGGTTTTGCGGATGGCATTATGATGCGAGCGCAACAAATGATGGCCATCGACGGGGTTGGTTATCTTACCCATGATCACTTCCAACAGGTGTTCACCGCACATGGAACGATCATGATTTTTTTCGTGGCGACGCCCTTCTTTTCCGGCCTTGCGAATTTCATTTTGCCCCAGCAATTAGGCTCAAGAGACGTCGCCTTTCCATTCATGAACGCTGTAAGCTTCTGGCTCACCGCCGCGGGCGCAGTTCTGGTGCTGATTTCGCTAGCCATTGGCGAGTTTTCGACAGCAGGCTGGACTGGGTATCCCCCCTATTCCGGCGTTGGGCGAAGCCCCGGGGTCGGCGTCGACTACTGGATCTGGTCGCTGTTCATATCGGGATGGGGAACAACGCTAACCGGCATAAATTTCGCGGTGACAATTACCCGTCGAAGGGCGCCGGGCATGACGCTGATGAAAATGCCCATCTTCGTTTGGACCGTGTTGTGTTCGTCAATCATTATAATGTTCGCTTTCCCAGCATTGACTGTCGATCTCGTCCTGCTGATGGGCGACCGGCTGCTCGGAACGCATTTCTTTACTGCTGAAGACGGCGGTAATTTTATGAACTTCGCGAATATTTTCTGGATGTGGGGCCACCCCGAGGTTTACCTGCTGGTCCTGCCGGCTTTCGGCATTTACTCGGAGGTCGTCGCTACATTCAGCGGAAAACCCATCTTCGGATACAAAACCATGGTGCAGGCTACGGTTATTATTACCGTAGTTTCGATGATGGTCTGGCTGCATCATTTCTTTACCATGGGATCGAGCGCTACAGTGAACGCAATCTTTGGCATTGCGACAATGATAATCGGCATCCCGACCGGGATGAAAATATTCAACTGGCTGTTCACGATGTATCGCGGCAAAGTACGGATGCACTCGACCATGTACTGGGCCATTGGCTTCATGGTGCTGTTCATGATCGGCGGCGCGACCGGCGTCATGCACGCAATCGTTCCACTGGATTACAATCTGCACAATACGACATTCCTGGTCGCCCATTTCCACAATGTGCTTATTCCGGGCGTCCTGTTTGGCTATATAGCCGGCTACCAATACTGGTTCCCTAAAGCGTTCGGATTCACGCTCGATGAGAGATGGGGGAAACTCTCCTTTTGGGGGTGGGCAATTGGCTTCACCTTGGTCTTTACGCCGCTTTACATTCTCGGCTTGATGGGATTGCCCCGACGGACGGCCGTCATTCTCGATTCAGGCATGGCGCCGCTCCTTTATGTCTCTTTCATCGGCGCGCTTGTGGTGTTCTTCGGCATATTCGCCCTTGGCATGCAGCTTTATGTGTCAATAAAAAATCGCAACAAACTCCGCGATACGACCGGCGATCCCTGGGACGGGAGAACGCTCGAATGGTCGATCCCGTCGCCGACGCCGGAATTCAACTTCGCCCGTGTTCCGGTTGCCGATGAGCTGGATATCTACGCCAATCGAAAGCGAAACGGTAAAAGTCTCACCTGGGGCGAGTTATCAGATATCGAAATGCCGAACGACACCATTTGCGGCTTTTTGATCGGTGCATTTTCTTTCCTGCTCGGCTTTGGATTTATCTGGTGGATGTGGTGGATGGCGTTTATCGGCTTCGTCGGCATTATCGGCGTCATCATTTTTCGGAGTTTCATCGATCATGCCGAACATGAAGTTTCGGTGGACGAAATCCGCGAGGCGCTCGGCGCACATCCCAGCTTAGGCGAACAAACTGCCGGGGGTGTTGCATGAGCATCGACAGCGTTCCGACAATCCATGAAGATCTGTTTGGCTTCAAGCACAACGAACCCGACAAAATAGACATCCACGGCGAACGAGCGCTTGCTTTCTGGTTCTACCTGATGAGCGACGCCATGATTTTCGCCATCCTGTTCGCCAATTTCGGCATATTGGTCCATGGCACGGCTGGCGGTCCGGACATGTCCGAAATTCTCAACATGCCGCGCGTCGCTCTCCAGACCGCGTTACTGCTTCTCTCCAGCCTGACTTTCGGTCTGGTTACCATCAGCGCATTGTCCAAAAACCGCAATGTGGCGATCATCTGGTTATGTGTCACCTTCGCCCTGGGCGCAGGATTTCTGATACTCGAAATCGGCGAATTTTCAGAAATGGTTGCGGAAGGCGCGACGCCGCAGGTCAGCGGATTTCTATCCGCCTTTTATGTCCTTGTCGGCACCCATGGCCTCCATATGGTGTTCGGCCTCGGCATGCTCACAGTGATGCTGATTCAGTTTTTGACTAAGGGGCTAACCCTCCCCGTCCTGTCGCGGCTCTATCGTGTCGGTTTGTTCTGGCACTTCCTCGACCTGATCTGGGTCGCGATCTTTTCATACGTATATCTTCCGGGAGCCCTAAATTGACCAGCGACCCAGAGCACGAAACCACCCCGATGTATCTGATCAAGCCTGATCTCAAAACCTATCTGGACGGATTTTTCTACGCGGTCGTGCTGACCGTAATTCCTTTCGCCCTGGTATGGCTCAGCGACATGAAGAAAACACCGGGCGTCATCGTGATCACCGCTTTTGCTGTCATACAGATCGGTATTCACATGCGGTATTTCCTGCACTACTCGACCGAGCGCGCGCCGGTATCCGCAACAATTTCAATTGCACTGGCTATAATTGCGGGCGTCGTTTTTGTCGGCGGCGCTTTATGGATCATGGGCGATTTGAATGCGCGCATGATGCCATAAGGATGGGATTGTTTAAACCGCTGGCGGTGTCGATCAGATCAAGGATCACGCCCTTTAACGCCTCGATCCGGCCTGACGCTGGTCACCGCTCTGCGGGCATATGAGAGCACGCCCGCTTTACAGCATGAGCCCATCTCGCGGAGCCCGTAAGCCAAACATTTTTGCGAAAGATCTGGACACTTCGCGAGCCCACGCCGATCCCAGTGGCCATTGCGAGTGGGATCAACCCTTGAACACGTTCTCCCTGTGGAATCTCAGGAACCCCTGATGCGGACGAGATATTTCATCGGCCGGGATGAGTGCCTGGCCACTCGAAACAATCAGGCGACTGACGTCTTCGGGGAGGCTCTTTGCTCGAAGTATCCGGTAGTCGTCATCAAGAGATACGAGACCGCGGTCGAACATCCAATGTAGCGTGCCGGACAGTGCTAAGCCGTTGCGAGTCGAGTCCGGCCCATCACTTGCAACAGGTCGAATATGCGCCGCCTGAACCTCGGGGCGGCCACCCCCGTTTATCAATTTTAATCCGCTGAAAGCGCATCGGTTGTCATAGGCGGCACGCACGTGACGGCGGAAGGCTTCATCGCGAAACGGTCGTAACAGTGTCGTCTGGACCATGGGGCGCGGAGGGCCAGCATCGAATGGCGCCTGATCCTCTGCAAGGCCGCCAGAATATGGCCCCCCCGCTGGTTGCTCACTCCAGGGTCTCACCCGCAATTCGGGCGCAAAGCCGGTCGCCAAGATGAGGTCGAACTCATCGTCCGGTATTGTGCGAACGGCCCGCCCGAACATGCCCTTGTTCGTCGAACCATCGGCCTTGCGAAGTCCGCGCTCGAAGTAGGTCTGACCTTCGCTGAATGGCACGGCTCGATCAAACTCAAGATAGTCTGTAATGCACGCGTAGTAGTGATCGCCACGCGCGGGATCTGGTTCGACAGCAGAAATCCGTGCGACGGCAAAATAGCTTTGTCTGCCACCACGGCTCGAAAGCTCCCCGCTCGATCGACGCGGCTCGTAGTAGATTATGCTATCGCCTACCGCTGCCTGCACCTGGTTGAGATAGGTCTTCGGAAAGTGATATCGGACTTCAGGAAGATCGTCGTAGGTCGGTGTGACCTTGGTGGTCAGAATTGCTTTGGCCATGGCGCTCGACGTCCAATGTTTAGCCAATCGTAGTCGGATGCAGCCGCTTACGGCAAGCGGCTAGCCGCTGGCGTGAGCAGTTGGGGCGCCGCCATGGCTGGTGTGGAGATGGTCGGCGCGGCCGACCAATGGGAGATCGCCACATCGACCTATCTCGACAACTTCCCGTGCGCGTCGGGCAATGTCGTTTTGCGCGATGCCCTAGTAATCGGCAAGCTTGTTCCATTCGAGGCGGTTTTCAGGACGCGCATTTTTTATCGCCAATTCCGCCAGCATGGCGTCTGATCCGTCTCGCGAAAGCCACCGCCCGTCAAAGAACACGCCAGCGATTTTGCGAGTATTGGAAATATCCGTCAACGGATTGGCGTCAAGAAGCACGAGATCTGCGAACTTGCCGGCCTCGACCGAGCCGATGCGATCTTCAATTTCCAGCCATGTAGCCGGCTGAATGGTAGCGGCGCGTAGCGCCTCTACCGGCGTCAGGCCCGCATCGACCAGCAATTCCAGTTCGTCATGGAGCGAAAAGCCCCAGACAACACCGGAGGTGCCGGCGTCCGTTCCCGCAAGCATCGGCACGCCTGCATCTCGAAATGCCAGCGCCAATTGTCTGTGAAATGCAACCAGCTGGTCGTAATACGCAATACGGCGCGGATTCGACCCTTTATTATACTGGTTAGCGGTAAGCCATTTGCTCTGCATCAGCGGGTGGACATATTGAAAGCTTGGCAGGTCTTGAACGGCATCCAGACTGCGCGCCTGCGCCGCGATACGGACCAGGTTGGACAAGTTCGGAATAACCCACGCGCCGTTGGCTTTCGCGATGGCGGCGAAACGGCGCGCTTCGGCTTCGGTAAAAACCTCCGTCTGTTTGGCGAATTCTTCCGCATGCGCAACCAGACCGAGATGCGGCGCAAACGCGTCTTCGGTGTGCGCTTTGAACGCTGTCGGAATGTGCCCGACGACTTTCATTCCCTGCTTGTCGGCTTCATCGATGATTGCCGCGAATGTTTCTTCATCGAGATTTGAATAGACTTTGATAAACTCATAACCTTGCGCCCTGGCGAGGCGCACGCTCTGGCGGCCGTCGGACGGCGTGTTGGCGGCGTTGCCGGAATCGCCGCCGTCAATGAGGAAGGCCAGAGCGATCCGTGGACCGATCACCTCGCCCTTGGCGATTTGGGTTCGCTGCCCGAAATGCTCGACCCTTCCGCTTAATTCGAACGCCGTTGTGACCCCGTTTGCGACGTAAAGCAGCATGAAGTCCTGTGTGTCGATCGATATATTCAGGGCCCTGGTGGGATAGGATCGGCCGATATTGGCGTCAGACAGATTGTGGACATGCATATCTATCAGCCCGGGTATGAGCCATTTGCCTGTTCCATCAATGATCTTCGCGTCTTCAGGCGCTGGACCGTTGATCGAGATGATTTTATCGCCGCGAACAACGACATCGGCGTTACGAATGATCTCATTTCCGGCCGTCATGACAATGACATTCACATTCTTGATCACATACCCTTCGTCGGGTCGCGCCCATCTTTCACCGGGCGGCGCCGACGCCGCCGGCGGTCCGCCTGTTAGCGTAGTACGCTCGGCCCGCGCCGCCGGAAGGTTCAAGGTCATGCCAACCACGAGGGGAAACAAGACGGCGGCGAACATGACGGTCATGATCTGCTTCAATGTGATTCTCCTAACTCCTTGACGATAGCGCGCCGCGCCTGTGACGGCTTGCACAGCATTTACGCGCGGGCTGTTCAATTCGTCCAGTTCGCCATGTATTGACGTTTTCTGATTGCCGTGACCATCCGACTACTGATTGAGGCGCGACGGGTCGATATCTTTACCGGCCTTGCGCAGTTCGGCAAGGCGCGCACCCTCGTCGGCGACGAATCCGAATAGCGCTTCGGGGTTTTGCGCACGCAGTTGCAGCGCCGCAAGCTCCATCCCTTCGGCGACGACAATTTCGCGCGCACCCTTTGCGATGGCGTCGAGAATGCTCATCGCCGCGACATCGGGTTCAATACCGTTGTCGATATTGTCGTCGCTGCGCCCGCGCGCGGCGCCGTCGCCAGTCAACGCTGATTTTGCAATGCTGGTCCTGACCGATCCGGGCATGACCACCGACACCGAGACGCCATAGGCTTTTTCAATTTCGGCCCGCAATGCATCGTAATACCCGACGCAGGCGTGTTTGGCCGCGCAATAGGCGGTGCGCAACGGCGCGCCAACTTTTCCGGCCACCGAGCTTGTGACCGTGATGTGGCCCGACCCGCGCGCCACCATGCTCGGCAACACCAGTTGCGTCAGGCGCAGCGGCGCGAAAAAGTCGATCTCCATCACGCGGCGATAGACATCGAAATCGGTATCTAGCGCAAGGCTGCGCTGGCTGACGCCGGCATTGTTGAACAGATAGTCAACGCCGCCGCGCCACGACAACGCCTGCTCGACTATACCCGGCAGCGCCTCAAGATCAGTCGCTTCAAACGGCAACACCAGCACATCGCCGTCCGCTTCGTGCGCAACGCGCGCCAGTTCGCCCTCGCGCCGGCCCGATGCGATGACCGCGGCGCCGCGCGCGGCGAGCGCTTTGACCAGCGCCTCGCCAATGCCTGAAGATGCGCCGGTGACCCAGGCGGTTTTGCCCTCGTAGGCCACGTCAAAGAGTCCTGGCGATCAGCAGTTTCATGATCTCGTTGGTGCCGCCATAGATGCGCTGCACGCGCGCGTCGGCATACATGCGACTGATCGGGTACTCATCCATATAACCATAGCCGCCATGCAGTTGCAGACACTCGTCGACGACCTCGTTTTCGAGATCGCTGAGCAGCATTTTCGACATCGACGCCGTCGCCGCATCGAGCCGGCCCTCGATCAACAGGCCTGTGCAATAGTCGACGAACACCCGCGCCATCGTCGCTTTCGCCTTGCATTCGGCGAGTTTGAACTGGGTGTTCTGGAACGCCATGACCGGGCGGCCAAATGCCTGACGCTCCTTGACGTAATCAATCGTCAGATCCAGCGCGCGCTCGATCGCCGCCATGGCCAGAACCGCAATCTGGTGACGCTCCTGCGGCAATTGTTGCATTAATTGCGCAAAGCCCTGACCTTCTTCCGTCCCCAGAAGATTGTCGGCGGGCACTTTGACGTCGTCGAAAAACAACTCGGAGGTGTCCTGCGCCTTGTTGCCTAGTTTTTTCAGATTGCGCCCGCGACGGAAGCCTTCAGTTTCGTCGGTTTCGACCACCATCAGCGAGACGCCTTTGGCCCCTTCCGATGGGTCGGTCTTGGCGACAACGATGACGATATTGGCGGTCTGGCCGTTGGTGATGAATGTTTTTGATCCGTTGATGACGTATTGATTGCCCTTTTTGATGGCGGTGGTGCGCACGCCCTGAAGATCGGAGCCCGTACCCGGCTCGGTCATCGCGATGGCGCCGACCAACTCACCCGTGGCCATGCGCGGCAGCCAGCGCTTTTTTTGCTCCTCGGTGCCGTAATGCAGGATGTAAGGCGCGACGATGCAATTGTGCAGCCCGGCGCCAAAGCCCTCAACCCCGGCCTTTACCTGCTGCTCGCAAAAAATGTGTTCATGCGCGAAAGTGCCGCCGGCGCCGCCGTATTCCTCCGGCATCGACATGCACAAAAGCCCCGCCTCGCCGGCCTTGGTCCAGGCCCAGCGGTCGACGACGCCCTGATCGCGCCACTTGTCGACATGCGGCGCCAGTTCGCGGCTGAAGAATTTGAACACCTCATCCTCGAACATGACGAGATCATCGGTCTTCCACGACGGGGTTTCGGTCTGAACGGCGGGCATGGCGGCTCCTGCAAACGAATTGACGCCGCAGATTTTGGCGCGTGCGAGCAGCGCCTGCAATTGCCAAGCGCAGTCGCGGCAATCCCGGCGCCGCATACAAGGCGCCCCAGACCCGCATCAGGCCCAAACTACATCCCGGAAATTAACGCCGGCAGGTAAGTCGTGGCCGCAACAATCAGAAAAATTGCGCCGGTGAGAAAGATTAGTCCCTTGGCTGCTTCACCCGCCCCCAATTGACGAAGCAAACCGACGACCGCGATCAGCAGGAGCCCGAAGCTCAACAAGCCGACCGTCGCTGCGATCGAAAGCATATTTTACGCCCTTCATCCCAGAAATTCATGACTTCACGAGAGACCCGGCGGCCGAAGCCCCACAACCGCTGGAGGTTATATAATTACAAATCGAATCAGGAAGAGTCGAGCGGTTGCAGGCAAAAATATTAGGATTTTTTTAACCCTTTGGAATATTCGGCCAAATTCAAAGACATGACACTGATATTGGCGACTATCCCATAGGGGGAAAAGCACCCGCCGCCATGGTGCGCCGCGCGGCGCTATTTCTCGCGTGTCAACCGCCGCAACAGGCTCGAGGTGTCCCAACGCCCGCCGCCCATCGCCTGTACATCGGCGTAGAACTGGTCGACCACTGCGGTGACGGGCAGCCGCGCGCCGTTGTCGCGCGCTTCCGACAGGGCGATGCGCAGATCCTTACGCATCCAGTCAACGGCGAAGCCGAATTCGAACTCGTCGGCGGCCATCGTCATCATGCGGTTGTTCATCTGCCATGACTGCGCCGCCCCGCCGGAAATCGCCTCGAACACTCGGTCGAGGTCGATGCCGCTCGCCTGGGCGAAGTGCACGCCTTCTGAGAGTCCCTGCACCAGCCCGGCGATGCAGATCTGGTTGACCGCCTTGCAAAGCTGGCCATGACCGGCAGGCCCGATATGAACGATCCGCGCGGCGTAAGCCGCCATCACCGGGCGCGCCTTTTCGACGTCGTCCGCCGCGCCGCCGCACATGATCGACAGCTTTCCGTTTTCGGCCCCCGCCTGCCCGCCGGAAACCGGCGCATCGACAAAGCCGACGCCGATGGCGGCAAGTTCGTCGGCGAGCTTTCTCGCAAGCGCGGGACTGGCCGTGGTGTGATCGACGACGACGGCGCCCTTCCCCAGCGCCGGCATCGCCCTGTTCATCACATCCTCAACATCGGGGTCGTCGCCAAGACAGGCAAAAACCATCTCACACCCGGCGACCGCGTCTTCAACACGCGACGCATCAGCGCCATGATGTTTGCCCGTCCAAGCCCTCGCCTTTTGCGCCGTGCGGTTGAAAACCGTAACATCATGGCCGGCCGCAGCCAAATGACCGGCCATCGGAAACCCCATGACGCCCAGACCGAGAAAACTGATCTTCATCGTCAACGCCTCGCTAGAATTCAGTCAGTGGACGGACCGGCGGTGTACGCGCTCGAAAAGTATACGAGCGGCGGGCCGTCGCTGCTGTCGAACCTTAACACCCTCGCGACCAGTATGACGTGATCGCCGCTTCGGTGACGATCCACCACCTTGCAGTCGAAACCGGCCAGGCGACCGGCGAGCAGCGGCGCCCCGCTTTCCCACACTTCATATTCGCCCTCGCCCAGCGGCGCCGGATCGTGGCCAGCGAAGCGCTCTGACAGCGCTTGCTGGGCGGCTGACAGGATGCTGACGGAATAATGGTCGGCCGCCATAAAGTCGGCGAACGCCATCGCCCTGTTTTCAATGCACCAAAGCACTAAAGGCGGCTCCAACGACACCGACGTGAACGAATTTACCGTTATGGCGCGAAATCCGCCCCTTGGCCGCACGCAGGCGGCGACTGTCACGCCGGTCGCAAAACGTCCGAAAGCATCTTTTAACGGCCGATAGGGGTCAGTCATTCGGGGCGGGCTCGATCTCCGGCGGACGCCGGCTAGTAACAGCTTGATATTTATCGCACTTGTGCGGTTAGCATCAATCACGGCAAATAAAAAGCCGCGCTCGCACGACCCGGCGAAAGCCGCCAAAGGAATACACATGCCTGACACCGCCTCGCTGCTCTACATGATCGGCTCTTCCCCATGGCAGATGTGGGCGACGCTCGTGATCATCGGCATCACGGTCGCGTTTTACAGCCTCGACCGCTATTCGCTGGAACTCGTATCCGTCGGCTCGCTAGTCGCCTTGCTGCTGTTGTTTTCCTTCGCGCCGCTGACCGCGCAGGACGGGTCGAACCTGCTGAATGCGGAAATTTTGCTGCGCGGTTTCGCCAGTCCGGCATTGTTCGCGATCATGGGATTGTTGATCATCGGTCAGGGCATGTTCCAGTCGGGCGCGTTCGAACGCCCGACAGAGCGCATGCTGCGTCTTTACGACAAGCACCCGATACTGACCGCCGGCGGCGTGTTCCTGTTCGTGATGACGGTCAGCGCGTTCCTCAACAACACGCCGGTCGTGGTGATGTTCATCCCGATCATCGCGGCGATGGCGGCGCAAAGCAAAATTCCCGCCTCGAGATTGATGATGCCGCTGTCGTTCCTGTCGATTTTCGGCGGCATGACGACGCTGATCGGCTCGTCAACCAACATGCTGGCGGTGCAGTCATATCGCTCGACCGTTCCCGGCGGCGATATCGGTTTCTTCGAGCTGTCGCCGCTTGGCTTAGCAATCGCGGCTGTGGGCGTCGTTTACATGTTGACGCTCGGTCGCGCGTTACTGCCGGCGCGGGAAAACCCCGACGCCGCGCCGGCCGCCGAACGCGACGGCAAACAGTTCATCGCCCAAATCGTTATCGCCCGCGGCAATCCGCTGATCGGCAAAGGGCCGGTCGCAGGGCTGTTCCCTGACCTGCCTGACGTCACTGTGCGCATGATCCAGCGCCGCGAAGAACAGATCGTGCCGCCATTCGATGAACTGAAAATACGCGTCGGCGACGTGCTGATCATCGCCGCGACCCGAACGGCCTTGACCAATGTGCTGAAGTCGAAACCGGAAATCCTTGAAGGCATGATCGCCGAAATCAATCTCGGCGATGACGACGGCCAGGGGCCGCGCGCCCAGCTCAACATGGTCGAGGCGATCGTCGCGCCGGGCTCGCGCATGATCGGGCGAACCATCGGCCAGATCGGTTTTCACTATCAGACCAATTGCGTCATCCTCGGTATCGAACGACGCAGCCGCATGATCCGCGCGCAGATGAGTTCCATTCGGCTTGAAGCCGGCGACGTGTTGCTTATCCTCGGCGACATCAACGACGTGCGCGCGCTGCGCGCAGACCGCGACATCCTTGTCCTTGAGCGCTCTATTGAGAGCCTGCCCGACGCGCGGAATGCGCGTATATCGACAATCATTTTCGCCCTTGTCGTTATCGCCACCGCGACCGGCACACTGCCGATAGCCGTATCTGCAATCGCTGGCGCTGGCGCGATGATTGCGCTTGGCTGCCTAAATATCCGGCAGGCGGCGCGCACTGTCGACAAGCGCATCTATCTGCTGATCGGCGCGTCACTGGCGATGGGCGCGGCGCTGCAAAGCACGGGCGGCGCACAGATGATCGGCGAAGGCATTGCTGCGGCCGCGTCAAGCTTTGGCCACGCAGCGCTGATTTCGGCGTTTTTCATCCTGTGCGCGGCGATCACCAACGTCCTGTCGAACAACGCCACGGCAGTGCTGTTCACGCCCATCGCCGTCAGCGCCGCAACCGCCGCCGGCATGGACCCGCATATTCTGGTTCTCACGGTGATTTACGGCGCCAATTGCTCGTTCGCGACGCCCATCGCCTATCAAACGAACCTGCTGGTGATGACGCCGGGGCACTATAAATTCAAGGATTTCATGCGGGTTGGCATACCCCTGATTGTTGTAATCTGGATCGCCTATTCCATCATGGCGCCGATTTACTACAGCTATCTGGGCAAGCTTTAAAACAGCACTTTACGAGCCCGTAATTGACGATAAAGTCATAAAAAAAGACGGGGCTCAAAAATGAAAAAATCCATCACCGCGCTGGCCAGCGCGCTCGTCACCTGTTTCGCCGGCGGCCTTTCCGCAAGCGCGGCGCCGCCCATCGAAGTCTACGGAAACCTGCCAGGGGTCTGGGGGCTCGACATCTCGCCGTCAGGGTCGCGATACGCTTACTTCTCCCAGCAGGGCGGCAAAGAGTATTTCGTCATCGCCGAAGACGGCAAAGGCGTGATCGGCGGCGGCGGTACGGGCGACATCAAGGCGCGCTCGATTTTTTTCGCAACCGAGAATTACGCAATCGTCATCGCTTCTGAAACGGCGAGCACGAATTTTTTCAAAGGCAAATGGGAAAATTCCAGCGCGTTCTCGTTCAATATCGAAAAGGAAAAATTCGTCACCCTGTTGAAAGGGTTTGACCAGCTCTATCCCGGCCAGTCGGGTCTTGGGCGTATTATCGGGCGCCTTGCCGGCGAAGACAAAGTCTTCATGCCGGCGTATATCGGCGAGTATGGAAGCCGGGCGACGTACGGCCTGTTGAAATCGCGGCTCGACATAGCGTCCGCTGTCATTGAGTCAAAAGGCGCCCAGGATACGGTTGACTGGTTCGTCAATAACCAAGGCGTCATCCTGGCCCGCGAAGATTACGACGACGACAGCAAGGCGTATCGCATCTGGACCGGCAAGACCGGCGGTCTAAATAAAATTTATGAATCGAAGGCCAGGGCTGACGGCAGGCTGGATGTTTCCGTGTATGGCGTGATGCCTGATGAATCCGGCCTCGTCGTATTTTCATCGACGGA
This sequence comes from Parvularculaceae bacterium, assembly GCA_041398145.1. Classification (GTDB taxonomy): domain Bacteria; phylum Pseudomonadota; class Alphaproteobacteria; order Caulobacterales; family Parvularculaceae; genus Amphiplicatus. Next base: position 3,692 of record JAWKVF010000006.1, on the reverse strand, counting down.
GGAAGACGAATTCGCAAGCGTTTCCAAAATGGATTTTACTGGCCAGGTTTCCGGCCCGCTCTTCACGCAGACCGAGTATTCAATCGATTCAGTCCTGCGTGACGGCAACCGCCGGGTCATCGGCGTCGAATATGCCGGCATGCGGCCGTTATATGAGTTTTTTGACGCCGGCCTGACCAATGACATGTATGAACTGGCGAACCTTTTCCCCGACGACGCCGTTCACCTCGTTGGCTGGACCGAAGATCTCGCCAAGGTGTTGGTCAAGGTCGAGGGCGGCGCTACCTCGCCGGGCTTTTATCGCTTCGACCGCAATCAGCGCCAGTTGGCGCGGCTTGCGTCCAGCTATCCGGAAATCTCGGACGCCGACGTCAACCCGGTGATGACCATTGAGTACAAGGCGCGTGACGGGCGCAAGATTCCCGCCCTGATTACGATGCCGGTCGGCAAGTCCCTCGGCGCTGAGCCGCTTCCGCTCATCGTCATGCCCCATGGCGGACCAGAATCGTATGACGCCCTCGGCTTTGACTGGATGGCGCAGTATTTCGCCAGCCGGGGCTATATGGTGCTTCAGCCGAATTTCCGCGGATCTTACGGCTTCGGACGCGAGCACCGCGAGGCTGGTTATGGCGAATGGGGCGGCAAAATGCAGGACGACGTCACCGATGGCGTTGAGCTGCTGCTCCGCAAGAACTGGGCTGACGCAAATCGCACCTGCATTATCGGCGGAAGTTACGGCGGCTACGCCGCGCTGGCCGGCGGCGCCTATACGCCGGACCTTTACAAATGCGTCGCCGCGATTGCGCCGGTGGCGGACCTGCCGGAATTCATGAAATGGAAACGAAACAACGCCGGATCAAACAGCTCGGTCCTTGCCTACTGGACGCGGCTGATCGGCGACAGAAAAGACGACGCGGAAAAACTGGCGGCGATTTCGCCGGTCAACGCCGCGGCGAATTTCACCGCGCCGGTTCTGCTTCTGCATGGCGACGACGATACTGTCGTTCCAAGACTGCACAGCCAGAGAATGGAATCCGCGTTGAAAGCCGCCGGCAAGGACGTGCGTTACGTCAAGCTGAAGGGCGAAGACCACTGGCTGTCGGGCAGCGAAACGCGGCTGCAAACGCTGAGGGAGCTTGACCGCTTCGTAAAGGAAACAATCGGCGGGAATTGACGGCTGCCGCCGCCTCAAAAACAGGCGCCGCCCGCGAATGGCGGCGCCGGGCTAAACCTGCCTGTCTTAAAAAGAGACGCCAGCGGCTTGGAATCGTTGCCAGTTTGCTAATCGACCGCTAAGATTCGCCTGTTAAGGTGACTTATGCGCAACGAAGAGATAACCCGCCGACTTGGTTTGGAAGGCGGGGATTTTTATATTACCGCCCCCGCTCCCTGCCCCTATCTTGCGGGCCGGATGGAGCGCAAGGTGTTTTCCTATCTCGGCGGTCCGTCAGCGCCCTCGATCAATTCGATGCTGTCGCGGCGTGGCTTTCGCCGCTCGCAGAACATCATTTACATGCCGGCGTGCGACACATGCCGCGCTTGTTCGCCGGTCCGCGTTGTTGTTGACGACTTCAAACTGACGCGCTCTCGCCGGCGCGCGCTCAACCGCAACGCCGACATCATTCGCCGCATTCGCCCGCCGCAGGCCACAAGCGAACAGTTCTCTGTGCTGCGCGGTTATCTCGACGAGCGTCATCACGATGGCGGCATGGCCGAGATGACGGTGCTCGACTATGCGTCGATGGTCGAAGAAACCGCCGTCGACACCATGCTGATCGAATATTCGGTGCGCGATGCAGCCAGCGGCGAGGAACGCCTGATCGCGTGCGCCCTCAGCGACCGGCTGACCGACGGTCTGTCGATGGTTTATTCCTTTTTTGAGCCCGATGAAGACAGCCGCAGCCTTGGCGCGTTCATGATCCTTGATCATGTAGCGCTCGCGCGCGAGCTAGCCTTGCCATATGTCTATCTCGGCTATTGGGTCGATGGGTCCAGCAAGATGGACTACAAGCGGCTCTACCAGCCGCTGGAGCGGTTGACGGCGGCCGGCTGGGTTCGCATGGACCGCCAGACAGCCGCGTAAACAATAATAACGCAATCTCCGTGCGCTGGCGCACAACCCTTCGCGCTTTTCAATTCCGGCGGCGCAGTCCAGACTGTCGGCCGGGAATTGGAAACGTCTGGCGAAATCAGGTGATTGACCGAAGAAAACTGCTGACCGGCGGAGCGATTGGCGCGGCCGGGCTCGCCTCGGGGTGCGATTGCGGCGCGCCGGAGAATTTCGTCGCCGCCAGCAGCGGCGTGCGCCAGCGCGAGCTTAAAATGGTGACCACATGGCCGAAGGATTTTCCAGGCCTCGGCACGATGGCCGAACGCACGGCGCAGTTCATCACCGAAATGTCCGGCGGGGCGTTGCGCGTTCGCGTCTTCGCCGCCGGCGAGCTTGTCGGTGCGTTTGAAAGTTTTGACGCAGTGTCGAACGGCGCCGCCGACATTTATCATGGTGCGGAATATTACTGGGTCGGCAAGTCCAAGGCATATCCGTTTTTCACTGCTGTGCCTTTCGGCATGACAACGTCAGAGATCATGGCGTGGACGGAGTTCGGCGGCGGCCAGCAGCTTTGGGACGAATTGTCCGCCCGCTTCAATATCAAGCCGTTCATCGCCGGCAATACCGGCCACCAGATGGGCGGCTGGTTCAAACACGAAATCAACTCCCTTGAAGACCTCAAAGGATTGAAGATCCGCATGCCCGGCGCCGGCGGTGAGGTTATGCGCCGGCTTGGCGCGTCGGCTGTGGCGTTGCCCGGCGGGGAAATTTTCCCCTCTCTGCAATCGGGAGCCATCGACGCAACCGAATGGGTCGGGCCGTGGAATGACCTCGCCTTCGGGTTTTACAACATCGCCAAATATTATTACTGGCCGGGCTTTCACGAACCGGGCGCGCAGCTTGCTGTCGGCGTCAATCTCGATTTGTGGGTAGACCTGTCGCTACAGGAAAAAGCGATTATACGCGGCGCGTGCAATCAAGCCAACCATTTATCAATCGCTGAATACGCCCATTTCAACGCGGTCGCGCTTCAGCAACTCGTCAACGAGCACGGCGTTCAATTGCGCAAGATGCCCGACGACATCATGGCGGCGCTGGCGCGTGAATCGAAGAATGTACTTGAGGAGATCGCTGCTGAAGACGACATCTCGCGACGCATTTTTGAAAGTTACAAGGCGTCAATGACGCTTTCGCAGGAATGGGGGCGGATTTCCGACGAAGCCTACATGGAAGTGCGCCGCCGCGTGTTCTCGTTCTGATGACCGCGCAAATCGGCGAAGTCCTGAACCTCTTCGCGGCAGGCGTCCTGTTTCCGCTGATGCTCGCCCCGCTGGCCGCTCTGATCGCGCCGCGCACCGGGCTTTACAGCGCCGCCGTGTGGGCTGGTCTCGTACTTGCTATCATCGCAGCGTGCGCGGCGTTCGCCGAGCTTGCGGTCGACCTCTCGCCGCTGTCGGTATCGACGCCGCTGATCTTCGTGCTGGCGGGCGCGCTCATCAGCATCGGCGCGATGATCGCAACACGCGGCGCGGCGCATGTAAGCGAAAGTTTCGCCCGCCCACTCGGCGCGTTCACCCGCAAAATCGGCGAGGCGACATTGTGGCTGGTGCTCGCCATGGCGCTGGTGCAATTCGCCGTTGTG
>JAWKVF010000005.1:0-268712 GCA_041398145.1 Parvularculaceae bacterium | reverse complement strand
GTCCAGGCGAGCGTGGTGATGAGAAATCCCTGACGCCGGGTCAGCGAGAATTCGCCCCGCGACGGGCTTAGCGTCAGCATCACCAGTCCGGCGAATCCGGTCGCCGCGACCGAGAACACAAACGCCGCACCGGACGGGCTCATCGGGTTGAAATGGAACAGCAAGGGCGTCGCCATCGCGCCGGCGAAGACCAAGGTCAGGCCGCCAAGGACCCTGAGAACAGGCGTAAATTTTGACACGGGGCGGGCGTTTACGCCAATTCCATGGTAAAATGAAGCTGAATCGACCGCCGTTTGCACTCCCCTCTTATCCGGGCCTTACATCCGGGCTTGCATCAGCCCGCCGCATCCGCTACCTCCCGCGCTTCCGAGCGATGGCCGACGTCGCCGTTCCCTGTGTGGGGGAGGTATGCGGGATGGTCCCGCCAGACGCCGGGCCGAAGGCGCCTACCTGCAACCAGCAAACGCAGGCGGTCGTCTCCATCGCCAAATGTGGAGCTGGCTAGATGCCTCTTTACGAGCATATCTTCATCTCGCGTCAGGACATTTCTCCGGCGCAGGTCGAAGCGCTGACCGAAACCCTGGCGAAAGTCGTCACCGACCATGGCGGCAAGATCGCCAAGTCGGAATATTGGGGGCTGCGAAACCTCCAGTACAAGATCAAGAAAAACCGCAAGGGCCATTACAGCCTTTTCAATATCGAGGCCCCGGCCGCCGCAGTGCTTGAGCTTGAGCGTCAGGAAAAAATCAACGAAGACGTCATCCGTGCGATGACGATCCGCGTCGAAGAACTCAATGAAGCCCCCTCGCCGGTGCTCAGCCGCCGTGATCGCAGCGATGACCGCGGCGATCGTTCGCGTCGTTAAATCAGGAGAACAAAACAATGGCGAAACCGTTCATGCGCCGCCGCAAGACGTGCCCGTTTTCCGGAGATAACGCGCCCAAGATCGACTATAAAGACCCCAAGCTGCTTCAGCGCTTTGTGTCTGAACGCGGCAAGATCGTCCCGTCGCGGATTTCCGCTGTCTCGCAAAAGAAGCAACGCGAACTCGCACGCGCCATCAAACGCGCGCGTTTCCTCGCCCTGCTTCCCTACGCATCGGAGTAGGTCCAATGGAAGTCATTTTGTTAGAGCGGGTCGAAAAGCTCGGCCATATGGGTGATGTCGTTAGCGTTCGCGCCGGCTATGCCCGAAATTTTCTGCTGCCCATGAAAAAAGCGCTCCGTGCGAACGAAGCCAACAAGGCTGCGTTTGAATCTCAGCGTGCAGATCTTGAGGCGCGCAACCTCGAACGTCGCAATGATGCTGAAACCGCCGCGAAAGTTCTCGACGGCAAATCCTTCATCGTTATCCGTCAGGCGTCTGACATGGGCCTTCTGTTCGGTTCTGTCACCACCCGCGATATCGCCGAAGCCGCCGGCGAAATTGGCGTTAAGGTCGAGCGCAACCAGGTACGCCTCGACAAGCCGATCAAAACGCTCGGCATTTCAAGCGTGCGCGTCATGCTGCACCCGGAAGTTTCAACGACCGTGGAAATCAACGTCGCACGCTCGCAGGACGAAGCAGAACGTCAGGCGCGCGGTGAAAACGTTCTCGCTCGCGAAGACGAAATCATCGCCGAAGAAAGAGCAGATGACGATGCTGAATTCTTCGACGCAGGTGCGAACGAAGATGCACAAGCGGCAGCGCCGGAAGGCGAAGACAACGCTTCGTAAAATCAACACGTTCCGCGCCGGCGAAATTCAACTCGCCTGTATGTGGAAAGTTTAACTGAACCGGCCGCTCGACGGCCGGTTTTTTTTGTGGAACACGTTCGCCATGGCCGATGGCGCAAACCCAGCACAACAAAACAAGGACGCGAGCGTTGAAGAACGCACGCCGTTCAGCCTTGAGTCTGAACAGGCGATCCTCGGTGCAGTATTGTTCGACAACGAAATTTTTTATCGCGTCGCATCATTCCTGAAACCGGAACATTTTTTCGATCCGGTTCACCAGATGATTTTTGAAGCGTGCGCGTTGTTGATCAATCAGGGCCGCCTCGCCTCGCCGGTGATGATTGACGCCCATCTGGGCGCTTCTGAGGGCTTTCTCGAAGCGGGCGGGCGTAAATATCTCGAACAGCTTGCGGCCAACGTGCCGTCCACCGCTGGCGCTCATGACTATGCGCAGGTGGTGTTCGACCTTTCAGTACGCCGCGGGCTGATGTCGATCGGCTCGGTGATGGTTGATCGTGCGCGCGACGCGACCTTTGACGACAGCCCGGCAACGCAACTCGAAGAAGCAGAGCAATCGCTCTACAAGCTGGCGGAGACCGGCAAATATGGCGGCGGTTTCAAGAGCTTTCGCACCGCCATCGCCGAAGCCATCGACATTGCGGACGCCGCCGTGCGCCGCGGCGGCGGTCTTGCCGGCGTTGCGACTGGCCTGCGCGATCTCGACACCATGCTCGGCGGCCTGCACTCCTCCGATTTGATCATCCTCGCCGGGCGTCCGTCCATGGGGAAAACATCTCTGGCGACCAATATCGCGCTTAACGCCGCGCGCGCCTACAAGCCGGTCAAGCAACCCGACGGCTCGATCAAATCCGAAGAAGGCGCGGTGGTCGGCCTGTTCTCGCTCGAAATGGCGGCCGAACAGCTCGCCACCAGGATCATTTCCGAAGTGTCGGCGGTGCCGTCGAATTTCATCCGCCGCGGCGAAATCGACGAACAGCAGTTCCAGAGCATTTACGACGCCTCGCGCGAGCTTGAATCCCTGCCGCTTTACATCGACGACACCGGCGGCATTTCGATTGCGCAACTGGCCGCGCGCGCGCGTCGCCTGAAGCGCCAGCACGGGCTGGGGCTGATCGTCGTCGACTACCTCCAGCTCCTGACCGGCAGCGGCAAACGCCATGACGGAAGGGTTCAGGAGATCACGGAAATCTCCATGGGACTCAAGACCCTGGCGAAGGAATTGAACGTTCCGGTTATCGCACTATCGCAGCTTTCACGTCAGGTTGAGGCGCGTGATGACAAGCGCCCGCAACTCGCCGACCTTCGTGAATCCGGCTCTATCGAACAGGATGCCGACGTCGTCTTGTTCGTCTATCGCGAGGAATATTACCTGAAGCGGACCGAACCGCGCGAAGGCACCGACGACCACGCCAAATGGATCGCCGATTGCGATGCGGCGCGCGGTGTCGCCGAAGTCATCATCGGCAAACAGCGCCATGGCCCCATCGGCAAGGTGGAGCTGGCGTTCCGCGAAGACCTGACGCGGTTTTCAGACCTTGAACGTGGCCGCTTCGACGGCGGGTACTAAAAAAGCGCCTGACGCAGCCTGTAAAATTAATGTTGTAATCAGTTGACGCGGCGTCATTAACCCGTAGCCTTTTACAGGTGCGCGCCGGCTGGGGGCCGGCGGGTTTGGCTGGGGCGTTTTCATGCTGGCGATTGTAAAATTCGTTCGGCGATTATTCGAAGGATCGGTGGTTTCGATCCTGTTGATCACGGTTGTCGCGCTTGCGGGCTGGTCGCAAACCATCAACATGCTGCTCGCCGACCGCAGCATTTCCTCGCTGATTTTCCTGATGATGCTGGCGGTGGTTCTCGCCGACCTGATCGCAAAACTGATCGCCATCTTCGGATCGACCTTTCCCGACCTCATCCCCAAGGTTGACGACGCCGACCGCAAGCGCGCATCGCTGATCAATCGGCTGCGGCCGGGCGAGACCGTCGCGCTGCTTTCCGGCGCGTATTCGGCGCGGGTCATCCTGTTCGTGCTGATCTTCGTGTTGCTGGGCGGCAGTTATTCGGCGACGCCGGTGGCGGTGCAAAACAACCTCGTCGGCGATTTCACCGCCTCCGACGCGGCGACCGCGTTCCTGCGCGAAGGTATTGCCGGGTCATTGGGGTATTTCTTTTTCTTCCTCGGCCCGGAGCGGCTGCAAAACATCACCGGGTTGATCACGACGGAGCGCCTTGCCTCCGCCAGTGTAGACGGCGACGTGTTTCTCGCCGGCATCCGCCTTTACGGCCTCGCCTTCGTGCTGGCGATTTTGCGCACGTTGGTGACGCCGATCACCTATATCCGGGCGCGGCTCCGCGCCCACCGGCTTGCCCACGGGGTTGGCCAGGGGGCTGTCGACGAACTCGCCCACGCAGCAGGTGCACAGTCCTGAACCTTCGCCTTTGCGCCGCCGCAAAATCCGCCTACACCAGCGCGCAACACAGGCGCTGACACAAATGCAAGCATCAAACCCGCAATTGGAAATCGATCTTCAGGCGCTGTGCGCCAATTACCGGGCGATGGCGGCGGCCGCGGGCGGGGCCGACGCCGCCGCGGTGGTGAAGTGCGACGCCTATGGCCTTGGCGCGGCGGCGGTCGCCCGCGCGCTTTATACCTATGTCGGGTGCCGCGCGTATTTCGTCGCCTATCCCGAAGAGGGCGCGGCGCTGCGTTCAGCGCTCGGCGACGGCGCCGTCAAGATTTACATCTTCAACGGCCCGACGCCCGACAAGCTGAAACTTTTCAAGGATTACGCCTTGACCCCGGTACTCAACAGCATTGAACAGGCGAAACTGTGGACCGCCGCCCGCCCCGGCGTTCGTGCGGCGCTGCACATCGACACCGGCATGCACCGGTCAGGCATCGCCCCTTCCGAGATCGAGGCGGCCAGCGCCATTGACGGGCTCAATATCTCAGTGGTGATGAGCCACCTTGCCTGTATTTCCGACCCGGCGGCGGCGATGAACGAAACCCAGCGCGCGGCTTTTGCGGCTGCGTTCGCCAAGGCGGCGCGGCGCTTCCCCGGCGCGCGCGCCAGCCTGTCGTCCTCCGCCGGGGCGCTGACGGGGCCGGAAATGTCATTCGATCTCATCCGCCTCGGGGTCGGGCTTTACGGCGTCTCGCCGTTCGACGCGGGCGAGCCGCGCATCGCGCCGGTGGCGCGCCTTACCGCCCCGGTGGTGCAGACCCACACGGTAAAGGCCGGCGATACGGTCGGCTATGGCGCGACCCACACCGCGGCCCGCGACGGGGTGCTAGCGACCGTCCTGCTCGGCTATGGCGACGGCTACCCCCGCGCCGCGTCGAACCGGGCGAGCGCGCTGATCGGCGGCGCGGCCTGCCCGATTGTCGGCCGGGTCTCGATGGACCAGATCGTGCTCGACGTCAGCGCCCTGCCCACGCCGCCCGAAACCGGCGAAATGGCCGAGTTTTTCGGGCCCGGCCACGCAATCGACAAGACCGCCGCCGATTGCGGCACCATCGGCTATGAACTGCTCACCACCGTTGGCGGGCTGGCGCGGCCGCGCCCGGGTCTTGGCGGACGGGTCATACGCCGCTACGTCTGGGGGGACGAACCGGCGCCCTCGGCGCTGATCGGCGATGAAGCCGATGAGGGGATTGAGAAATGAATCCAGCAGCCGCGCTTGGGCGTGCAACGCTCGCGATTTTCGCCGAGATCGGCGCGATGTCGATGTTCGCGGCACGCGGCGGTTTTTCGTGGCTCACCGGCCCGTTTTACTGGCGCTCTTTCGCGACCTCGGTTTTGCGCATCGGCTTCAACTCGCTGCCGGTCGTCGGCCTGACGGCGATTTTCACCGGCGCGGCGCTGGCGCTCAACATCTATGACGGCTCTGCGCGGTTCAACGCTGAAACATTCCTGCCCCAAATTCTTTCCGTCTCGATCGTGCGCGAACTTGGCCCCGGCTTTGCCGCGCTGATGGTGGCCGGGCGCTCGTCGTCCGGCATGGCGGCCGAGCTTGGCGCGATGCGCGTTTCCGACCAGATCGACGCAATGTCGACGCTGGCCGTCGATCCTTTCAAATATCTTATCGCGCCGCGCATTCTCGCGACAACCTTGATGCTGCCCTTGCTGGTGCTGGTCGCCGATGTGATCGGCATTTACGGCGGCTGGCTGGTCGCGGTTTATTCGCTCGACTTTGAAGGCGCGACCTATATCCGCAATATCGACGCCTTCATCACCAATAACGACGTCATTGTCGGCCTGATCAAGGCGGCCGTGTTCGGTTTCCTGATTTCGCTCATGGGCTGCTATTACGGCTACAAGAGCCGCGGCGGCGCACAGGGCGTCGGCGGCGCGACCCGCACCGCGGTTGTCGCCGCGGCGGTCGCCATCCTGTCGTCGAATTATCTCATGACCTCGCTCTTCATGGACTTCTAAGATGAGCGAAACCGCACCCCCAAAAATATCCATTCGTGGTCTGACCAAGTCGTTCGGCGCGAACGAAGTGTTGCGCGGCGTCGACCTCGACATTGGCGAAAGCCGGTCGCTGGTGATCATCGGCGGATCGGGCTCGGGCAAGTCGGTGCTGCTGAAATGCATTCTCGGCCTGATACAGCCCGACGCGGGCGAGATATTCATCGACGGCGTCGATATCTTGAAACTGTCGGAAGGCGAGCGAGTGCGCCGAACCCGCCAGATCGGCATGCTGTTCCAGGGCGCGGCGCTGTTTGACAGCCTCAAGGTCTGGGAGAATGTGGCGTTCCGCCTGATCTACGGCGAAGGAAAATCCGGCGGCAAATCGCACAAACGCGCGATTGAATGCCTCGGCCTAGTCGGGCTTTCGCCGGAAATCGGCGCCTTGCTGCCGTCCGAGCTTTCGGGCGGCATGCAAAAGCGCGTCGCGCTCGCCCGCGCCATCGCCGCCGACCCGTCGATCCTGTTTTTCGACGAGCCGACGACGGGCCTCGACCCGATCATGGCCGATGTCATCAACAACCTGATCGTCGAACAGGTAAAAGCGCTTGGCGCAACGGCGATCTCGATCACCCACGACATGGCCTCGGCGATGAAGATCGCCGACGATGTGGCGATGATTTATCAGGGCCGCATCATCTGGCGCGGACCGCCGGAAGACATGGCGCAATCGGGCGACCCGTTCGTCGACCAGTTCGTCAACGGCCGCGCCGACGGGCCGATCAAGATGACGCTGCGGCGGCACTAACGCCCGTCACCCGGTGACGACAATGACACCCCTGTCGGGCGCGGTCTCGCCTTTGCGGACCTGATGAAACGCGATTTCCGCCGCGGCCATGCCCGTGACGCGGTCAAGCGTCAGCCATGACCGGCTTTTGATCGCCGCGTCGCGCCAGAAATCGAGCGCGTTTTTTTCGAATACGCCCGGGCCCCAGTCCTGCGTGCGTTTCTGGATATGGCCGGGGGCGAAAAACATCGCGCTGCGCTCGCGAATGAAGCCGGGGCGCATGTCGTTTTCGGTGTAATGCGTCACCCCGACATTGGCGCAATATTTCATATTGGCGTCGAGATGCTCGTGCAGGTCGGCCAGAAGCAACCCGTTGCCGGACATATCGACGACGACGCTGGCGATTTCGTTCCGTACACGTTTGAGATCGCCATAGTCGAACGCCTCGTCATACAGGGATAGTCCGCGCACCATGCGCAAGTTCCGCCCTGATGTCAGGCCGACCGTTTTGGGCGCCGCCGGATCATCATGCAGCGCAAGCGCTAGGCCAATCGCGGTCTTAGACGAGGCTGACAGGATCACGACCTGCCGGGCGCCGAACCAGTCATTGTCCTTGAGGAAATCGTAAAGGCAGAAAGACGTCGCATAGAGCGGGAACAACAGCATTCGTTCATCGTCCATCGAGCGGTCATAACCTTCCTCGCCGGACATTCGCGCATAGGAGTTGTAAACCGGCGGCAAGGCGGCGCGGTGCGCGGCGCCGTCGACAATGCGCGACGCGCCGACCTTTGACGGCGCCATGACCAGATGGTCGCCCATGGGAAAATACCCGTAGAGCCGCTCGCCTTTCGGTACTTCGGGATGCTTTGTCTCCACAACATCGGCAAAACCCCAGACCGGGATGACCCCCCAGCCGTCTTCGGCGGGAAAGAAATTCCAATAACCAATCTTTTCGCCGACAACGCCATAGGTGATGTTGTTGGCGGTCAGCGCAAAACGGTCGACCGCGACCAGAATTTCGCCGTCTACAAGCGGCGCGGTCTCGCCGGTGCGGATGCGCGAGGCGCCAAGATCTTCCTTGCGGACTTCAAGAATATTCATTTGCGTCAATTCACCCTCCAGGAATACTGGTTGCGCGCGTCGGCAGGTGACACCCTCGCGCGACGCCGGTAATATCGGCGAGCATACCGAATCCGTTTGCAAACCGGAGAATTCTGTGCAGTTGCCTGTCGCACAACGATTGAAACTGCTCCGGCAGGACTTGCTCGCGGCGATGGGGATCGGCGGCAATGCGAAAGTGCGCCTTGAACAGACCGGCGACGGGCTGGTCGTCGCGGTCGACGGCGAACGCATCGCCGTGCCCTCGCCGCTCAGGTGGAAGTTATACCGCAAGGGCTGGGGTGCGCGTCTTGACCGGCTGGAACGCGAATATGGCGTCGGGCGCTATGTGAGGTTGACGCGGGAAAGCGTTGTGCTGGATGTCGGCGCCAATGCCGGCGAATTCGCCCATGTCTGCGCGCGATATGGCGCGCAGGTTTTCTGTTTTGAGCCCGACCCGTTGGTGTTCTCCTGCCTTTTGCGCAATGTCGGTCCACTGAGCAATGTCGTCGCCAGCGACGCCGTCATCTGGCGCGAAGATGGCGAGATCGACTTCGGCCTCGCGCCCGAACGCGCGGATTCATCGGTTTTCGCCGAAGGCGAGCGGATCAAGATGCGCGCCGTCTCGATCAATTCCTTCGCCAGAGCCAACGCGCTCGCCCGCATCGACTTTATCAAGTGCGACGCGGAAGGGGCTGAGCCCGAAGTACTGGAAGGCGTCGGCGAGTTTTTCCCCAATGTCGGCGCCGTGGCGCTCGACACCGGGCCTGAGCGCAATGGCGCGCGCACCAATGAGCGCTGCCGCGAAATCCTAGCGGCGAACGGCTTTGACGTCATCGACGAAAAAATCGGCACGCGATGGATGACCTATGGCGTCAACCCCGACTTTAACCCCAGCGATAGTTGAAGCTGACGGAAATGCGCAGATCATCGGCGTCGTTGCGCAAGACTTCATGGCGCAGCCAGCTTTCCCACATCAGCACCATGCCCGGCCTCGGCGCGAGGTACACAAAGCTTTGCGCATCGAGCGGCGCGTCTTCGCTGCGGGTCGGCGCGGCCATCATCATCGGCAGGCGCGGGTCTTCGAACCTGATCGACGACGCGCCATCGGGCGTCTGCACATAATAGGCGCCGGAAAGAACACTGTGCGGATGAATATGGCCGGAGTGAAAGCCGCCGGGCTCCAGCACGTTGACCCAGATGTTGTCGAGTATGAGCTTGCCGCCAGCGAGATCGAGATGGGCCCGCCGCGCAAACGCCGCCGCGTGGCGGTCGAGATGGCGTTGCAAGGTCGCAAAACACGTCGCGCGCGACGGAAGATCGTTCAACGAGCCGTAAGAGGTATAGCCTGGATAGGAATGCGCTTCACACCACGCCGCGCCGGCCGCATCATCCTCGGCATAGCTGAGCGCGGCGGCGATGATGTCGTCATTGAGCGCGCCGATATTTTCTTCCTCGACGGTCGCGCGATAAACCGGCGTGGCAAAAAGGCTAAGCGTTTCGGAATCTGATTTGGACTTTGTATTGGGCATGGCCGAACCGATAGCCCAGAGCCCTGCCGCGCTCAACCGCCGCCGTCGCCGTCTTGCGCTGAATTTCGGAAGGCTCCATCTTAAAGAACGCCTGTTTTCGGAAAGAAGAACATGCAAACTACCGGAAAAACCATTTCCGGATGCGATATTTTGGTTGGCCGGAAAATCAAAAGCGGTTTATTTTATGACCGGCGTCGGTCAGGAAAAGAGACAGTATTCACTCTGGACCGGTCGGCTTCGGACGAAACATTGCGCTTGTATTTTTTGTGTTGGGGATAATACCGATGAGAAAACTATCACTTTTTCCACTTCTCGCATTTGGCCTGGCGGCAAATGGTTGCGGTGGCGAAAACGCTGCGGCAAGCGCGGAGCAGGCAAGCCGGACAGATCAAGCATCCGCCGCGCAAAGCGCGCAGCCAGCCGCCAATTCTCCCGCCAGGCAGGCGCCCAACCCGGTGGCCGGGAATTATTCGGGGCCCGATATCGGCGGATTGCACCTGGGCATGACGCCTGAAGACGTCAAAGCCGCGATGCTGGCCTACGACGCCAACATCAAAATTCAGGACACCAGCCAATTTTTTGAATATGCCGCGCTGGGCAAGCGCTACAAGACTGACAGCTTCCTCATCGCCACGCATGGTCAACTGCCAGCCGGCAGCGGCGTTCTGGCTGTGGGCTATTCCTACCCGCCCGCCGCGCCCCGCGTTGTCTCAATTATCCGGACCCACCGTCAATCCAGCGAGCCGTTGACACAGGCGGACTACGCCAAGGCGCTGATCGATAAATACGGCGCCCCCGTCGAGGACACCAACAATGGGAAGCCCAGCTTCCAGGCGGAGCGGATCTTGAAATGGAAGCTGGCCGGAAGCGGTAATACATCGTGTACAAACGGTGTATCGATAGCTAACAGTGTGCTCGGCGGGTTTGTCAAAGACGGTCGGAAAATGGCCGAAGAAACTGTAACGCCTGACTATGCCGCACAGTGCGACGCCGTATTCAAATATACCCTGCGCGGGGATCCGGTCACACAGGCAAACGGCGCGATCTCGGACATCGCGGCTTGGGCCGCCTCCGAATTTGACGCGCGCGACTGGGTGCAGCAGCAAGTCGATGAAAAGTCAAAAACCGGCACGGAACCACCAAAACTGTAATCCGTCGCCGTTTCGGAGTCTGTTGCAGGTATTGCGGCTCACCGGTTGATGGTTCCGATTCATCAACACCGGCCTGAAACAGGCTCAATCAAACATTTAGGGCTGATTTCTTAATCGCAGCCGGCAGAACCAGCTTATCGACGGCCAAGCCGGCGGCTGACATCTGCGTAATAGGCGATCATGCCCTGTTCCAGCCTCTTAATCTCCGGGCTGTCACAACCATGTTTCCTCATGGCCTCGTCCAGCCCGTCAATCAGCGTGTTGGTCTTTCGGTCATTCAACAGCCAGTCCATAAAACGGGCGTCCGTCGTGCGCACGTCAGACCGCCAAAGGGTTTGAAAATATTGCGCAAGGGATGCCGGCACCTTGTACTGATCGCGCGTCGTCCAATTGGTGACATCAGAGATTGTCTGGCCGAATTCGTCGCGTGTGATCGTCGACATGCTTTTCGTCACCTCAAACACCGGATCACTGTTGGTCAGGCATTTCGGCCATATGTCCTGATAGTTCAGAAGATAAGCGCCGAACACGCCATGAATGGCGGACAGATTGGCAAGCTCGATTTCCATGGCGGGACCAGCGGCCGGGTTCATCAGCGAAAGGCTCGCCCCCGCGAGCGCCAGCATCGGGCGATAGCCACGGGTATAGCGCTCATCAAGGCCGCGCAATCGCGCAAAGTCCTGATTGACCAGAGCGTTGAGATAATCCGCCCCCGCAATACCACGAAAAGGCGCCTCCGCCGCAAGACGCGTATCGAGCGCAGAGGCAATCTTGCTCACGCCATTCTGGTTCAGGTCGTCGCCAAAAAAATACTGCGATTCAAATTTGATCAGCGCCTCGTCGCCCGATAATGTTTGCAATTCGTCCTGCAACTGTTTCGAAAGCCGTTTTTGCAATTGCCGCCGGTCACGAGCGGCGCCAGTCCAACGCTCTGCGAGCTTGCCGATGTCAAGATGTTCGCCATAGAGCATCTCCATGTCTCGCGCGAACGAGACCTGATCGGCAAGCTGTGCGAGCGTCACATCGCGCCCGTTCAGCCGTCGCGAAGCCGAATTTGCAAATTTTTCAGCAAAATCGGCAGACATTGCGTTAACACGCGCTGCAAACCGCTTGCCGATGGCGCGACACGCTGCGGGCCTGCTCAAAGGGCAAAGTTCAGCGTTTTCCGCCTAATGAGACCAGGCAAGCATGAAATCCGCCTCGCTGACATTATCGGCGTCTCGCGCATAGATCACGCTTGCCGGTTCAAGGTAATCGTCAAGCTTTTTCTGAACGTCAGAAAGGAAAGCTGCGTCCTCGTGCGCATGGTTGCGCGCGATCTCAACCAGCAGATCAAAGCGATCCCGGTATCGGTCATAAAAGGCGAGCATCTCCTCACGATTTTCTTTCGCACGCAGGGCATTTTTGCGGTTTTCGATATCCGCATTCAGTTCACTGATGTTAAATCCGTACCTGCCGATTCCGATTCCGCGCCACATCGTATCCAAAAGGTTAAGTTGGTTGCGCGTCATCTGCGCGTCGCTTTTCAGCGTCTTAGCCCGCATCTCAACCCAGCGCGCGGCGGCGGCGCTTTCAAACTTCCATAACAGGTGTTGCTGATGCGGCTCGCCCTGACCCACCATATAGGCGAGCTGGTTCGTTTTATTGCCCAGCACCCGGTCTTCCGGCCGGCAAGCGCCCCGCAACAAGCTGGCGTTGGCTTTTATATTATCGGGAGAAACAGACTGATAAGGTCCGCCAAATGCTTTGCGGAAAGCATCGGTGTAAAAGACATCAAACTGCTCCACCGGGTCGCGGCGGGTCTGCTGGAACGCCAACGTCTCGTCGCGCCAGGCGGCAAGCGCTTTGGGGCAATCGCCCTCCGCCATCTCCGGGCGCCAGCCTTCAAACGCCGCCGCCAACTCTGCAATTCTGGCCAGCGCCGCCATGCCGTTTTTGTCAGCCGCGAAGGCGGCCCGCGCCCGCTGCGATCCACGCCCTTTTGTCTGCCGCATTTGCTCCGACGCAACCGCGACCGAGCCGACATCGCTGACTGCGATATCAAATATCAGCTCGCCGCGACGATCTCCGGACTGGGTGGCGAGGGAAAGAACACCGATCTCGGGATCGTAGGCGCCTGTCACAGCGATCTCACCATCAGCAGCGATCAAGCCCTGTCCCGCGCCATTTTGTTGTTCAATCAAAAGCGCGCCGGTCACATCCCCGTCATCCACATAAATCGACAGCGTCGCCGGATAAAGTTTGCGCGATTGAAGGATAAGGCCGGACCAGGTTTGCGGCAGTTTCATGGTCGCCGACTTTGCAGGCGGCGTCTGCGAGCGGCCCTCGGCGGAAGTGTCTCCACAGGCCGCAATGATCAGCAGCAAGCCCGCACATACGCCATGCAGAAAGGCGGCGTTGTTCACTTTCCAATGCGATACGCGCCCGGTTCTACCCCCGCAAAATCCCATGATGTCCCTTTCGCTCGACCTGTCCTCCATTCAACCTCATGCAGCAGGATGAGGAAAGGGCAATGGCGCCAGAAGCCAGATGAAAATCTGTATTTGGCTATCTCTATTCGCTTTTGATTGTGAGTGATCGCCCCTACAAAAAGGCGCTATTCCCACTCAATGGTGCCGGGTGGTTTTGAAGTGACGTCATAGACGACGCGGTTGACGCCGCGCACTTCGTTGATGATGCGCGTGGCGCAGCGGCCGAGGAATTCATGGCTGTACGGATAATAGTCCGCGGTCATGCCGTCGGTCGAGGTGACGGCGCGCAGCGCCAGCACATGATCGTAAGTGCGTTCATCGCCCATCACGCCCACCGTGCGCACCGGCAACAAGACGGCGAACGCCTGCCAGATTTCATCATAGAGCCCGGCCTTGCGGATCTCATCGAGATAGATCGCATCGGCCTTGCGCAGGATCTCAGCCTTTTCCTTGTCGACCGCGCCGGGAATGCGGATGGCAAGCCCCGGCCCGGGAAACGGATGGCGGGCGACGAAATGCTCCGGCAGGCCAAGCTCGCGCCCGAGCGCCCTCACCTCGTCCTTGAACAGCTCGCGCAGCGGCTCGACCAGTTTCAGATTCATCCGCTCCGGCAGGCCGCCGACATTGTGGTGCGACTTGATGGTGACCGACGGGCCGCCGTCAAAGGACACGCTTTCAATGACATCCGGGTAAAGCGTGCCCTGCGCCAGAAACGCCGCGCCTTCGATTTTGTTCGCTTCTTTTTCAAACACGTCGATGAAGGTCGCGCCAATGATCTTGCGCTTTTTTTCCGGGTCGTCGACGCCGGCGAGCTTGCCGAGGAACAGATCCTCCGCCTGCACATGAATGAGCGGAATGTTGTAGCTGTCGCGGAACAGGCGCACGACCTCCTCGCCCTCGCCAATTCCCTGAATATTTTGGCGCATCAGCCCGGTGTCGACGAATACGCAGGCCAGTTGATCGCCGATCGCTTCGTGGATCAGCACCGCCGCGACGGAAGAATCAACGCCGCCGGAAAGCCCGCAGATGACGCGCGCATCGCCGACCTGTTTGCGAATTTCGCTGATCGCCTCGTCGCGGAACGCCGCCATCGACCAGTCGCCGGCCAGCCCCGCAATGTTGCGCACGAAATTGGCCAACAGTTTTGCGCCGTCCGGCGTGTGCGCGACTTCGGGGTGGAACTGCACGCCATAGATTTTGCGCTCGGTGTTTTCGATGGCGGCGAACGGTGCGCCCTCGGATCTCGCGATGACTTCAAAGCCGTCGGGAATGGCGTTCACGCGATCGCCATGGCTCATCCACACCTGATATTCGCCGCCCTCCTCCCAGACGCCTTCAAAAAGCGGGCTCGGTTTCACCACCTCGACATGGGCGCGGCCGAATTCGCGATGATCGGAGCGTTCGACATCGCCGCCAAGCTGGGCGCAGATTGTCTGCTCGCCGTAGCAGATGCCCAAAACCGGCACGCCGGCGTCGAACACCGCCTCATCCGCCCGCGGCGCGGAGGCTGTCTTCACGCTGGCCGGCCCGCCGGAAAGAATGATCGCTTTTGGCGCATAGTCGGCGATGAACGCAGCGTCAGCGCGGTTGAACGGGTGGATTTCGCAATAGACGCCGGCTTCGCGCAGGCGCCGGGCGATCAATTGCGTCACCTGACTGCCGAAATCGACAATCAGAACGCGTTCATGCTGGGCGGCGTGTGGGTCGAGTGTCATGGCGGGCGTTTAGCGGAGTCTGCCGCGCCCGTCACCATGGATTCGCCCTATTGCTTGTCTTTTCGCCCCGGCATTTGCCGCAGCTCGACGGGCTTGCCGTCGCCGAAATCCTCTTTCGCCAAGGAGCGGTCGAGTTTCCAGACTTCCTGCCCGTAGCTGAGCAATCCCGCGCCTGAAATATCGGCGGGTTTGCCCGGGGCCATGATCTTGACCTCCCGGGTCTCCACCGCTTTGCGGCTCTTTCCGGCGAAGGTGAGATCAACCGGCTTTTCAAGGCCGGCGCCGCTGAGATTGACGCGCACCAAATCGCCAAGGTCGGTGAGTGGCAGAACCTCCCACTGCTCGACATAGGGCCCGACCGGCGGCAATGGCAGCGGAGTGCGCCAGACCGCGAAGAAATCAGGGTGCAAGAATGCACAGCGGAATTCTCGCAGGCCGGGGTCGCGCAGGCACCGGCACACCGGCGTCCATGAGGGGATCGGCAACGATCCAGACGGATTGAGCAGGCAATCGCCGGACGCCATCGGCGGCGGGCCGCCGCCGGTCTCCATCACCGACTGAAACGCGAGGTCGTAATTCTCATCGGCGAATTCTTCATTATTCAGCCAGCCGGGCGGATTGGGCCGCGCCTCGAAATAATGGCCGCCGCCGGCGTAAAGATCACCAGCGGGACTTTCGGCATAAGAGCAGTTCGATGTCGGCGCGTCGGGCTCCATTACCAGCGTGAAGGCGACACGGTCGCCGGCGCTCAGGGGAACGCTGGAGTCAAGCCTGAACTCGTACAGCCCTTCGTAACTTGCCGGCGCCTCATGCGGCGATATCCGCGTCACGCCCAAGATCGCGCCATCATCAGGCGCACCAGCCGCATCGAGATCGACAATCCGGATGACCAGATCGCCGCCGCCGCACCCCAGGATCGGCAAATTCAGCGCAACAAGATCGCCGTCCATGCCGACCGTGAAAGTCTGCGCCAGTTTCTGGTACGGTTCGCCGCCAATGCCGAGGAAACCAAGCTCCGTGTCGATATTGGTGTTGGACTGATCAATCACTTCCGCGGCGCTGGCTGCGCCCGCCAGTGACGCAAGCATAATCGCTGCAAGTACTGATTTCATCACACTCCCCGTCATTGATGGCCGCACACAAAACGGCGCCCAACGGGAAGAATTATACAAACCTTGATAATACGCGGTCAAACCGCATTTGATTACAAATTATCGACGACACATCGCAGCGACAAAAACCGTCAGCGCAAGGAGAAACAGACCTGGATGATCGGGTGGTTAAGATACACCCGATCATCCAGGGTTCAGATTCTAGATGAAGTAAACGTCTGACGCATGCAGCAGAACGTTGGTCTGGATCAGGAAATCAGCAACCATATCGCCGTCGGTATCGCCGGCCAGATAATTATGACCACCTGAACTGTAAGAACGCAGCTCTCCGGCTGTTCCGCTGAAATCGGCGGAACCGATCCACGCGAACGGGTCGTTCGCGCCGCCATCGATCGCATCTAGCTGAGTGAGATCGACGATATCCTTCCGCCTGCTGAAATCAGAGATCGTGTCCATACCGCCGAGATCGGTAAACACAAACACATCCTTGCCGAGGCCGCCGGAAAGGTCGTCATCGCCGGCGCCGCCATTGATGGTGTCATGACCAATTCCACCGGAGATGCTGTCATTTCCATCCCCGCCAAGAATTACATCCCTGCCAATGCCGCCCGAAAGGTCGTCATCGCCAGCGCCGCCATCGATATCGTCATTACCGATGCCGCCGTAGATGTCGTCGTTTCCATCGCCGCCCAGGAGCGTATCGCTCTTGAGGCCGCCCCAGATCACATCGTCACCGCCGGCGCCGTCAAACTGAATCGAGCGAATACTGCCCGTCAGAGTATCGTCATAAGCGCTGCCCTGGACCGCTTCGATGCTATAGAGAACGTCGCCGCTTGCATCGCCGTCGCGACCCCATCCGCGGAAGAGTCCCATATAGACCGAAACCGCACTATCCGCGTCAAGGTAGGTTGCGGTGTCGAAACCGGCGCCGCCTTTGAGTATGTCAGCGCCTTCACGCCCCATCAGCACATCATCGCCGTCGTTACCGAGAAGTACGTTATCGCCGGCATTGCCGAGCAGCGAGTCGTTGCCGGAACCACCAGTGGCGTTCTCGATTTCGACGCCGTTTGCGATGGTGTAACCACCCCAAACGCCGTCAACGAACGAGACCATGCCGCCGCCGGTAGGCGAATAGTCCAAAGTCGCCGCCATCAGGTCTATGCGGGCATTGCTGGCGCCGTCATAGCGGATGGTATCGTTACCGGCCGTGTCCCAAATGGTTTCATAATAGGTGCCGCGGGCCTGAACGTCGTTCAATACGTATACATCATCGCCCGTCGCATACTGATTGATAACGCCATAGCGTTGCTGAAGCGCAGCGATATCGAACGCGCTCAGCGTGCCCGACCATCCGTTATCAATGCCAGCCGCCGTATATGGCGACGGTCCGCTGGGGTGCGTTTCCCACGCATCGTTGTACGACATCACGGTGTAGACGCCCTGATTGAGATCATAGACGCCGAGTGAGCCGGTGGCGCTCGTAACGCCGGCCAGAATGGACGAACCGCCGCCCGTATCGTGCGGGTGGGAAAGGCCATGAGCGTGGCCAAACTCGTGCAGGATGACGGCGAATGCAAACCCGCCCTGTTCAAGGCTTTGCTGCTGATCGAAAGTCCAGCCGCCGCTCAGCGTGTTGAATACGCCAATTCCCTGCTGGGTGCCGTAACCGGGATCTTGCGGGTAGAAATATGCGCCATACTGTTGAGATTCCGTCGTCATCAGACGGAACGTCGCCTGATTGACGTCGGTCGTGATCTGATAATCGACGCCGAGTATTTTCTCGTATTGATCTAGCGCCGCCATCACCTGCTGAATTTCGTAAGGATTCCAGCCCTGGGTGACCATCGGGTTGCCGTCATCGCCAAGCTCGCCGAAATTCTCGCCAGCCGGCGCGAAATAAACATAGGCCGTGTTGTTTGCATCGAACTGCACATTGTCGGCGTTATCCCAAATCAGGGCATCAAGGGGGTCAAGCGTCGACAGATCAACAGCCGAAGAGGTGATCGAATATCCGCCTGTCCATGGCGCCCAGGACAACACGTCCAGATAATAGGTCCCGTCAGTCTCGGCAAAAAAACCGACGCGCGAACTGATATCGCCGGGGAAAGAAATGTCGTCATTGAAGGCGACGATATTGCCGTTAGAATCGTAAATGACAGCGACCGTGTCGAGTTCGCCGGGCGCGAGATTGGTATAGTCGGAGGCATAGTCGGCGCCGCCCGCCACCTCGAACGTGTAATACATACCGCCCTGCACGGTGAATTGGTAAGTATCGACCTCGCCATAGCTACCGCCATAAGGCCCGCCAGCGCCAGAATCGATAAAGCCGAAAGTCGTCTGTCCAAGGGTCAGAAGCGTTGCGCCAGCGAATGTATCAGGCACGACATCAACCGCCGGCTGTTGCAGCACGTCAAGCGTGTAGTCGCCCGTCAACCCCGAACCGGGATAGGCGCCAACGCCAATGTAATAATCGCCCGTCGCCGTCGCCGTGAAGGTAAGCAGGGAATTAATGCCCGCGCCGCCATCATCATCGTAATCGATCAGCGTGGCGCCGTCCGTATCAACCAGATAGAGGAATGTGTCGCCGAGCGGCGTCGCACCCGAACCGACCGAACTGAACATATAGGTTTCGCCGGCTGTAAGCGAGACCGAATAAAAATCGATCTCTCCACCGGAAATTGAGCCGCCGACGGCGATATCAGCCGGCGCCGCGAAAGAATTGACGACTGACGACACGGGATTGATAGATGGCGCGCCAAAAATCGCGCCGCCCACCTTGTAAGACCCGTCATACTCTTCGTAGACCACAATCGGGCCGGTCGGCGGTTTGTCCATGAACGCGCCGAAAGCAGCGCGATCATCGAAGTGATTGGGAAGCGATGCGGTCGACGAATTCGCCTGACCGAGAATGCTGAGCCGACCTTCAAATCCGGTTCTGCCGTAGTCCTCAAAAGTTCTCATAGAAACCCCCAGTGAAAGTTTTGTTATAATGAGTGTGAATCGGGTTTACCTCAGCTTGATCCCATCATAGATTTACGACCCAGGCAATCTGAAATTTCAGAATGAAGAAGCAAATACTTTATCTCAAACTTGGCGTTTGTTGGCTCGGCGCTGTTTTCGCAACGTCCGGTTGCTCAGCGGAGTCGGCGAACAAACCGGATTTAGCAACCGAGACCAAAGAAACTGAGACATTCGCAATAGAGACTGCAGCGACAGCAACTATAGAGGGTGCTGAGACTCAAAATTCTTCGCAGACGATTGTAGCCTCCGAGGACACAGCCATGGCCGAACCTACTGGCGACTCGGGCGTTGCCGATCTTCCCTATTCGCGTGGAAAGGTTTTCCATTCCCTCGATGAATATCTCGCGCATTTGGAGCAAAACTCCTTCATTGACCTTCCTTATTGGCGGGAAGTGAAGCCAGGTGTTTATGAATGGATTGTGCGGATGCCGGGTGCGAAGAGCGAGTTCGCAACCCGCGAAGAGCTGATGGAGCGTTACGGTTTTACGCGGTAGGCTATATCTGGTGAAGTCCGCCAGCACGCCGGATAAGCCAGCAGTTGTTTTGCAACAGCGAAATTTTTGAGACTCAAAAAAATTCGATTTCAACGGGTTTTCCGGCGCGAGACGGCGCGAGCCGATCAAGCACTTTTGCGTTGCAGTGCAGCAACAAAAAAGCCGTCTGCGCGGAGATGTAACGGCGTCAACCGCAAGGCGCCGTTTGCCGCCGCACACTGGGCGAGCGCGGCGCGGCCCGCGTCGGTCAGCAGCCCGGTCGCATCAATGCGTTCAGGCGCCGGCGCTGGCGAAAATTCAGAGTTCGCGGCAACGAACTGCGCCAGGCGGTCTTCATTTTCCTCCATCAGGAACGAGCAGGTGACGTAAACCAGCACGCCGCCGGGTTTGACGTATTGGGCGGCCTCGGTCAGCGCAGCATCCTGCTCGGCCATACGGCGCTCAAGCTGCTCGCGCGTCAGGCGCCATTTGGTATCGGGATGGCGCCGCCATGTGCCGGCGCCGGTGCACGGCGCATCGACGAACACCACATCCATCCGCCCGGCGAGCGCGTCAAGCGCGCTTTTATCCGTAGTCGGATTGATGATCTGGAGATTGCGCACCCCGGCGCGTTTGGCGCGGTCGTAAAGCGGGCGCAGCCGCCGCGCATCGCGATCATAGGCGTAAAGCTGTCCGGTGTTTTCCATCAGCGCCGCCAGCGCCAGCGTCTTGCCGCCGCCGCCGGCGCAATAATCGAGCACCTGCGCGCCCTTGATGTCGCCGGCCGCCAGCGCCGCAATCTGGCTGCCAAGGTCCTGCACCTCGACCCAGCCCTTGTTGAACGCGGGGATGACGGTGACGCCCGGCGCTTTCACGCTCGGGTCCGGGGCGGCGATGCGCGCGGCGGTCGTCAAGGGGGGCGCGGCTTCGGCCCTGACCGTTTTCAGCGCCGCCAGCGCCTTTTCCGGCGTCGCTTTCAGCGTGTTGATGCGCAGATCGATATCGGCGCGGGAAGCGAACGCGGCCATAACGCGCGCCGCGCTGTCGCCGAATACGCGCTCGATTTGCGGCGTCAGCCATTCGGGGAAATCGCCGGCGATATGGGCCTTGGCCATTTCGCGCGCCGCGTTTTCAGCCAACGCGGTTTCCGCGCCGCAGGGCGAGGATGAAACATCCGTACCCGCATCAAACTGCAGCGCCTGACGCTCCTGCGCGCTTAGCGCGCCGGGCCCATGCTCGCCCGAAGCAGCCTCGATGAGAGCGTCGGCACTCATCCCCCAAAGGAACCTCAGGGCCGCGAACGCCAGCGCCCGCGGCGTATCAGCGCCCATCATCGCCGCCAGCGAATGGCGCCGGCGCAGCACGTCGAGACACAGGCCCGAAATCCACGCGCGGTCTTTCGCGCCGGCGTAACGGTTATTGCGCGCCCAGTCGGCAAGCGCGGTTTTCAAAGGCACGCGCCGCGCGTCGAAATCCGTCAAAACCTCAATGGCGGCGGCGATTTTTCCCGCGTCCCTCACGTGATCATCCCTTAAACACGAACCACGCGCCGGCGGCGATCAGCACAAAGCCGACAAGGTGGTTCCATGTCAGCGCTTCTTTCAGATAGACGACCGAGAACACCGCGAAAACGCACAGCGTGATCACTTCCTGCATGGTCTTTAATTGCGCCGCCGAATAGACGCCATGGCCAATGCGGTTCGCCGGCACGGCGAAGCAATACTCGATGAAGGCGATGCCCCAGCTTGCGACGATCACCAGCAGCAATGGCGCGGCCTTGAAATTCAAATGCCCGTACCACGCAAGCGTCATGAAGACATTCGACGCAACCAGAAGGAAAACCGGCGCGATATAAGCGTTCATAGGGTTACCCGATTGAAATCGGCGCGACCCTAACGCGCAATATCAGGAAAACAAGGCGAAAAACGCGGCCCTAAACATAGCGCCTTGGTTTCTTTTTATAGGAGTAAAACCACCACGGTTTTTCCTCCACGATATCCGCCTCAAGCTCGCGCGCTGCTTCACGCGCATCGGTGTAATTGGTCTGGCTCGTCGTCGCTAATACCGACAGGATCAAGGTCTTGGTCACCAGCACTTTCCCCGGCACATAGCGCCGTCCGACGTCATAACCGAAGTAGATCACAAAGACCCAGGCGACGAATGCAAGAACAGCTGTTGCGCCATGGGCCAGGGCGACTGCGCCAGCCGGCGCCGCTACCGACCCCAGAAGGAAACAGACAATCCCCACCGCGCTCCACCAGATGCCGGCCGCACCGAATAACAGGGTGAATATACCCCTGCGTTTGGTGCGTGCATAAAGACGAAAGACATTCATGTATCCGCGCGCGCCGGCGGTGGGGTCACGCTCGCCCGCCTGCGCCTCGGCGACGCGCCAGTCCCGATCACGTTCTCGCCGATACAACATCAGATGACCGACCGACCAAAGCGGCGGGAACAAGGTAATCGCCGCAAGGAGAGTGAACGTCACAATAAACGGGGCGGCGGAAAGCATGGCGAGCACGCCAGAAGCCCACGCCTCTATGGAGGCGATAGGCCAGACCTCCGCAAATGTCAGGCCGGCTCCAGTAAACACCACGCGCCAGAAAACCGGTGCGGCGGCGACCATTACAATCATCATCAGCATATTGAGCAAATGACCGCGCGTTCTTTTGACATGCTCGCGCACGGCCTCGGCCCGGTGACGGCCTTCGTGCTCGTCAGTAAAATCAAGATTGATTGGCGAGTCGGCCGCTGCGCCGGTCATCGGCGCACCTGCGCCGGCGAAATCGCCGTCGTAATCTTCACGGCTGATCGCTGTTGTACTGTTCGACATTACCACCCCCGGCCCGATAATACTGCAATCGGCTGATACAGCCCCCCGCCGGGCCGCACATTACTGACGGTCAGTTTGGCAAATCGCGCCAGCGATGAAAACCCCGCAACGCTGATAACAGCCCGGCTGTTAACTCGGCGTCGGATAATTCGGCGCTTCGCGGGTGATCTTCACGTCGTGCACATGGCTTTCTCGCAGGCCCGCATTGGTGATCTTCACGAATTTCGCGCGTTTCTGGAACTCGTCGATGCTGTCAGCGCCGACATAGCCCATCGAGGCGCGCACGCCGCCGACGAGTTGGTGCAGGATCGGCCCCGCCGGGCCTTTGTAGGGCGTTTGCCCCTCGATGCCTTCGGGCACGAGTTTCATCTGTTCGGTTACATCGGCCTGGAAATAGCGATCGGCGGAGCCGCGCGCCATCGCGCCGATGGAGCCCATGCCACGATAGGACTTATACGGACGGCCCTGATAGAGGAAGATCTCGCCCGGCGCTTCATCCGTGCCCGCCAGAAGCGAGCCGAGCATGACGCAATCGGCGCCGGCGGCGAGCGCCTTGGCGATGTCGCCGGAATATTTCACGCCGCCATCGGCGATGATGCCGACGCCGGTTCCTTTCGCCGCGCGCGCCGCATCGGCGATGGCGGTCAGTTGCGGCACGCCAACGCCCGCGACAATGCGCGTCGTGCAGATTGAACCGGGTCCAATGCCGACCTTGATCGCGTCGGCGCCGGCGTCGATGAGCGCGCGCGCTGCGTCGTAAGTCGCAATATTGCCGGCGACGACCTGCGCCGCGCCTGACGCTTTCCTGATCCGCGCAACCTGCTCGATCACCTGCGAGGAATGGCCGTGCGCGGTGTCGATCACGACAACATCGCACCCGGCGTCGATCAGCGCCTCAACCCGCTCATACCCCTTATTGCCGACCGTCGACGCCGCCGCGACCAGCAGCCGCCCTTCCGCATCCTTCGCCGCATTGGGATATTTCTGCGCTTTTTCGATGTCCTTGACGGTGATGAGGCCAATGCAGCGATAGTCGTCATCGACAACGATCAGGCGCTCGATGCGGTGCTGGTGCAAAAGCCGCGTCACCTCCTCGCGGCTGGCGCCGGAGCGCACGGTGACGAGATTTTCCTGCGTCATCAGGCTGGCGATTTTCTGCTTCGGGTCGGCGGCGAAACGCATGTCGCGATTGGTGAGGATGCCGACGAGTTTGCCGACGCCGTTGGCGTCGGGGTTTTCGACCACCGGAAAGCCGGAGATTTTTTTCTCGTCCATGATCTTCCACGCTTCTTCCAGCGTGGCGCCCGGCGACAGGGTGAGCGGGTTCACCACCATGCCGCTTTCATAGCGTTTCACCCGGCGCACATGCTCGGCCTGTTCCTCGATGGAAAGATTGCGGTGAAGCACGCCAAGCCCGCCGTTCTGGGCCATGGCGATCGCCATTTGCGCCTCAGTCACCGTGTCCATCGCCGATGACAGAATCGGGATGTTGAGCGACACCGTGGCGGTCAGGCGCGCCTTGGTCGACACCTGGCTCGGCATCACGTCCGACGGGCCCGGCTCAAGCAGCACATCGTCGAATGTCAGGGCTTCACGAACTTCCATGTCTTCTTTTACTCCGTCGCAACGATATTGACGCTGAATTCATCCGCAGGCGGCTCATCGTCCTCCCACGCGCGGCGCTGTTCCAGGCGCAAAACGCCCTCGCCCGCGCCCGCAACGTTGAAAGCGAACGCCTCCCAGTGATTGCCGCCGGCGAATCCGGGTTCCAACTGGGCGCTCGATGTCGGCCCGCCATATTCGCCCGCCGGCGCAAGGAATGGCGGCGCTTCGGCGATCGTCCACATATAGCCCGCGGTCGGCACGCCGATCAGTTCAACCGCGATCATCTGACCGACCTTGACCGCAATCGTTTCGCCGTCACGCGCCGCCTTGATGACGATATCAACGCCATCTGGCGTCGGCGCGGGCAGCGAGCGATAGGTCGCCTCGCCATCTTCCTTGCCGCCATCCGTTTGCGGCGCCGCGCACGACGCACAAAGCGCGGCGACGAACGCCAGTGTTATCAGTCTCATTCCTGTCTCCCCTTGAAGCCGGTCGCCACCACGTACATCTCGGCAGAATCCTGCCGCGACGCTTTCGGCTTGGCGTGTTTGACGCTGGTGAAATTCTTTTTCAGCGTCGCCAGCAATTCGCCCTCGGCGCCGCCCTGAAAAACCTTCGCGGCGAACGCCCCGCCCGGCGCCAGCACGTCGAGCGCAAAGTCGAGCGCCACCTCTGCAAGCGCGATAATGCGCAAATGGTCGGTCGATTTGTGCCCGGTTGTCGGCGCCGCCATGTCGGAAAGCACGACATCAGCCTCGCCGCCCAACAATTTTTTCAACTTTTCCGGCGCGCTGTCGTCGAGAAAATCAAGCTCCAGATGATCCGTACCCGGCACATGCGGCATTTCGAGGTAATCAATGCCGACGACTTTGGCGGCGCCCGCCTTGGCCGCCACCTGCAACCAGCCGCCCGGCGCGCATCCTAAATCGACAACCCGTGAGCCTTTCCCGATCAGGCCGAATTTCTCGTTCAGCTCAATCAGCTTGAACGCGGCGCGGCTGCGCCACCCCTCGGCTTTCGCGCGGGCCACGAACGGATCGTTCAACTGCCGGTCGAGCCAAAGCGTCGAGGAGAGCTTTCGCTTGCGGGCGGTTTTGACGTTGACGCGCATTTCGCGCGCGCCGCCCGCCTTGCCGGCGATGTAGGCCTCGCCCGAGCCGGAGACGGGTCCGGGGCCTTTTTCCGGGGCTTTCTTCAGGCCCCGCTTTTTCGGGACTTCGCCAAGCGCGGTTTTCGCCAGATCGACCTTTGGCGACTTTCTGGGCGCTTTTTTAGGGGCCTTTCGCCCCGAACTGGCGGATTTCCGGCGTTCCATAGCGCGCTATAGCAAAGCGGTTTCGAGTCGGAAAGGCCGTTCGCCTTATTTTCGGCGCCAGATCAGGCGCATTTACGGGCATCGATGAAATGGAGGGCTCCATGGAGGGCATAGTTGGATTGATTATCAACCTCGCGGTTGGCGCTGTCGGCGGCAATATCGCGGGCTATCTGCTCAAGGGGAAAAGCCTTGGCACGTTGTGGAATTCCGTCGTCGGCATTCTTGGCGGCGGCATCGGCTATTTCGTTCTCGGATTTCTCGGAATTGGCGCAGGCGCCGGCATTGTCGGCGGCGTCATCGCCGCGCTGATCGGCGGCGCCGTGCTTTTGTTCCTCGTCAGCCTTATCAAGAAAACCTGATACGGCCATCGCAACACTATTCCGGTTCGCTGCGCAACCGCACCATCGGCTGCGCGGCGACCGGCGCTGGCGCAACGTAACTGCGTCAACCACCCGCGCCACACATCGCGCACCCAGGAGAAACTGTAAATGTCGCTTATGGACCAATTGACCGACGTCATCTCGTCTCAAATCGCCGGCCAGGCCGCATCGAAAACCGGCATGGACGCGAGAACCGCCAAGCAGCTCGCGCCGATGGCGGTGGCGGTGTTGATGAACGGATTAAAGAAGAACGCCGCCGAACCGAGCGGCGCCGAAGCGCTGGCGCGCGCGCTGCAAAATCATGACGGCGATCTGCTTTCCAATCTCAACCGCGTCGGCGACGATCAGGTTGTCAATGACGGGCGCAAGATCCTCGGTCACATTCTTGGCGGCAAGCAGGACGGCGCGGAGCGCGCGCTCGCAGGCGCCGCCGGTGTCGACAAATCACAGGTCGCGGCCCTGCTCGCCATGGCTGCGCCGGTCGTTCTCGCCAGCCTCGGCCGGGAGAAAAACGCCCGCGGTCTCGATGTCGCGGGACTTGCCGGTCTTGTCACCGAAGAAGGCATCAGGGCGGAGCGCACCGCCCCGAACGAGCTTGGCGGCGTGTTGAAGTTTCTCGACGCCGACGGCGACGGCGACATCACCGATGAAGTACTCGACATGGGCGCGAAAATGCTCGGCGGCCTGTTCGGTAAGAAATAATCAACGCAGACAGAAAGGAACCCGTTATGGACCTGTTCAAATTCGCCCGCGACGCCGGCGAGAAATTCCGCGAATCCGTCGGCGACATGGCCACCGGCATCAAGGACCGCATCACCGGCCACAAGACCGAAGTCGACGGCCTTGAGGTCGAGGAGAAAAACGGCCGCGTCGTGATTAAAGGCAAAGCGCGCTCGCGCGCTGAAGCGGAAAAAGCGATCATCGCCGCCGGCAATACCCCCGGCGTCGGCGAGGTTGAATCGCATATCGAGATTGAAGACACCGCGCCGGCGGCGACGTTCTATACCGTCGTCAGCGGCGACACGCTGTCGAAAATCGCCAAGTCGCATTATGGCGACGCGATGAAATATCCGGTCATTTTCGAAGCCAACAAGCCGATGCTGTCGGACCCCGACAAAATCTATCCCGGCCAGGTGCTACGTATTCCCGCGCTTTAATTCGCCTGCTCGTTAAATGGCCGGTTTCGCCGGGGCGGGCGCCCTGCCCCGGCGCCCCCGGCGCCCGCGGCGGCGGCGTTTCGCCGCCGCAAGACCGGTCAAAATGCCCTCGCGCAGCCCACGGTCGGCGACGCGAATGCGTTCCGATGGCCATTCCAGCAAAATCGCTTCCAGTATCGCGCAGCCGCCGACCACAAGGTCGGCGCGTTCCGGGCCGATGCACGGTTCGGCGGCGCGTTCGTCAAGCGATTGCGCGCGCAAGGCTTCGCTGACCGTGCGCACATCCGTCGCCGACAACCACAACCCGTCAACGGCGTCACGGCGATAGCGCGGCAGCGCGAGATGCACCCCGGCGATCGACGTCACCGTGCCGGACGTGCCGAGCAGATGCGCTTCCCCGGCATGGAAATGCCCCCGCACTCCGGCGGGATCGCCAAACGCGGCGACACGCTCGCGCACCGATGCGACAATCTCCGCGTAAGCGTCCACCGATAATTCACCACCGCCAAAACGTTCGCACACATTGACGACGCCAATCGGCATCGATTCCCATGCGAGGATTTCTGGCGCAACGGGGCGAGCGTTCACGACGCGAGGGCGCACCCATGAGATTTCGGTCGAGCCGCCGCCGATATCGAAAACAAGGCCCGCCGCCGCGGTCTCGTCGAGCAGATCGGCGCACCCGGACACCGCAAGGCGCGCTTCCTCCTCCGGCGGGATGATTTCAAACTCAAGCCCGGTCTCATGGCGCACGCGCACCAGAAACTCTTCGCCATTGGCGGCGGCGCGACACGCCTGCGTCGCAATGCAGCGCTGGCGCGTCACCTCGCGCCTGTTGATTTTATCCGCACACACTTTCAGCGCCTCGACGGCGCGGTCCATTGCGTCATCAGACAACGCGCCAGTGACCGACAACCCCTCGCCCAGCCGGACGATCCGCGAAAACGCATCGACAACGCGAAATCCGCGCCCGCGCGGAGTGGCGATCAGCAAACGGCAATTGTTCGTACCAAGATCTAACGCCGCATACCGCTCCTGTGGCCGGCGCGACGGCGCCTTGGCGCCTGTCACGGTCGAATCCGGGCCTATCCCCGGTATTCCGCGCGGACGCTGCGGCGGCGCAGCCGGCGCCGATGGCGGTTCCGGGTTTTCTGGCGGCGGATTTTCAGGGGATATATTCGCCGCCGGTTTTTTCGGCGCGCCCTTATCTGCGCCATTATGCACAGATGCCGGCGGCCGGCGCCTGCGGCGGCGCTTGCTGGCCATGGTGCGTCCTCGCTTGGGGCCTGCAAAAAGCGGCCCGCCTACACGAGGGGAAGTCTAACCATGCGCGGCGCGCCCGGCAACCGCGCCCGAGTTGGGTCCGGCCTATATTCGCCGTTAAAACACCAGGAAAACACAATCGGCGGCGGGCGCCAGCGCGGCTTTTTCCCCCGCGTTTGCTGGACGCGGACAAATAATCGTCGCCGCCGCATAAAATCCGATCGCGACCGTGGCGATGAGCGCGCCCGCGCGCACCGACCTTAGCGCAATAAGCAAAAAACCTGAATTTGCATTTTTCGCTAATTTATTGATGGGTCGCGTGACTTTGCAAAAAACCGGTTCCCGCTTTTTTGCGTCACGCCCTTGCACCAAATCCATCTCACTCTCCCTCGTAACGCCTGCGGCCTTCTACGCCGTCGGCAAGGCGCACCTCTCCTGTCGGCGGGTCAGCGCCCGCCGCGCGCCGTCATTAATTGTTCAGATCGCTCAGACCCCGCGTTCGAGATCGCGGAACTGTTTTCTCAACGTGTATTCATCCGACGTCACCGCGCGCTCCATTTCGGCGATGCGCGCATCAATGGCGCGGAAGCGGTGTTTTAATTCCGCATACGTCATTTTTGGCTTTACCGAATAGGTGCGCCAGAAACGCTCCTCCTCCGGATCGCTGTACCGGGCCGAGATCGACTCGCCGCGCGGCATGAAAAAAGCCGCGGCGACGTAAATGAAAATCGGAATCGGGAAAAAGAAGACGGTCAAAAGAATCGCCGCCAGGCGAACCCATTTCACGCACCAGCCGAAATAATCCGCCACGCCGGCGCACACGCCGGCGATCTTGCCGCGGCGAATATTGCGCGCAAGGCGATGCGGGTTCGGGCCGGGCCCCGGCTGGCCGACATGGCGGGTGTAACCGCTATGACCGGTCCATTCTTCAAAATAATCGTGCACACTGCCGATGAAGCGGTCAAAATCCTCCGCCACGCGCGCGCGCATCGGATCATCCGCCATCCGGTTTCGCCGCCGTCTACGCATGAGGGTGCTCCCTGTAATCTTCGCGCCATTTCGGCGCTTCCTTGTCGAGAATGGTCTCCAGCGCGTCGACGCGGCGTTCGAGCCGCTGCGCCGAGCGCCAGAGATCCTCGATCAGGCGCTCATCATCCGCGGTCGGCGCCTTGGTTTTACGCCATTCGGTGATGTAGTGCATGATTGTCGCGGGCATGCCGATCACCACAATAGCGACAATCGCAACGATGATGCCTCCGTCCATGTCAGTCCCCTTCTCTCCTCGTCAGGGTTTTCATCTCGATCCCATGCGGTCGGCGATGCGCTTTTTCAGCGCTTCGAATTCCGCATTGACGTCGTCTTCCGCTTCAAGCTCGCGGAACTCCTGTTCGAGCGATTTCGGCCGGCCCATCGCATAGGTTTCGGCCTCGGCCTCCATCTCGTCGATGCGGCGCTCGTAACGCTCATAGCGCGCCATCGCCTCGTCGATACGCCCGTCATAAACCTGACGGTTGATGCGCACGCTGTCGGCGGCGGCGGAACGGCGGATTTCGAGGCTGCGCTGTTTGGCTTTCGCTTCTTTCAGCTTGGCCTGGAGTTTTTCAAGATCGTCATTCGCCTTGTCGAGGCTTTTGTCGATCGCGTCGAACTCTTTCGCGAACAGCTCGGCCATTTCCTGCGCCTTGCGCTTTGCAGCGATCGCGCCGCGGGCAAGATCGTCTCGCCCTTTTGCGATGGCGAGTTCGGCCTTGGTTTCCCATTCCGCCGCGCGGGTTTCAAATTCCGCTTTCTTGCGCTCGACTTCCTTGCGGTCGGCGATGGCCCGCGCCGCGCGCGAGCGAACCTCGACCAGCGTGTCCTCCATCTCCTGGATGATCAATCGCACGATCTTTTCCGGATCCTCGGCCTTGTCGAGCATCGCGTTGAGGTTGGAATTGATGATGTCGCTCAGTCTTGAAAAAACGCCCATGGTCTATTCCTCCCTAAAAGATAATGGCCCCGAGGACCAAACCAACAAGGAATGCGCCCCAGGCGAATCCCTCGCGGCCGCGGCAGGCGCGCCGGAACCGGTTCTCCCAGTCCTCGTCGCGATTTTCGTAGCGGTAATAACTCATTTGTCGTTCTCCGGTTTCGCCGTCATTGCGGCGTGTTTCGCCTCTGATTAACCCTTTCTTTGCGAAGACCGTGCCAACTCGGAAAATTTCATATAATAGATTGTATTTATTGAATTATTCAGAATTCAGGACTGCTGGCCCAAAACCGATTTAGGCATTTTTCACCAATTTTCGGTATTTTTCCCCTATGGTTTATGGTATTTCTCCCTGATGAGTGATCTGCGCCAGCCCCCGGACCTGATCGGCCAGTCGCCGGTGTTTCTCGACTCCCTCGCCCATGCCTCCACGGCGGCGGGATTAGACAGGCCGCTCCTGATTTGCGGCGAACGGGGCGCCGGCAAGGAGCTGTTCGCCGGGCGCATCCACTTCCTGTCG
This sequence comes from Parvularculaceae bacterium, assembly GCA_041398145.1. Classification (GTDB taxonomy): domain Bacteria; phylum Pseudomonadota; class Alphaproteobacteria; order Caulobacterales; family Parvularculaceae; genus Amphiplicatus. The sequence continues at coordinate 238,165 of JAWKVF010000005.1, read as the reverse complement.
CCGCGCTGGGAGGGCCCGTTCGTCAAGGTGAACTGCGCCGCACTCGCCGACGAACTGCTCGACAGCGAACTGTTCGGGCATGAGGCGGGCGCGTTCACCGGCGCCGCCCGGCGCCACGCCGGGCGTTTCGAGCGCGCCGAGGGCGGCACGCTGTTCCTCGACGAAATCGCTTCGGCGAGCCTGCGCATTCAGGAAAAGCTGCTGCGGGTGATTGAATATGGCGAGTATGAGCGTGTCGGCGGCGAGGCGACGCTCGCCGCCGATGTGCGCGTCATCGCCGCCGCCAATGCCGACCTGCCGGCGATGGCCGAAAGGGGCGAGTTTCGCGCCGATCTGCTCGACCGGCTCGCCTTTGATGTCGTCAATGCGCCGCCGCTGCGGGCGCGCCGCGACGACATTCCGCTGCTGGCGGCGCATTTCGCCGGCGCTATCGCGCGCGAGCTTGGGCTCGCCTCGCCGGGGTTCACCGCCCAGGCGATGGCGCGCCTCGTCGCCCATGACTGGCCCGGCAATGTGCGCGAATTGCGCAACGCGGCCGAACGCTCCGTCTACCGATGGATCGCCGCCAACAATCCCGGCCCGGTCGACGAGGTGGTGATCGACCCGTTTGCCGCGCTTGCCCCGCCGCCTGACGCCGCCACGCCCGCGCCGGCAATATCGCCTGATCCAGCCGGTTTCGACCTGCGCCGCGAGCTTGACGGGCTTGAACGCAAATGGGTTGAAGAGGCGCTGGCGGTGCATGGCGGCAACCAGAAACGCGCCGCGGAACACCTGCGCCTCAGCTATGACCAGCTACGCGGGATCATTCGCAAATATGACATGACGGTAAAGCCGCCGGCCCGCGCTTGACAGCGACGCATCATCGGCCCTCACGCCTGCTTTTCCCAACGCCCCTCGGGCGACTGGCGCCAATAGGTCGCGTCGAGCCCGGCGTCCTTGACCTGTTTCCAGAATTCGCGCGCGCCAGAGAGAGCGGTGTCGTCGCCGCCGTCAAAAATCGTCACGCAGCGGGTGAACCCCGCCAGCGCGCCAGCGTCAGCGCTCGCGTTCTCGACAAGAAACAACAGATCGAACCCGTCAGGCGCGTGTGCGCCGTCCGTCAGCCACACCGGCTGATCGGCGTTCGCCTGCGCGTCGGCGCCATGCGGCAGGAACGCATCATCGCGATGGGTCCACAACGCCTCGTCAAGACGGTCGACAGCGGCGCGATCGCCACAGCGAACGATCGCGCGCCACCCGCGTTCGAGCGTCTTTTCCAAAAGCTCCGGCAACACCTGCTCAAGGCGCGCGCGCTCAAGGTGATAGAAAAGAACTTCCGTCATGGCTCAGCTATCTCGCCGGAGCGGCGCGCGCCTATTCGTAATTCGCGCGCACCAGTTCATCGAGCAGGCGCACGCCGTATCCGGCGCCGCCCTTCGGACAGGTCGGCTTGTCCTTGGTCATCCACGCCATGCCGGCGATGTCGATATGCGCCCAAGACTGGCCGTCCTTGATGAACCGGCCGATAAACGCCGCCGCGGTCGACGACCCGCCGCCCTTGCCGCCGATATTCTTCATGTCGGCGACGTCGGACTTGATCATGTCGTAATGGGCTTTGCCGAGCGGCATGCGCCATACGGCGTCGCCGGACGCTTTACCGGCGGCGTCGATTTTCGCCGCCAACTCGTCGTCCTGTGAAAAGACGCCAGCATATTCATTCGCAAGGCTGATGATGATTGCGCCGGTCAGCGTGGCAAGATCAATGAGCGCTTTGGGCTTGTATTTTTCCTGCGTCCACCACACCGCATCGCCAAGCACGAGCCGGCCTTCGGCGTCGGTGTTGAGGATTTCGACCGTCTGGCCCGACATCGAGGTGACGATGTCGCCGGGGCGCTGGGCGTTGCCGTCTGGCATGTTCTCGACAAGGCCGATCACGCCGACCACATTGGCTTTCGCCTTGCGACCCGCGAGCGCCGCCATCGCGCCAGTGACCGCGCCGGCGCCGCCCATGTCCCATTTCATGTCCTCCATGCCGGGGCCGGGCTTCAGCGAAATGCCGCCGGTGTCGAAGCAAACGCCCTTGCCGACGAATGCGACCGGCGCCTCCCCTTTCTTGCCGCCCATCCATTCCATCGCGACCAGCTTGGATTCGCGCCGTGAGCCCTGGCCAACGCCGAGCAACATGCCCATGCCGAGCTTGGCCATTTCCTTTTCGCCGAGCACCGTGACTTTCACGCCCAGCGCTTCCAGCTCCTTGCAGCGCGCGGCGAAACTTTCCGGGTACAGAATATTGGGCGGTTCCGAGACGAGATCGCGGGTCAGGAACACGCCGTCGGCGATTTTTTCAAGCGTTGCAAACCTGGTCCTGGCGTCACTTGCCGAAGTGTTCACCGCCAGTTTGGCGAGCGCTGGCTTTTGGTCTTTTTCCAGCCTGGTGCGATATTTGTCGAACCGGTAGGATTTCAACAACGCGCCGAACGCGGCATGGGCGGCGATCTCGCCGGCGCCCAGTTCGTCATTGGCGAAGCCGTCGATCACCAGCGCCGCTGATTTTTCCTGCGTCTTTAACACCGGGGCCACGCCGGCCCCGCCCATCGCCTCGGCGTCGAGCAGCGTGAAATCGGCGCGCTTGCCGGCGCCCACCAGCACCACGCGCGCGGCTTTCAGCCCCGCGACATTGACCAGATCAAGGGTCTGCCCCTTCTTGCCGCCGAAACTGGCGGTCTTCGCCGCTTTGGCGAGCGCGCCGCCAGCGGCTTCGTCAAGCGCCGCATACGCGCGTGACGGGGCGCCGTCTTCAAAAACCGGAACGATATACGTCGCGTCGGCGGGCAGCGCCGCCTTGGTGAATGAGACTTTCATGCAATCCTCTATCCTTGGCCTCTATCCTTGGCCTCTATCTTGGTCTGTTCTGGCGGTCCGTTCAGCGCCCTGTTCAACCCTTGGCGTCTTTCGACGCCTTTCCGCCCTTGGCGTCTTTCGACGCCTTTCCGCCCTTGGCGTCTTTCGACGCCGGTCGCCCGTGACCGCAATTACCTAGGACCTCGTTTTCACCAGCGCAACCGCCGCCTGCGCCATCGACGCGCGCCGCGAACTTGCCTACAAACGCGAAACGGGCGCGCCCGACCCGCGTTTACTTTTATTGCGAGCAGGTTTGAAGAGTCTGGACCATTATATTCTCCGCCAGATCTGGACGCCGTTTCTTTTCGCAACTGCGGTCGTTACCGGCATTGTCTGGCTGACCCAGAGCCTTCAGCGCATCGACATCCTTGTCGAGCATGGTCAGAGCCTTGCGATGTTTGGCTATCTGACCATCCTCATCATCCCCAGCCTGTTATCAGTGATCATCCCGTTCGGCCTGTTCGCGGCGACGGTGTTTGCGCTGCACCGGCTGCATTCCGACAGCGAGATCGCGGTGATGTTCGCCGCAGGTTTCAGCCGCAGCCAGCTCGCGCGGCCGATCCTTCTGGTCACGGCGCTCGGCGCGTTGGCGACTTTGTGGATCAATCTCGACCTGATGCCGTCGACCTACAGGGAGTTGAAACAGAAAATCGCCGACATCCGCGCCGACTTCGCCTCGGCGGTGCTGCATGGCGGCGAATTCGTCAAGGTGATCGACGGTTTTACCGTCTATGTCGAAAACGCCCGGCCCGGCGGCCAGTTCACCGGCCTGCTAATCAACGACTATCGCGACGGCGAGGATGTCAAAACCTATATGGCCCAGCGCGGCCTGCTGCGCGAAACCGGTATCGGCCCGGTGCTGTATCTCGCCAATGGCAACATACAGCAGCTCGACCAGAAAACCGGGGTTGTCGATATTTACGAGTTCGATCAGACCGCGATCAATCTTGGCGACTTCAACCAGAGCGACCGCGACCTGCAACTGGAGCTGACGGAACGCTATATCGGCGAGTTGTTCCATCCCGACCTGACGCGCGCCTATGACCGCGAAAACGCCACGCGCCTCATCGCGGAAGGTCATAACCGCCTCGCTTCGCCGCTTTACGCCTTCGCCTATGTTCTCATCGGTTTATACGCGTTGATTGGCGGGCCGTATAACAGGCGCGGCTATGGCGTGCGCATTGTCGTCGCCTGCGCCGTTGTCGGCGGATTGCGAATACTGGGTTTCGTGTTGCAGGGCGTCGCCGCCGATACCGGCATGAACTGGCTGATCTATGCCGCCCCCGTTGCGGCGATCATCATCCCGACGGTGCTGATTGCAGACATTTTCAAATGGCGGGGGAAATCGCGCGGGCCGGCAGATCGAATCACCGGCAGGGGGGCTGACTGACATGCCCCCGGCGACACTATTCCAGTACATCGTCAAACGCATGATCGTCGCGCTGTTCAGCCTGTTCCTGGCGTTGTCGGTGATGATCATGCTGGTCGATCTGGTCGAGAACATGCGTTTTTCCGGCAAGGCGGGGGGCGATTTCGCCTTCGCCCTGCAGCTTACGCTGTTGCGCACCCCGGCGCTGACGCAGGCGATGGCGCCGTTCATTTTCCTGTTCGCCGCGATGTGGATGTTCTACCAGCTCAACCGCCGCTCCGAACTGGCGATCATGCGCTCGGCGGGCTTGTCGGTCTGGCGCCTTGTCGGGCCGGCGGCGCTGGTCGCCGCGCTTGGCGGATTCCTCATCATCATCGTCGCCGATCCGCTGGCGGCGCGGATGATGAGCTATGGCGACACCATGAAGAACGACATTCGCGGCAAGACGTCGAGCCTGATGCGCGTGTTCGGCGACGGCATCTGGCTGCGCCAGCGCGACGAAGCTGAAACCCTGCTCATCAACGCCGACAATTTCGACCCCGTTGACGGCGTGCTGAAGGACGTCACGGTATGGCGGCTGTCCCCGGACTCGGCTTTTGAAGAACGCATCGACGCGCCGGAGGCGACGCTGTCGGGCCGAACCATCGAGCTTCACCAGGCGTTGATGAAAGCCCACGGCGAACAGGTCTCGCGGCGCACCCCGGTTTATTCCGTGCCGACCAGGCTGACGCTCGCCGACCTGCGTGAAAGCGTGCCGCCGCCCGAGACGATGTCGATCTGGGACCTGCCGCGGTTCATCCTGCTCGCCGAGGCGGCGGGCCTGCCGACCGTGCGTTATGACATCCGCTTCCACGATTTGTGCTCAACCCCTTTAAAGCTGGTCGCCATGGTGTTGATCGCGGCGATTTTCTCGCTCGGCCCGCTACGCAGCGGCGGCGCGATGAAACTTGCCGCCGCGGCCATCGGTTCGGGATTTGGACTGTATCTGCTTTCGGAATTGTCTTCAGCCCTTGGCGAGACCGAAAAGGCGCCGGTGGCGCTCGCCGCCTGGGCGCCGGCGCTGATCGTTACGATCATCGCCGTAAGCTCGCTGTTGCGGCTTGAAGAGGCGTGAACCGAAAAACAGGGATTGGAAAACACGGCGCTTGAACGCCTGCGAAAAGCCGGGCAATCAACCGGAGGCCAAACGCCCGTTTGCGGCATTTCCCGTGGACCTTGGTTCACGGCTCAGCTAACCATGATGACGCCGAGCGCCAATCGATTCGCGCCCTGGGAGGAGTTTTGATTCGTTCGCGCTTTACCTTGCGTTATCTCGCGCCGCGGCTGCTCGCATCGACCGCGCTGGCCGGTTGGCCAGCGGGCCTGCTCGCCCAATCGCCAACACAGTCTCCGGGGCAGACGCGCAGCCGTGCACCCGATCCGGCTCAGGGCGGGCTGTTCGTCACCGAACGGCTTGAGGCGCCGGCCCCCGTCGCCACCACCGCCGATCAAGGTGATCGCATCCTGTTTGAGGCGGAGACTGTCAGCCGCGCCGACGAGACGAGCCCGATCATCGCGGAAGGCAATGTCAGGGCGTATTTTGGCGAACGCTATTTGCGCGCCGACCGGCTGTCCTATGATCCGGCGGCGAACATCGTCATCGCCGAGGGCAATGTATCGATCACCGACGAATCCCTTGAGACCGCGTTCGCCGGCCGGGTCGAACTGACCGGCGATCTGCGCGACGGCATCGCTGAAAACTTTTCCGCCCTGCTCGCCGACAATGCGCGTCTGGCGTCGCAATCGGCGGTGCGCGAACAGGGCGCGCGCACCCGATTGAAGAACGCGGTCTACACCTCGTGCAATGTATGCGATGACGAGGGCGAGGGAAAAACCCCGACCTGGCGCATCAAGTCGCTGCGGGTCACGCGCGATGAAGAACGCAAGGTCGTGCGGTTTCACCATGCGTTTTTCGAGATCAAGGGCGTGCCGGTTCTTTATGCGCCATTCCTTCAGGCGCCGGACCCGTCGGTCGAACGCCAGTCCGGGTTTTTGACCCCGTTGATCGGCGCCTCGTCACGCCTCGGCTTCAATCTTGAACTGCCCTACTATCTCGCGATTTCAAACAGTCAGGATGCGACGTTTTCGCCGAAATACACGTCTAAAGACGGCATGTTGTGGCAGGGCGAATATCGCCGCCGCGACGAAAACGGCTATCAGGTGTTGCAAGGCGGCCTCATCGACTTCGATCCCGATACGCTCAATCCCAATGCCGACGTGCCGGGCGTGCGCTGGCACATCTTCGCCAAGGGTTATCGCGATTTCGGCGACAAATGGCAGGTCGGCTATGACGTCGAACGGGTGTCGGACGACACCTATCTGCGCCGCTATGACGTGCAGCGCCGCGGCGATTTGCGCAAGGAGCTGGACACCTCGCAGACCAACCGGCTGCGCACCAACACTTACGTCAGATACGGATCGGGCCCGACATCGTTCAGCGCCAACACCTATCTGTTTCAGGGATTACGCTCGACCGACGTTGCGGAGTTGACGCCCTATGTGCTGCCGATCCTCGATTTCCGCCACGAATTCACCCCGCCGGCGATTGGCGGCGACGCGGATGTGAACCTCAATTTCGCCTCGCTTCAACGCACCAGCGGCGCCGACACAAGGCGCATCACCGGCAGCGTTTACTGGGAGCGCGAGGAATTCACCGCCGGCGGCCACCGCTTCAAGGGCTTCGCCGAGCTTCGCGCCGACGGCTATCATTATTCCGATCTGAATGAGGGCACCGAGCTGTGTTCAGACCCGACCAATAGCTGCTCGGCGCTGTTTCCGTGGATCAATCGCACCGACCCGACAGACTTCGACGCACGCTTCGTGCCGACAGTCGGGCTTGAGTGGTCGTACCCGCTGGTGAGACGCGCCGGCGCGTCGCGATTGTTTATCGAACCGCGCGTCCAGCTTGTCGCGAGCCCGTCAGACCGCAACGACAATTCGTTCATCAACGAAGATTCGCAAAGCATCGAGTTCGATTACGCCGGCCTGTTCGATTACAACAAATCGACCGGGTACGACGCATTTGAAGACGGCCAGCGCATGAATATCGGCATCGCCGCGTCAGCGCAGTTCGACAACGGCATCGCCATCGAGGGACAGATCGGCCAGCAATTCCGCCTTCAGGCGAGCGAGGCGTTCGACCTGTCAACCGGTCTTGGCGAAACCCAGTCCGATTATGTCGGCTCGCTGAATATCAAATACAAAAACGTCGTCGGCGTGGAGAACCGTTTCCGCATCGACGACGCCAACGGATCGATCCGTCGCGCGGAGTCGATGATGTATTTCAACTATTGGCGCCTGCGCGGCAACGCCAGCTATGTCCGGCTGAACGAAGAAATTCTCGCCGGCTTCAACCGCAAGCGCGAAGAGCTGAACGCGCGGATGAACGTGAAGCTTTCCAAACACTGGAGCACGGGCGTCGGCTGGCGCGAAGACCTGGCGCTGGACCGCACCATCCGGCAGGATTTCATCATCGGCTATGAGGACGAATGTTCGCTGTTCGAATTGACCTATCGGCGCGACCGCACCAATGAGGCGAACCGGGATCTGCCGGCGGACAACGCTTTCCTGGTGCGCTTTACCCTTCGTTCGCTGGTGGAGTAACGCCGTCGTGGTTGCGCCGCCCTCAATTTGGTCTATTTTTCGCGCCAGATCAGGCGTTCGAACAAAGGCGCTGGGGCGACGTCGCGGAAAAGCGATGGCAGGGCCTTTCGACTGGAGCTGTTTAGAGTGATGATGCCATCGGCAAAATACCTAATTATTTCAACTGGCTTGGCGATTGTTCTCAGTATGGGAGCCAACGCCCCTGCGCGCGCCCAGAGCGCCCCGGCGGAGGACCGCACCGGCGTGCCCGAGTCCTATATCGGCCCGGTCAGCGCCATCGCGGCCATTGTTAACGACAATGTCATCACGACTTTCGACGTCGAACAGCGCGTCAATCTGATGATCATGGCGAGCGGCGGCCAGTTGAACCCGCAGATTTTGCCGCAGCTTCAAAACAAGGCGCTCCAGGATCTTGTCCAGGAACTGCTCAAGATGCAGGAAGCGCACGAATTCGAACTGGCGCCGGACGAAGGCGAGGTCGAGACCGAGGTTCGTTCGCTGGCGGCGCAGAACGGGTTGTCTTTCGAACAACTCAAAGACGAGCTTGAAAAGAACGGCGTCTCCATCGCCACCTTGCGCAAACAGATGGCCGCCAACATTGTCTGGCCGCGCCTCGTTCAGGGTCGCTATGGCAAGCGCGTGCGCGTGCGCGACCAGGAAGTCGACGCGACGCTCGAACGCCTGCGCGAGGAAGCGACCCAGGAACAATACCTGCTCTCCGAGATTTGCATTCCCGTGCCCTCGCCCGAACAGGCGCAAGCCTATTACGACGGCGGCATGCAATTGATCGAACAGATGCGCAAAGGCGTTCCTTTCGCTGTTGTCGCGCAGCAGTTTTCCGCCTGCACCACGGCGGCGACCGGCGGCGACATGGGCTGGGTGCGCGCCGGTGAATTGCCGGATGAAATCTCGCAGGCGATCACTGAGCTTCCGCCCGGTTCGGTCACCAACCCGATCCCGTCCGAAGGCGCGTTCATGATCATGGCCGTGCGCGACAAGCGCGAAGCCGTCAAGCAGGGCGAGAAGACATGGACACTCGCCTATGCCGGCGCGCCGTTATCGGTCGGGCGCGCGGCCGCACGTCAGGACATTGAAAAGCTCGCCACCTCGCAACCCTGCGGCGGCGGCGCCTTACGGCAAGATCTCGGCCCCGATGTCGGCCCCGCGCTTCTGGAAAACGTCACGCTTTCCGACATCGACCCGCGCTTTCACAGCGTCATTGAAAACCTCGCCACCGGCGAGCTGAGCGCGATTGTCGAAGCCGACGACACCTTGCACGTCGCCTATGCGTGCACGGTCGATGAGGGGCTTGGCATCCCGTCGCGCGAGGCGATTGAAAACCGCCTTTACTCCCGCCAGCTTGAACGCATCTCGCAGCAATATCTGCGCGACGTCGAACGCAAGGCGACGGTGGATATTCGACTGCGAACGCAGGGCGCGCCTGTCGCCCGGAACGGCTAACCCAACGTGTCGACGCCGCCATTGCCGCTGGCCGTCACCATGGGCGAACCCGGCGGCGTCGGCCCCGAAATCACCCGCGCCGCCTATCACCAGCTTCGCGAGGACGGGCCGGCGTTTTTCGTCATCGCCGATCCTACAGTCTTTGCCGATGAAACCTGCCGGGTGATTTCGCACCCGCGTGAAATCGAAGACGCTTATTCCACCGCCCTGCCGGTGCTCGATCCTGATATCGGGCTGGACGTCACCCCCGGCGTCGCCAACCCCGCCAACGCGCGCGCCGTGATCGCGTCTATTGAAATGGCGACCGCTCTTGTTCTTGATGGCGCGGCCGCCGGCGTTGTCACCAACCCGATCCAGAAAGCCTCGCTGATTGCTGACGGCTTCGCTTATCCGGGGCATACGGAATTTCTGGAAGCGCTGACGAAAGACGCCCCGATGCCGGCGGGGCGCACCCGCGGTGCGGTGATGATGATCGCCGGACCTGATTTGCGCACTGTGCCGTTGACCATTCACCAGCCGGTTGTCACCGCAGCCGCGTCGATCACCACCGATATGATTTGCGAGAAGGCGGTCATCGTCATCGAGGCGCTGCGCGCCGATTTCGGCATGGAGACGCCGCGCCTTGCGATTTCCGGCCTTAATCCGCATGCGGGCGAAGACGGCGCCATGGGAACCGAGGACCGCGACATCATCGCCCCGGCGGTTGAACGTCTGACCCGCGAAACCGGCGCGACAGTCACCGGCCCGCTGCCCGCCGACACGATGTTTCACGCCGCTGCGCGCGCAAAATACGACGCAGCGCTGTGCATGTTGCACGACCAGGCGCTGATCCCCGCCAAGACGCTCGCTTTCGACAGCGCGGTGAATGTCACCCTTGGCCTGCCGATCGTGCGCACCTCGCCCGACCACGGCACCGCGCTCGACATCGCCGGCAAGGGGCTCGCCAACCCCGACAGCCTGATCGCGGCGATCCGCCTTGCCGCCTCCATGGCGCAAACGCGCAAGCCCCCCGCGCAATGACGAAGGCGTTGCCGCCCCTGCGCGAGGTCATCGTCAGGTACGACCTTGGCGCCAAAAAAGCGCTGGGCCAGCACTTCCTTCTCGACCTCAACCTCACCGCCAAGATTGCGCGCGCCGCACAGGTCGGCCCCGGCGACAGGGTTCTCGAAATCGGCCCCGGCCCCGGCGGATTGACCCGTTCGCTGCTGGAAGCCGGCGCCAGCCTGACCGTGATCGAACGCGACGCCCGCTGCATCGCCGCCCTTGAAGAGATCGCCGCCGCCTTCCCCGCGCGCCTGACAATCATCGAAGGCGACGCGATGGCGGCGGATGAACGCGCGCTCGCCGATAGCGCGACGATAAAGATCGTCGCCAACCTGCCCTATAACATCTCGACCGAATTGCTGATCAAATGGCTGCGCGCCAATCACCTTCGCGCGCCGCCGCTATGGTCGATGATGGCGTTGATGTTCCAGAAAGAAGTCGCCGACCGCATCCTCGCGCCGCCGGGCACGAAAACCTATGGTCGGCTGTCGGTGCTCGCGCAGGCCGCAAGCCGCCCGTCGCGGGCGTTCAACCTGCCCGCCAGCGCGTTCACGCCGCCGCCCAAAGTCGCATCCGCCGTGGTGACATTCCTGCCCTCCGCCGCGCCGCTTGACGACATCAAACAGCTTGAGCGCGTCACCCAGTTCGCGTTCTCGCAGCGGCGCAAGATGTTGCGCTCGTCGTTAAGGGGCATGTGGGGCGACGATGTCGAGGCGGTGCTTGGCGCGTGCGGCATTGAGCCGACGCGGCGCGCCGAGGAATTATCCGTAGACGATTATTTACGCCTCGCCACGCATGTTTAATTCGTCAGGACAGTAAACTCACCCCGATCAAACGCTTCGGCGAGCTTGAATTTCTGGATCTTGCCGGAGCCGGTAAGCGGCCATTCATCAACCCAGATCCAGTATACCGGGGTTTTCTGCGGCGATAACCGCTCGCGGATGAACGCGCGCAATTCGCCGGCGCCAGGCCGGCCGCGGCCGCCCCGCATGAAGCACGCAACCTGTTCGCCGAACTTCTCGCACGGCACGCCGATCACCGCAACTTCAAGCACCGATTCATGCTCAAGCATGGCGTTTTCAATCTCGGCGGGGAAAAGATTCTCGCCGCCGCGGATAATCATTTCCTTCACCCGGCCGGTAATGGCGCAATAGCCGCGCGCATCCATCCGGCCGAGATCGCCAGTGTGCAGCCAGCCGTCGGCGTCAATCGCCTTTTGTGTCGCTTCGCGATTGTCATTATAGCCAAGCATGACGTGATAGCCGCGGGTGCAGATTTCGCCCTGTTCGCCAATCGGCAGGACGGCGCTGGATTGCGGGTTGAGGATGGCGACATCCATGTGCGGCAAGGGCTGGCCGATGGTCTGGGTCAGATCTTCAATCGAGTCCTCAGCCCACGCCAGCGTGATCACCGGCGAACATTCAGTTTGTCCGTAGACGATCTGTATCGGCGCGCCAAAGGTATCGAGCGCCTTTTTCACCAGTTCCGGCGCGACCATGGCGCCGCCGGACATGATGTGCGAGACCGACGAAACGTCGCCGCCATTGCGCGCCACCTCGTCAACGAGGGCGACAATCATGGTCGGCACGCCAAGCAGGAATTTCGGCTTTTCCCGCGCAATCACGCGCACCGCCATCGCCGGATCGAACATCGGCGCCAGGATGATCGTCGCGCCGAGGCCGAAACCGCCAAGCGTTAAAATCGCACAGCCGGTCGTATGAAAGAGCGGCATGTAATGCAGAAAACTCGCTCCCGGCGTCAGCCCGGCGCGCACCATGGTGTCGTAACTGTTCTGCACGAGGCCGTGATGGTGCAGCACCGCGCCCTTGGGAAAGCCGGTCGTGCCCGACGTGTACTGAATCTGCACCGGATCGCGCGGGCCGACCGCCGGCAAGGCGCCGATATCTTCGCCGGCGAACAATGCGGCGTGATCGGTCATCAAAATGCGATGGGTGATCGCCGGCAATTGCGCGCAGACCTCGTCGGCGATGCGCTTTAGCGGATTGCCGCGAAATTCCTCGACATAATAAATCGCTTCGGCGCGCGACTGTTCCAATACATATTTCAGTTCGCGTTTCTGATAGGCCGGGTTCACCGTCACCAAAATGACGCCGGCCATGGCGGAGGCGACCTCTAGCAATATCCACTCCGGCAGATTGTTCGCATAGACTGCAATGCGCGCGCCCTTGGCGTGTCGGCTCGCCAGCGCGCGGCCCAGCCGCTCGCAATCTGCCGCAAGCTCGCGATAGGTCCATTCGGCAATGATGTCGCCTTGACAGGACAACGCCTTCAAGGCGGCGAGATCAGGGTGTTCGCCCGCTTTTCGGCGCACCATGTCGCCAATCGTTTCCGCCGGCGGCAAATCGCCGCCCATCGCGGGAAAGAACGACTCCTGCAAGTCGAGTTCGTACATGGGCTCGCCTCCCTTCTCCGCTTTTTATTGGCGCCATTTATCTGGCGTGCTCATTCGTGTCGCCTTCAGGCCGGCCACTCAGCGCAGGCCCGTCAGCGTGAAGCGGTTGTCGAGCCAATTCTGCCGCACGGCGAAGGAATGCTCAATCGCCCGGCGTTCAGATTCGGAAAGATCAGGGTGATGACATTCGAAAATCAGCACCACGCGGTCGCGCCCCGAGCGGTTCCACGCCTCGTGCTGATAGCTGTCGTCGAAGGCGATGATTTTTCCTTCCTCCCAGACATTGATCGTGTCGCCGACCTTGATGGCGCAGTCTTCGGGGATTTGCAGCGGAAGGTGCACCGTCAGCCGCGCATTGGTCAGCCCGTAATGCGGCGGGATGTGCGCGCCGGGTCTAAGCCGCGAAAAGAACGCCTCCATCGGCACGCCGCTGATTCGCACGAGATCGGCGCCCGCCAGCGCCGCCGCGGTGCGCGGAAAACTGGCGAGCTTGTCGGTCGGCTTCGCCTCTTTCCACAGATGGATCGAGCCCCAGGCGAGATCGCCGCTCAGCACCTGCCATTCCGGCGATTTCGTATCGCCCGGCACATAAGGAAGTTCGCCGATGCCGCGTTCGTAAACCGTGAAATATTCCTCGCCTATGGTCTTGCACGCGTCTTCCAGCGGGCGATGCCAGGCGATCAACTCGTTCGGCGTCACCTCCATCGCCGGCAGGTCGGGCACATAGAAGATGACGGGTTTTTGAAACGGCGTGCGATAGTCAAACGGCGCGTTATGGGTCAGCGGCCAGATCGCAGCGCGGATGCGGGCAAGATCGTCGCCGGTTTGCGCCTCCATCTCGGCGACAGCCGACGCATGCAGCGCGGTAAAGTGATCGCGAAGTTTTTCGTCGGCGAACGCCGAGAGCTGACGCAGTTCGTCCGGCGCGCGCGCATCGTCTTTCACCCGCGACACCTGCGAGAGGTCATCGCCAATCGACCACACCGCAAGGGCAAGCCGGGTATTGCCGCCGTCAAAAATCGTCTTGCCGGCCTGCAACGCCAAAACCGGGTTGCGCGGGGCGCGCCGGAACGCCGCGATCATGGCTGCGGGCGGCATTGGCGGACGCGTCATGATCTGCCGTTCAGGATCATCTGGGTCTGGGTGACGACCGCGGCGAGCTTGCCGTCTTGGCGGCTGATCTCGGTCTTCCAGACCTGTAGCGTGCGCCCCAAATGCACCGGCGTCGTCACCGCGCGCGCAATCTCGCCCACCGGTACAGGGCGCAGGAAGTTGGTCTTGCTCTCAACCGTTGTCGTCGTCGACCCTTCGGGCATGTTCAGGAAAGCGCCGACGCCGCCGAGATTGTCGGCGAACGCCATGATGGCGCCGCCGTGCAAAATCGCCGGGATGGTGCAATGATCGGGCGTCACTTCAAGCTCAGCCTCGATATGATCGCGCGCAACGCGTGTCATCTTTATCCCGATCATGCGCGCGAAAGGCGCATTGTTCTCGTTGAACATGGCGGTCAGATCGGGCTCGGTCATCGCGGTTCCTACATCACTAGATCCAGCGCCGCACACGCCGCGCATAAATCTCGAATTCCTCGCCGAACCGCGCCCGCAGATAGTCCTCTTCGCTGCGGATGATCGCCGTCAGGCCGATGAACGATATGACAATCGCTGCGATGGTCAAAGGCCCGGGCGCAGAAAGCGCCGCGCCGACAGCGAAAAGCATGATCGCAAGATAGATCGGATTGCGCGAATAGCGGTGCAGCCCGCCGGTCACCAGCGTATCGACATCGCCGTCGCCGGCGCCCGCATCTGCGGGCACGCCCACGCGCCAGTTCCGGCCCATGCCCGCCTGCGCCGCCGCCATCAACAGCCCGCTCAGGACGAGAACCGCAATCGCGGCCGCCGGCGACGGCGACGGCGCGGCGCGCACCCAGTCATCAATGACCGGGAACGGCCAGCGCGCCAGCAAATAGACAAAGAGCACCGCGCCGCCAAGCAGCAGCACACGCTGCTTGCGATTTCCCCGCTGGCCCGTCAGGTTCACGGTAACGCCCTGCCGGCGCAAGGATACATTCCTGAACGCCATCCAGGCCATTAATGAGAGAATAATCAGCGCTGTTATCGCGCGCAGGCTCGCGGGATCCATCGTCGTCTCCTGTACAAAACGAAGACGTCTTAACAGCTGCAGTCTGCGCTGGCAACATTACTCAGTCCACGGAGTAATGTTATTACATTACACAGCGTCAGGATGCGTTATCGGGCGTTCATCAACACCGCCACCAGCAGCGCGGTTTCGTCGCCATGATTGACCCAGGCGTGATTGGTCGCTTTCTGGATCACGACATCGCCAGGCTTCATCGACGTCGCCACGCCATCGTCGAGCAACAGATCGACCGCGCCCTTCACCAGCACGATCACGTCGAGCGTGTCGGTCTTGTGCATCATCGGATGGCGGCTGGTGTCGACGCGGGCATGCGCCGCGCCGGCGGCGGCGAACCCGAACGCGGCTTTGGCCTCGCGCGCCTCGGCGCTGGCGGATTTATCTTCGGGCGGCACGGTGAACCAGCGCACTTTGACCGAGTCCGCCGCGGGCTCAAGACGCACATCGTCGTCGGCCAGCAAGTCGTCATTGTTGTGAAGCGCGCCGGCGGCCAGCGCCGCTGTCCAGATTTCCGCAAGGCCGGATTCCTCGACCGCCAGCGTTTTCGCCGCGCCGCCGTCGAGGAGGACGAACGAACGCGCATTGTCATTATTCGCCGTGACGATCCGGCGCAGCGCGTCCCACTGCATCAAGACGCCGCGGCGGCGTTGAGGCGCGCCGAAATCGACGAGATCACCGAGCGCGCATCGTACACGCCGGCATTGTCGACGGGCGCATCGCCCGAGCCGAACAGCACTTCAAGACGCGCGGTGTAAAATCTGCGCGCGCCGACCGTGCCGAGATTGCCGCCGACCCCGACGCCCACGCTGGAGCGGCCCCCATACGACCCGGTGCCGACGCCAGCGCCGAGGCCGACGCCTCCTTTTTCCTCGCCGTCGAGCGAGCGCCCGACCACGCGGAACCAGTCATAGCCGTTTTCAACCGCCAGTTCCGCCGCCCGCAACAAGGCGTAATCCTCAACCAGTTCCGGCGGCGTCGCGCCATCGCCTGCGAAGCTGACGCGATAGCGATCAGCCTCGATCCGCGTTTGCGTGTAACCGTACCCTTTTGAGTCCGCCGGTCCGTAAGCCGTGCCGACAGCGGTCGCGCAGGCGCCAAGGGTGAGCATCGCCGCGACGATCATCAAAACGCGCATTCGTTCCTCCCGATTTGCCGGTTGCAGCCTAGCATTCCCGACCGGAGGCGGCAAAACAGGCGAAATTGTGGCGAAATGGTTTTTTCAGGTCAGGGTTTGTCAGGAGAAGAACCGCGTCACCACGGCGGGATGCATGATGACCGTCAGGAGCGCGCCCGCCAGCGCCCCGCCCAGATGGCCCTCATGGGCGATAACGCGGTCCTGGCGCCCCATGAGCTGCGCCGAAATGAACATGAACATCAGACCATAAAGAAACGCCGGAATGCCGACGGGAATCATCATGATGTAAATTTTGTCGAGCGGGTAAAAACAGCAAAACGACAACACCACGCCCGACACCGCGTCGGACGCGCCGACCGACGAGTAACCCGGGTTTTTGCGGTTCAGCCACAACGACAAGAACCCGCTGGCGAGAATCGCGCCGAAATAGACGACAAGAAAACCAAGCTTGCCCAGCGTCGCCTCGACCACCGGTCCGAAAAAATACAGCGTCAGCATGTTCAGCAACAGGTGCGGAATATTCGCGTGCAGAAAACTCGATGTCACGATGCGATATTGTTCGTCCCGCTCGATGACGGCGCGCACCCGGAACATGAACTGGTCGAAAAAACGCCTGTCGCCATAAAGCGCGTAAAGGCTGATGACGACATTCACGACGATCAGCGCATAGGTGGCCGGCGCGTTGACGACTTCCACTTTCAAGGCTCCCCGCTGGTCCGCGCTCTGGCGCTGTTGTTAGTCTTGCGCCGCTTCAGCGGGCGTCAACGTCGTCATGGCGAGCGCATGGATTGGCCCGGCGAGTTCTTCTTTCAGCGCGGCGTTAACCGCGCGCTGGCGCGCCACCGGCGACAGGCCTTCAAAAGCCGATGCAACGACACGAAGGCGGAAATGCGATTCGCCCCCGGGCCGCGCGCCGGCATGGCCAGCGTGCAGATGCGATTCGTCTTTCACCTCCACCACCTCTGGCGAAATGGCTTTTTCGATTTTCGCGCGAATGGTTTCAGCAAGGCTCAAAGCGGGTATCCGTCAGCTAATGCGTTAACTTTTTGGCCGTTTGCGGCGACCGGCCGGCCCCGGGCGGGATCGTTGAACGCGCGTCCCGATTCAGGGCGAATTTTCGGCGCGCTACCCGCCAATACAGCGTCGTCAAGATTGTATCAATGCGGCGCGAAGACCATAATGGGGATATGACAGGTTCTGCTTACAAACCCCGCCACGGGTTCGACATCCGGGTAAAACCGCCCAAAAACCGAAAATCCGAGCCGCCGCGCTGGGCGCGCGATCACACGCGCGAATGCGACGAGGAGGACTGCGCGGAAAAAGCCGTGGTGCGCGCGTCAAAGTCGCCGCGCGAGCCGCAGACGAAAATCTGGCTGTGCACCGAACACGCGCGCGAGCACAACAAGAAATGGAACTTCTTTGACGGCATGAGCTCGCAAGAGGCTGAGGCCGCGCGACTCGCCGCGCAATATGGCGACCGCCCGACCTGGCAGATGGGCAAGAACGAGCGCGCCAGCGCCAAGGCCCGCACCCGCGGCCCGGCCGAGATGTCGGATGCGCACGGGATATTTTCCGACGCGGTGAAGGCGGCGAAATCGCCGTCGAACCTGCGCAACGGCCGCCCCGTCACCAAGCTTCAGCAACAGGCGTTTGAAAAACTCGACCTGCCGGTGTCGGCGCCCGGCGGCGACATCCGCCGCCGTTATGCGGAAATGGTGCGCCGGTTCCACCCGGATTCAAATGGCGGCGACCGCAGCGCCGAAACCCAGTTGCAGGAAGTCGTGCGCGCGCACCACATTTTAAAGAAAGCCGGCTTTTGCTGATCGCCGGCGACAGCACGAAAGACTGAGCGATGTTCATCGGCCATTACGCGCCCGCCGCGGCGATAAAATCTGTCGCGCCGAAAGTGCCGCTTTGGCATCTGTTCGTCGCCGTGCAGTTCCTCGATTATCTGTGGGCGGGGTTCATTCTGGCGGGCATTGAGCACGCGCGCGTCGCGCCGGGGTTCCTCGCCGCCAGCCATCTCGATCTCTACGACATGCCCTATACCCACAGCCTGGCGGGCGCCGCATTATGGTCGGTTCTTGCCGGGGTCGCCTATGGCGGCCTCCTCAACCGCCGCGCCGGCGCGGCGGGCGGGCTGGCGATTGGCGCGGCCGTTCTCAGCCACTGGTTCGCAGACCTGCTCGTTCATGCGAGCGATCTTGCGCTCTATCCCGGCTCGGCGGAGAGATTCGGATTCGGCCTGTGGTCGTCGCTGGCGGTCAGCCAGACGCTTGAATTCGCCTTCTTGCTTGCCGGGTTCGTGCTCTACCTGCGCGCGAGCGCGGCCAAGGGTCCGGTGGGCCGGGTCTCGCCGTTTTTCCTGCTGGTCTGTCTTTGCGCCCTGCAACTCTATTCGCTGACCAGCGAGCCGCCGGCGGACATCGCCGCCTTCGCTGGCCTGGCCCTTGTTTCCTACACGCTGATCGCGGCGCTCGCCGCGTTCGTCGACGCGACCCGCACCGCCCGCTGAACGGGCGGACGAGCGCGGCAAAGACGCGCCGTCATGCCCTGCGGCCTTGCAATCGGCCAGCGTTCGGGCAAGTGTCCGCCTCGTTTTGGACGAGACTGCGAAAGACCAATGGCGAGCATAGACGACAAATTCCAGGAAAAACCCGACGCGAAGAAAAACGCCAGGAAAACCTTTGGCGTCGATTTCTCTGTGGACATTCCGGCGTTTTCCAAGCCGAACGACTATGTGCCGCCGGTCGACGAGAGCTATCGCTTCGACCCGCAAACGACACGCGCCATTCTGGCCGGCTTTGCGTTCAACCGCCGCGTCATGGTGCAGGGCTTTCACGGCACCGGCAAATCAACCCATATCGAACAGGTCGCCGCGCGCCTGAACTGGCCATGCGTGCGCGTCAATCTCGACAGCCATGTCAGCCGTATCGATCTCATCGGCAAGGATGCGATTGTCGTTGAAAACGGCGTGCAGGTGACTGCGTTCAAGGAAGGCATGTTGCCATGGGCGTTCCAGCGCCCGGTCGCGCTCGTCTTTGACGAATATGACGCCGGGCGCCCGGACGTGATGTTCGTCATCCAGCGCGTGCTGGAGGCTGACGGCCGCCTCACCCTGCTCGACCAGAACAAGGTGCTGACGCCGAACCCTTATTTCCGCCTGTTCTCGACGACCAACACCATCGGCCTTGGCGACACCACCGGGCTGTATCACGGCACGCAGCAGATCAACCAGGGCCAGATGGACCGCTGGTCAATCGTCACGACACTGAATTATCTCGCCCATGACGAGGAAGTTGAAATCGTCATCGCCAAAGTTCCGCTCTACGCGTCGAAAGAAGGGCGCGAGGCGATCAACGCCATGGTGCGCGTCGCCGACATGACTCGCAACGCCTTCATGAACGGCGACATCGCCACGGTGATGAGCCCGCGCACGGTGATTACGTGGGCGCAAAACGCCGAGATCTTTCAGGATATCGGCTACGCCTTCCGCGTCACCTTCCTCAACAAGTGCGACGAGCTTGAGCGCCCGACGGTCGCCGAGTTTTATCAGCGCGCCTTCGGTGAAGACCTGCCCGAAGCCGCCTATCAGGTCGACGTCGCGTAATTCACAGCGTGCACGCCCGTCCCGAAACTGCGTTAACCATCCAGGTCGCTGTTATTGCAGCGAAACAAAAATTCATCCCCCTCCCCTCGCCATGCCCTATCATCAAGATGGAGCATGGAATGAGAGGATGAAGGCAAATGACTGCGCGCACTGGCCGAGTGAGAACGGGAGAAATTTTCGCGACGCCCCAATTGCGCGATTTTTCCCAATACGGATTTTACGGAGAAAAACGCTACAGCCGGCCAAGTCCGCCATTCGTGGCAAACCAGCCCCCTCGGAAAATCCAAAGATTACGGAAAAATTCGGCGCGATTACCCCGCACAGGCGACTTCGCCGATCTTGCCCATGAACTCGCCCCAGCCAAACGGATAATCCGACACGTCCATCGAGCGCACGAACCCGGCGTGCACCAGCACCAGACGCGTGCGACCGCCGCCCAGCGCTTCGAGCGTCCAGGTCACCGACTGGTCGGGCACATTGGCGTCGCCGCGCCAGTCAGGCCAGGTGATCGAGAGCGTTTTGTTCTGTTCAAAAGCCAGAATCGTCATCGGCGGCGGCTCGACAGTGACGCCGTCGACCTTATAACTGAAGCCAAAGCCGTATTTGCCGCCGACGCGCGGTTCGACCACCGGCGCCGGGGCGGGAAACCATTTCGAGATAAGCTCTGGCCGCGTCAGCGCCGCGAACACTTTCTCCGGCGGCGCATCGATGACGATTTCCTGCACCACCTGCGGCGACGGATCGTCAAAATCGGGAAGATAGAAATCACGCCCGCCTTTAAGATAGACACCAAGATTGCCCGTATAGAGCCGCCACAGATCGTCGATCATTTCCTTGACGCGCACGCCCTCCGGCGCGGCGGGGAAAAAATGGCGCACAGTGATGCGCGAGCCGTTGTCGCCATCGGCGCACAGCGACCATGTAACCTCCGTATCCTGATCGAGGAACCGCCACGAAAAACTGAGAGAACGCGGCGGATCGTACGCGAGGATTTTTTGCGTCGCCTGTTCTGCGCGCTGCGCGCCAAACGTGTGCGCGCCCCAGAACCGGAAGGCGCCGCCAATGCGCGGGTCAATCTCGACGTTTTGCGCAAACCATCGCGCGAGCACGCCCGCCTCGCTGAGCGCGCTGAACGCGACCCGAGGCGTTGCAGGAAAAGTCACCGGCAATTCATATTCGTATGTATACCCGCCCATGGCGCGTCTCCTTCAGAAATCCTCGTTCTCGACAAGGGTTTTGAGATCGCCCATGCGCGCCGCCCAGAACAGGCGGTACGGCGCCAGCCAGCGGTCGACCTCAGCCAGCGCCGCCGGCTCCAGCGAATAAAACCGCGCCTGCGCCGCACGGCGCTCGCGCACCAGCCCGGCCTGACGCAACACCCTGACGTGACGGGCGATCGCCGGGCGGCTGACCGAAAATCGGGCGGCAAGATCGCCGGCGCCAATTTCCCCGCGCCGCAGATGATCGAGAATCACTCGCCGGGTCGGGTCCGAGATGGCGTGGAAGACCGACCTTTCGGTCGGCGAAATACGGGCGTGTTCTTTCGTAACCATGTGGTTAAATACTATGCCCGGCGCGGGCTGGCAAGCCGGTGGCGACAATTCTGTCCTGACCGTTACGCCGCCCATGACACTGCATCGCGGCATTGCCATGACGCAGCGCGGCGCCTAGCTTTTCGCGCGTGCAACCGGAGGCTATGAACGTGACAACTTTCGCCGACATCAAAAAACAAATGGCGCTGCCGGTTATCGGCGCGCCGCTGTTCATCGTCTCCAACCCCAAACTGGTGATCGCGCAATGCACGGCGGGCGTCATCGGCTCGTTTCCCGCGCTCAATGCGCGCCCGCAGGAAAAGCTCGACGAATGGATCGTCGAGATCAAGGAAGCGATTGCGCGCCACAACGACGCCAACCCCGACCGGCCGGCCGCGCCCTACGCCGTCAATCAGATCGTACACAGATCGAATGACCGACTGATGAAAGATCTCGAAAGCTGCGTCCGGCACCAGGTTCCGGTAGTGATCTGTTCGCTCGGCGCGCGCGAGGAAGTTTATCAGGCCGTGCATTCCTATGGCGGGCTGGTGCTCCACGACATCATCAACAACACCTTTGCCCGCAAGGCGATCGACAAGGGCGCCGACGGGTTGATCGCGGTCGCCGCCGGCGCCGGCGGGCATGCCGGCGTCATCTCGCCGTTTGCGCTGGTGCAGGAAATTCGCGAATGGTTTGACGGGCCCATCGCGCTGTCAGGCTCCATCGCCACAGGCGACGCCGTGCTCGCCGCCGAGGCGATGGGCGCCGACTTTGGCTATATCGGCTCGCCGTTCATCGCCACTGACGAAGCCAACGCCGATGACGCCTATAAGGACGCGATCGTTTCTTACGGCGCCGACGACATTGTTTATTCCAACCTGTTCACCGGCGTGCACGGCAATTACCTGAAACCCTCGATCATCGCCGCCGGGCTCGACCCCGATAATCTTCCCGAGAGCGATCCGTCGAAGATGAATTTCGGCTCCGGCGGCAATACCGACAAAAAGGCATGGAAAGACATCTGGGGCTGCGGCCAGGGCATCGGCGCGATCAAGCGCCGCGGGCCCGCCGGCGACTACGTCGCCAAAATGGGCGCGGAATATGAGGCCGCAAAGAAACGCCTATGCCGATGACGCGCACCTTCACCTTTGGCCGCAATTCGGTTTAGGTTCCCCCGCGAACCTAAATCATCATGCAATAAACCGGATTCACGCCATGAGGATTTTTTCTTTAGTGGTCGCATCGCGAAAGACAAAAACCGTTGCACGCTTTTTGCGCGATGCTCAAGACTGGAACAGCCTTCATGCGTAACCGCCACTGTAAAATCGTCGCTACCGTCGGGCCGGCCAGTGCATCACCGTCAATGCTGCACCTTTTGTTCCGCGCCGGCGTCGATGTGTTCCGCCTCAACTTCTCTCATGGCGAACACGACAAGATGACCCGCATCATCGAAGCGGTGCGCGAGATCGAGCAAAGCGCCGGCACGCCCATCGCGGTCTTCGCCGATTTGCAGGGCCCGAAAATTCGCACTGGCGTTTTGAAAGACGGCGGCATCGATCTGAAATACGGCGCCAGCTACCGCCTCGTGCTGGCGAGCGAGGCCGATGAAGACGACGTCATCGCCATCCCCCACCCCGAGATCATCAACGTGCTCGAAAAGGGCGACGCGTTAAAACTCGACGACGGCAAGCTTCAGCTTACCGTTACGGAAACAAGGAATGGCGAAGTCATCGCCCGCGCCGACACGCCGGGCCGGCTTACAAACCGCAAGGGCGTCAACCTGCCCGGCCGCGCCCTGCCGATTTCCGCGCTGACGGAAAAAGACCGCAAAGACCTCGACCATGCGCTGAAAATCGGCGTTGATTACGTTGCGCTGTCATTCGTGCAACGCCCTGAAGACATCCACGAAGCGCGCGCGATCATTGGCGGGCGCGCAAAAATTATCGCCAAGATCGAAAAGCCCTCGGCGGTCGACCATCTCGATGAAATCGTCGACCTTGCCGATGCGTTGATGGTGGCGCGCGGCGATCTTGGCGTCGAACTCCCGGCGGAGGATGTGCCGAACATACAGCGCCGCATTGTTCGCGCCTGCCGCGTCGCCGGCAAGCCGGTGATCGTCGCCACCCACATGCTTGAATCGATGGTTGAATCGATTGCGCCGACGCGCGCGGAAGCCTCCGACGTTTCGACCGCAGTGTTCCAGGGCGCCGACGCGGTCATGCTGTCGGCGGAAACCGCCGTCGGCCGGCACCCGCCAACCGCCGTCGCCATCATGGACCGGATTATCGCCGCCACTGAAAATGACGAGGATTCCGGTTCGTTCAAGCTCCCCGATTCCAGCGCGCGCGACTACAGCACCGCCGACGCGATCACGCTTTCGGCGCGCCAGATCGCACAGGTGCTCGATTGCCGCGTCACCGTCGCCTACACGAAAACCGGATCGACAGCGCGGCGGCTTTCGCGCGACCGCCCGCACAGCGGCATTCTCGCCGCAACGCCAGACGCGCAGGTCGCGCGCCAGCTCGCGCTGCACTGGGGCGTGGCGCCGGTCATCACCGATGACATTTCGCACTTTCACGAAATGCTCGACAAGGCCGAAACCCTTGCAGTGCGGTACGGCGCTGTCGACGGCGACCGCATCATCATCATTGCCGGCTATCCCTTCGGGCGCCGCGGCAAAACCAACACCTTGAAGATCAGCCGCATCGGCGCCAGTGGCGAGTGACGCGGCCAAACAGGAGTAGAGGAAATGGCAATCAAAAATCGTCTGGTGGAATACGACCATGACGGCAAGACCTATGAAGGTCTTCTCGCGATCGACGACGCCGCTTCCGGCAAGCGCCCGGCGGTCATCATCTCGCACGCATGGGCGGGCCGCACGGAAATGGAAAACGCCTTCGCGGAAAAAGTCGCGGCGATGGGCTATGCCGCTTTCGCGCTCGATCTGTACGGAAAGGGTGTAACTGGTTCGAGTACGGAAGAAAACCAGAAACTGATGACGCCGTTCGTGGACGACCGGGCGATGCTTCAGGCGCGCATGAAAAACGTCGTCGACGTGGTGCGCGACCTCGACGAGGTCGACGCAAAAAAAGTCGCGGCGATCGGGTTCTGTTTCGGCGGGCTTTGCGTGCTCGACCTTGCGCGCGCCGGCGCCGACGTGACCGGCGTCGCCAGCTTTCACGGCCTGTTTACGCCGCCCGGCGATACCGCGGGCAAGAAGATCACCGCGAAAGTGCTTGCGCTTCACGGCTGGAACGATCCAATGGCCCCGCCGGAAGCCGTGACCGCGCTGGCGAAAGAACTCACCGACGCCGGCGCCGACTGGCAGATCCACGCCTATGGCGGCGTCATGCATGCGTTCACCAACAAGGCCGCGAACGATCCGTCTTTCGGCACGGTCTATGACGCGCGCGCCGACCGGCGTTCATGGATGGCGGCGGAAGATTTCCTGAAAGAATGTTTCGCCTGACCCGCCGGCGCGAGCCGTCTTACCGCTCGGCGTGCTTTGGCGTCACGCCGGCATAGAAATTCTTGATGACCTCAAGATCGCGATCATAATCGCCGCTGGCGGTCAGGGTCATGCCGATGCCGCCGACTTTGCGCCTGTAGTCGAGGAAACCGAGCGCAATCGGCACGCCGGCGCCGTGGGCGATGTGGTAAAATCCGGTCTTCCAGTACCGAACTTTCGAACGCGTCCCCTCCGGCGGGATCGCCACTGCAAGCTTTTCACATGCGCTGAACACGTCAATCATCTGTGTGACGACATTGTTGGCTTTCGACCGGTCAATCGCGATGCCGCCCAGCGCGCGCATGAACCAGCCAAAGGGCGGCTTGAACAGGCTGTCCTTGCCCATCCAGTGCAGACGAATGCGAAATTGCAGCGCGACGCCGAGCATCAACGGCAGATCCCAATTGCTGGTGTGCGGCGCGGCGATGACAACGAACTTGCTCGCCGCCGGCGGTTCGCCCTCAACCCGCCAACCCGCAGCGCGATAAAGCGCGAGACCCAAAAACCGGCACGCTTCAAACGGCAGTTGCGTCAGTTTCATTCCGCGCGCCCGCGACCGCCGGAAGCAAGCGACAACACAATCGCCAGCACCGCCGGCGCGGCCTGAAACAACAAGATCGTCGGCTTGGCGGTCAGCCCGCCGTAAATGCCGGCGACGACAACGCATATCAGAAAGAAATACATCGTCGCTCGCTGTCGCGCGAATACCGACCACAACAAGCCGGCGCCGAGAAGCCCGTTATACAAACCCTGATTGGCGGCCAGGACGGCGGTTTGCGCCGATTGTTCCGGGGTCATCGAAAACATTTCGCGCCCGACCGGGTGATCCCAGAAAAACATTTCAAGCGCCATGAACCCGAAATGCAGCACTGCGACCAGCACCACCATTGCATTCGCCAGAATTTTCATTGTCGTCCCGCCCTTTTTGTTCTGTTTGTTCTCGCGTCTTAGTCGCCGAACTGCGCATAATTGATCGGCCTGGTGCGGTCGAGCGTCTTCGTCGCCGCTGGCATCGGGTATTTTAAGCCCGTCGCGCAGTTGAACAGGACCACCCGGTCGGACCGCGACACCAGTTTGTCGGCCAGCGATTGTTTGTAAGCAGCGTAAGTCGCCGCCCCCTCCGGGCACAGCAGGAAACCTTCGTCGCGCGCCATTTCAAGCTGCGCTTCAACAATGGCGTCATCTTCGACGGCGATTGCGAACCCGCCTGACTGGCGCACCGCGCGGATGATCAGGAAATCGCCGAGTGCGATCGGCACGCGAATGCCCGCCGCGACGGTGTGCGCGTCTTCCCAGAGAGGCGCGTGTTCATCGCCGCGCGCCCATGCGCGCACAATCGGCGCGCAGCCGCTCGCCTGCACCGCCACCATGCGCGGGCGTTTCGATCCGATCCAGCCGATCTTTTCCAGCTCGTCAAACGCCTTCCACATGCCGATGAGGCCGGTGCCGCCGCCGGTCGGATAGAAAATGACGTCAGGCAATTCCCACCCGAACTGTTCGGCTAGCTCAAGCCCCATCGTCTTCTTGCCTTCAATACGATAGGGCTCTTTCAGCGTTGAAACGTCGAACCAGCCGACGTGTTTTTTACCCTCGCCGACGATCTTGCCGCAGTCGTTGATCAGGCCGTTTACGCGCCAGACATCGCCGCCCTGAAGCGCGATCTCTTCGACATTCACCGCCGGCGTATCGTCCGGGCAAAAAATCGTCGTGCGCAGCCCGGCGCGCGAGGCGTAAGCCGCCATCGCCGCGCCCGCATTGCCGTTTGTCGGCATGGCGAGATGTTCAAGGCCGAACTCCTTCGCCATCGACACCGCCAGCGCCAGCCCGCGCGCCTTGAACGAACCGGTCGGCAAGCGCCCTTCGTCCTTGACGATGATATCGCCGTCGACGCCAAGGCGCCGGGCCGTCGACGTCATCGAAATCAGCGGCGTCAACACCTCGCCAAGGCTGATCCGGTTTTGCGTCCTTTCAACGGGCAGGAATTCGCGATACCGCCAGAACCCGTCCGTACGCGATGCAAGCTCGGTTTTGGTGACCGCCTTCGCCAGCGCATCGAGATGATAGCGCGCCAGCAAGGGACGGCCCGCTGCTGACAGCTCATGCACGCGGCCGGCTTCATAGCGCTCGCCCGTGAACGAGCACTCCAGATGAGAAATGAACGTCGCCATCAATCGCCTTGAGTTTTGTCCCGCACGGATATTTCATCCAGCTTGGCTTGCGAGGGCGCAAAGCCGGGGTTTAATTGCAGTGATTTTTCAAATGCCGCCCGCGCTTTGTCGCTTTCGCCCCGGCGCAGATACACAAGGCCGACATTGTACCACGCCGACCATGGCTGGCTGACATCGTTTTCAAGCGCCGTCTCATAATCGGCGAGCGCCTGATCGAAATCGCCCATCAGGAAATAACTGTTGCCGCGGTTCAGCCATGCCTCGCCCGCCGTGTCGTCCATGGCGAGCGCGTCGTCGAAATCTTCAACCGCCGCCGCGAGGTCGCCGGTGCGGTTGTAAATAACCCCGCGGTTGACCCGCGTCCGCATCCTGTCGCGGCGGGTCAGCGTTGCATCGTCGAGCGCCCTGTCGCATGGGCCGGCGTCGCTGGAAAAATCGTCGCGGGCGTTTTCATAGCACTGCACCGCGTCGGTAGCGCCGAACGTGGTGATCGCCATCTGCGCCGCGGCGGGCGACGCCGCCATCACGCACAGAATTGAAACGCCAAGATAGTGAATCTTCATCCCGCGCCTCCGTCCGGCCGTCCTCCCCCCGAGGCTTAGCCGACCTCGTAAACCCGTGAAAGGCAAATGGACAGAGTTTAAGCCATTCGTGAAGGCCCGCCATTGAATTTGTGCGACGCAATAAATACCTTCGCGCTGCAACCCACTCAAATAGGAGCCCTGCCATGTCCAAGCCGCTGAACGCCGTCATCACCGGATCAACCTCCGGTATTGGTCTCGGAATTGCGGAGGCGTTCGCCGCCAAGGGCTGGAACGTGATGCTCAACGGCTTCGGCGATGCCGGCGAGATCGAAGGCGTGCGCAAGGGGCTTGAAGACAAATACGGCGTTAAGGCGCTTTATAATGGCGCCGACATGACCAAGCCGGACGAAATCCGTGCGCTGATAGCCGAAGCCGAAACCGCTTTCGGGCAGGTCGACATCCTCGTCAACAATGCCGGCATTCAGCACGTGGCGCCGATTGAAGATTTCCCGGTCGCCAAACTCGACGCCATTATCGCGATCAATCTGGTCTCGTCTTTCCATACCATCAAGGCGGTGTTCGCCGGCATGAAAAAGCGCGGACGCGGACGCATTATCAATATTGCGTCGGCGCACGGTCTGGTCGCCTCACCGTTCAAGTCGGCCTATGTCGCCGCCAAGCACGGCATTGTCGGCCTGACCAAGACGATCGCGCTGGAAGGCGCAGAGCATGGCGTCACCTGCAACGCCATCTGTCCGGGCTATGTGAAAACGCCGCTGGTGGAAGGGCAGATCGCCGATACCGCCAAGGCGCGCGGCATGAGCGAGGAAGATGTGGTCAAGCATGTCATGCTTGAAGCGCAGCCGACGAAACAGTTCATCACCGTGGAACAGATCGGCGCGCTCGCCGTGTTCCTGTGCTCTGACGATGCCGCCCAGATCACCGGCGCCGCGCATCAAATCGACGGCGGCTGGGTCGCGCAATAGAACGGCAGGCGTCGCGTATGAAACACCCGATGATCCATATTTATCGTGGTCGCACCGGTTTAGCGGAAAACCGGTTTCCACTTTTTCACCCGGCGCTCTGATCGAGATGGCGAAACCTTTCAAAATCAACCTCGCGTTACAGGGCGGCGGCGCGCATGGCGCCGTCACCTGGGGCGTCCTGCAACGCCTCCTTGAAGACGACCGTCTGGAAGTCGAAGCAATTTCGGGATCGAGCGCCGGCGCGGTGAACGCGGTGGCGCTCGCTTACGGGCTGCACAAAAACGGCCGCGAGGGCGCGATGGAAACGCTGGAGCAACTCTGGCGGCGCGTATCCGACGCCGGCAGTGTTTACAGCCCGTTGCACACTGCGCCTTCCGACGTTTTCGGGATCAGCGCCATCGCCAACGCGCTCACCTACCAGATGTTCGACACGCTGACGCGGTCGTTTTCGCCCTATCAGTTCAACCCGTTCAACATCAATCCGCTCAAGGACATTCTCGAAGATACAATTGACTTCGACTCACTTCGCGCGTGCAAGGTGACAAAGCTGTTCCTCGCCGCCACCAATGTCCGCTCGGGCAAGGTGAAAGTTTTTGAAACCAAAGACGTCTCGGCGGACGTCGTCGGCGCATCGGCGTGCCTTCCCTTCCTGTTCAAGGCGGTCGAGGTCGACGGCGAACACTATTGGGACGGGGGCTATATGGGAAATCCCGTCCTGTTTCCGTTCTTTTACGAAGCAACGAGCGCGGATATCATGATCGTTCATGTCAACCCGATTGAGCGCGAAGACGTGCCGGTAACGCCATCGGCGATCATGAACCGGATCAATGAAATCAGTTTCAACTCTTCGCTCCTGCGTGAATTGCGGGCCATCAGTTTTGTTCACAGATTGCTGGACGACGGCTGGTTGAAGGATACTCACCGCGACCGCCTGCGCGATGTGCGCATTCATTCAATCCGTTCTGACGAGGCGCTTGTCGAATTCGATAACGCCTCGAAGTTCCGGATCGACTGGCCGTTTCTGACAGATCTGAAAAAGCGCGGTTACGACATCGCCGACGCCTGGCTGGCGGAAAACTGTACGAAGATCGGGAAGGAATCGTCTGTCGACCTTCGCGAGGTGTTTGAATGACGCGTCGCCGGCGGCGCGGCGAATTCCCCTTGGTTAACAATACGGTAATGACGCATCCTTAACTGGCGCGCGCGGCGCGAACGCGGCACATTCCCGCCATAGATGAAATTCGGGGATAATCTTCGCGCCGCCGACGCGGCGCTCGCCTACGGGAGAGATCGTGATGTCGTTAAACGCCATAATCGGCGCAAGTACAGCGGGCGCCGCTGCGCTGGCGCTCATCGCTTCCGCCAACACCGGCAGTTCGGAATATGACACGATCATCCGCTATCAGCCGGCGACGTCACCACCGGCGCTTTCTGCGATGAATGTCACCACCCGAGAAGAGGCGACGGCATTCGCCTCGGCGGAATTCTGGACGACCGACGAAAACCTCGACGGCCGCATTGCGCGGTCGGAATACGCTGCGCATCTGGGCAGGATGTCGGGGGCGGATGACCCATCCGTAGCGCCAAAAGACATGGCGGTATCGTTTCAACTTATCGCCGGCGACGACAACGAAATCACCGAATCGGAATTGATCGCCAGTCGCGAAATCGCCTTCGATGAAGCCGACGCCAATGGCGACGGCGCACTTGATGCGGGCGAACGGCGCAAATTTGCGGCCCTCATCGCGCTGCAACCGCTGAACATTGCCTTGGGCGCTTAAGGCTCGCCGTCCTCAGGCAATTCCGAATCAAGCTCCTGCTCGACCGCGGGGATGGCGTATCCGCCGCTCAGCCAACGATGCAGATCGACATCCGCGCAGCGCTTGGAACAGAACGGCGCATATGTCTTTGACGCGGCTTCATCGCAGATCGGGCATTTCGCCGACGGACGATTGTCATTTTCCGCCCGAATCCTGCGCGGCGCCATTTTATTCGACGATTTCAAACCGGTCCGCCTTTCGCGCCGTTTCAGTCTTCAGCCTCAAGCGCGCGCCATATCGCGCGCTCAATTTGTCCGGCCATGAACGCCCGCAGATGTAATCGGCAAGCGGCGGCGCGACAAGCAATTCCAACCGCGCTGACGGCGAACTTCGCAAACGACGCTCAATCGCGCCAATCGCCATCTTCGCAGTCCAGTCGATGTTAAAGCGACGGCCGGGCGCGGGCCAGTCGAGCCCCGCCGGTTCGCTGGCGACTTCAAGCAGCGTCTGTTCGCTGCGCGCCAGCGTGATATCGCAAAGACCGTCGCGCGCGATACGACCGAGGCGCGCTGCGCCGGGCCTCAGCAGCTTCTTTACGGCGGCGTCGAGATTTTGCGTCAGCAATGTTCGCGCGGCGCCATTGGACGGCGGCAAAAAATCAATGATCACGCGCCCGCCAATTCGCCGCCGCGAAAGTTCAAGCGCAATGCGTGATGCGGCGGCAAGATTAATGCGATCATTCAACCGCACGCTCGCGCCGCCAGCAGCGACGGCTGAATCGATGTCGATGAGAACTCCCGCAGCCGTTTCATGGAACAGGAGTTGAGCCCCGCCTGCGAGCACGACCTTCTGCGCCAGCGATTGTGCGAAAACCTGATCGATATCGAATGCGTTGAACGCATCGGGATCGATATCGACAACGCTTGCGTAATCGCGCAGCGCCGCGACCGCTTCCGCACGGTCGAGCGTCACCTTTACATCGCTTAGGTCGCCATCGGGGCCGCAGTTTACGAACGCCTGAACCGCGGCGTCGACAGGCTCGCCAATGGCGCCGACGCCCGTGCTCGCCGCAGATGCTTCAAGTGCGGCGACACTCTCGCCGTCAAGGCCGGTTTTCCACTCACGCGACAGAACGGCGCCCTTCTCGCCAAGCGGCGGGCGGCGCACCAGGAAGATCATGCGCTCGCCTTCTACCGGCGCTTGCTCTTTCGGCTTCAACGGCGCGAAGCCCGGACGTTCCGCGCCGATATCAACGAACGCCGCGTTCAATGATTTTGAAACCGTGGCGACGCGCCCGGCGTATAAATCACCGCGACTGGGCGCACGCGTCAGCGTTTCTTCGCCGCGCGCCGGACCGGCCCAAAGATGGGTGACGATGTCGTCTTCGATGAATGCGGCAAGGGTCTGCGCGACGCCGCATTCGATGAGCAATCGCCGGTTCATGCCGACGAATGGCCCGCGCCGGCAAGCAGGTTCGCCGTCTCGTAAAGCGGCAGGCCGACAACGTTTGAGTAAGAGCCGATCAGCGCGACGACATGGGCGGCGAAACGCCCCTGAATCGCATAGCCCCCGGCTTTGCCGCGCCACTCATCAGACGCGAGATAGGCGTCTATCGCCTGTTTCGCCAGTCGGCGGACTTTCACACGTGTCTCGACAGTACGTACACGCAGCTCGCTGCCAGGCCCTGCAAGCGCAATGCCGGTAAAGACCCGGTGCGAACGGCCCGAGATCAGTGCGAGACAGGCGCGGGCCTGCGCCTCGGTTTCCGCCTTGGGCAGGATGCGCCGGCCACAGGCGACGACGGTGTCGGCCGCGAGCACCAAAGCGCCAGCATTCGCATTAGCAACCGCCAACGCTTTTTCTCTCGCCAGACGTTCGGCATGACGCGCCGGGGTTTCGTCCGGCGCCGGCGTCTCGTCGATATCGGCGGAAATGATCTGGTCCGGAACAATCGCGATCTGCGCGAGCAGATCACGGCGCCGGGGGCTGGCGCTGGCGAGAATCAAGGGCGCGTTCATCGCCGCGCGGGGACTATTTGAAACGATAGGTGACGCGACCCTTGGTCAGGTCGTAAGGCGACATCTCAATCAGCACCTTGTCGCCAGCCAGCACGCGGATTCGGTTCTTGCGCATTTTGCCCGCGGTGTGGGCAATGATCTCATGTCCGTTTTCGAGCTTAACGCGAAATGTCGCGTTGGGCAGAAGTTCTTCCACCGTGCCCTCAAACTCAAGCAATTCTTCTTTCGCCATTCGCTCCTCAGTCGGCGCCGCCCCCGCGAGAGCGTCCCGTCACGCCAGTGCCCCGCAGCGTCGCCGCCGGCGGGGGGTTATTTCAAGACGCCGGAAAATGGTCGCGCCGGCCACTAAAATCAAGGCTTTTCATAAATCGCCGGAAACCGGGACCTGATCCGCGCGCGAAGTTCGTCGCGGACCTCCCGATAGGCCTGCATCAGCTCATCGCGCCCGCCGCGCACATCCGACGGGTTGTCGATGGGCCAATATTCAATGCGCTCGCGCGGGATCCAGCGGCGAACCTCGCCCGCCGCCTCGGGCGTCAGCGTAATAATCAGGTCAAACTCGCCAAGATTGATTTCGGACAGCGCCTTCGGCCCGGCCCCGCCAAGCGACACGCCGATTTCATCGAGAACCTCGCCGACGAACGGGTCGGGCCCGCCCTCATACACGCCGGCGGAATCCACCTTGAGCGCGGCCTCGGCGTCCTGCGCGAGAATCGCCGCAGCCATGGGTGATCTCACCGAGTTCATGTTGCAGACAAAGAGGACCGATTTCACTATTACCCTGCCAATCGCGCCCCTAGCGCATGTGAAAACTGCAAATCAGCGTGAAAAGACGACGCGCCGTATTCAGATCGAGATTTATCTTTTCGGTAAGGCGCTCGCGAAGGATCTCCGATCCCTCGTTATGCATGCCGCGACGCGCCATATCGATCGTTTCGATCTGCGCCGGGGCGGCGTTCCTGATCGCATCGTAATAGCTCTCGCACAGCATGAAATAGTCTTTGATGATCCGCCGGAACGGGGTCATCGACAGGTGCACCTGCCCGATCGCCTCGCCGCCCTCGCGGCGGACGTCGAACACGAGGCGGTTTTCAACATTCGACAGATATAGCTCGAACGGACCATCGCCAGCGCCGATAGGCTCAAAGAGATTCTCTTCCAGCAGGTCGTAAATCGCGACCTTTCGTTCGTGCTCGATATCCGCGGTGGCGCGCGCAAGGCTGCGCTCGTCCAGATTTATCCGGACGATCCGCAGGTTCGCCAATCCAATCTCAGCATTCATGCCGCAACCACAAGATTCGCATCTGTTTCTAGAGCATTTTCCGACGAAGTGGGAACCGGCTCGTCGCAAGAAAATGCGACCCAACAAATAGTTAGAGCAATTTTGCGATTCAGATTGAATGCAAATTGCTCTAGCGGCAAGCGCGGCATCCGTCACGCCCGTCCGGCGGGGTCTGTCGATATTGATGAATCGGCATATGCAGCGATTCCTGCTTCAGTTCCGGAGACGCCCTGACATGAAATTCACGCCGATGCTCGCTTTTGGCCTGATCCTGGCCAGCCCTGCTTTCGCCGCTGATCCGCCGCCGGCGCTTGCCCAGGCGATGGTCGACGCCGCCGCAGAGAGCCAGGACGCAGCACAGATCCATGCGGTCTCTGAGGCCGCAAAGAAGGTTTTCGCCGACGACGCGCAGGCCATAGAAGCCTACGCCGCCGCGCTCATCGCGGCGCTCACGCCTGAGCCAGCGCCGGAGAAAGTGGTCGAGACCGCCGTCGTCGAACTGGACGCCGCCAAAGACGGCGATGCGGATGCGCAATACGGCGTTTTCGCGTTCTCGCCGTGGGATGGGAAAATCGCCGCCTCCGCCGTCGTGGCGAACGGCAATTCGGAAAATGTCGCCATCGGCGTGCTTGTCGATGCGCGGCGCGAAGCCGGTGACTTCGCCCATAACTTCAAGGCCAATTTCGACACCGGCCGGTCGGACGGAGTGCAGAACCTCAAGCGCTGGGGAGCGGCCTATCAACTCGACTATAATTTCAGCGACCGAACCTATGCGTTCGGCCGTCTGTCTTATGTTGAGGACGAATTCTCGGGCTTTGACTATCGCCTGTTTGCAGGCGCCGGTCTTGGTCATTACTATTTCAAGTCGGATGCGCTGACCTGGAAAGTCGAGGCCGGTCCCGGTTATCAGTATTCGCCCATCGACGACACCCGCGCGATCTCAAAAGAATTCGCCATGTACGCCGCCAGCGAAACCGACTGGGTGATCCGCGACGGTCTGAAACTGGAGCAGGATTTTTCCGTTACCTGGACGAGCCCGACGACGACGCTGACATCGTTGACCGCGCTCACCGCCGCGATCACGCAAACGATCTCGGCGGGCATGGGCTACGAGGTGCGGTATGAAACAGATCCGCCCGATCTCAGAAAGCATACGGACACGGTTCTAAGGGCAAACCTCGCCGTCGGGTTCTGATGGCGACAACCAGGTGACGCAGGCTCAGTCCGTGATCCGCAATTGAATCGATTGCGCATGTGAGGGTAAGCCCTCGACATCGGCGAGGCGCGCTGCGGCGGGGCCGATGTTTGCTACCGCCTGTGCGCTGGCGCCGATGATCGACGTGCGTTTCATGAAATTGAGCGGCGACAGACCAGAGGCAAATCGTGCAGTGCGCGCTGTCGGCAGAACATGGTTCGGCCCGGCGACATAGTCGCCCAGCGCCTCGGGCGTATGCCGACCGAGGAAGATCGCTCCGGCGTTCGACACTTTGGCGGCGAGCCCGTCAGGGTCGCCGACCGCAAGCTCAAGATGTTCCGGCGCTAGCGCGTCGATGAGCGCCGGCGCTTCGCCAAGCGCGCCGACAATGATCACGGCGGAATTGTCATTCCACGCGGCGGCGGCGATTTCGCGTCTGGGCGACGCGGCAAGTTGCCTTTCAACCTCGCTCGCGACCGCGTTGGCGAATGCGCTATCGTCCGTAATCAGAACAGACTGCGATGACGGATCGTGCTCGGCCTGGCTGAGAAGATCGGCCGCTATCCAGCCGGGATCGTTTGCGGCGTCGGCGACGACGAGAATTTCCGACGGGCCGGCGACGGCGTCGATGCCGACGACGCCGAACACCTGGCGTTTGGCTTCGGCGACGAAGGCGTTGCCCGGCCCGACAATGACGTCGACTGGCGCGATGGGCGCGGCGCCATAGGCCATGGCAGCGATCGCCTGCGCCCCGCCAATGGGCCATAATTCACTGACCCCGGCGATCGACGCGGCGGCGAGCACCGCCGGGTTCGCCGTCCCGCCCGGCGTCGGCGCGCACATGCAGAGCCGCCGCACCCCGGCGACGGTCGCCGGAATGGCGTTCATCAAAACGCTCGACGGATAGGCGGCCCGCCCGCCCGGCGCATAGAGGCCCGCGGCCGAAACCGGTGTCCACCGCCAACCCAGCCTGACGCCCGCCTCGTCGACATAGTCGTTATCCGCCGGCAATTGCCGCTTGTGGTAGTCGCGAATTCGCGCCGCAGCGAAATCGAGGTCTTCCAGCAGAAGCGGCGAACATTTCCTGCGCGCGACGTCTAGCGCTTGCGCATCCAGCGGCGAAAGATTTGCGCCGGGGTCGAACCCATCAAAGCGCCGGGTATATTCGATAACGGCGCCAACACCGCGGACGCGAATGTCGGCGATGATGGCGCGCACCGTATCGGCGACGTCTTCGGGAACGTGTCGGGCGCCTTCCACCAGTTCGGTGAAAACCCGCTCGAAATCCGCATCACTGGTATGAAGCCGCCTCGCCATGCCCTGCCCGAAATTTTGCGCGCAAACTAGTCTTTACCGTGGTCGGGGCGCATGCGCACGGGCCATGGCGCAGAAATATCGCTGAGCTGGGCGTTGACGCTTTCGACATCGAGCTGAATGCCGCCGCCGCCGGCAAAATCCAGCGTCACTATACCGGCCCCGTCTTCCCCTGCTTCGAAATTGATCGCGAGCAGTTCGACAATTGCGCTTTTTGAGTCGACGCGCAAATTGAGCTGGCGAGCCGCGATAACGTCATCGAAATGACACCCCGCGCGCACCCGCGCAAAAGCGCCGCGCTTGCGATCGCCAACGATTTCCCAGACGAAGCGATTGGCGACGAACGCGAAACGCCGTTGTTCCGGCATATACGCAAAATCGCCGATCTTGCCGATGGAATCCTGAAGCACCGCAGAAAGCACCCTCAAGTCTTCCGCGTCTTCAGTCATCAACCGCAATGGACGGTAATTGCGCAGGTTCGCCATTATTCTCCCTTCACGCGTTCGATCAGCGCGCCGCAAAGACTGAGCTTTTCTTCCAGACGCTCAAAGCCGCGATCAAGATGATATACGCGATTGACTATGGTCTGACCTTCCGCGCCGAGCCCCGCAAGAACAAGACTCATCGAGGCGCGAAGATCCGTCGCCATTACTGGCGCGCCTTTCAGCCGCTTCACCCCGCGCACGGTGGCGGTTTGTCCGTCCACGGCGATTTGCGCGCCCATGCGCGCCAGTTCCGGCGCATGCATGAAGCGGTTCTCGAAAATGGTCTCCTTGATGACCGAAACGCCATCCGCCGTCGCCATCAGCGCCATGAACTGCGCTTGCAAGTCGGTCGGAAAACCGGGAAAGGGTTGTGTGACAATGTTGACGGCGCGGCAACGATCACCGGCCCGCTTGACGCGGACGCCGCCGTCTTCATCGCTCATGTGAAGGCCTGCTTCTTCAAGCGCGCCGACCGCCGCGCCGAGAAGCTCCAGGCGCGCATTACGCAGGAACAATTCGCCGCCTGTAACGCCCGCCGCCATGGCGTAGGCTCCGGTCTCGATACGGTCAGGCAACACGGTGTGCCGGGCGCTGTGCAGCCGGTCGACGCCGGTGATGTGCAGCGTCGACGTGCCCAGCCCATCAATCTTTGCGCCCATCGCGATCAGGCATTCGGCGAGATCGGCGATTTCCGGCTCACGCGCGGCGTTCGACAAAACCGTTTCGCCCTTCGCCAGCGTCGCCGCCAGCATGGCGTGCTCGGTGGCGCCGACCGACACCGCCGGGAAATCGATGCGCGCTCCTTTCAGCCCGCCAGGCGCTTCGGCGAAAACATACCCCTCATCGAGGTCGATTTTGGCGCCCATCGCCGACAGGGCTTTCAGGTGCAGATCGACCGGGCGCGCGCCGATGGCGCAGCCGCCGGGAAGCGAGACTTTCGCCTTGCCTTCACGCGCAAGAAGCGGGCCCAACACGTTGAAAGACGCGCGCATTTTACGCACAAGGTCATACGGCGCTTCGGTCGAGGTAATGGTTGCGGCCTTCAGGGTAAGGGTCGATCTCTGAAAGTCCGCCTCCGCGCCATGCTGCACCAGCAGCTTTAACAGCATATCGACATCAGCGAGGCGCGGAACGTTGTCGATCACCAGCGCCTCATCCGACAACAGCGCCGCCGCCATCACCTTGAGGGCGGAGTTTTTGGCGCCGCTGATCGGAATCTCTCCGAACAGCGGGCGACCGCCGATAATCGCCAGCCTGTCCATTCAGTCTTCAGCTTTCCGTTGGGCGGCCTTGCGCCGCCGTAAATTGTCTCGCAGGGCGGCCGCCAGCCGCGCCTCTTTAGGATTGAGCTTCGCCTTCGCCGGTTGATCGGGCTTTTTCAAGGCCCCGGCGCGGCGCGGCTCATTTTCCGCTTCTTCAGCCATGTCAACGGGCGCGCCGTCCTTGCAGCGCCCGCTTTTATCGTCATGCATGGCGGCGGACCATAAGGGCGCGGGGCGCCCCGTCAAGGCGCCCGATCACTGAGGATTGGCGAACCAACGCGGCTTTCAGCGTTCGCTGACCGGCGGGCGCAAAAGCGTCTCCCAGACCTGATAATAGGGATTGGTGGTCTCTGTCGGCTTAAGGTCGAACCAGGGCTTCGCCGGATCATACCGGTCGGCGCGATAGATGTAATTTGAAATCACCGCGTCAGGATAGGCGCTGACGAAGCGATCATTAAACGCCTTTTGCACAGCTGCGGCGTCGGGCCCGTGTTGCCATTCATTCAGGAATTCCCTCATCTGCGGGCAGGCTTTCATATCCCCATTGCTGGCGTTGTCGTGATTGCCGCCTTCGTAATGGCCGAGGAAAAATGATCCGCGTTCGCGCGCAATCGCGTCGATTGACGCCTGATATTTCATCGTCGCTGCAACATTGTCGCGCATGGGCTCGGGGCTGAGATACCAGTCGCGCATCGCCTTGGCGGCGGCGTCGCGGTCGGCTTTGATCGCCGCGCAGAATGCCGCCGGATACGCTTTGCGGTCGGTGACGCCGAGAAAATTCGGCTTGCGGAACCGCGCTGCGCCGCCCCAATAGCCGGTGCCCGCCGCCGGCATTTTCGACAGCGGAGTCGAGACGTTGAAGCGTGTGTTGTAGGCTTCAACGCCGTCGTAATATTTGTTCAGCGTCGAACCGCTGGTGCCGGCTGTCTTCGTGTTCAGCGGAACCAGCCATTGCTGGTTTTCGCGGCCGCGCGCAACGAGGCGTTCGTTCAGCGCGTCTGCCCACGCCGCGACGATAACGCCGTAGCCCATCGGCCCCGAGCCCTTGATATCTGGAAACAACCCCTCGCCCAGCCCCAGCGCATACACAAAGGAGCGTTTGAACGAAATCGATCCAAAATTCCAGTTTTCATTGCCGGGCTCGGCGTAAAGAACGCGGTCTTGCGGATAGCCCGACGCCTCAAGATCGTCGATGAGGATATCCGCCATCGCCCGGAATTCGATGCGCATCTGGGCAAGAATTTCTTCCGCGTTCTCGGCGACAGCCGTTTGCAGGGCGTCATATGACGCGGGCCGCACGCCCTTGCCGCCATGGCCGGCGACGAGCAGTTCTTCAATCACCGTTTCTCCGCCAAGCGATGTTGGCACGTTCACCCAGCAGGCAGAACCCGCTTCGACGCAAAGCTGGAAGATTGCTTGATAAGGCACGCCGAAACGGAGCTGGTCCGCCGGCCATTCGCGGCCCGGGCTGCCTGGTGATGTCCCCCAGGCGCCATCGCTCATGCGCGCGATCTGACTGGCCCTGGTGATCTTTGCGCCATTGACGCCGTTCCAGTTCATTGTACGGATGATCTTGTAGCGGCTGACATCGTCAACGAAACGGTCTGCCCACAATTTGCCGCGATCACTCGCCAGCCCGATGAACTTGATGCGGACCGGCGCTTTGGTGACGACGACCGACGCGCGTCCCGCGTCAGAGGGATTAATCGTCACGGCGATGACGCCATCAGCGATTTTCCTCGTTGCATGCCGGGGGACATCGACGCGGCCCTCGCCTTCCCATTCGATAATCCATTCGCCGGCGCCGATCTGCGGATACTCCTTTCGAAACGGCCGGATATCGATAATCTCCACCGGGCCTTTGGAAAGCGCCTTCACCCAGCCGGAAACCGGATCGGCATCGCCGGACGCGATCAGGGAGAGATCAAGCTTTTTCCACTCATATTTCGACCAGTCCGCCAGCGGTAATTCGCCATACCAGGGATAGAACGCATTCACGTTGATCTGCGTCAGCGCATAGCCGTCGTCGACATAGGGGAAATAGCCGGCAGGAACACCGGTCTTGGCGGTCTCAGACGCCGGCCCGGACGGTTGCGAACTCGCTTCAACACCGCTGCACGCGCTTGCGGCGAAAAGCGCGAACAAGGACGAGAAAAACAGGCGTATCGGCAATCTGGTCATCAAGGATCCGTTTCTATGCGGCGGCGCCCATTGGCGCGTCGAATTATCCACACCTCACTTTAACCCGGCCGATGGGCGCAGAGAACCTGCGGCCCGGTTGAATTTGCGACCGTCGTTTCGCCCTGCCCCGCTTGGCGCCGCGAAGATGGCGACCATCGCGGTTAACCATAGGGCCCGCGCCCGGCGCAGTTTTGGCTCCGCAGGCCGGCTCGACGGGCCGGCCCGAATGATCCTCACGCCGGAGTTGCATCGGCCCGAAAAGGACGCTACACGCGCCGGAAATCGCCAGATTGCTGCCGTAGCTCAGGGGTAGAGCACTCCCTTGGTAAGGGAGAGGCCGTGAGTTCAATTCTCACCGGCAGCACCATTAAAAACAATGATTTAGTTGATCGCCAGGAAACTGGCCTTCTGGTCATTTTACTGTTCAACGTGAGCGGGGGCCTCGGTTACGCCGAAAGACGGCGCTTGATCCGGTTCAATTCGCCGCCGCCGTCACAAAACCTTTGCGCCGCTGTCACGCAGGATTTGCACGCCGGCCATATCTCACCGCTTGCCCGTAGCCGCCCGATACCGCCAGCGCTGCGGCCTGTGACCGGAGGTGCGTATCTCCTCCGTA
The DNA here is from genome assembly GCA_041398145.1 of Parvularculaceae bacterium. GTDB lineage: Bacteria > Pseudomonadota > Alphaproteobacteria > Caulobacterales > Parvularculaceae > Amphiplicatus. The sequence goes on along the minus strand of JAWKVF010000005.1, from coordinate 197,626 downwards.
TTGAGTGAGTACCAACAGTCCCGATTGACGAGGCCGGCGCCTGCCGGCCTCGTTTTTTTACGCGGCTCTTTACGCCATCATTTTTTCAATCGGCAGTACAAGGATGGCGCTGGCGCCATTACTCTTCAACCGCTCCAGCGTCGACCAGAAAACATCTTCGCGACAAACCGCATGGATCGCCACCATGTCGCCGCGGCCAGCAAGCTCAAGCACTGTCGGCGCCTCCGAGCCGGGAAGGATTTGCGAAATTGCAGCAATGGCCGAGCGCGGCGCGTTCATCATCACGTATTTGGCGTCGCGCGACGCAATGACGCCGTCAATGCGTTTCAGGAAAGCGTTGAAAATATTTTTCTTCGACGCAGTCATCTCGCCGGCGCGCCTTATCAATACGGCCTCTGAGTCAAACACAGTCGCCACGGGTTTCAGCCCGTTCGCCTCAAGCGTTGCGCCGGTCGAGACGATATCGCAAACCGCGTCGCCAATACGAAGGCGCGGAGCAACTTCGACCGATCCTTTCATTGTCACCGTGGAGGCCTTGATCGAACGCGTTTCGAGAAATCGCCGGGTCAGACCGGGATAAGACGTCGCAATGCGCACGCCGTTCAGCGCTGAAATCGCCTCGTCGCCCCACTCCTTCGGCCCCGCGAGCATCAGCCTGCACCGGGAAAAGCCGAGCTTGCGAACTGTCTCCGCATTTTCGGCGCGATCAGATGTCAGACGATCTTCCTCGGCGACATTCTCGCCGACGATGCCGATATCGCAGGCGCCGTCGGCGACAAAGGCGGGAATATCGTCATCGCGGACAAGCAGAACGTCGATCGGCATTTCCTGCGCCCGGCCGTACAGCTTGTCGCGCCCGCGAGAGATCGTCAGTCCACATTGTTTCAGCAGATCGAAACTGCCGTCGGAGAGCCGGCCGGATTTCTGGATAGCCAGACGCAGTCGTTGTTCCGGCGCTTGTTCAGTTGACGCAGACAATTTTCAGTTTTCCTTCGTTGGGGATTTATTCAACCTGTCGAGCATGAACCGGTAACCGCGATGAGGCTCGTCGTTCAAAAAACGCGAGACGCGAACCACGGTGGTCGTCGATGCGCCAGTGACGGCGGAAATTTCGCGATAGGAATTGCCGCCCTGGTCGAGCATGCGGGCGATACGCCAGCGTTCTGCGAGTGCGCGTATTTCCGACGGGGTGGCGAGATCGGTCAGGAACCTGCGGGCTTCGTCCGGCGTGGCGACAGCGGCGATGGCGGCGAACAGCGCATCGCGATCATCGAAGTCGTCGTTGTGCGCCGGGGCGTCCTTGGCCCCGGCGTCTCTGGCTGAATCTTCATTTTTTGTCGCCATAGCGCGCCCTGAACGTAGCAGTGTGTTATCGTGCTAATACATTATTGGGCGAGCGATGCAACCCGCCCCCTGTTGCGCCCCCTTGCACATCGGCAATCGGGCGATGCAGACTAGGGGAAAACGCCTAATGCGGAGGGAAAATGGCCATTCTCGGAACGACGAAGTGGACGTTTGGGAAAATGGCGGTAGGGAAATGGGCCGTAAAATGGGCCTTGGGCGTGGCGATTCTCGCCGCCGCGCCCGCCAGTGCGGCAAAGCCCAATGCGGACTGCACTTATAATGGATTCAAGCTCTATGGCGACGTGCAAATCGTGCAGAGTTTCCCGGACATCAAAGTCCAGATCGTCAACAGCTTTCCAGACCTGAAAGTCAAATTCGTCGGGAGCTTTCCCGATTCCTGCGGAAAATGGCGCTTCGTCGACTCCTTCCCCGACCTGAAAGTGCAATATGTCGATTCCTTCCCCGACCTGAAAATCCAGGTTGTTGACAGTTTTCCAGGAATTCCCTGAAGAGTTCATGCCCTAACCAATTGATTTCCTGAACTATTCAGATTTTTTGCTGCGACGCAAAAATTTGGGCGATCATTCTAATTCCCAGTCCTATCCTGACCAAAGTGAAACGAGTGGCCGGCGACGCGCCGGCGTTGGGAAAGGACAAAACCCATGGCTGCCAAGAAAACTGCGACGGAATTCAAACCGGTCGAGGCGCTGCGTCAGGGCTGGCTCGCCTATATCGGCATGTACGGTCTGGCCTTTGAGCGGGCCAAGCCGGCGATCGCCAATATCAGCGAAAAATACGCCGATCTGTTCGGCGATCTCGTCAGCAAGGGCGAAGAACTCGAAGCGGTCGCCAAAGACCAGCTCGCCGATGCGAGCGACCGCGCCAAAGGCGTTTATGGCGCCGGCATCGAAAAGGCACGCAACGTGCTGCCGTTCAAGCCTGCGTCGAGCGCCCGCGTGCAGGAGCTCGAAGCGGAAGTCGACGCGTTGAACAAAAAAATCGCCGCCATGACGAAAAAGCCGGCGACCCGCAAAACACGGAAAAAAACGGCGAAAGCCGCATAAGGATTGTTTGTGGCGTAGAGTAACAAAAGCGGGGCTGACTTACCGTCGCCCCGCTTTTTTGCGCCGCAAAATGCGGCGACGGTTTGCCAACGCCCCCTGCAAGGGCGAATAATTCACCGCACGTCGCGACACCAATGAGCGCGGCTGGGAGGGAACATGTCAAAATCCAATGACGACATCGGCCAGCGAGCCGCGGAAAATCCGACCGCGCTCAACCCGATGATTGGCGTGCGGCGCGCCGAGCTTTTGAAATCCCTTGGCGTGCTGGTCGGCCATGCGGCGAAACAGCCGGGACCGTTCACGAAGCATCTCGGCGAATACGGAAAAGATCTTTTTGAAATTGTGCGCGGCGGCTCTGACATCGCGCCCGACAAACGCGACCGGCGTTTTCAGGATCCGACGTGGTCGTATAATCCGTTTTACAAATACACCATGCAATCATGGCTGGCGATGCGTAAGGGATTCGCCGGCTGGATTGACGATTCCGGCGTTGACCACGCTGACAAAGTGCGGGCGCGTTTCGTACTCGATCTCATTGCCGATGCTCTGGCGCCGACGAACTCGCTGGTCGGCAACCCCGCCGCGGTCAAACGCTTGTATGAGACTGGCGGCGGTTCGGTGTTGAAGGGGTTGAAAAACGCTTATGAAGACCTGCGCCACAATGGCGGCATGCCAAGCCAGGTCGACGGGCGCCCGTTCAAAGTCGGGGAAAACCTGGCGACGACGCCCGGCGCGGTGGTGTTCAAGAACGACATGCTTGAGCTGATCCAGTACCAGCCGATCACCGAGGACGTTTACAAAACGCCGTTGATGGTGGTGCCGCCACAGATCAACAAATTTTATGCAAACGATCTGTCACCGGACAAAAGCGTCGTCAGGTTCCTTTTATCGCAAGGGTTTCAGGTTTTTGCCGTGAGCTGGCGCAATCCGCAAAAGAAACAAGCCAACTGGGGGCTCGATGATTACGTCACATCACTGATTGAAGCGTCAGAAGCGATCTGCAAAATTACCAGAAGTAAGCAGATCAACGTATCGGGCGCATGTTCGGGCGGCATCACGACCGCCAGCTACCTTTCGGAACTGGCGGCGCGACGCTCGAACATGGTCAACTCATTCACGCTGCAGGTGTGCATTCTCGATCCGCACAAGGACGACAGCGAAGTCGGCCTGTTTGTTACTGACGCCGCCATTGAGGCCGCCCGCAAGCATTCGCGACGCAAGGGCATCCTCGCCGGCGACGAGCTTTCCAAAAGCTTTGCGTGGCTGCGCCCGAACGATCTCATCTGGAATTATGTCGTCAACAATTACCTGCTCGGCGAAGACCCGCCGCCGTTCGACATTCTTTACTGGAACAACGATTCGACGAACCTGCCGGCGCAACTGCATTCCGATTATCTCGACATCTACAAGGACAAGCGTTTCGCGGCGCCCGGCGAGGTTGAATTCCTTGGCAATCCGGTCGATCTAACCAGGGTCAAACAGGATGCGTTCATGGTCGGCGCGGTCAGCGACCACATCACGCCGTGGCGTGCATGTTATCGCAATGTCCATCTATTCGGCGGCGACACCAAATTCGTATTGTCGAACAGCGGGCACATTCAGGCGCTGCTGAACCCGCCCGGCAATCCCAAGGCGCAGTACTTCACCAATGCGCAACTGCCGGATACGCCGGAGGAATGGTTCGCCGGCGCAGCGCCGCAACAGGGATCGTGGTGGCCAATGTGGGTAGATTGGCTTGGCGCACGTTCCGGAGTGATGAAAAAGGCGCCCAAATCGCTGGGGTCAAAGGCGTTCGCGCCGATCAGCAAGGCGCCGGGCGAATATGTGTTCGGATAGCATTCCGCACAGCTAAGAACCCCATACAGGAAAGCGTAAAGCGCGCATGAGTAACGATCTCCCCCCCCACTTGCCGGAACTTGGTTTCGTGACGGTTGGCGCACAGAAACTGCGCACCGCAGTGTGGCGCGGTGATGGCGGCGGGCGGCCCGTGCTGTTCTTCAACGGCATCGGCGCCAATCTTGAGATCGCCCAACCACTGGCGGAGGCCCTGCCTGATCGCGACGTCATCACTTATGACCTGCCGGGCGTCGGCGGCTCGCCCGACCCGTTCATTCCGTATCGTCCGTGGTGGGTCGCCAAAGCGGCGAAAACGATCCTGCTTGAATATGGCTATGACGCGCCCATCGACGTGATGGGCGTGTCATGGGGCGGCGGCGCGGCGCAACAGTTCACGTTCCAGTACCAGAACCGGGTCAACCGGCTGGTGTTGTGCGCCACGTCGCCCGGTGCGCTGATGGTGCCCGGCAAGATCGACGCGCTGTCGAAAATGGCCGATCCGAAACGCTATATGGACGGCGAGTTCCTGAAGCAGAACTTCAACACCCTTTATGGCGACGAGCCGCACGGCGCAGCGGCGTTTTCAGAACGCATGACCCCGCCGTCGGCTGCGGGCTATTTCTATCAGCTGATGGCGATGATGGGCTGGTCGAGCCTGCCGTTTCTTCGGTTATTGCCGCACGAAACGCTGATCCTCGCCGGCGACCGTGACAGCATCGTGCCGCTCGCCAATGCGAAAATCCTGAAGTTCATGATCCGGCGGTCTGAACTGCACATTGTCGAAGATGGCGGTCACTTGTTTATTCTGTCCAAAGCTCAGGACATATTGCCGGTGTTGCAGAGTTTTCTCGACCGGCCGGCTCTGTGCGAACCCGCCACGACGACGCAGCCCGCGCCGACCCAGGCCGCATAGGAGACAAGCATGGCGAAGAAAACTTCCGCCCCGGTTTCAACAACCGACACCGCGCGCAAGATCTGGCTTGCAGGCATTGGCGCTTATGGCCGCGCATTTTCCGAGGCGCAGGACTCAATCGCGCGGCTTGGCGGCGAAACCACACGGGTTTTCGAAGATCTCGTCGAAAAAGGCGAAGAGATCGAGCGCTCGGTCGAAAAGAAGGGCCGCGAGGTTGCAGCGCGCGTCGCGCCGGCGACATCGGCCTCGTTCGACGAACGCATTAAGCGCATGCGCGAGCGTATCGGGCTTGGCGATATCACGCCGGCGGCGCACGACCCCGGCGAACTGGACGAACGATTGACCCGCATCGAGGCCAAGCTTGACCGGCTGCTCGCGGCGCTGGAACATCCTGCGCCAGCCAGAAATAGCACGGCGACGAAACGAAAAACCGTCAAAAAGAAAAAATCGTCGTAAGCGCGGGCGGCGAAAGGAACGCCAATGCCCGGCAAGGTCAAAACCCGCGACAGAATTTTGAAAACGGCGCTTGCATTATTCAACGCCGAGGGCGAGGCGCAGGTTTCCACCGTCGATATCGCCGCCGTTCTCGGCATCAGTCCGGGCAATCTGTATTATCACTTCAAGGGTAAGGAAGCGATTTTGGAGACGCTGTTCGACGAGTTTGAAGTCGAACTGAAGCAGGTTTTAAGCGCGCCCGTCACGCGGCCTTTAACGCTCGAAGACAACTGGATTTTCATCTACATCATCTTCGAGGAGATCAACGACTTCCGGTTTTTCTATGAAGGGATGTCGTCGATCCTTGAGCGCTGCCCGTCGCTGCGCCCGCGCACGGCGCGGCTGCTGGCGCTGAAGAAATCAACAACCCTTGCGATGCTGTCATCGCTGGAAGACCAGAATTTCCTGCACTTTGAATCTGGCGAAAAAGCCCTGCTGGCTGAACGCATCGCCGCGCATTTAAGTTATTGGCTGCAATTCCGGTCGGTCGCGGCCCCCGTCTCCAACGACCGCGAACGCATTCATGACGGCGTTTTTTCGACCGTGATGCAGATCGCCCCGTTCGTCACCGGCGATCGCGGCGCCTATGTTGAACTGGTGCGGCAATATTTCAGCACGAAATCCCCCGGCAAGGCCCACCCCGCGCACCGCCCCGGTAACTGACGTTGTTGTGTCTTGACCCTGCGGCGGCGAACACCACATCTGAAAGGCGGCCTTGCGGTTTATGACTGAATTCATTGCGCAGTGATGCCGCCGTCGATCTTGAATTCCGACGCCGTCACGAACCGCGACTCGTCGGAGGCGAGATACAAGATCGCATAGCCGACATCTTCCGGTTCACCGAGACGCTGCAACGGTATCTGCCGCACCAGCCGTTTCTCGCCGTCCTCGCCGCCGCCGCCCATCGCCACCAGAGGGTCGATGATCGGCGTGCGGGTGAACACCGGGTGCACCGAATTGCACCTGATGTCATAACCGGACCGCGCGCAGTGCAAGGCGATGGATTTCGACATCAGCCACACTGCCGCCTTCGCCGCATTGTATGACAACATCATGCCGTCGGCGATCAGCCCGGCGACCGATGAGATATTGATGATGGAAGCGGGTTGCGATGCTTTAAGGTAAGGCATGGCGAGCTGTGTGCCGATGAAAATCGCCTCAACATCAATCTCCTGGGTGCGCCGCCAGCTTTCTATGGTCTCGGTCTCGATATTGGCGAATGAGCCAATGCCGGCATTGTTAATCAGTACGCTGACGCCGCCCATCGCGGCATCGGCCTCGCCGAGCGCGTTTTCCCAGTCCTGCTTTTTTGTGACGTCGTGGGCGAAGGCGAACGCCGCGCCGGGGTGCTGTTCATTGATCGCCGCCGCCGTCGCGCGCGCGCCGTCGAAATTCACATCGGTGACAGCGATCTTTGCGCCCTCATCGGCGAGCATCCGCGCAAAACACGCGCCCAACCCCTGCGCGCCGCCGGTGATAAATGCTTTTTTGCCTGATACCCGTCCCATGTCGCCTCCCTCGCCGGCTTTTTGGCCGCACCCTGATCGAGACGATCATGCTAGCGGTGACGGCCCGAAAGGCCAGCACTCAACGCAGTCGGGACGTGAAGTCGGGGATCAGCCGTTCTCTTTGAGGTCGCGGTACGCCTTGGCCAGGAACTCTTCCATATGCCGGCGGATTTGGTGATCGGTCTGCTCGACACCCGCCGCATCGAGGTCGGCGCGCAGCTTGCGGAAAACATCCTCGTCGCCGGGCTCTTCAAAATCCGCCTTGATGACAGACTTGGCATAGTCGTCGGCCTCATCGCCGGTCAGCCCGAGCAAGTCAGCGGCCCACAGGCCAAGCAGCTTGTTTCGCCGCGCCTCGGCCTTGAACCGCAGCGCTTCGTCATGCGCGAATTTCTGCTCGAAGCCATCCTTGCGGTCGTCGAATGTCGTCATAACCCTTGAAATCCTTACGCTTTATCGAATGCCATACCCGTTCTAACCGCTGCGTCGCGCTTCGGCAATCGGTGAATTTGCGTTCTCGCCGGTTCTTGATAAACGAACGCATAGACGCGCGCCCCGCAACGGCTGTAGGGGTTTTCTTCCGGGTTCCAAGCGCGTATAGCCGCCCGCTCGCGTCAAGCCGGAGAGGCCCCTTGGCGCCCGGTTCTTGTTTACCTCCGGAGAAGGAAGTTGGTTGGAATGGCTCGCCGCAAACAAGTCTATGAGGGCAAGGCGAAAATCCTGTTCGAGGGGCCAGAGCCCGGCACCCTGATTCAATATTTCAAAGACGATGCGACCGCGTTCAACAACCAAAAGCGCGCCGTGCTTGAGGGCAAGGGCGTTTTGAACAACCGCATTTCTGAATTCATCATGCTCGGGCTGGAGCGGATCGGCGTGCCGACCCATTTCATCCGCCGCCTCAACATGCGCGAACAGTTGATTCGCCATGTCGAGATCATTCCGCTGGAAGTGGTGGTGCGCAATGTCGCCGCCGGCTCGCTGGTCAAGCGTCTTGGCGCGGAAGAAGGCGCGCAACTGCCACGGTCGATCATCGAATTTTATTACAAGAACGACGAGTTGGGCGATCCGCTTGTCGCCGAAGAGCACATCACCGCGTTCAACTGGGCCAACCCGCAGGAAATCGACGACATGATGGCGCTCGCGCTGCGTGTGAACGATTTCCTGTCCGGCCTGTTCGCCGGGGTCGGCATCAAACTCGTCGATTTCAAGATCGAGTTTGGCCGGCAATATGAAGGCGACATGATGCGGTTGATCGTCGCCGACGAGATCAGCCCCGACAGTTGCCGGTTGTGGGACATGGAAACCGGCGCGATCATGGACAAGGACCGCTTCCGCCAGGACCTTGGCGGCGTCACTGACGCCTATCGCGAAGTCGCCAAGCGCCTTGGCGTATTGCGCGACAGCGGCCCCGGCGCCGCCGGGCCGGTGCTGGTCAGCGACAACGAGAAATAATCCGCCGTCTCAGCCCCGCTCAAGCGCCGCCAGCGCCAGATCGACAAGGGTTCGAAACTCGTCCCAGGTGACATTCACCGCTTCATAGTCTTCCGGCGTGTCGTAGGGCGCCGGCAGGGTTTTATGGGCGATCACCACCCCGCTCGCCGGCAGCACCAGAATGTACTGGCCGAAATGCCCGCGCGCGATATAGGCGCCGTCAAAAGCCGGCGCGAAGTGTTCGGGGTCGAACACCCACCACATATAGCCATAGCCAAAACCGCTGTCGCGAAACGCCGGCGGGTTCATCTCTGCGTTCGGCGTCACCATTGAAACGCTTTGCGCAACCCAGTCGGCGGGGATGATCTGCGCGTCGTCCCAGCGTCCGTGGTTCAGCATCAACACGCCAAGCCGCGCCGCGTCGCGCGTCGACAAAAAGAAATGGTATGCGGGAAAGCGCGACTGGGTGAGATCGCCGCCCTTGCCGTTTTCAAGATGCGCGGCGAGGTCAAAATCCTGCATCTGCAGGGGCTGCGCGAGCAGCCGGTTAAACTCGTCGTAAATGTCGGTTCCGGTCTCAAGTTCATAGACGCCGCCGGCGGCGTTGAAGTCCCAGTTGTTGTACCAGTAATACGTACCGGGCGGGTGGTCGCCGCGCGCCGGCCCGTCCTCGGTGACGCCGCTATCGTTCGACGCCGGGTGATAAATCCCCGACCGTGCAGAAATAAGATCGCGCACCGTCGCGGATTTTTCCGTGTCGGTAAGCCCGCCGACATCATCGACCCCGAGGTCGGCGAGCGTGGCGTCTAGATCAATGACGCCGGCGGCGACCGCGTCGCCATACATCATCGACAGAATACTTTTGCGCACCGAAGCGAGATACGTCCCTTCCGTACGCGTGATGTCGCCATAGGAATAAACCACCGCGCCATCCTTCACGACGATCATCGACTGCGTCGGCAGCGCCCTGACCGCAAGGTCGAGCGCGTCGTGACCGCGCGGATTCATGGCGTCGGCGCTCGCCCAATTCGCACCCGGAACCTTTGCGCCCGGAAACTTCGCACCACCGGCGCAAGCCCCCAGCGCCAATGCCGCCAGCGCGACCACAAGGTATTTCACCGATACAGCCATCTGATGCGCCATCTCATTTAATCTGCCGGTTTCAGCCATGTTTCGGGGCGCGAACCCAGGCTTTCGCCCGGATCCACTTCGCACGCTAATCCGCAGACTGATCAGAGGCCGGCTTGGGGCCGGCCAGATCCTTGATGATGATCATCCAGTGATCAAGGCCGTCATAGAACCCCTTGACCGGGATGCGTTCGTTTAATCCGTGCGCGTAGCTGTCTTCTTCGTTCATGAAGATCGCCGACATCGCCAGCGTCGGCACGCCGGCATTGCGGTAGTGCATGCCGTCGGTGCCGCCCGAACTTTGATAGGCGCCGATCTTCATCCCCGGATAACGTGCGTGCACCGCTTTCGATACAGCGGCGACGACATCCTCGCGCATTTCTGAAACCGGGCTGACGGTCGGCTCGCCATCAACAACGACATCCAGCGTTTCGTCATCAATGGTATCGATCAGGGTCTGACGCACATCGGCGACATCAACACCGGGGAAGATCCGGCAGTTCACCGTCGCTTTCGCAGTTTGCGGCAGCGCATTTTCGGCATGGCCGGCATCAAGCATGGTGGCGACGCAGGTGGTGCGCGTCATGCCGACATAAGCCGGGTTCGCCGCAATGACGTCCGCGGCTTTTTTGTTCTTCGGATTTTCCGAGAATTTGACCATCGCCTCGCCGAGATCGCCGCCGATCTGCGGGCCCATATCAGCGAACGCCGCCAGCGTGATCGGGTTCGACATCGCCGGGAATTCCAGCTTTTCGATTTTTGAAAGCGCATGCACGAGATCGTAAATCGCATTGTCCTTGCGCGGGGCCGAGGAATGGCCCCCGGCGTTATGCGCCGTGATGAAATAAGTCGCGTAGGTTTTCTCGCCCGCCTGCACGCCATAGCTGATCGGCTTGCCGTCGGCGGTAAGACTGCCGCCGCCGCCATCGGCATTGAGCGCATACTCGGCGTCGGTGAGGTCCTTGCGATCATTGGCGAGCATTTTCGTTGTCGCCATGCCGGTTTCTTCGTCGCCCGAAAAGGCGATGACGAGATCGCGCGTCGGCACGAAGCCTTCTTCTTTCAGGCGGATGAATGTCTGCGTGAGATTGGTGACGCCGTATTTGTTGTCGGTGACGCCGCGCCCGAAGAAATAGCCGTCCTGTTCGGTCAGCTCGAACGGGTTCAGCTCCCAGTCTTCGGGCCGGGCTTCGACGACGTCCATATGCGCGATGAACAGGATCGGTTTTTTGCCCGACGAGCCGTCGCCGCGATAACGCACCACCAGCGCCGCGGTTTCATCCTTGGGCAGGATGTGAATGTCTTCGTCGCTGAACCCCGCCGCCTTGAATTCATCGGCGAGATAGGCCGCCATCTGCGGGACAAGCCCATGCCCCTTGGACGTGCGCATGGAGATGACGGTGCGAAAGATTTCGAGCGCCCTGGCGCGGTCCGCGTCGGTGGCGGCGCCAGTGTCGCCATCGTCGGCATTAGCGGCCGGGAACGCCCCGCCGGCAATCGCCAGCGCTGCAACGCCAGCCATGATGATCCGTTTCATTTAGCCCTCCTGATTCGATTGTTTCTTGGCCGCAGGCTACGCCACGACGCGGGCAGGCGCCACTGCCGGGCGCATGATACTGTTGCAACACCACCGGACCGGACCAGCAGTTGCTACGATTGGCGGGGGGGAGTATGGCGTCCCTGCCCCGACCCCTGTCCAGCCGGGTTCGCCAGAAATCGAGCAAAAGGGATCGAGCAAGAAGGGATCGCGCCATGAAAGCCAAAATCACCATCACCTTGAAATCGGGGGTTCTTGACCCGCAAGGCAAAGCCATCGAGGGGGCGCTTGCCGGCCTCGGCTTCTCCGGCGCGTCGGATGTTCGCCAGGGTAAGGTCATCGAACTCAAGCTTGATGACGCCGACGAGGCGGCGGCCCGCGCCAGGGTCGAAGAAATGTGCCGGAAGCTGCTCGCCAATCCGGTGATGGAAAATTATTCGATAGAATTGACGGCCTGAGCCATGAAAACCTCCGTCATCGTTTTCCCCGCCTCCAATTGCGACCGCGACGCGGCGACGGCGCTGGAGCAGGCGACCGGCGCGGCGCCGTCGATGGTCTGGCATGGCGACGCGGATCTGCCTCAAACCGATCTGATCTTGCTGCCCGGCGGGTTTTCCTATGGCGATTATTTGCGCTCGGGCGCGATGGCCGCGCGCTCGCCGATCATGCGCGCGGTCGTGGAAAAGGCCAAAGCCGGCACGCCGGTGATCGGCATCTGCAACGGCTTTCAGATACTCACCGAAGCCGGGTTATTGCCCGGCGCGCTGATGCGCAACGCCGGGCTGAATTTTGTTTGCCGCACGGTCACGCTGCGGGTTGAAAACAATCAGTCCGTTTTCGCCAGCGGCTTTGAAAAAGATCAGTTCGTCAACTTTCCCGTCGCGCACCATGACGGCAATTTCTTCGCCGACCGCGAAACCCTCGACCGCATCGAGGGCGACGGCCGCGTCGTATTCCGCTATGTCGACAACCCGAACGGCTCGGCCAACGACATCGCGGGCGTCGTCAACGACGCCGGCAATGTTCTCGGCATGATGCCCCACCCTGAGCGTGTCATCTCGCCCTTGCTGGGCGGCGTTGACGGCGCTCAATTCTTCAAGGGAATTGTTGAAGCGGTGAATTAAGGTTGGAAGTCGTCTTTTGCCGCCTTAACCGAACAGCGGCGGGCGGCGGGCGCGCCAGGGCGCGGCCTCTTCGAGTTCATAGCCAAGCGCCAGAAGCGTCGCCTCGTCGCCGGTGCGCGCGCCGAACATCGCCCCAATCGGCAGACCATTGTCGAGCATTGACAGCGGCAGCGAGATCGCCGGCGACCCGGTGATATTATAAAGGCCGGTGAACTGCGCGTAATTGAGCAGGCGCGGCATCGCGATATCGAAATCGAGCGTCGTATCAAGATAACCGATCTCGACCGTCGGCTGCGCAAGCACCGGCGACAACAAGACGTCATACTGATCGAATAACGTTTCGAACTGGGCCGGGGTCTGTTTCAGGCGCGCGACGGCGCCGTCATATTTGTCGGCGTTGCTGCGATAAAAATCGGCAAGGCCAAGCGTCAGCGGCTCGAAGGCGAGCCGATTGCGTTTGAGGCCGGTCGCCTGCTCCCATATCGAGATCGCGTCATTGGCGTTCGCCGCCCAATAGAGGATGAAGTCATCCTCAACCGTTGGCGCAATTGGCAGTTCCACCGCCTCAACGCTATGGCCAAGGTCTTCGCAGATTTTCGCGTGGGCATTGGCAAACTCGACCACCACAGGATCAACTGGCCGCCCCGTCACGCCATGCGTGAACAACCCGATGCGCAAGCGGCGCTCAGGCGGACTGGTGACGAGACCCACCGGCGGCAGGCCGCTTTCCTCAGCCGGCAGCTCAATCGCCGCGATCATTGCTGCGGTGTCGCGCACGGTGCGCGATTGCACGCCGTGAACCGAGATGGAAATTTCAAGCTCCGGCCGGTCCGGCGGATTGCGCCCGCGTGAAACTTTCAGGCCGACATTGCCGCAGCAATTGGCTGGAATACGGATCGACCCGCCGCCGTCGCTCGCATGCGCGATCGGTACGACGCCGGAAGCGACAAGCGCCGCCGCGCCGCCAGAGGAACCGCCGGTCGAATAATCCGTGCTCCAAGGATTTCGCGTCACCCCGGTCGACACCGGCTCTGTCGTCGCGGTCAGGCCGAATTCGGGCGTCGTGCTCTTGCCGAGGCTGACGACGCCGGTGTTCAAAATCGCATCGATAAGCGGCGTCTGGGTTTTGCCCTTGTAGCCGGGGAAGGCGCGGCTGCCGAAACCAGACGCGACACCGATGACGTCATCGAGATCCTTGATGAATGTCGGCACGCCGGCGAGCGGGCCAGTTGTCGTCCCCGCCAGTTTGTGCGCTGATTTAAACGTCTTGGTCGCAATCGCGTTTATCTTCGGGTTGATCCGCCTGGCGCGTGCGATGGCAGCGTCTACCGCTTCGACCGCGCTCAACTCGCCATTGCGGATTCGCGTCGCGGTTTCCACCGCGTCGAGTTCGGCCAGATTGTTCGATGCGCGCTGGTCGGACCGCGAGCACCCCTCAGCCATCGCCAGCAGAGCAGCGCTCAAACCGCCGGTTTTCATAAGCCCCCTCCTTGTGACCGACATGCGCAACTCCCTTTTGTTCTTTGGCCGATTCCGGCATGGTCATGCTTAGCCTGCCTGGACGACCGGTCAACCATGACTGGCGCCCATGAATGATGCCGAAGGAAAAGCGCCATGAAAATCCGCACTCTGGCGATGCAAGCCGCAATCGCCGCCATCTTCGTCGCCGCCCTCGCTGGATGCGGCGAAAAAGCGGAAACGCCCGCCGCAGACAACCCCGCTGGCGCTGCAATCGCGGCGGCCGAGCCAGCCTATCAGGACGAGCTTCAGACCCGCCTGCTCGACGCCCGGCCGGGCGACATCATCGAAATCCCCGAAGGGACTTTTTCATTCGACCGCTCGCTCAGCCTGGCGGTTGACGGCGTCACCATTCGCGGCGCGGGCATGGACAAAACCGTGCTGTCCTTCAAAAACCAGATCGCCGGCGCCGAGGGCCTGCTCGTCACCGCCAGCGACTTCACCATTGAAGACCTCGCCATCGAGGACACCAGGGGCGATGCGCTGAAGGTCAATGAGGGCGAGAACATTATCATCCGCCGGGTGCGCACCGAATGGACCGGCGAGCCGAAAACTGAAAACGGCGCATACGGCATATATCCGGTTCAGACCCGCAACGTGCTGCTTGAAAGCAATGTCGCCATCGGCGCATCCGACGCCGGCATCTATGTTGGGCAGTCGAAAAACGTAATCGTCCGCTATAACCGGGCCGAGCGCAATGTCGCCGGCATAGAGATCGAGAACACCTTTGACGCCGATGTTTATGAAAACCTCGCGACCGACAACACCGGCGGCATTTTGGTCTTTAACATGCCGAACCTGTCTCAGCCGGGGGCGCGCACACGCGTGTTCGCCAACGAGGTCAACGCCAACAACCGCAAGAATTTCGGCCACCCCGGAACGCCAGTCGCCAGCGTGCCGGCGGGGTCTGGCGTGATCGTCAACTCCAACGACGAGGTCGAGATTTTCGACAATGACATCCGCGACAACAAGACCGCCAACATCATCATCGCGTCGGTGTTTTCCTCCGGCCTGTCGCAGGACGGGATGAGCACGGATTTCGACCCTTACCCTGAGGCGGTCTATGTCCATGACAACCGGCTCGGCGGCGGCGGCAAGAACCCCGACGGCATCGAGTTTCAGGCGCTGCGCGTGGCTATGTTCGGCCCGCTCGGCGCGCTGCCCGACGTGTTGTGGGACGGCTATGTCGATCCCGCCAAGATGGTCGACGGCGAGTTGCCGGCCGCCTTGCGCATCTGCATCGACAATGACGCTGCGGAAGTCATCAATGTCGATGCGCCTGGCGGCTTCAAATCGCCGGCGCTGGCGACGGATGAGGTTCGCTGCACCCTGCCGAAATTACCGCCCGTTGATCTTGGCGCGCTGGCGGCCGAGTGATGGTGCGCCTTGTCGCTATCGTGTTGCTGGCGCTTGTTGCGGCGTGTTCGCCGCGGACGCCGCCGGGTCCGGTCGCGCATCTTGAGGGCTATCCGGAGCGGTTGAGCGACTGGCGGCTGATGAATATCAAAAACGACACGCTGACACTCGCCGCCGGCGTCAAGCCCTATGATCTTGCAACGCCGCTGTTCACCGATTACGCGCTGAAGCTGCGCACCGTGTTCGTTCCGGACGGAACCGCTGCAACATACTCTGTAGACGATGCATTTGATTTTCCCGTCGGGTCGATCATTTCAAAAACCTTTTACTATCGGCAATACGCGCCCGACTGGACTGGCGAGGTCGTGTTGGTCGACGGGCCGGTCTTTGCAAACGGCGCTTTGCCGCTTTCAGATGTGCGGCTGGTTGAAACCCGCCTGTTGGTGCGCCGCGCCGATGGCTGGGTCGCCATCCCTTACGTATGGAACGATGACCAGACCGACGCGGTGTTGCGCCGCACCGGCGAAGTTGCGCCATTGATATTGCATCGCCCGGACGGGCGCGAAGACGCCTTCAATTATATCGTGCCGAACCAGAACCAGTGCGCCGGCTGTCATGCAGTCAACAACACGACGCGCGCGCTGGCGCCGATCGGCCCCAAGGCGCGCCATCTCAATAAGGCCTCGTCCTTTGCCGCCGGATTGAACCAGCTCGACGACTGGCGCGCGAGCGGGCTGCTACGCGGCGACTTCACCGCCGACACGGCGCCGAACAATGTCGACTGGTCTGACGACGCGCAACCGCTCGACGCGCGCGCGCGCGCTTATCTCGACGCCAATTGCTCGCACTGTCACTCTAATGTCGGGCCGGCGGATACATCGGGCCTCGACCTTCGCCCCAGCGTTGCGTTCGGCCCAGCTTACGGCGAATGCAAAACCCCGGTCGCCGCCGGCGGCGGCTCCGGCGGGCGCCCGTTTGACATCGTGCCCGGCGATCCGGATCGTTCGATATTCGCCTATCGTCTTGAAACCACAGAGCCAGGCGCCATGATGCCGGAGCTTGGGCGCTCGCTCTCGCACGAGGAAGGCGTTGCGCTGATACGCGCATGGATCGCCGCGATGGACGGCGGGTGCGCCTGAACAGCACGCCATCATTGCCGCATTGTCAGTTCAGTTCACCGCGTTAATCCGACACGGCGTTGCACTGGCGCGTCGGCGCCGATAAAAACGACTTTCCATGACAAGCCAGCGCAGCAGGAGAAATTCAACCATGTCGCCATCGCGTAAATCAAAAATGTTTCTTCAAAGCTGCGTCATCGCCATGGCGGCCGCGCTTACGGCCTGCGGCGCCGACCAATCGGCGACAACCCCGGCGCAGCCTGAAACCTCGGTCGAGCAAAGCGCGCAGGCGCAAACGCAAAGCGAGCAGTTGAATGCATGGTTCGCCGCACGCTGGGAAGAAGATCTGGAACGCTCGCCGGAAACGCGCACTTTTCTTGGCGAAAAAATTGACTACGACAAATGGGACGATGAAACCGACGCGGCCCGGCAGGAAGATCATCAGCGCACCATCGATCATCTCGCCGAGATGCGCGCGACGTTCGACCCGGACCAACTCGACCCTTCCACGCGCCTGTCCTATCGGCTTTACGAATACATGGCCGAGCAGCAGCTTGCGGCATGGCCGTATCGCGACCATTGGTATGTGTTCAGCCATTTTCGCGGTCCGCACACGTCAATCCCGGTGTTCCTCGCCAACCAGCATCGCGTCGACACCGTGTCTGACGCCGAGGCGTATATCGCCCGGCTTGAAGGCGTGAAAGAACACCTTGGCCAATACCGGACCCGCGCCGAAGCGCAGTTCGCCGCCGGCATTTATCCGCCGCAATGGTCTTACGACAAAATGCTGATCACCATCGGCAACCTGATGACCGGCGCGCCGTTCGACGACAGCGCCGAACCGTCAGCGATGTTGCAGGACGCAACCCGCAAGATTGACGCCCTCGACATCGATCAGGCGACGAAAGACGATCTTCTCATGCGCGCGACCAACGCGCTCGTCGCGTCGGTCAAACCCGCCTATGACGATCTGACCGCGATGATGCAGACCCAGCGCGCGGCCGCTGGCGATGATGACGGCGCGTGGAAGCTGCCAGACGGCGCGGGCTATTACAGCCAGAACCTTGAGCGGATGACCACGACGACGCTTACCGCGGCGGAGATTCACGATCTCGGCCTTTCAGAAGTCGCGCGCATCCACGACGAAATGCGCGCCATCATGACCAAAGTCGGGTTTGACGGCACGCTTCAGGAATTCTTCCAGTATATGCGCGACGACCCGGAACAGCGTTTTACTTATCCGAATACAGACGAAGGCCGCGCCCAATACCTCGCCAGGGCCACCGCGATCATCGACAATATGCGCTCGCGCCTTGACGAGCAGTTCATCACCAAGCCGAAAGCCGCAATCGAGGTGCGCCGCGTCGAGCCCTATCGCGAAAAGGCGGCGGGCAAAGGGTTCTACCAGCGCCCGGCGCCTGACGGTTCCAGGCCCGGCATTTATTATGCCAATCTCGCCAATATGGCCGACATGCCAATCTATCAGATGGAGGCGCTGGCCTATCACGAAGGCATACCCGGCCATCACATGCAGCTTGCGATCATGCAGGAACTGGACGGCCTGCCCTCGTTCCGCCGGTTTGGCGGCTTCACCGCCTATACCGAAGGCTGGGGGCTATATTCGGAATACCTTCCCAAGACGATGGGGCTTTACGAAGACCCCTATTCCGATTTCGGCCGCCTCGCGATGGAGTTGTGGCGCGCCGCGCGTCTCGTCGTCGACACCGGCCTGCATGACAAGCGGTGGACGCGCGAACAGGCGGTGCAATACCTTCTGACCAACACGCCAAACCCGGAAGGCGACTGCCGCAACGCCATCGACAGGTATATCGTCATGCCGGGTCAGGCGACGGCTTACAAAATCGGCATGCTGAAACTGCTGGAGTTGCGCGCCGGCGCCGAGGCCGCGCTTGGCGATGATTTCGACGTTCGCGAATTCCACGACGCGGTTCTCGACCAGGGCGCCCTGCCTTTGGCGGTTCTCGAAGAAGAAATCGACAAGTGGATCGTATCGAAACAGGAGGACTGATTGATGAATACGCCGTTTCGCTTTCTCGCCGGCGCCGTCGCACTGGCGCTCGCCTCCTGCGCCCTGGCGCCTGAACCCGCGAGCGGCGACCTTGTCGCGCCATCGTTTGAAACCGGCGCAGCGGCGGCGGGCGACGCCATCGCCGCCGCGATGGCCGCCGATCAGATCCCCGCGCTTTCCGTCGCGGTGATGAAAGATGGCGTGCTCGTCTGGTCAGCGGCGTTTGGCGACTCCGATCTTGAGAACGCGACGCCGGCGACTCGCGATACGAAATACCGCCTTGCCAGCGTGTCGAAGCTTTTCGCCGCCGACCTCGCCGCCATGATGGCGGCGGAAGGCGTCGTCGATCTCGACGCCGACATCAGAACCTATCTCCCCGCCTTTCCCGACAAGGGCGCGAAAATCACCCTGCGCCAGTTGCTCGGCCATATCGCCGGCATTCGTCATTACACCGCAAAAGATTTTGACTTCGCGCAAGCCGGCGGCATCATCGACACGCGGCTATATCCGGACGCTGCGTCCATCCTTGCGATTTTCGCAAACGATCCGCTGGTTTCGCCGCCGGGGGCTGAGTATCACTATTCGACCTTCGGCTATTCGCTGGTCAGCCTCGTTCTTGAAGCCGCAAGCGGCAAGAGCTTCACCGAGCTGCTTGACGAGAAGCTGCTCAGGCCCGCCGGGTTGGCCGACATCGTCGTCGACGACAGTTTCGCGCTGATTAAAGACCGCGCAGAGTTCTATGATCCGGCCAGCCGTTATGAGCAGATCCTCAATCCGGCGAACTACGGCCCGGTCGTCAACGCCCCGCCCCTCAACTCCGCCTACAAGATCGCCGGCGGCGGTCTTGCCGGCGACGCCGAAGCGGTGGCGGCGTTTGGCGAGCTTCACCGCGCACCGGGCTTTTTGGCGGCGCCCCTCTGGCAGGAAATTTTTACGCCGCAAAAGCTGACCAATGGCGAGACGATCAGCCACGGCCTCGGCTGGCGCATCGAAGAAGACGCCAATGGGCGGCGCATCTTCCAGCATTCCGGCTCGCAGCAAGGCGCGCGCGCGCATCTTCTCGTCTATCCTGACGATGGCGTTGTTGTCGCGTTCCTGACCAATATGGGCGGGCTTCCCGCCGATTCAGCCGCGCTCGCGCAGGCGATCGGCGAGCAATTTCTGGGGCGTTAATTCGTTGAGGGATTGCCCTTAATCACTCGCCGCCATCTTCCCATCGCCATAAGCGGGAAATAGTGCCGGTACAGATTATAATTGATCATGAAAGCGCGCGACAGCTCAGCGCCCTGTTTAAGCCGCTCGGCCAATAACGGATCGCCAAGCTTGATCGCCGCGCCGACGCCATAGCCGGGAAAGCCCGTGCCGGTATATTCCGGCTCGTTCCAGGTGCCGGCGGACTGGCGCTCGAACAGGAACGCCTGTCCGCGTTCAATCGCATCGCGGTCCTGCGCGCGGCCCGCCGCAATGAGGCCCATCAGCGCCCATGCGGTTTGCGACGCCGTTGTCTTGCCGCGGCCCGACAATGACGGGTCCATATACGACCCGCAGCTTTCGCCCCAGCCGCCGTCATCTTGCTGGCATGCGACCAGAAAGTCCGCCGCGCGCGCGATGTAAGGCTGGCTCATATCCTCACCGATCGCCTCAAGCGCCGGCAGCACCGCGCCCGCGCCATAGATGTAATTGACGCCCCAGCGGCCGAACCACGAGCCGTCGGCTTCCTGCTCGCGGCGCAGATAATCAAGCGCACGCACCATAGCTGGATGGTCCTTGCCGAGCCCCAGCTTGCCGAACGCCTCGACAATGTGCGCGGTGACGTCGACCGATGGCGGGTCGAGCGCCTCGCCGAAATCGCAGAACGGAATCTTGGTCAGGAATTTCTTGTTGTTATCCTTGTCGAACGCACCCCAGCCGCCGCCTTGAGACTGCATGGCGACAAGCCAGTCGACGCCAAGGCTGATGGCGCGGTTTATCCCTTTGTCGATCCATTTTTGCTCGCCGCGAAACTGCGCCAGCACTATCAGCGCCACCGCCGTATCGTCAGTATCGGGATAGAAATAATTCTTGTACTCGAAAGCCCAGCCGCCCGGCGCGGTATTCGGCAGTTTCACGCTCCAGTCGCCCTTGCGCAGCACCTGCTGGCTCAAGAGCCAGTCGACAGCGCGCTCAACCTGTTGCGGATAATCGCCGTTCACATGACAGTCGTCATAGGCGAGCAGCGTCAGCACCGTGTCCCAGACCGGGCTGGTCGAGGCTTGAATCCACGTCGCCTCGCCGGCGTCGACGCGCCAGCGCGAATCATCCAGCGCCGAGAGCGCCTTGGCGACGACCGGATGGTCGAGCGCATAACCTTCGTTCACCAGCGCCATCGTTGAATAAATCCACGGCGGCTGGATGCCGCCCCAGACGCCGTCGGCGTCCTGGTGTTCGATGATCCATTCCAGCGCGCGTTTGACCGAGCCATTGCGCCCGAACGACAGCCCAGCCGCGCCCCCGACCGATTGAAGTTTGTGCAGCGCCTTGTCGGTGAAGCGGAAAAACCCGTCCCAGAAATCGGCGCCCGGCTTGCCCGGCAATTCGTAATCGAAATACTCGCGCCCACCGGGAAACAGATCGTCGAGGCGGTTTTCCGGCGGCAGGGGCCGCGACGGCCGGCGCGCCGACAACACCGCAATCGGCATCAATGTCGCGCGCGCCCATTGCGCAAAATTGTATATCGAGAAGATGAACCAGTTGGGAAAATGTATGATTTCGGGCGGCAGGTTCGGCGTCTTCTCCCACGGCCATTCGCCGATCAGCGCCAGCCAGTAGCGGGTGAAGACGCGAATGTTTTTCAGACCGCCCTTTGACAATATCCAGTCGCGCGCCTTGACGAGTTGCGGATCGTCCGCCGCGACGCCGCAAGAGCGCAGCGCCGCATACGCCTCGACCGTGGTGTTGATGTCGCCCGCCGGCGCGTCGTGATATATTTCCCACGACCCATCCGTGCGCTGCGTCTCGCGCAATGACTGCGCCAGACGCGGGCGCAAGGGATGGTCGTCAAGGCCGATAAACCACAGGCACAAGATCCACTGCGCCTCCATGCAGGCGTTGGATTCAAGGCGCCCGACCCAATACCCCTCCGGCTTTTGCCGCTCGGCCAGCCAGTCAGCGGCGGCGGTGATCGACTGGGCGAGCTGCGCGTCAAAATTGCCGCGCGCCGATGCATCGTTCTGCACTGTCTGCAACGTCATTCCTGTTTCCCGTCGCTGAAATCGAAACCGCTCTTATGTCGGCAATGGCGCGCGTTCACAAGTTTATCCCCGCAGCGCAGGGTTCAATATGGCGTTAGCACCTGAGGCTGTCTGCGCTTGCACCCGCCATAACCTGCAACCTTTGGCGCTTGAATTCGGGACCGCGCATCATATATCATATATCGAATTTGATATTTATAGATTCTGGTTTGTGGATTCCGGGATGATGGACCGAACATCGACACGCAAGGCCGGGGCGGAAATTCTTGAGCGCCGCGCCGACGAAGTCGCCGCGTTGTTAAAAGCGCTTTCGCACCCGACCCGGCTGCTGGTCGCGTGCGAGTTGAAAGACGGCGAACGATCGGTCAGCGCGCTCGAACAAACCGTCGGCGCGGCGCAGCCCAATCTGTCGCGCGATCTCGGGCGGATGCGCCGCGAGGGCCTGGTTTCCGCACGACGCCAATCGAAATCGGTTTACTATCAACTTGCCGACGACCGGCTTTCCAGGGTGATAGACGCGTTATGCGATGCATTCGATTCCAGAACGGATGAGGGCGGGAAAGAAGCAGGCCGAAAAGCCACAGGAAGAAAAAAGGCGTCACCGACATGAGCGCACCAAAAGTAAAATCGTTTTTTGACGAAGCGACATTCACGTTCAGCCATGTGGTGAGCGACCCGCAAACGCGCGCTTGCGCCATCATCGACTCGGTTTTGAATTTCGATGCGGCGTCTGGCGGCACGAGCGCCATTAGCGCAGACGCCGTTATTGATTATGTTCGTGGTGAAGGCCTCAATACTGAATGGATCCTGGAAACCCATGTCCACGCCGACCACCTTTCCGCCGCACCCTATCTGAAAGACAAACTCGGCGGCAAGATCGCAATCGGCGCGCATATCGTCGCTGTACAGAATGTTTTCGGCAATGTTTTCAATGTCGAACCGGAATTCAAACGCGACGGCAGCCAGTTCGATGTACTGTTTGATGACGGTGCGGAATTTTCCGTCGGCGAGATCGCCGCGCGGGTGATCCACACGCCAGGGCACACGCCCGCCTGCCTCACCTATGTCATCGGCGACGCCGGTTTTGTCGGCGACACTTTGTTCATGCCCGATTACGGCACGGCGCGGTGCGATTTCCCCGGCGGCGATGCGGCGACGCTTTACCGCTCGATCCGGAAAATCTTCGCCCTGCCCGACGAAACGCGGCTTTTCATGTGCCATGACTACAAGGCGCCGGGCCGCGATGTTTACGCCTGTGAAACGACGGTGCGCGACGAGCGCGATCACAACATTCATGTCGGCGGCGGCGCAAGCGAAGCCGCCTTCGTGAAGATGCGCACCGACCGCGACAAGACATTGTCCATGCCGCGGCTGATCCTGCCCTCGGTGCAGGTGAACATGCGCGCTGGTAAATTGCCGCCGCCGGACGACAATGGCGTTCGCTATCTGAAACTGCCGCTCAACCAGTTCTGAGCCGATGCGTGTGGACCCGATGAGCGCAGGCGATAACGGCGCAGCCGGGCGCGGATGGCGGCGATTTTTCCCGATCCTTGATTGGGGCAGGCGCTATGATCGCTCGCTTTTGACCGACGATTTGCTGGCGGCGGTGATCGTCACCATCATGCTGATCCCGCAATCGCTCGCCTATGCGTTGATCGCCGGCTTGCCGCCTGAGGCGGGGCTTTACGCCTCGATCACGCCGCTTGTCGCCTACGCCATTTTCGGCGCGAGCTCGACGTTGGCGGTCGGCCCGGTCGCGGTCGTATCGCTGATGACCGCCGTCGCCGTTGGTGAATTCGCTCAAAGCGGCGAAGACTCCTATGCGCAGATCGCCATGGCGCTGGCGCTGATGACCGGGCTCATCCTTCTGGTCATGGGCGCGCTGCGGCTCGGCTTTCTCGCCAATTTCCTCAGTCATCCGATCATTTCCGGGTTCATCACCGCATCGGGCGTTCTCATAGCGGCGACGCAGGCCAGACACATTCTTGGCGTGAACGCGGGCGGCGACACGCTGGTCGAAATCGTTATCCAGCTTTTTGAAAATATCGGCGCGACGAATGCGATTACACTGGCGATTGGCGCCGGCGCCATCGGATTTTTGTGGTGGGCGCGCGAATTCGCCAAACCGGCGTTATTGTCCGCGGGCTTGAACGAGCGCGCCGCCAGCGTGATCGCGCGGGCCGCACCTTTGCTTGCGGTCATCGTCTCCATCGCCATCGCCGCGGCGTTGCGCCTCGATCAGGCCGGCGTCGCCATTGTCGGCGAAACCCCGCGCGGCCTGCCGGCGCTCGCCGTCCCGCAGATCGACCGTGCGTTAATTCCAGATCTTGCCGGCGCTGCGCTGCTGATCGCGATCATCGGCTATGTGGAATCGGTTTCCGTCGCGCAAACCCTTGCCGCCAAGCGGCGCGAACGCATTGACCTCGATCAGGAGCTGATCGGGCTTGGCGCGTCGAACGTTGCGGCCGGATTCGCCGGCGGCTTTCCCGTGACTGGCGGCTTCGCCCGGTCTGTCGTCAATTTCGACGCCGGGGCGCGCACGCCGGCGGCGGGCGCGTTCACCGCCATCGGCATCGCCTTCGCGGCGATGTATTTAACGCCTTATCTTTTTTACCTGCCAAAGGCGGTGTTGTCGGCGACGATCATCGTTGCGGTGTTGTCGCTGATCGACATCGGCGCCATCAAGCGCACGTTTCGATATTCGAAAAGTGATTTCGCCGCGATGCTGGCGACCATTGTCGGCGTATTCGGCTTCGGCGTCGAAGCCGGCGTCATCGCCGGCGTTGCGCTGTCGATTTCGCTGTTGCTCTACCGGTCGAGCCGCCCGCACTGGGCGGTCGTCGGCCAGGTGCCGGGTACGGAGCATTTTCGCAATGTCAAGCGCCACCAGGTGGTGACCAGCCCCAAGGTCGTCTCGATCAGGATCGACAGCGATCTTTATTTCGCGAATGCGCGGTTTTTGGAAGACCGTATTCTGGCGCTCATCGCCAACGCCCCCGCCGTTGAGCATGTCGTGTTGATGTGTTCAGCGATCAGCAATATTGACGCAAGCGCGCTTGAAAGCCTTGAAGAAACCAACATGCGCCTCTCCGCTGCCGGGGCGAAACTGCACCTGTCAGAAGTGAAAGGCCCGGTGATGGACCGCCTTAAACGTTCAGATTTTCCTGAACGCCTGACCGGGCGTATATTCCTGAGCGAATTTGATGCGATGCACGCGCTCGACCCGGAAACGTTCACCGCACCAGAGAAGTAACAAACCTGAGAAGTAACAGGCCGGAAAAGTAACAAACAGGACTGAACGCCAGAATGACCGAAGAAAACTTTTTCGCGACGCTGAAATCCGCTTTTACGCCGGCGCTGGACCGGCCTTTTCTCACACTTTCCGGCCCGACTGTAACCGGCGGCGAAAGCCGAACCTATGGCGAGATTGACCGCCTGTCGGCGCAGATCGCGGGCGCGCTGCGGGCGCTGGGGGCGCGCCGCGGCGACCGCATCGCCGTGCAGGTGGAAAAGTCGCCGGAAAATGTTGCGCTTTATCTTGCGGCCTTGCGCGCCGGGCTTGTCTATCTGCCGCTCAACACCGCCTATACGGCCGATGAGATCGGGTATTTTATCGCCGATGCGGAACCGGCGATTTTCGTGTGCGACCCGGCCCGCGAAGGCGCCGCCCCACGCGGGCCGAAAGTTCTGACGCTCGGGCCCGACGGCGCCGGCACGCTGATTGACAGCGCGCAAAAAGCGCCGCCGCTCGACGGCGTTGCGCCATGTCATGACGATGACCTTGCGGTCATTCTCTACACCTCCGGCACCACCGGGCGCTCGAAAGGCGCCATGCTGACCCACCGCAATTTGCGCAGTAATGCGCAGGCGCTGCACAAACTATGGGGCTTCCAACCCGGCGACGTGTTGCTGCACGCGCTTCCGATCTTTCACATTCACGGCCTGTTCGTCGCCTTGCACACCGCGATGCTGAATGCGTCGGAAGTTTTGTTCCTGCCGAAATTCGACGTTACGGACGTGCGCGCGGCAATGGCGCGTGCAAGCGTGATGATGGGCGTACCGACATTTTACACGCGCCTGCTGGCGACGCCGGAATTTTCCCGCGCCGAGTGTAAAAACATGCGCCTGTTCATTTCCGGCTCGGCGCCGCTGACCGCCGAGACGTTCAAGGAGTTTGAACAGCGGACGGGCATGAAAATTCTCGAACGCTACGGCATGTCGGAAGCCGGCATGATCGCGTCGAACCCGCTTGACGGCGCGCGCATCGCCGGCACGGTCGGGTACGCCCTTCCCGGCGTTGAAATTCGCGTGACCGGCGACGGCGAACCGCTGGCCGCCGGCGCGCCGGGCGCGGTTGAAGTGCGCGGGGCCAACGTGTTCGCCGGCTATTGGCGCATGCCGGAAAAAACCGCGGAAGAATTTCGCGACGGCGGCTGGTTTTCAACCGGCGATGTCGGCTTTTTGTCAGGCGACGGCCGCCTCACCCTGTCGGGGCGCGCCAAAGACCTCGTCATTGTCGGCGGCTATAATGTCTATCCAAAAGAGATCGAGGAAATTCTCGACGCCCTGCCCGGCGTCGGCGAAAGCGCCGTCATCGGCGTTCCTCACCCTGACATGGGCGAAGGCGTCATCGCCGTGATCGTCGCTGAGCCCGGCGCCGCCCGACCCGACGACGCTGCACTCGCCGGCGCCGTTTCTGCGTTGGCGCGGTTCAAACAGCCGCGCAAATTCGTCTTCGTTGACGCCCTGCCGCGCAACGCCATGGGCAAGGTGCAAAAACAGGCCCTGCGCGAACAATTCGCCGACAGCTTTACGCGCCAGGCGGTTTGAGTCTGGTGTGATTAATCAATATTGTACGGCGGCAGGGAATGAAACGCGCGCTTTAACGCCTCGCCCCAGCCGTCGGAAATCTGCGCGAAATATTCGTCATCGGCGTCGACCCTGCGCTCATGAACGGGCGTAAAGCTGTTATCTTCAACCACCTGCACGTCAAGCGGCATGCCGACGGAGAGGTTGGCCTTGATCGTTGAATCGAACGACACGAACAACAGCTTGATCGCGTCTTCAAAACTCATATCCGGATCATAGGCGCGCAGGATGATGGGCCGCCCGTATTTCGTCTCGCCAATCTGGAAAAACGGCGTTTCCGCACTCGCCTCGACGAAATTACCCTCCGGGTAGATCATGAAAAGACGTGGCTCCATGCCGGCGATCTGACCGCCAAAGATCAGCGTGGCGCCGAATTTCGTCTCAGCCTCCGGCCCGCCGGTATTCGATGATTTGATAACGTCGTTCAATGTGTCGCCGACAATGCGCGCCGCCTGAAACATGGTCGGGGCTTCCAGAATGGACGGCCGGCGTTCGGCCGGCGTCTTGGTGCGCTCGTCAAGCATGCTGACGACTGCCTGCGTCGTCGCCAGATTGCCCGCCGTGAGCATGGTCATGAAACGCTCGCCCGGCGTGCGCCAGGTAAACATCTTGCGGAATGTTGAAATATTATCGACGCCGGCGTTCGTCCGTGTGTCGGACATGAACACCAGGCCCCGGTTCAGGCGCAAGCCCACCCCATACGTCATTTGTCAGTTTCCCATGAACCGCCGGCGCTATCCGCGTTATTGCTGCACCTGTATCGACACATTCAAAGATTCCGGGCTTTCGCCAAAGCGGACGCCGGATATCGGCGCCGCCTCGCTATAGTCAAGCCCGTACGCCGTGCGGATATAACGCGCGTCCGGTGAAATCCGGTTAACAGGATCGAACCCGACCCAGCCCAGATCGTCGATATAGGCTTCGGCCCAGGCATGGCTGGCGTCCTGATCGACCTGATTTTCCATCAACAAATAGCCGCTGACATAACGCGCGGGATAGCCGAGCAGGCGGGCGGCCGCCAGAAAAATATGGGTCTGGTCCTGGCACACGCCATGCCCCGCGGCGAGCGCGGACTCGGCGGTGGTTTCCGCGTCGGTGCGGCCGACTTCAAACGTCACCGCATCGGTGATCGCCGCCGCCAGCGCATGCAAATGCGCAACGTCGCCGCCATCGCCCTTTTCGACGCCGCGCGCCAGATTTTCAATGCCCGAGCCCGCGCGCGTCAACGCGGTGTCGCGCAAATAAAGCCAGAGCGGCGCATACCCGCTATGGCGCCCGACCACGCCGGCCTGGTCAATCGTGTCGACCTCGCCTTCGCAGCGAATGCCGAAACGGTGACTCTCGGCGTCGAGGCTGATCAGCATCACCTTGTTGCCATGCTGGTCGAGAAACTGCGCCTGTTCGACGCCGCCATCGAGATGCACGTCCCAGCGGCCGATGTTCTGGCCGCTGTCGTTTTGCGGCGCCAGTCGAATTTCCTGCAACCCGTAGGGCACGGGGTGATCGTAGTGATACTCAGTCAAATGGGTGATTGAAATTTTCATGGGGCTATTTCGTAAACCTGAAATCTTCCTCGATCTGGCGCCCTAACTCCGCGACATCACGAAGAAAGTTTTGCAAAAATTCGTGCAGGCCGCCATCGAAGATCGTTTCGATGGACGAGTTTTTCACCCGCAATTCAATCTCGCGCGCGCGCTGCCCGCTTTCGGTCTGGACGCCATACTCGGTTTCGAGGTGATGGAAATTTTCGACGATCTTTGAACAGCAAAACGCCAGCGACCGCGGCATGCGCTGATCGAGGATCAAGAACTCGGCGATTCCCGCGGCGCTGACGTCGCCGCCGGTCAGCCAGCGAAACGACCGGTGAGCGGAAACGGCGCGCAGGATCATTTCCCATTGAATATTGTCGATCGCCGACCCGACGAACGACGCCGCCGGCAGCAGGACATAATATTTCACATCGAGAATGCGCGCGGTGTTGTCGGCGCGTTCAAGAAATGTCCCCAGCCGCATGAAATTGTAGATCTCATTGCGCAGCATCGTCCCCATGACGGCGCCGCGCACCAGCGCCGCCTGCTGGCGGACGAGATTCAACACTTCGGGCAAGTCGCGTTCGCTGACCGGCCGCGCCAGCGCGGCTTTCAGCACCAGCCAGCTTTCGTTGATCGCCTCGAACGCTTCGCGCGTCAGCGCCGTGCGCACCAGTCGCGCATTCGACCGCGCCGTTTCCATCGCGGCATACACGCTCGACGTATTGCGGATATCGCGCAGCAGAAAATCAACAACGCGCTCGGCGTCATAACCGTCGTGAACGGCAAGATACGCATCGCGCGCGCCGGCCGTTGCAATGATCGACGCCCATTCGTTCTCAGCCTGCGCCGAATGAGTCAGCGCAATGCGCATGCCGGCTTCAATCAGGCGCGCATTATTCTCGGTACGCTCAAGATAGCGCGACATCCAGAATAGTCCGCCTGCGGTTTTTCCTAGCATCGTCCTACTCCTTCAGCACCCAGGTGTCTTTGGTGCCGCCGCCCTGGCTGGAGTTGACGACGAGAGAGCCCTGTTTAAGGGCGACACGCGTGAGCCCGCCCGGCGTAATGTCGATGCGGCCGGGCGACACCAGCACAAACGGACGAAGATCGACGTGGCGCGGCGCAAGCCCGGCCTTGGTCAGGATCGGCGTCGTCGACAACGCCAGCGTCGGCTGGGCGATGTAATGGTCGGGCCGCGCTTTCAGCTTTGCGCGGAAATCGTGGATTTCCTTTTTGCTGGCCGCCGGCCCGACCAGCATGCCGTAGCCGCCCGAGCCGTGCACCTGTTTGACCACCAGTTCTTCGAGATGTTCCAGAACATAGGCGAGCGCATCGGGCTCTGAGCACCGCCATGTCGGCACGTTTTTCAATATCGCCGCTTCGCCGGTATAAAACTCGATAATCTCGGGCATGTAGGAATAGATCGCCTTGTCGTCGGCGATGCCGGCGCCCGGCGCATTCGCAAGCGTAATGCCGCCGGCGCGGTAAATGTCGAACACCCCCGGCGCGCCAAGCAGCGAGTCCGGCCGGAACGACAACGGATCGAGATAGGCGTCGTCGATGCGGCGATAAAGAACGTCGATGGGTTTGTATCCGCGCGTCGTGCGCATCGCGATGCGCCCGTCGATGATGCGCAGGTCGACCCCTTCGACGAGTTCCGCGCCCATCTGATCGGCGAGAAACGCATGTTCGAAATAAGCGGAATTGTGAATGCCCGGCGTCAGCACCGCAATTTCAGGGCGCGCCCCGGCGCCGGACGGCGCACACGCGGCCAGCGAGCGACGCAATCGTTCGGGATAATCGGAAACCTCGCGTACGCGAATGCGCGAGAACAGCTCGGGAAACATGTACAACATGGTTTCGCGGTTTTCGAGCATGTAGGAAACGCCGGACGGCGTGCGCGCGTTATCCTCAAGCACGTAAAATTCGTCGGGCCCGGTGCGCACCAAATCGACGCCGACGATATGGGTGTAAACGCCGCCCGGCGGCATGACGCCAATCATCTGCGGCAGGAACGCATCGTTATTGGCGATCGCGTCGACCGGAATACGCCCCGCGCGCAAAATCTCCTGGCGATGATAGATGTCGTAAAGAAAGGCGTTGATCGCTCGAACGCGCTGTTCAATACCGCGCGTCAACTGGCTCCATTCGCGACCGGAAATGATCCGCGGAATGATATCGAAAGGGATCAGCCGTTCAGCCGCCTCCTTCGCGCCATACACGTTGAAGGTGATGCCGGTGCGGCGGAAAAACCGTTCGCAATCGCGCGCCTTCCGCCGAAGCGCGTCGTCGCGTTGGGTTTCGTACCAGTCAAGATAGGCGTGGTAAGGTTCGCGCCGCTCAGCGCCGGCGCCGTTCATTTCGTCGAAAGCCACAGGTTTTTCGGTCATCGACCCGATTGTGACACTTTCTTCGCAGTCGCACAATCCTTGTTGGCGCGGGCCTTGGCGGCGCGGGCCTTGACGGCGCGGGCTTTGATGATGCGCAGGTTTTGCCTACTGTTTTGGTAGAGAACAAACCTGTTTCGAGCCACTGATGTTTCGCAAACGGAGATGGAGCACATTCCTGCACATCTCTAACCGAATGACCCGGCGCGACCTTACCTTCACTGCGGGGGCCAGTGTGCTGCTATCCTCCTGTAGCAGGATAGCAGCGTCGCCGATCGATCCGGCCACACAGCACAGCGCCATCGAACAGGCCGCCGGCGGCAGGCTCGGCGCCTTCATATTCGATACCGGCACTTGTTTAGCAGCTCCGCAGTGAAGCGATAATCACCTTTATTGTAGTAGCCGATCGCCTTTTGGATCACGACGTCTTCGCCACCGAACGCCTCGACGAAACGCTTTCCGGATTGCGCATCAGGCCATCGCGCCAATTCCGTCGGATTGGCGTCGAACCAGCCAAGATTGCGGACATAGGTCGCGATCACGTTGTTTTCGAACTGGCCGTAATAGTCACGGTTTTCCCACTTTTTCATGATAGCGTCTGGGATGGTGATCTGTTCCGCGATATCGCGCGGACGAAGCCCATAATTGGCCAGACGGTTGGTCTGGTCGTTGATCGCCTTGTAGAGGTCACGCTGGTTTTTCAGGTAGTTCACGACCTGGCCATTGCCCCAAACCGGCCATGTGTGCGGGCCGTAATGGACTTCAACGTTCGCTCCCCAATTCACGATGGCCTGGTGGATGTATTTCGACCAACTCCCGGCGTCACGAATCTTCGCGCCACGCATCGAGTAAATATTGTGCTGCAGTCGGTTGACGTCCTCCGCCATCGAAAGCGCCTTCCATTCCGGGATATAGAAGACCATTTCCGCAGGGGCTTCGGTTTCCGGCGCCAGCATGAACTTGAACTCCACCCCGTCGATAGCCACATCGGTGTTCGTGGGAGTGATCTCAGTCACATTGGCGGGGAGGCCGTTATCCCCCCCTGGGGTCAACGGCCCCAATGCGTTATCGTGAAATTCACGCGTCCGGCGGACGGTGGAAGATCACCACCTCGCCGCCATGATAGGCGCCGGTCGCCGCCCGCCGGAAGCCGAACGCTTCTGCAATTGCGATTGACGCGAGATTGTCAGCATCGATGATGCAGCAAAATGTTGCGCCGGGAAATTTTATGCGCGCCCAGTCGATTACTGCGGCCACCGCCTCTTTCGCATAGCCTTTGCCGTGCGCGGCCGATGACAGCACCCAGCCGAATTCCGGCATGCCGGCAAGGCTTGGCGTGATGTCGCGTTTGAAATCGCAAACGCCGATATCGCCAATCACCGCGCCGGTCGACTTTTCCTCGACCAGGAAGAACCCATAGCCGAGCAAGGCCCAAACGCCGGCCATGCGCGAAAATTTGTTCCACGCGTCTTCCTCACTCAGCGGCTGGCCGGCGCCGATGCGCGCCACGACTTCCGGCTCACGCCAGATCGCGGCGTAGGCCGCAAAATCGTTGATCGTGCGCCCGCGCAGGAGAAGCCGGGCAGTCTCGATAACCGGCGTCGTCGTCATTGCGCTTTGGTGCGAGCGATATAGGCGTCGACTTCTTCGGCGACGATCTCTAGCGGCAGGCCGCCTTTGGTCAGCACGGCGTCATGAAAGTCGCGAAGGTCGAAATCTTCGCCGAGCGCTTTTTCCGCTTTTGCGCGCTGTTCCCAGAACGTCAGCTCACCCATTTTATAGGCGAGCGCCTGGCCCGGCCATGTGATGTAGCGGTCAACTTCCGTCTGCACATTCTTCAAAGACAACGCGGTATTGTCCGCGAGATAATCAAGCGCCTGCTGGCGCGTCCAACCTTTCGAATGCAGGCCGGTATCAATCACCAGCCGGCAGGCGCGCCACATTTCGTAAGACAGCCGGCCGAACTCTTCATAAGGAGTTTTGTAAACGCCCATTTCAACGCCCAGCTTTTCCGCATAAAGCCCCCAACCCTCGCCGAACGCATGCGGATAAAACTGCGTGCGAAACGCCGGCGCGTCTTCCACCTCATAGGAGAGCGCGCCCTGAAGGTGGTGGCCCGGCACGGCTTCGTGCAGGGTCAGCGCCGGCAACTCGTAAAGCGGGCGCTTGTCGAGCTGATAGGTATTCACCCAGTATTCGCCACCCTCGTCGCTGTCCGGCGGCGACGGTGAATAGCGCCCGGTGGTGTAATTCGGCGCAATCGCCGCCGGCACCGGCTGAACCGAATAGGGCTGGCGCGGCAGCTTGCCGAAATAACCGGGTAATTTGCCGTCGATTGATTTTGCGATCCACGCCGCGTGCATCAGCAATTCTTCAGGCGTCTTCACGTAAAACTGTTCATCCGTACGCAGAAATTCCTGAAACGCTCTGAAATCGCCGTCAAAGCCGGTTTTCCTGATGACGGCGTCCATTTCTTTCCTGATGCGCGCCACTTCTTTCAGGCCAAGCTTGTGAATCGCTTCCGGGGTCGCGTCGTCGCGCGTGGTGTAATAGCGCACCAGCGCCTCATAGTGCGCTTTACCGTCGGGCTCATCGCCAATGCCGACGACATCGGCCGCATTCGGCGCATATTCCTCGTTCATGAAGGCCGCAACGCGTCCATAGGCGGGGATCACCTGGTCGCCGATAACCTCACGCGCCTTTTCGCGCAGCGCGGCCTGTTGCTTGGACGGGATAGCCGCCGGCATTTCAGCGAACGGCGCATAAAGCGGATGCGCCTCGACGCCGCCGACCGCCAGCGCATCGAACGTCGGCAGAACACCGAACAGGATCTCCTTTGGCTGGCTCACCCCTTCGGCGAGGCCAAGGCGCATATTGGCGACATTCTGGTCAAGATAGCCGGGCAGCGCCGCCAGTCTTGTCAGATAGTCCTGATAATCGCTCCCTGTACGGAACGTGGTGGCGCCAACCAGATACACGACATCTGAATGAAATCCGCCCTCTGCGAGAAACGGCTTCAGCCACGGGCGAAATTCGGCGAGCGCGATATCGTGCTTGAGAATGAAACCGAGCAAACGCGCACTTAACCGGTCGTTCTCGTCAACGGCCGAAAGGTCGATCTGCGCCAGGCGCGCCTTGAACGCTTCGGCCTCCGCCAGCCGAC
Organism: Parvularculaceae bacterium; assembly: GCA_041398145.1. Lineage (GTDB taxonomy): Bacteria > Pseudomonadota > Alphaproteobacteria > Caulobacterales > Parvularculaceae > Amphiplicatus. The sequence continues at coordinate 164,044 of JAWKVF010000005.1, read as the reverse complement.
GTGCATAATCGTCAGGCGCAACGCCCGGCACGCGGTCGTTGAACTCGCTGACGCCGGCAAAAGTGGCGGCGAACGGGTTTTCCTCCAGCTCGTTCACCCAGTATTCGTCGAACAACGCGTCGAGGTCTTCGGCCGGGCCGGCGACAGCGTGCGCGCTCATGACCGCCGCAGCGCCGGCCCCCGCCACGCACAGGTTTTTCAAAAATTTTTGCATTTCTCACTCCCGTTCGCGGCCCCGCCCCGTTGCGCCGCCCGCCGATTCCCGCAGGAGAATATGCCTCCCGCGCCAAAGGCGCAAAGCCTGAAACCCGCGCCAAAGGCGCAAAAGCGGCGATGTCGGGAAAAACGAACGCAAGCCCTCTCCCCCGAGAATGGGCTTGCGTTCATGCGACCCCGGCGGAGCGGGCTCGTTGGGCGACTTGTCCGCCGCCGGGGTCGAACGCTGGCGAAGCTATCCGGGCAAGCCCGGGCATCAAGGACACAGGGCTGTGTGTCAGACGCCGCCGGGAGGGTTGGCGCAGCAGGCCAGCGAACCGAGCTGTATACCGTAGGTGAGAGGCCATTGCCCGCCTCTGATTTGCAGTATGTCCCGTGATCGCGCCGGCGCCCTGTGACCTTGGTCACAGCAGCGCGCAAATTCCCGGTTTCGGGTTCGACCCTTTCAACGGCAGCGCCTTCCCCCCTCACCCGAAATCGTCCTGGTGCAGGCCTGCGAGTGTGGCGTTCTCCAACGTGATGGAATCGCCGAGGCGCGCAAGACGAAGCGGGATGGCGCGATCGTTTTTTTCTATCAGGAAATGAACGGGCTTCGGCGTGATCCGCGCTTCATGACGCTTGCGGAGAGTAGGGTCGGAATGTGAGACTCCGCCGCTGTTCGGCCGCTCGCGCCCCTTCCATTCTATGGCGTTCGCATTATGTTCACGCCATGGCCACTGACCAGAAACACCGCCCCGGATATGACCCGAAAGCGCGCCGCCCCAAAGCGGCGACGCAACCGACCACACCCAAGGCCGACATCACGCCCGGTGGATTTTCCGAAAGCGTCGCGACCTATCACGAGCGCCTCGCCGAGCCGCTGGAAGCGTGGACGCCGCATCGGCCGGAACGCCCGGCGACGACGAAGAAACTGTCAAAGCCCCTGCGCGTCGTTTCCGCCTATGAGCCGGCGGGCGACCAGCCGACCGCGATCGCCGAGCTGACCGGCGGCATACAGGCCGGCGAGTGGGACCAGGTGCTGTTGGGGGCGACCGGCACCGGCAAGACCTTCACCATGGCCAAGGTGATCGAAGCGTGCCAGCGCCCGGCCCTCATCCTTGCCCCGAACAAGACGCTGGCGGCGCAGTTGTTCACCGAGTTCAAGGCGTTCTTCCCCGACAATGCGGTGGAATATTTCGTGTCGTATTACGACTATTACCAGCCGGAAGCCTATGTGCCGCGCACTGACACCTATATCGAGAAGGAATCTTCCGTAAACGAACAGATCGACCGGATGCGCCACGCCGCGACCCGCGCCCTGCTGGAACGCGACGACGTCATCATCGTCGCGTCGGTGTCGTGCATTTACGGCATCGGCTCGGTTGAGACCTATACGGCGATGACGTTTTCGGTGAAACTCGGCCAGGAGATCGAGCGCAAGCAATTGCTCGCCGACCTTGTCGCCCTGCAATACAAACGCGCCGATGCGGGGTTCGCCCGCGGTTCGTTTCGCGCCAGGGGCGATGTGATCGAGATCTTCCCCGCCCACTATGAAGACCGCGCCTGGCGGGTGTCGATGTTCGGCGACGAGATCGAGGCGATTGTCGAGTTCGATCCGCTGACGGGGCAAAAGACCGGCGAGCTTGAAGAGATCACCGTCTACGCCAATTCCCACTATGTGACGCCGCGCCCGACGCTGAACCAGGCGATTGCGGGCATCAAGCAAGAACTGAACGAGACGCTCCCCATCATGCGCGAGGAAGGCCGGCTTCTGGAAGCGCAGCGCCTCGACCAGCGGGTGCAGTTCGATCTTGAGATGATGGCCGCCACGGGAAGCTGCGCCGGCATTGAAAACTATTCGCGATATCTCACGGGCCGCAATCCCGGCGAGCCGCCGCCGACGCTGTTTGAATATTTGCCCGACGATGCGCTCATCTTCTGCGACGAAAGCCACGTCACCGTGCCCCAGATCGGCGCGATGTTCCGCGGCGACTTCAACCGCAAAAGAACGCTTGCCGAATACGGCTTCCGCCTGCCCTCGTGCATGGACAACCGGCCGCTGAAATTCGAGGAGTGGGAGAAGATGCGCCCGCAAACGGTGCACGTTTCCGCGACCCCCGGCACATGGGAGATGGAGCGCACCGGCGGCGTCTTCACCGAACAGGTGATTCGCCCGACCGGGCTTGTCGACCCGCAAGTCGAGGTGCGCCCCGTCGCCGCCGACAAGGCCAACCAGGTCGACGACGTCATCGCCGAAGTGCGCACGGTCGCCAAACACGGCGGGCGCAGCCTCGTCACCGTGCTGACCAAACGCATGGCCGAAGACCTGACCGAATACATGCACGATCAGGGCGTCAAAGTGCGCTACATGCACTCTGACGTTGAAACGCTGGAGCGGATCGAGATCATCCGCGATTTGCGCCTGGGCGCGTTTGACGTGCTGGTCGGCATCAACCTGCTGCGCGAGGGGCTCGACATTCCCGAATGCCGGCTCGTCGCCATTCTCGACGCCGACAAGGAAGGTTTCCTGCGCTCTGAAACCTCGCTGGTGCAAACCATCGGCCGCGCCGCGCGCAATGTCGACGGCAAGGTTATTCTCTATGCAGACCGTATCACCGGCTCGATGGAGCGCGCGATGGCCGAAACCGAACGCCGCCGCGAAAAACAGGAGGCCCACAACGCCGCCCACGGCATCACGCCGGAAACCACCAGGGCGATGATTTCCGACATCGCGCGCAGCGACGACGAAGGCGCCAAAGCCGCCATGGGCCAGACATTTGTGGGTCATGACCGCCTTCGCGGTCGGGTTGCGGGGTTGGCCGAGGATGGCGCGGAGTTTGGCCACAACCTCAAAACCGTTATCGCGGGCCTTGAAAAAGACATGCGCGAGGCGGCGGCGAACCTTGAATTCGAAACCGCCGCGCGCCTTCGCGATGAAATCAGGCGGTTGCAGGAAACCGAACTCGTTGTCGCCGACGACCCCTTCGCGCGGCAGTCCGCCGTTGAGGCCGCGGTGGAGAAAGGCTCGAAAGGACGGATCACGAAAAGCGAGGGAACGGTGTCGACGCTGCTGTCAAAGCCAAAACGCGCGCCCGGCAATTCACGCAGCCGCAAACGGTGATCCGTGGCCGCCCGCGCGCGAATGCGCGCAAACAGGAAACACAAACCAAATACTCCGCTCACCCCGGCGAAAGCCGGGGTCCATAACTGTCTCCGAAAATTGATTCCGGCGCCCGCCGAAATGAGCAGAGTGTTTGTCTAAAAAATTCTCGTAGACGCCTATTGCTTCGAATCTTCAGTCTCGCGCACGGCGCCATTTTCATCGAACTCCGTATCCGCATACGGATCGTTGAACGGGCGCGTTGGCGACTTTATCATCTTGCCTATCATCAGCGCCACAATGGGAACTGCAAGCGCAATGGCGATCTGGCTGGCAGAAATTTCGACACCGCCTATCTCGAACATTTGGCCTTCTCCCTTTCGCAACATCGAATATAGAATTGTGAGAAACGCAGGACAAGCGCGCAAAACCCATCGTCACTCCGGGGCGGCGCTTCGCGCCGAACCCGGAGTCCATATCTGATGGATTCCGGGTTCTCGCTTTGCGAGACCCGGAATGACGGGTTTTTCACAAACCGCGCACGCCCGCGCCGCCAGCGACCATTGGCCACTTTGAACCTGATCGCCCCAGCAAATAAATTACGGCCGCAGGCTCCGCACATATAGAAAGCGCCATCTGAATGCCCACCGACGCCGCCAGCCCGACCGCCAGGACGCCGACCACCGCTTATGAGGCGATCGGCGGGGCGGAGAATATCGCGAAGCTGGTGAACCGGTTTTACGATCTGATGGAGACCGACCCCGCCTATGCGCGCCTGCGCGCCATTCACGCGGCGGACCTTGCGCCGATGCGCGTGTCGCTCGCCGGGTTCCTGACCGGGTGGATGGGCGGGCCGCGCGACTGGTTCGACGCGCGCGAGAACACCTGCATGATGACGCTTCATTCGCGCTTCAAAATCGATCAGGGCCTCGCCGACGACTGGGCCGGCGCGATGGGCCGCGCCCTCGACGACACCGGCGTCGACCCTGAATTCGCCGGCCAGATGCGCGAGATCATCAAACGGCTGTGCGCCGGCATGGTGAATACGTAAGTTCTCCTTCCGCCCATTCCGGCGCCCTTCGGCGAAGGCCGACAGGTTATGAACTTCGGCGAAGACCGGCAAAGATCAATGGACCCCGACTTTTGTCGGGGTGAGCGGAGTATTTGGCAGGTATTTCCCGTGCGCCGTTTCGGCGGAGTGAACGGAATTTGGGGCGGAAGAATACGCCGGCAGGGCGGGCCGGCGGAGAGATTTTTGAAAAAAATCCGTTAACCAATTATCCTGTTGAAATTGCAGGGAAACAAAAATCTATCCCGCCACTTATCCCCCGACTTATCCCGCCACTTATCCCCGCATCTATCCCCCGACTTATCCCCCTCCCTCAAAGGCGCCCTAACATGCTTGTCAGTCGAGGCGTGGAGAGGCGGTTGAGCGCTCCGTTCTCAAACGGCTTCGACCTGGTGCGCGCGCGCCGCGGGCCCCGCGAAACGGACGGGCCTTCGATGCGCGACGGCGAGGCGCCGGGCTTTGGAGTTTCCACCGGAAACGAAGACGGCCGGATCAGCCGATAAAACACCAGGGCGCAAGGGCGAGAGCCGGCGCGCCGTGCGCGGGGCGCAATGCGTCCCACTTGTTTTACTACAGAAGGATGCAGCGCGCCCCGCGCAACCTCTCTTTTGTTTATGCTTTCGAGTTCGACGGAACTGCGGAGGAGATCGCCTATGCATCGACATACTTCGCGCGGATTCTTTAATTTGCCGGCATTCGCCGGCTTTCCTGTTTGCGCGCCTCGCGAGACATCTTGTTCCTGATACTGATTATTAAAACAATGGAGATATCAGTTGCGTAAAAAATCAACCGAACCCCGGAAACAGGACGCGGCGGACAAGGAATCGTCATATAGCGCGCAAGACTGGCTGGAGAAGTTATGCGAAATCGTCTCTGATTACGCCTATTACGTCGAAGCGCCGCGCATCTTTGCGCAAAAGCGCCGGAGCGCCGGCGACCCGAGCGCCAGCCCGCGCGATTACGATTGCGATTGTTATGTTGATGCAGACGACTTTATTCCGCTCTGCGCCGGACGGCAGCGCAATTGTAAATTCGCCAACCACCCCGACCCGCAACCAAACTTTGTCAAGAATGAAGCAACGCATGACATCCGGCAGGCCCGCGTGCGCGGGTTGATCGCGCGCCTGGAAAACGGCGAGCATGACGGTCTGGTGGAACGGACGTTGCACATGCCGGAGGAAATCCGCAAAGTGAAGTGGCGCCGGTGGAAACTCGCGCATGATCGCGCGCCTCTCAAGAAATGATCGGGGCGGCAACCATCCTTGCACGTGCGAACGCCGCCCCCTGCGCGCGGCCATCCTTACCGCGCTGTCATGTGCCCGCCGCTTGGAGGCGATGGCGTAAGAGTGATAGGCTTTGCCGGTTGCGTTCGGTTTTTTTTCACTCGCTACCGAAGGGGACTTTTCATGAAAACGATGTCACTTGCTCTCGCGGCGACGCTTCTGGCCGCACCCGCCTTCGCCCAGGAAACCACGCCCGGCAGCGCCAAAGCGTTGCAAGACGCCTTCGCCGCCGCCATCGTTGCGGAGGACGCCGGCGCCCTCGCCGCGCTTTACACGCCCGACGCCACTTCCTATGGGCCGGAAGGCGACGTCTCGGTCGGGCCCGCCGCCATCGCGGCATCCTGGGCGCCGTTCTTCGAAGCGTTCAACGGCTTTACCGTCTCCCTCGATCAGACGGGCGAAATGGATATGGGCGACGCCCACGCCGCATGGGGCCTCTGGAAAATGTCGGCGACGCCTGCCGGCGGCGGCGACGCGACGCATTGGGAAGGTCGGTTTACTGATGTTTCCGTCGCCACTGCCGAAGGCTGGAAATATATCGTCGATCACGCGTCGCCGCTGGCCGTGATCGACGCTGACCGAAGTGCGGATCCGGTCGACGCCGAGGAATAGTCATCCCGCGCGCGCGGCCGTCCATGGCCGCTGGCCGCGGGCGGCGGCGACGCTGCGAATGGCGAGCTTGCCATCGCGCCCGATGGTGATGGCGTGCGCGCCCTCGCGCCATGCCGCGCGCCGGTCAAGAACTGTCGCCGGGCAGGCTCGGCGCGCGTCCGGATCGACGGGGTACAGCGCGATGACCAGATCGGCCCGCGCGCAATCATCGTCAAAGCCCTGCGGCGCGTTCGACACCGCGACCCGCGCGGTTTTGACGATCGCCGCACAGCCGCCGTCGTCGCAGCGCGCAACATCGGCAAGACGCCCCGTCGGCGCCCGGCGCGTATCCATGCCGGCGAATTCTTTCCACGCCGTGGCGGCGAACCGGCTGCGGCGGCGATCATACAGGACGAACTCCCTCGCGCTTTCTGAAGAATTGGCGCGCGCCATGACGACGCCGACATTATCACCGCCATCGGCGATGAAAATGTCCGTGCGCGGCGTATACGCCGACATGACGACCGCCGCCGGCAAGGCCGCGATGCCGGCGATGCGCCAGCGCCCGGCCATCAGGCACAGCCACAAACCGCCAAGCGTGACCAGCGCCAGCGCCGCCCCGGGCCAGTGCGCCACGACGCTGACGGCGCCTGGCAGTGATGACGTCCACGTCGCGACGGTTAAAATCGCCTCCACCCCGGCGGCGGCGGCGCGCCATGCCGGGCCGTCGAGGCCTAGCGGCGTCAACGCCAGCGCGATGATGGCGGCTGGCATCACCCAGAACCCCATGACGGGAATGGAGATGACATTGGCCGGCAGGCCGAAATTGGCGGCGCGGTTGAAATGAAACAGGCTGTAAGGCGCAGTCGCCAGAGCGGCGATGGTATCGGTGGCGGCGACGCCGACAACATAACGCCGCGCGCGCGCCAGTGTGGTGAAGCTGCGGTTCGGATCGGCGCGTCGCGACGCCCATTCATAAGCGGCGATCAGCGCCGTCACCGCCGCGAACGACATCTGGAAGCCGGGGTGCAACACCGCTTCGGGGCGCATCGCCAAAATGACCAGCGCGGCGATGGCGACATTGCGCAGCGACAAGGCGCGCCGGTCATTAAGGATCGCCGCGAACATGATCGACGACATAATGAACGCCCGCTGCGCCGACCACGCCCCGCCGGACAGGACGAGATAGCCGGCGCCGGAGAAAAGCGCCGCCAACGCCGCCCATTTCTTGATCGGATAGCGAAGGGCCAACGCCTCGTTCAGAGCGAGCGCGCCGCGCACGGTGAAAAATATGAGGCCGGTCGCCAGCCCCATGTGCAGGCCGGAAATCGCAAGCAGGTGCGCAAGGCCGGAATCGCGCAGCGCCGCTTCGGCTTTCTGCGAAACGCCCTCGCGTTTGCCGGTGATGACCGCGGCGACAATCGCGCCGCCATCGCCGGGCGCCTTCGCCATGATGCGCCGCGCCAGGGCGACCCTTGCGCCCTCGACCGCCGCTGCGATGCGATGGCGCGTCGAGTGCGGCGCATTTTCGTCGACCCATGGCGGCGTCACCATGAAGCCGACGGCGCCAATGCGCTGAAAATACAATTGCCTTGCAAAGTCGAAGCCGCCGGGCGCGACCGGCGGCGGCGGCGGCGACAGCTTCGCCCGCACGGAAACGACATCGCCGGGCCTTGCGTTGAACGCCTTGCCGCGCCAACTCAAGCGCACGCGCGCCGGCGTCGCCTCGGGCGCAAGGCTGGAGACCGAGTGAACATCGATCACCAGCCGGCGCTGTTTCGCCGCCTCGTCAACCGAGGCGATGCGGCCGGCGACCGTCACGAATCCGGTGTCGCCCGCAAGGATCGGCGCGCCGACCATCGCGGTGCGCAAATCCGCACTCGCAAACCCCGCCGCGGCGAGCGCCGCCGCCATCGCCGCGGGCCGCCAGCGCTCAACCCTTGCCGCCAGCGCGATTGCAGCCGCCATCAGCAGCGGCGCGAGCCAGAACGCCGGCTCACGCGCCATGGTGAGATACGCCGCCGCCCCGGCGCCGAAGGCGACCGGCGCCCACAATCCTGTTCGGCCCGCATCGCGCGCCATGTCGGCGGCGATCATCGCCCGGAACCCGGCGCTCAGCGCCGCCGCGCGCACCCGCAGATCGGAGGCGGCTGAAATGGTGTTATTAAGGCGCCCGCCTGCAACGACCATAGGCTGCTTGCTGCGGCTGTGTTATAGCGCGCCGCGCTCCCCTTCTCCGGCCCGTTTTCCGGCCCCATTTCCGGCGTCAACCCCAAAGGACTCACCGCCCCTGTCATGACCGTGCCTGTTGTCACCCGCTTCGCGCCGTCGCCCACCGGATATCTTCATATCGGGGGGGCGCGCACCGCCCTGTTTAACTGGCTCTACGCACGCGGGCGCGGCGGCAAGTTCCTGCTTCGGATCGAGGACACCGATCGCGCACGCCACAATGACTCGGCGGTTGATGCAATCATAAACGGCTTGTCCTGGCTCGGCCTCGACTGGGACGGCGAACCGGTATCGCAATTCGCGCGCGCCGACCGCCATGTCGAGATCGCGCATGAATTATTGGCGCGCGGCGCGGCCTACCGATGCTATATGACTGCGGCGGAAATTGACGCGGCGCGGACAAAGGCCCGCGAAGACAAAGCGCGGTTTGAAAGCCCGTGGCGCGACAAGGCCCTGGCCGACGCGCCTGACGCGCCGTTCACCATCCGCTTCAAAGCGCCGCGCGACGGAGAAACGCTTGTTCACGATGAAGTGCAGGGCGATGTCACCTTCCCCAACAGCGCGCTTGACGATTTGATCCTGCTGCGGAGCGACGGCGCCCCGACCTATAACCTTGCCGTCGTTGTCGACGATCACGACATGGGCGTGACCCATGTGATCCGTGGCGACGATCACCTCAATAACGCCGCCAGACAGCAACAGATTCATCAGGCGCTCGGCTGGGCAGTCCCGTCGTTTTCGCATGTGCCGCTGATCCACGGCCAGGACGGGGCGAAACTGTCAAAGCGTCATGGCGCGCTTGGCGTTGACGCCTATCGCGACCTCGGGTTTCTGCCGCAGGGGCTTGCGAACTATCTCCTTCGCCTTGGCTGGTCACATGGCGACGAGGAAATTATCCCGCGCGAAAAGGCGCTGGACTGGTTTGACGTGACGGGCATTAACAAGGCGCCGGCGCGGCTCGACCTTGCCAAGCTTGAATTCATCAACGCGCACTACATGAAGGAATTGTCCGATGACGAATTTATCGGTCTGGCGCTGCCCTTTCTTGAGCGGGAGGGATTTGATGTCGACAGCGAGTTGCGCGCACGCCTTCAAAGAGCCGCCGGTTTCCTGAAAGAGCGCAGCCCCACCCTCGCCGCCGTTCCTGAGGCCGCCGGTTTCCTGCTGGCGAAACACCCGCTCGACCTCACCGGCAAACCGGCGAAAGCGCTCGCCAGGGACGGTGCAAAAGCCGTCATCGCCGACATCGTCGCCCGCCTCGCCGCGGCGGACTGGTCCGACCCCGACGCGCTCGAATCGGCCTTAAAAGCTTATGTCGAGGAAAAAGGCATTGGTTTTGGCCTGTTGGGCCAGCCGGTGAGAGCCGCCCTGACGGCCGGCAAACCCTCGCCCTCCCTTGGCGAAGTGCTGTTCGCGCTGGGAAAAGATGAAGCGCTGGCCCGTCTGGCGGCCTCGTCGGAGGGCCTTTAGATGTTCGTAAACCTTAATGAATTCAATAAGTTGACGGATGACAAGCAAACCATTCACAGATCGCGTCAAAACCCGCAGGCGCACTGGAAACTCTACTGTTTCTGACTATGATCGCACCGCAACATAAGAATGACGCAACGCACAACAGGAGCGCCGCATGGAAAGCAAGCTGAAACCAGCCGGATCGATGACCCTCTCTTATGACGGGAAGACGACGGAACTCCCGGTCTACAGCGGCGCCCATGGCCCCAATGTCGTGGACTTTCGCAAATTCTATCCCGAAACAGGCCTGTTCACCTTCGACCCTGGCTTCACGTCGACCGCGAGCTGCGAAAGCCAGATCACGTTCATCGACGGCGATCAGGGGATATTGCTGTATCGCGGCATTCCGATTGAACAACTGGCGAATGAATCAAACTTTCTCGAAGTCGCGTACCTGCTGCTGCATGGCGAACTGCCGACCGCGGACCAGTCGGAGAACTTCATTCGCGCCATCACCATGCACACTATGGTGCATGAGCAGTTGAAGAACTTTTACAACGGTTTCCGTCGCGACGCGCACCCGATGGCGATCATGGTCGGCGTGGTCGGCGCGCTTGCCGCTTTTTATCATGACTCGACCGACATCTCCGATCCCAAGCAACGGATGATCGCAAGTCACCGGATGATTGCGAAAATGCCGACTATTGCGGCGATGGCCTACAAATATTCCATCGGTCAGCCATTTGTCTTTCCACGGAACGATCTTGGCTATACCGAGAATTTCATGCGCATGTGTTTCGCCGTTCCGGCGGAGGAATATGTCGTCAATCCGGTGCTTGCCGACGCGATGGACAAAATCTTCATCCTGCACATGGATCACGAGCAGAACGCGTCGACCTCAACCGTGCGTCTTGCCGGTTCGTCCGGCGCAAACCCGTTTGCCTGCATAGCTGCGGGCATCGCCTCGCTCTGGGGGCCTGCGCATGGCGGCGCAAACGAGGCGGCGCTCAATATGCTGGAAGAAATCGGCGAGCCGGAGAACATCCCCGAATATGTCGAACGCGCGAAAGACAAGAATGATCCGTTCCGCCTGATGGGCTTTGGCCACCGCGTTTATAAAAATTACGATCCGCGCGCCAAGGTGATGCAAAAAGCCTGTCACGACGTGCTGAACGCGCTCGGCATCAAGGACGATCCGCTGTTTGAGGTCGCCAAGGAGCTGGAGCGCATCGCCCTGTCCGACCCCTATTTTGTCGAGAAGAAGCTTTATCCCAATATCGACTTTTATTCCGGCATCACGCTGAAGGCGCTGGGCTTCCCGACGACGATGTTCACCGTGCTGTTCGCCCTTGCGCGCACGGTCGGCTGGGTGTCGCAGTGGAACGAAATGGTGGTCGACGAAAGCCAGAAAATCGGCCGCCCGCGCCAGATCTACACCGGCGCGCCATCGCGCGATTACGTGGCGATGAAAAATCGTTAATCCCCGGAAGGATCCTGGGGTAACGCCGTCAGGGGAAAATCCGGCGTTCGATCACAATTATGACGGGTTGGAGGAAACTTTTTTTCCAGCATCGTGCGCCCGTCATTATCGTTAACGCCGGCGCCGGCGAAGTGAACTTTCGCCCGCAACTTGGCGCGTTGGCGCAGTCTAACGACCAAATCTGCACGCACGCGTCGGGCTTGATCGAGGCCATGCAGATTGTATCGCGCGGCGTTAGCCATTTATTTAAGGTCGACGCCAGCGATGATCGCGTGCTATTTGTTTTTAATATCAGGCTGATAGAGAGCTTCAGCGGACCAACCAACTGGCACGCGACATACACGGGGATCCATATGCGTACTCTTGCGACAGTTAGCACTGTACTGATCATAACAGCAGTATTAAGCGGCCCGGCGCTGGCCTATGTCGGCCCTGGTGTTGGCCTTGGCGTTGTCGGCGCTATCTTTGCGTCAATCGCGGCGTTCTTCATGATGCTGGCGGGCCTCGTCTGGTATCCGGTGAAAGTCGCCTTGCGCAAGCGTCGCGAAAAGAAAGCCGGCGCGCAGGCGGCTGCGACGGAAGGCGCGAGTGTGGAAGCAACCGCCGCCCAGCCGACGGATACGCCAAGCGCCGAATAATGATGCTTCTCGCCATCTTTCTCGCGGGCATCGTTTTTTACGAAGTCTTTGTCGGCCTGAGAACGCTCACCCACATCCAGGCGATGATGGAAACGTCACAAGCTTCCCTCGCCGTTGTTCAGTCATCGACCATGTCGGACGAAGACAAAGCCGCCGCCATGCAGTCGGCCAGCCTGAAAATGTTCGGCGGCGTTTTCATGATGGTCGCAAAACTGTTCGCCGCCGGCGCGGCCACTGCGGCGGTTCTTTACGCGATTTCGCTGGTGCGCTGGTCATTCAATGACTTGCTCGCCTACAGCATCAAACCAATTCCCCTGGTTGCAGTCGTCGTCTTCCTGATCGTTTACGGAAAAATTCGGCATGGCCGGCACGCCGGAAAATAGCACTTCGGATTATTCGTTCATTGACCGGATGATGCACCGCCTCGCCTTCGCGCATCCGCATATCCAGCGCGCGCTGAGCGAAATTGAGAGCGACATGTTCGCGGGCAAGTTTGAAAACGCCGGCGTGAAAGCGCCGGTGTTCGTCACCGGCCTGCCGCGCGCCGGCACTACGTTCCTGCTTGAATTGCTTTACGGAACGGGCGAGTTTTCGACATTCACCTATCGCAACATGCCGTTCCTGCTGGCGCCGCTGTTTTGGGCGTCAGTATCTTCGTCGTTCCAGAAAAAGGGCGAGGCGCGCGAACGCGCCCATGGCGACGGCATGGAGGTTTCTTTCGACAGCCCCGAAGCGTTTGAAGAAGTCGTCTGGCTGAACTTTCTCAAGGACCAGTTCGTTCACGACGATCACATGTCGCCGGTGACGCCCGATATGGCCGACACGGAGTTCCGCACCTTTTTCTCAACGCTTATCCGCAAACTGACGGCGGCGAACGGCGCTGCGCGATATCTTTCCAAGAACAACGCTAATATCGGCCGGCTCAACACCGTCGCCGAGATATTCAGCGACGCCACAATTTTTGTTTGCCTGCGCGAGCCCGCCGCACATGTTCGCTCGCTGATGACGCAGCACGATCAATTCCTGACCATGCATGACGAGGATGAGTTTGCGCGCTCTTACATGAAGTGGATTGGCCATTACGACTTCGGCGCCAATTTCAAGCCGATCGATTTCCAAAGCCGCGGCGGCGTCGACCCCACGAAGGCCGATGTGAATTTCTGGTTGCAATACTGGATCGACGCTTATGAATTCGCGCGCGACACCGCCGGCGCGAATGTGCATTTTTTCTGTTACGAGAACCTGTTCGAAGACCCCGCGCGGGCATTGAGCGCGACCGCGCGCGCCGCCTCGATCCCCGATGTTGACGCCTTCGCCGCCAATTCGGCCAAAGTGCGCGCGCCGACCACAGCGCCCGCGCCGCTCGAAAGCGCCGACCCGGCGCTCGTGCAAAAGGCTGACGCGGTTTATCGCGCGCTCAAGGCGAAGGCGCTTTAAGACAGATATACAAAGCTGGTGCGGGCGGGGGGACTCGAACCCCCACAGCATTTCTGCCGACGGATTTTAAGTCATATAGCTAAACGCTAAGTCATTGATATAAAATCGTTTTTCCGCTTTATTTTTGGAGCGTGTAACTCAGCGTGTAAAATTTACGCTGTTTTTGCCGGGTTCGGCTATCTTTACTCATTATAACGATTCGACCGGAAATCGAAAGCGTAAACATATAAGCTCATGTAATTCGTTGGAAAATCTCGCCGCGAAGCTCTGATGTGGAGCAAATGTGAAACAATAGATTTTTCATAATCTATCGGTAACGCCAATTTACTCCATTCGATTTTCACAGTTTTACACGTCCAAGGTATGATGAAGGTCAGGAATGTTTGACTTCTTTGATAACCTCGGCCCGCTATACAAAGCCCTCGTCGGCATGGTTGGGCTGCTTGCCGGACTTATTGCCATTCGGCAGTTCCTTCAGGCAATTCGCCCCCGACCTATCATTCGATGCACAGCGACAAGCGAGCCTGAAAATTCTCTCATCCGGCTTGAAGTCACTTATGAAAATAGATTGAAAGACCCGATCTACCTAAAACGCATATACATATACGGAACGTCTCAACTTCGAGCCCATTCCGCCACCTACTCTTCCGCCACGAAAACTCCTAAAAGCAATCCGCAGCGCATTGAAACCGGTATTTCTATCGGGCGGAATAGAGAGAGCGCCGCCGATACAATGAACCCATATCTTTTTGCGTTCACAGTTTTTGACCCGGCTTTCAATCCAGAGGCATGGCACAGAGGACGGCGGGTTACATTGCAATTTGATGAGTATATAACCGAAGAGAAAAAGTTTCGCTCTGTTACAAAGAGCTTTCGCATTGCCATTTAGGTTATTCAGTGGCGAGCGCTTCGGCGTCCTTTAAGATTCGGTCGTAGTTTTCTTTTGAAAAAATTGGCGTTTCTACGGGCAGCCTTTTACCCGTTACCGGGTGCCACCATTTTTCCTGATACTGATTTAATTTTTCTAGGCACCGCCATCCAAGCATTTCCAATGCTCGCCTAAGCTCATCAGAATAATCATGCATATGTCAGCGAACGCTCAAGTGCTGAGATTCGCCTGTGCGAATATTTACAACCTCAATTTTATCGCTGCGCTGCTCATCAGATACATTTGTTTCCATGAGCCATCTGGCATTCGCAACGATAAAACTCAGTATTTCCTTTATTGTGCCTGCTTCTTTTCTGAGACCTGGAAGATTGGTGTCGCGAATATACCAGCGCTCCGCTGCGCTATCAAAATCGATATGGGCAGCAAGCTGCGGCTCGGCTAAAGTGGCTATGCTATCTTTGACAATCATCTTTTCTATCTACGCATATTATCGTGAAATCATAACCAATATTTTCAATTACATCAAGCGCACTTTATGCGCATCACTATTTTGCGGCAAGGAGTAACCATTTATTTTCAATAGCATAACTTCTCTTGCTAGGATTTGAGAAGCTTGTGGGCTAAGCTTGCCCTCATGATCTATTACAGTAGATCATTTCTCATTTACGATCTGCTATGATAGATCGCCCTCTTGACAAACTACGCAATTTCGATATATAATTGCATATCATGTCGCGAAAACTATCTATAGACACAGATCAAACTGGCTCGCCCGCTCTCGAATCGCTGGCTGAGCAAGTGAGAACGGCACGCGAAGTAAAGGGCTTAAGCCAGCGCGGCTTAAGCGAGCGCACCGGCATACCCCAAAGTCATATCTCGAAGATTGAGAATGCTGGTTCGGATATCCGTATCAGTAGTTTGCTGAGCCTCGCGCATGCGCTTGATCTGGAGCTGAGACTTGTACCGCGAAAGCTCGTCCCTCTCCTTGAAAATCTGCAAGGTGAAAACGCTTCACCCTCCAGACGCATCCCCCAAGATGTCATGCGCACGCTTAGTGAAATTGACGCACTGGAATCGCTGAGCGCGCGCATATTGCGTGAATTTGATTCTGAAGATTTTGCTGAGGCGGAAATCATCTCCATATTGCATGATACGCTGCGGGAGCTGACGCGCATTCATATGTCTTCTGCGCAGGCAAAAGGTATTTGGGATCGCATCCAGCATCTAAAGAGACCGCTCAGCGAGCTTAAAAGCCTAGTTCTGGGCTACAAGATCGATGCAAAAAGCAGCGGCAGTTATCACTCAATGCTAAAAAACATAATCGGCACAATCACGCCGATTGCCCGTGATTTGCGCGATCTGCGAAACAGATTTTTTCATGAAATGGGTTCTGACGATTTGCGCCAGCGCCCCGCCTATCAATTAGATGATGAGGAGGAAGATGATGGCTGATCTTTCCTCTCTCGATGTTCTTTTGCACGGCGAAAAAATTGCGGCGCTGACTTTGCTGCCCGGCGATAACACGCTTCTCACCTTTGAAGAAAAATACGTTCAAGATCAAAATCGTCCCACGCTGAGTTTGAGCTTGAAGGACGCTTACGGCGAATTGATCACCAATCAGCGCCCGGTGCGCACGCGCGTTCCGCCGTTTTTCTCGAATTTGCTGCCCGAAGGGCCGCTGCGCGCCTATCTGGCCAAGCGCGCGGGCGTAAAGCAGGAGCGCGAGTTTCATCTGCTTTGGGCTTTGGGACAGGATTTACCCGGCGCTGTGCGCATCCAGCCGGGTGACGGAGCGGCGTGGCCGGAGGATAAAAGCGCCCCCAAAGGGCTCAATGCGAATGACGCC
This sequence comes from Parvularculaceae bacterium, assembly GCA_041398145.1. Taxonomy (GTDB): domain Bacteria; phylum Pseudomonadota; class Alphaproteobacteria; order Caulobacterales; family Parvularculaceae; genus Amphiplicatus. Next base: position 147,835 of record JAWKVF010000005.1, on the reverse strand, counting down.
AAAGCAAAGGCGCTGCGCTTCTCTCTAGCGGGCGTACAACTGAAATTCTCGGCGGTGACGAAGGCTACCGGCGGCATGACGATCCCGGCCAGCGGTCAAGGCGGCTCGTGGATTGTAAAGCTTCCATCTGCGCATTTTCCGGGCGTTCCCGAAAATGAAAACGCCATGATGGAACTCGCCCGCATGGCGGGCATGGATGTGCCGGAGACTATGCTGCTGCCCATTAGCGAGATTGAAGGATTGCCCGATGGCATGGAGCAGCTCGGGGGCAATGTGTTTGTCATTAAGCGCTTTGATAGAAGCGAAGATGGCAGCCTTATTCATATAGAAGATTTCGCGCAAATATTTGGCGTCTACCCTGATAAAAAATACTCACAAGCGAGCTACCGCAATCTGGCTGACGTTATTGCGAGTGAGGTCGGCGATACGGGCATACAGGAATATATTCGCCGGATTGTGTTTAATGCGCTGATCGGCAATGCCGATATGCACCTAAAGAACTGGTCGCTAATCTATCCGGATAAGAGACACGCAGCGCTCGCTCCGGCATATGATTTTGTGGCGACAACGCCCTATTTGCCTGACGATGATATGGCGCTGCGCCTTGGAAGATCAAAACGCTTTGATGAATTTGATGCGGCTCAGATTTCCTATTTTGCCGCCAAAGCCCGCCTGCCGGAAAAATTTGTAGTCGATACGGCGCGTGAGACAGTGCAAGCCTTTGATGATCTTTGGGCAAAAGCTAAAAAAGAACTCGGTATGAGCAAGGCGCTAATAGCTGCTCTGGAAAAGCACCGGAAGATTGTTCCTTTGTAAAAATTGGAAAAGGTTGCTTATGCAACCCTGGCCTTTGCCGAAAACGGGTGTGCAAGCTGCAAGAAAAATCGACGGCGGGCGCAAGGCTACGCCTGAGCCTCGGGAGACCGGCCATTTTGCTTGAAGCGCGCTGAGGGCTGGCCCTAAGACTGAATCCGAATAAACGCCCGCACCTAAGATGTGGATAAATCTACATTTTTAGGCATTCAACGTGGCGTAAAGCCTTGGCGGCGTGTCAAGCTAAGGTAATGTCTTCTCAGCACTCACAACTGATTCGAAAATTCTCTATGGCCGAAATTGTATTTCAGGGAAATTTATTCGCGAGCGACTTCTTGACCGACTCGATCCGGAAGATGCCGGATTGGGCTGGGCTTTCGAGCGATCAAATAAAAGAAACGGAAGCGGCGCTTCAAAAGATATTCTCCGCGTTTCCTACTGCGCAAACCCCAAATGAGAGCCAGACAGAGGATGATTTAATTTGGCCTGTCCTGAGCGCTCTTGGCTGGCGCGCAAGCCTTCGCCAGCAAAACCTTGCTGTCAAAGGACGAGAGGATGTTCCTGACGGATTACTATTTATAGATGAAGATGCAAAGGCGAAAGCCAATAGCTTTTCGGATGAATGGAAGCGCTACGGCATAGGTGTCGCGCTTGTTGAATCCAAACGCTGGGGAAGGCCGCTTGATAGGCGCTCTGGACGGCGCGGCGAAGAAACTGCTCCTTCAACACAAATGCTTCGCTATCTTCGTCGGGTCGATGATCTTACAACAGGCAAGCTGCGTTGGGGACTCCTAACCAATGGAGGCCGCTGGAGATTATACTACCAAGGCGCGCGCTCGGTTTCCGAACAATTTTTCGAGATTGATCTTGCGACAATCCTAAATTTGCCGGGACACAATGAAGGTCTATTCGCGCTTGATGAAGAGACAAGGCTTCATTGGCTAAAAATCTTCATTCTGGTCTTTGGCCAAAGCGCTTTTATAGAGTCGCCCAGCGACAAGCGTACTTTTCACCAACGCGCTATTGAGGAAGGTGAGTTCTACGAAGAGCGCGTCGCGAGTAACCTTTCCGACCTCGTTTTTGGAAATGTGTTCCCAACGCTCGCAAGAGCGATTGCTGCTGCATCACCGGAAACACCGCTTCAAGATGTACGAGAAGCAGCCCTTATTCTCCTCTACAGACTACTGTTTATTCTCTATGCAGAGGATCGTGACCTCTTACCTGTTCGTGACGCACGATATGATGATTACGGCCTACGCGAAAAAGTACGCGGCGATGTTGGCAAACGCAAAGATGGCAATGATACGTTTTCAACAACAGCGGCTAGGTATTGGAGCGCAATTCAAGACTTATGCATAGCAATTGATGAAGGCGACGCATCAATCGGCCTGCCACCCTATAATGGCGGTCTCTTTGATAAAGATGGCACGCCTTTGCTTTCACAAATACGTCTTGGCGACGCCATAATGGCCGATGTAATCGACGCCCTTTCCTACGAACAAACGCCTGAGGGCCGAAAATATATCAACTATCGCGATCTAAGCGTTCAACAACTCGGCTCTATTTACGAGCGACTTCTTGAGCATGAAATTGTCCTCGAAGATGATGAAATCATTGTTCGTCCCAATATCTTTGCCCGAAAAGGATCGGGCAGCTATTATACGCCCGATGATCTGGTTGGACTGATCATAGATGAAACAATAGAGCCGCTCGTTCAAGCGTGCATGAATGCTTTTGAAGAAAAGCTAACAGATCCTGAAACCAAGAAGCTCTCTGAAGACAAACAACTGAGTATTCTCCGGCGTTACGATCCAGCCGAAAAACTTCTTGAACTGAAAATCTGTGATCCTGCGATGGGTTCCGGGCATTTCCTCGTCAGCCTTGTTGATTATCTGGCCGATCAGGTAATTGCCGCCATGGCGGAGGCAGAAGTCCTTGTTGATAAGGATTACATTTCCCCACTTTCTGAGCGGATCGAAAATATCCGCTCTACCATTCTCGCCAATGCAGAAGAACGCGGCTGGACAATCAATGAAGAGCAGCTAGATGATCGCCATATCATCCGGCGGATGGTTCTCAAGCGCTGCGTATACGGCGTTGATAAGAACGAGATGGCGGTTGAACTGGCAAAGGTCTCACTCTGGCTCCATACGTTTACAGTCGGCGCGCCGCTCAGCTTCCTCGACCACCACCTGCGCACCGGCGATAGTCTTTTCGGGTCTTGGGTAAATGAGGGAATCGATAAAGCAACAGCTTTCGGCGGCCCTCTCCTTCTTCATCAGCCAATAACCCGCGCCTTACGCGCCGCCTCGAAGATGCAAATCATCGAAGGTCTTACCGATGCTGAGATCGCCGAGGCGCATCGCTCAGCGGATGTTTTTGCTGAAGTGCAGGAAATGACCGCGCCACTGAATGAGCTGCTACGGTTCTTGCATGCCCTCGACTGGTTAGACATTAAATCCAAGGAAGATAGAGCGGCGGTTGCGGCTTGGCTTACTGGCGATTTTGGCGACCCACTAGAAGTTGCAAAAGGTCATGTCGAGATTCAAATCCCCGACGCGCGCCCCGAAGGAAGCGAGCTAGAAAAAGCAAGCAAGGCACAGCTTAAGAAAACCAGCATTGACCCCCATATTATCGCCAGCCGATTCAGCGCCATTCTCGAAGAAGTGCGTGAGCTAATTCGTGAAGAGCGCTTTTTGAACTGGCAGGTTGCCTTTCCCGGTGTGTGGTCTGATTGGGAAAAAGAAGGTCTTACCGGCGGCTTTGATGCATTGATCGGTAATCCTCCCTGGGATCGTATTAAACTTCAGGAAGTCGAATGGTTTGCGGAGCGCAAACGGGAAATCGCGCTTGCCCAGCGTGCAAGCGATCGAAAAAAGCTCGTTGCCGCTTTAGAAAAAGCAGGCGATCCACTGGCTTTAGATTATGCGAAGGCGAATAGACGAGCAGAAGACGCCGCCCGCGTAGCGCGAAAAAGCAAAGACTACCCCTTACTGTCAGGCGGTGACATCAACCTATATTCACTTTTTGTCGAACGCGCCATGATGCTCGTAAAAAAAAGCGGCATGATTGGCCTTCTAACGCCATCAGGTATCGCATCCGATAAGACAGCCTCGAAATTTTTCAAAGGCATTGCAACCGAAGGGCGTTTGAAAGCTCTTTATGACTTCGAGAACCGCCGAACCAGATTTAACCAGCAGCCATTTTTCCCTGACGTAGATAGCCGCTTTAAGTTCTGTGCGTTTGTTGCCAGCCCGTCACCGACTCAAGACGCTGCGCTCTGTGCTTTCTTTTTGCAGGACGTTTCGGAAATTGAAGATGCCAATCGATGCTTCACATTAACCGCCGTCGATTTTGCCAAGCTAAACCCAAATACCGGCACGGCTCCAATTCTAAAATCACGCAGGGATGCGGACCTCATCAAGTCAATCTATGGCCATTCCCGAGTGCTAATTGACCGTTCTCAGGGCACTGAAGACAAGTTATGGCCAGTGAAGTATTCAACAATGTTTCACATGACAAACGACTCTCACTTGTTCCGCACGCAATTGGAACTCGAAGAAAAAGAAGCTGCCTATCCGATTGGGCAAAGCAGATGGCGCAGCGCCGCTGGAGAATGGTTGCCGCTATATGTAGGCCGAATGATTCATCAATTCGATCATCGTGCAGCATCGGTCGATGTAAACGAAAAAAATCTCCACAATCCAGCATTAAGCGGCACCATAACAGCGGAACAAAAGGCTGACCCAAATTTCGTAGCGACGCCGCAATATTGGGTGCCGGAAAGTGCAATTACGTTGCCTACAGAACTCGACTGGGCGCTTTGTTTTCGTGACATAGCGCGAGCAACTGACGCACGAACAATCATCGCCGCAATTGCTCCGAAAACGGGTTTCGGCAACAAACTTCCGCTGATCCTACCAGATACGGAGAAAGATCAATATCGTCACGACGCCTATCTGATTTTGGGGAATATAAATTCGGTAATTTTCGACTTCGTAGCGAGAGCAAAGGTTCATAGTACAAGCGTAAATTGGTTCATATTCGAACAGCTACCTTTCATTGCCCCCAAGAGATTTTCTTCGATCAAATTCAGCAAGAAGTGCGCTGCGGAAGTGATCAAGGAAATTGTGCTGGAGCTAACCTATACCGCCCATGACTTGGGCCCATTTGCTGCTGATATGGGGTATGTAGATAAATCTGGAAAAGCGAAGACGCCATTTGCATGGGACGAACAGCGGCGTCTCCAATTGCGGGCAAAGTTAGACGCCATATTTTTCCACCTGTACGGCATCACAGACCGCGAAGATATTCGCTACATCTACTCGACGTTTCCGATTATTGAGCGTGATGAAACAAATGAATATGGAAAATATCTCTCGCGCGATCTTTGCCTTGCTTGGATGAACGCCCTTGCTACAGGCGACCCGGACGCCAAAATTAGCGTTCATTAGGCTGTATATTAACTGGCATACTACTAGCCGCGTTGATTACTATAATGACGCTCACGAGGTGATGTCCTTATCTCAAAGAACTTCCCAAGCGCCTCGTGGTATTGTTCAAATCGTTGCAATGCCGCATTTGGTAAAATAGAAAACGCCCGGTCGTAGTCATCCATATCTATAGTCGCAGCGGCTTCATCAGGTTCAATTCGTAAACAGCGATCTGGTCCTAATAGAAGTTTGACTTGAGCCGTAGCATTATCTGTCGTCAAAAACATAGCGGCCTTTATCGCTTCTCGCCATGCGATCAACCCGGCCAACGCATCTTTTTTGCTAAGCTCAAAAGGCGCGTTACCAGTCCCAATGCTAAGCACCTCTACCTGCTCAAACGAAATATCGTAATCTGTTATGGCATCTACGAGAGCAACCATAACAGGATTGTTTGCCCAAACGCCGCCATCAATGAAAATTTTTCCGCTCTCTTCGTGCTCCAATCCCTTCAAGAAAGTAGGTGCCGCTGATGTCGAGCGCGCAACTTTCCACATTGGCGTAAGATGGTCATTGACGAAATCTTTGTGATGATCGGTTTTGAATACTGCAATTTCTGTCTTTGGCATCATAAATGCTGGCACGACTAACCGGGCATGCGACTCGCCAAGCAATCGTCCTTGGAAACGGCTTTTCAGTGCTTTCTCCAGCTCCTCATGTTGTAGTTTTGTATTAGACGCCCAACGTAGGAGTTGCCGGAGCTTATTCCATTTACCGGTCGGAATGGGCGGAAATATTTTTCGCCCGTCCCTCTCATAGAATGAAACGATCTCATCAGTTGTAAAGTGAAGCCCGAGCCCAAGCGCAATGATCCCACCTGTAGAGGTGCCAGCGATCATATCAAAATAACTAGCGAGAGGCTTTCCGCCGCAAAAAGTCTGCTCGCATTTACGCAGCAGTTCCGCTGTGAAGATCCCTTTGATACCGCCGCCATCGAGAGAAAGTATTTTGAAAGGCTGGCCTTCCGGCCATGGCTGCTTTATACGCCGCGTTGCTAAGCTGCTGGCACGTCTATCGGTGAACATGCTCAGCCGCCTCCCGCAAAGCTTGCTCCTCAATTGCTTTCATATGACCTACACTCTCAAAGCCGACGCTTGGCGCGAGCCATTCACCTGTGACATGCCAAAGTTCGTAGTAATTCAGCCATTCAGCAGCCCACCAAACCGTCGTTTCAGCAATCAGATCACTGTCACGCCATTCATTTCCTTCCGGGTCAAACAAACACAGAGCTGACCTTTCCGGATTAGCCTCATTAAAAATGAGGTGGGGAATATCCTCATATTCTTTTCCGGCAATTGGCTTAATTGCTGGCTTGTCGATTATTACCCACGGCCTGTCCAACACGCCTGGACGCCAATAAATTTCAACCAAATATCTGAGCGCTTGAGGCTGCAAAGGCCCGTACCACCAAAGCAAGCCATTTCCCTCCTTCTTCGCGTAAAAATCAGGCCAATGCCTTCGCATCGCTTCTAATTGTGCGTGTGGCGACCTACGGCTAAGACTTCCCATCGCCGCCTTTTTTCTCAAGCACATCGCAATGAAAATTATGGCGTGGAACTTCAACCGAGGGCCCCGCCATTGTACTCAGTGCGGGCGCAAGAATTTGACCGGTTCTCGGTTTTGCTTTGATCGGTGTCGAATTATTGCGCCGATCGTAGCGGTCTTTCAGAACCTGCCTGTATTGTTTGCCAATGGATTCGCCAAACAATTCATCAATGCCTTCGGCAATTTCAGCCAACGAGGCTCCCGCCATCTCATTTAATCTGCCCGCGAGGTATTCCAGCTTATCAGCCAGTTTTTCCATATCGCGGACACCATCCGCTCCAATGCGCGGCCAACGGTCAGTAATCTTATCCGGCCTATAGGAAGGGTTTTCTTCTTCAGGACGAGTGCCATTTTTAACGTGCTGGCGCATTTCACGAGCAATATACTTCGCAAGGCTATAAAGCTGTGCGCTTTGACCGCCGTCAACGTAGCCAAAGTCACCGGTTTTCTTAGTGAAGTAGATTGTAGGGGGCCGTTTCAGTACTTCATTCTCATATTGGATGTTCAAATTTCGTTTCAGAAGCTTTAGAGCGATGGCTTCTTGCGCGTCTACGCGCGCCGGAATTACCGGCGGTAAATCATCCTGTTCAGCGTCTGCGATAATTTTGCTTTCAGCCTCGTCAATGGCACGCAGGCGGCTTTTCGAGTTAGCCTCGCGCCTCTTGTTAAGGCTATCAGTAAGAAGCAACTGCCCCGGTTTTATTTTTGAACGGAACCAATCCGTGAAACCCCAAGGGTTGGATGGAACCCGATACGCAGGCTCAGCATCGGGCGAATGGAATATTTCACCGGGGCGATCACCCTGAATTTTATCGCGCCGATCCAAAATCGTGACGTCCATATGCATGAACGCAAATTGAAGTTGAACACAGCGCGTACACCGCACAATCTTTTCAACGCCAGGAAAGCCCTCTAGCGCTTCTTCAAGCAGATCGAGGGGTTTTGAGTCCGACCAGTCGAGAGGAACATCGATTTCGACAATCGCATCAACGTCAAACCGATCTTCATCTATCCCGCTGATGATTGTGGTGCTGGTCGCAATCGAGCCTTGAGCGTAAATCCGGCTTTCTCCATCTACAAGAAATGGAGCAAGTGGGCTTGTGGATGCTTCAAGCTGGGCTTTGAGCCGCCGATAACGATTTGCGGCGATACGGCGATCTCTTGGGCTAAGTTCAATAATCGTCGCCACATCGAGCAATACCTCGTCTAAGGCATTCGTCTGATCAAAAGGGTTTTCCTGATCCATTGAGCCACGCTCCTTTCCTTCGGCGAGCGCGGCAAGGCGCTTCCGGCTATCCTAAGCACTACATCTGGTTAAAATCAGCCGGTAATTTCGGCTTATCTTCTATATATGGGACCGGATTTCAGTCGTTTCAAGCTTAAATGTTCGATTTTTGTTCGCTTTTTTCCGCCGCTGCGCTAAGCCATTGAAATATTACATCTTTACTTGAGGTCTTTGTGGATAGTTTTCTGCTTACAAAGTGCAAAACTCAGAATTTTCCTGAATGGTTTTTACCTCCATGCGGCGCTTAAACATGCGCCACCCTAACTTGGACCTGACCGGCAGCAAGGCATGGAAGCCTTCTCCACTCGCATTTCGATCCGCAGGCGGATGCAGCCAGCCTATAGCCCTTCATTTTCCGGGGTGCATAAGGCGCCGATGAGCGGAGCCAAAACCAAATCTCAGGAGGAAAATGATGAGTATCAATGTCAAAACAGAAAACGTCAAAGACGCAACCGTGCAAGTCCATATCGCTTTTGAAAACGCCGGATATGGATATCTGAAAAACCGCCGCAGCCGCTCGGTTCGCATTCCAAACCATGCTGCGCTACGAAGCAGCCGTAAGCAGCGGCTTGTAACCGGCAAGAATTCTGCCGAGCACAAGTACCGGCGCAAATCACTCAATGCGCAGCGCTTCCTTTCCGCCCCTGAGAAGGTAAGCCCCGCATAGCTGGGCTTACCTACCATCTCTACCTTTGTCTTTGCTGCGCCCTTCCCGAAGGCGCTGGCGGATGCGCTCTTTGAGCGCTTCCTTGCTGCGCTCGTACCCTCCCGAAGCGTGATCAAAATCCGATTTTGCCTTGTCTTTCAGCGAATGTTTATTGGAGAAATCGTGCCACTCCTGCGCGCACTGCTGGCTGCGCTGCCGCCACTGCCTTCGCAGCGCCTGCCGTTCCCTATTTTGTATTTTGATGAGGTGCTCACGTTCACCTAAGTATTCGGCGGCATGACGAGCGCGGCGGATGTGCGCGGTTTCACGGATACGAGTTTTAACCTCTTTCTCTTTTTTGCGCTGCGCGCGCTGTAATGTCTGCCGCTCCCGAATCTGCCTTGCGTGAAACGCCTTCTCGCGCTCACCTCTGGAAGATAGAAGTCTGAACAGATCACCCAAAGATGCGTCCCTCTCATCCCGGCGAAGACTATCGGCTACGTTGCCGAGCCTTCCAGCGAGCTTTTGTTCGCGGGCGTTAAAAGCTTCCCGCTCACCTTGATGCCTGCGCCTGAGCTGCTGTAGGTCCGGCCTGTATGCATCCCGTACAGCCTTTACCATCAGCTCTGCCGCAGACCGGGCTTCATCCTGCGAGGCGCGCTCGATGCGCTCATATTTTTGTTCCAGTGCGTCCCAGCTATGTCTGTGCTTCTCAACGAGGTCTCGCCCCTTTTGCGAAAGAAACGCATCGTCTGCTTTTTGGCGGATTTGTATCCGCCGGGCGTGGTCGTGATTATCATTGGCGCGCCAGAGCCAGTTTTGCATCTGTTCATAGGCGCGCCGGTCAAGCACGCCCGCGCACCGCGTATATTCGCCGCGCGAGCGTGCCTCATTATTCCTAACCCGCTCATCGCAATAAATTTTGCCGCGCTCTAATTCGTAATTTTCAGCCCAGCGTGAGAGGTTAAGCTTTTCTTTGCTGGAAGGCAGCATGCGCCCATCCAGCGGGTGAACGCGGTTAATCAGGATATGCAGGTGGGGATGAGCCTCATCGTTATGGGCGATAATCAGCGCTTGATACTCGCCAGCGCCGAGTGCATGGATTGCGCCTTGGGCGGCGCGCATCATCTCACTTTGAGAAAGCCCGCCCTTTTCTTCCGGATGCCATGCCAGCGTTAGATGGAGAACGGAATCTGATGACTTCCGGCCAGTCGATTTGATGCCCGCCTGATGTTTAAGGCGCTCCTGATCCATTGCGGTTGCCGCCATGATCCGCCAGGCAGCCTCTGGATCGTCTAGGGCAAGGTTTTGTGCATGCGTCCAGCTCACTCGCTCGGAAGTCTGCGCCCTCCCTTTATCATGCAGAAGGTAGGCGGCAGCGCCTTTGAAGCTTGAGCCCTTCTTATGAAGCTTAGGCACCATCGCTTGCCATCACCAATGCCAGCACACGGCGCAATTCAATGATTAAGGCCGACCAGTCCTCTTCAACCTCCCGCCCCATATTCGCAGCCCGTGCAATCTGATTGAGGTTAACCCCGATCCGGTTGAGTTCATTTATCAGGGCGGGATCGGTGCGCCCGGTAGTTGTCTGCGTCACCACAATGTGTCCGAGTGTTCGCCGCCGCGCATACTCATGCGGTTCCAGTCCTGCCTTATGCGCCTGAAGACGGATATGGCGCATCTCCGCCGGGCTGTAGCGGATATTGAAGCGCTGGCTACGTTTTTCATGGAGCTGCTTCTTCGGCCTGCCCATGATCGGTACTCCTTACTCAGATTCACGCATTCAAAAGGACAGTCCTTGTCCTTGCCGGGGATCGAAGGGGGCGGCTTTAGCTCCCTCGCCAGATGCGCACAGCGCTCGTTTTTGGGCACCAAAAACACATCTGGCTACCCGGCGCGGATGATGCTGAGGGATTCTTTCCGTTAGATGAATCGCTGCACGCGCATGCATGCAGCGCATCCATGCGTATACCGATGGATAGAGTTAATCCTGTGACAAGGTTACTTTAGTGGCAACCAAAATTTCTGCATCATCCACAGAAGAATCGGCAAACCAGTGCCCGCCATTTCTGGCGGCAGTGAATGCGCCCAACTGCGCATCCATTCACGTCAATCAAAAATCGAAAAGGTCGCGCTGCTTTGAGAGCGCATCATCAATGCGAATGAGGTGTGCGAAATCATTATAGAGATGATTATGCTTAAGGCTCATAGCCGTATGGATATCGCTACAAATGGCCTGGCCGTCATACCCGGCTCGGCCGGATCGCCGAAGCGCATGGAGCTGGCGAGCGTATTTGCGATAGGCGCTGAGGTCTCGGCGAAGCTCTTCTAGTATTTCTGCCCTGATCCGGCGAAGTCCTTGCGAGCGCTTCGGCTCGGGCTGCGCCTCGATCTCCCCGATATCGCTGCGGTAGCCGTGATAAGAGGCGTTGCGAACGGCCTCTAATATCTCTTTCGGGCGTAGCGTTTTGCCGCCCAGAAAGTAGTACCAAGGATGGCCGGGCTTATAAGAATTTGCTTTGGGGGCGCTCATGATGCGCCTCCTGTTTGACTAAGATACTCTTCGCAGCAAGGATTGCTGGCGCGAAGCTCTTGGGCAAAGCCTTCTGCGCCGCATTCAGGGCAGGAATGGAACTGCTCAATGCTATCGCCATTCATCATGCCGACATTGAAGTCTACATCCGTCAGAAAGACATAGCCGCTGTGCATATTCAGCATCACGGTGAGGCCGTCACCAAGGAAGCCGGGCGGGCTGCCGCAATAGGCGGCAAGAAGTCTTGCCGCCATTTTTAGTTCGCGCATCCCGAAACGGGACAGATCAGTGGTTATGATGTCATCTTTGCCGATCATGAGGTAGCTCCCGCAAAGTAGTCTTCTCCAAGATCGCGGGCGTTCAGAGCCAGCGTGTAAGCTCTGCTGGCAAGCTGGGTGATTTTCAGAAGGTCTGTGCCACTGAAGCTGTTGCTGTCGGCGTAACTGCCGTCTTTGCGCTTGTAGATGCGCGCGATAGTAACGGAGTAAAATGCACCGCTTTCGCTTTCATTTTTCCAGATGGAAGCTTTCAATGCGCCGTCCCGCAAGGTTTTCACAGGTTTGTTATTCGTGTTTGTCATGGTCTTTGCCTTTCTTTTTTCGGCTGAACCATTTCAGCCGATGAGGCGAAAAAGACCGGGGCGGCAGGAGCCGGATGCACGGCGAAGCCATACCCCCAACACGGGTCATCGCCGCAGGCGAAGACTGGCGCGGGCCGGGGTTGCAAACGGCTCACGCTCTGGTCAGCTCATCGGAGGGCTGGAATGCGGGCAGGCAAAAACTGGTAAAGACCGCTTAACGCAAACAGGTTTGAGGCTAACCTGCCTTTAAGGCTGGCGCATAAATACTTCCTTTGTATTTGAAGCGGGGGAGCGCTTTGCCATACGAGAACTTTCCACGCGGCCTGCAAGGCGTCGATAAACATGCCTTTCCGGACGCTGCGTGGTGCCCGGTTGAAAAGCTCCTTGCTTCCGAGAAATGGCGCTTTGAAGACGGTGCGATCTTAGTCGGCGCTGTGAGAGGCGCACCGCTTGGCATAAGAGATGATCGTCACCTGCTTACCGTGGCTGGATCGCGTTCGGGTAAAGGGCGTTCCAGCATTATCCCGAATATGTGCCTGTATCCCGGCTCGGTGATGGCGATTGATCCGAAGGGCGATCTTGCAACCATTACGGCGGCAAGGCGCGGACACGGATCGCAGCACGCCAGCGGCATGGGCACGGATGTTTTCGTGCTTGATCCTTTCAAGAGCGTTCGGGGCGCTGCGAGAGATTATGCGGCGAGCTTTAACCCGCTCGATCTCATCGATCCGGATAGCCTTTACGGGCGCGACGATGCTGCGCTGCTGGCCGATAGCCTGATTATACCTTCAGCCACTGACTCGCACTGGTCTGATGCGGCCAAGATGCTTCTTACCGGCCTTATCCTCCATGTTTGCGCCAGCAGTGAAGGCGATCAGCGCAATTTGCTTACCATGCGCGCGCATTTAACGGCGGGTGAAGAAGATTTTGCGGAAGTTCTTTCGGATATGGTTTTATCAAACACTGCCGAGGGCGCCTGCGCCCGCGCCGCCAATAGTCTGCTCGCTATGTCGGATAGAGAACGCTCAAGCGTGCTCTCAACAGCTATTGTGCAAACAGATTTTCTGGATTCGCCGGCCATGAAGTCCGTGCTGGCTAAATCTGATTTTATGCTCGCCATGCTCAAAGAAAAGCCGTGCAGCGTCTATCTAAGCCTGCCAGCAGGGCGCATGGGAACGCATTCCAGGTGGCTGCGCTTGATGATTGCGCTCACTATCGAGGCGATGGAGCGAAGCCGCATGCGGCCACGCCATCCTGTACTGATCCTCATGGACGAGTTTCACGCCCTTGGCCCGATGAAGGTGATCGAACGCGCCGCCGGACTTATTGCGGGCTATGGCGTGCGGCTCTGGCCTGTTTTGCAAGACCTCACCCAGCTCAAGCGCGATTATAAGGAAAGCTGGGAAACCTTTCTGGGCAATGCCGGTCTCACCCAGTGGTTTGGCGTCAATGACCTGACGACGCTGGACTATCTGTCCAAGCGACTTGGACAGACAACGCTCAATGTCATCTCGCAAGGTGAGATTTCGCGGGGGCAAGCCTTGCAGGGGTTTTCCGGACGGAGCCTTTCAAAACAAATCACCGATCTCATGACGCCTGAAGAAATCAGCCGTTACTTTTCCCGTCAATCGGGACGCCAGCTCATCTTATGGCCGGGTTCCGATCCGATAGCGCTGGAGCGGATCAATTATGACATACACCCATTGCTCGAAGACAAATTCGATCCCGACCCCAATTATCTGTAGGAGTTACAGGCCATGCTTTTTACGAGAGATGTCAAGGCAGATTATGGAACGCCCGGCTTTGCTTGGAAGTCCAGCGGCAATGGCAGCATCAAGGGACGCATTACCTCCGCATATCCTATGCGGTTTAAGACACGGTTTTTTGTCGGCGCAGGTATCGGCTTCTGGTGGAGCTTTTTTACCGTACCTGTCGGCTCTTTTGAAACCTGGCTGCCCGCCGCTCTTGTCAATATGGCGATCAGCTATGTCATCACCGTTATATGGCCATTCTGGCCGCTAGGAGCCTCCGTCGAGATCAGCCCAGACTATCTTCGCATCGGCTGGAACCGCTATCGTTTGGATGAGGTCGGCACCTTCCAAACGGTCAAACACAGAAAAGCAAAGCGGCATCAAGACCGAGAGCAAATCACCTTCGGCTATGGCCGCAAATCCGTAACGCTGCGCCCCATCAATGATTTCAAGACGGCGCTGCGCATTGCCGAAGCACTAAACGGCATGAAAGAAGCCGGGCTAAAGATGGCGGCAGGCGAAAGCGTCGCTCAGGGATATGCGGACGAGCATTCAACCGATCAGCCAGCGGATAACCGGCGCGCGGCGGCCTTTTAAGTGATAACCCACCAAAAATTCGCGCTTTCGAGCCGCCTTTCCCCTTGCCGCAGGATCGCCTAACATCCCCTGAATTCGTCCACAGAGGGGAAAAAGATGTTCGACGCCCGCACCCTGTCGCCTCATTTCCTGCAAATTCAATGAAATAGTCAAAAAATTTGCATAATTCAAATATTTGTGATATTATTTCCGTATACTGATGAATTATTTATGTGAAAGCAGGCGCAAAGATGAGTGAACCTACAAGATTAAAAGCAGTAGCCGCCGGGGCATTTGTGGGGGCACCGTTGACGTTAGCTGGCGGTATTTTGGGTGTAGTACTTGAGGCGCGACCTGGTTTTGTAAGCGCAGAAATTGCAGTTCCGATAGCAGCACTATTAGGTCTCATTGTTGGGGCGCTTCCATTTTCGTCGTCGAGAAACCGCCCGATTTCTTATGCCATAGGCACAGTCGTGACGGCCGCAGCAGGAGCGGCGGCAATAATGGGCGCTAGTGACGCGTTTTCGTTAAGGACGCTCAATTGATACACGAATTCGCCGATTAAACGGTTGCCTTAAACCGCCGAATTCCGACACTTCATCATCGCCGCTAGCTCCAAATTGACTTGTTGATCCAAGGCCAACTGCCGTGATGGACAACTGCACCCCCCTTTCATCTGCTCGCGCCTCTAGGAATGCTTTAGCTGCATCTGCGCGCCGTTGCGATAAAGTATTGTTATCAAAGCTTTCACCTGCGGTGTCTGCGAAGCCTTCTACCAGTACCACAACCTCTCGGGAACATTCTGAAGACAACAGCGGCTCAACAAGCATATCAAGCGCTTTGGCCGCATCAGCTTCAAGATTCGCCTTCTGAAGTTCGAATAGGATGGGATTAGTCTTCTGGCTATCGCGAATTTCATTTGCTAGGGTTTCATAGCATGTCGGAGTTTCCTGATCACCAGCGGAAGCAAGCTTTAATCGCGGTAAAGACGGAAGCTGAATATTGATTCTGCCAATATTTTCCCACCAGTTTTGCCAGCGGTCCCGAACATCAGCTAAATCGTCACAAGATATTCCATAAGCGATTTCCAGAACATCGCATCTTGTTATCTGCCCGCGCCAAGTCGTTTGAGAACATCGTGATGAACTCCCCGGTTTCGGCGAATATTTTGCCCACTTCACTGTGTAGGGCTCTTCGAATGGTGGCTTGAATTCCCAACGCTGCGCATCAGAAAGGATGACCTGTGACGAGCGTTCGGCAAGGGATCGGTCAGAAGATTTCTGCTGCGGATCAAGCGCGCAGCTTATATCGGCTATTATGGCCGGAGAATTTTCAAAGTAGCCGTGACCTAAATCGTCAATTTTATGCTCAAACAACCCAGTGGGAAACCGGACATGAAATCCAGTAACATCGATCGTAAGGAAGTTGTCATCGTTGTATACGTATGGAACATAGCACTCTTCATACCTTACATTCGCGATTTCCGCGTCACCCCATGTCCCTAACGGGCATTCTGTCGTTCCAAGGCTGGCCCAATCAGCACGATAAGCGTTTTTTAGGGCGTCATCTGATGATGAGGAGTAAATATTCGATATGACTGAAGAATTTGTGGTCCGCCCCGAACTGGACTGCATGGCAGCCTTAATAGCCTTTCCATATTCGAAGTATCGTGGCTCGGCACCTACATGCATGATGCGAATGGTTTTCGATGAATTCTGAGCATGCAACAATGCAAGCGAGTTGAGCAGAACGCGGTTACCCATTGAATGCACCACGACATTGATTGTCTCGATGTCGTTTTGAGCAAGGAGTTCGTTCAATGTGTTGTATAGGTGCTCCGAAGACTTTTCGGCTAAATCCCGTTGACGGAAATAATGTGAGTAACGTTTCTTTGCAACGCCATCTGTCAAGCGCCCCAAGACGGTGCTGTCACCAGCAAGCGGTATTTCACCGGCGTCCACTCGCTTACTAAAGCCTTCGAATTCGTCAGTAGGCCATGTAAAGACGATGGGCTGGCCATATTTATAAACTTGCCTCGGGTCAACAAGGGATTCCGCCTCAGCATCTTCCGAAAAAGTAAGATCAACTGTAAGCTGAGCAGCTGTAACGAGCGCCTGGTCAAACGATTGATCCATTCCATGAATGTAAAGCAAGGCGGAATTAGACGATTTTTTAGCTTCCGCTACGTACTTCTCAAAAAAATATTCTGCTTCATATGTGTCAATCTTATCAGCCGCACTATCCGAATACTCAAATATAGTGACTTTCTCGTTTTTGCCCCATTTATAGCGCGGATCTCTAAGGCCTTCTGATCTGACAGGCACATCTTGGCCAGATCCATCAAAAAACTTCATACGATCTTTTGGTAACAAAATGGGCACAGCCACGTCAGCGAAGCCAAAGCTACGCCGGAACGCGGGACTTTCTCCGAAAGCCCATTTGTTTGAGGTCAGTTGGTCTCGCGATGTCGCAAAAAAGACGCGAATACAATGATCCGGTGCTTTTTGACTAATTGCTCCATGGTCGAAACAAGACTGCTTATTTGGCTCGGGAAGTTCAACAACCATATGTTCTTCTTCAAGTGGTTTTCGCCAGCCCAAAGGATCGGCGAAATACAGAAACCCACCACCGCCAATGACTAACAGGAGCAGCGCTACGGCAAAGAAAGAGGAAGCTCGACGTTTAACTCTCTCCCACCTTTCGCGACGGGCACGGCGCATTTCCTCGCGCTCTTTTTCTCCAGCGTTGATCATGTCTTGATCCCGTTCCTTGACCATTGTCTGTCCCCATCATGTTTGCCGTGAGCGCGAATATTCTGGTTGGGTCGTGACTTACTCATCACGCCGCCCGTGACTGGTGAAAAGGATAACGAGAACGGATAGAGCCGCCGCGCCCGCATAGAGGTAAAGAAGGTTTTGATCCTGTGTCACCCAGATGGCGGCGCCTTTGGGGGCAAGAGATTCAGTTGCGCCAGGAAGCGCCGCAAGTTGCTCAGCCAGCTTGAGATAAGCGCCGTAGTTGTCCGATTGCGCAAAATAATTGACGGCGAGGAATCCAAAATAGGCGGCGTAGAGCAGTAGCCGTTCAGGAAAGCGCACGCGGCGATTGGCGACGTGCACAATGCCGAACACCGCCAGATGGACGGTGAGGAAATAATACCATGTGTCGGAAATCAGCTCGCGATTATGCGCGAGAAGCTGGTGCAACTCGAACTCAGACATGCCCCCTCAAACCACTCCCCTTGCGCCTGCCCCAGCGCGGTTCTTCGATAGTTAAAAGGCAAAAACAGTCATAGTCCAGTCAAATATCGATGACAGAAGTGATTGATGATATTTGAATGTTCTGTGACATTGAAAACTCCGCAAATTCAACATTCAAGCCGGACGGCAGCGTTGGAAATCCAGCCGCCCGGATAATTCGATCCCCCGGCTGCGCCTGATATTGCCAAGAACGAGCGGGGCCGCTCAATATATGAAATTTGATAGGGTCAGGCTTGGCTAGCGCAATCATGCAGCAATCGTTAGTAGATTTCTTTGCCCGGCTCGGCGCTGCGCAGCGAGACGGTGAGGTTGGATCGGCGCTGATCTCATATTTTGAGCAGATCGGCGGTAGCGGCGGCAATATCTGGTTTGCTGCGGGAGAAAATGACCCGCAGACAGAAAATGCGGCCGTCAGCAGCTACTCAAAATCGTTTCTCGAATACCTTTATGACCGTTCACCGCAACATGTCTTAGATGTCTCCCGGAGAGCAGCGCAATCGAGCTTGCCGTTTGTCTGGACGCGCTCCGATGCTTTCTTGCGATACGGCAAAGGCGGTATCGACCGAGATCATGCGGACATCTATTTCAACGAGTTTAGAGCGCCTGAGACCTACATTGTCCCTGTCTCTACGCCGGGTAAGATTGGCTCATCCGGATTCAGCTTTTTTTCCGATGTTTCGGAAGAAGCGTTCGAGCGCTTCATCGACCAGTTTCATTTGAGCATACTTGTTGCCGGGTACGCGGCGCATAACCGAATGCAAGTGCTGCGAGCGGCGAAATTAGAGCCTGCTTTACTGTCAAAACGGGAACGTGAGTGCCTGTTATGGCTGGCAAAGGGCTGTCGCACGAAGGAGATCAGCCAAAAGCTCGGTATCCGCGAGGTCACCGTGAACCTTCATATTTCCAATGCCCGCAAGAAGCTAAAAGCGGTGACGCGAGAACAGGCTGTAGCGAAAGCGGTCATGTTAGGTGCGATTGCCCCGTAACGCGGCTTAACACGCAGCGGCTCGCTGACTCAAAACTGCGGCAGAGTGCCCGGCTCGGCAGCAACCATGTAAAGTCCGAGAACTGTCAGGACGAAATAAGGCAGGTATATCAGGAAACGGCTTGTGATTTCGCCATCGCCCGTCAACATCCAGTAGATGAGCCGCAGCGGGATGTAATAGATTAGCGCGAAAACAAATAACACCCCAAGCCCGAATAGAATGGGCATGAGACTCTCATGCTTTAATGCCGCAAATCCGTAACTGGCGAACATGGCGAGCAAGATCAGCCGTCCCCAGATACTATCGGTGCGCTCACCGCCGTAAAATACGCCCATGCTCGATTATCCTCGGTAAGTTTCGCGCTATGCGCTGAAGCGAATGACACTGAGCAATGCGGCCAAAATGACAATAATAATCATGCCGCCGATCACGGTTGTTGCGAAAGCGCGCCCGAAGCCGGTGGAATAATTTCTGACAACTGTTCCGCTCGCCGGAAAATATGTGCCGGTATTAGTTTCGTATGTGCGATCATTAAAATTAGGCCGCTTCATGCGGTAGCGCAGAATAAACAGTAAACCGATGAATGCGCCGCCCAATCCCGAGACATTCTCGGAAGCGCCAGTGTTTAGGTAATGGAGCTGCTCGGATAGCGTCCATATCGAGATCATGCAGATGAGCAGCCCGACAATACCAGCGACCCGGTGCCAGATCAGACTAAGAATAATCACAACGCCGGAAATTAGTAAAAACGCATCATCACCCATTGCACTTATCCACTGGAAAAAGGTTCCCTTACAAACCTTTTCCTAGGCAGTAGCGGAATGCCGATAGATACTGGGTGCCACGCGAGCGAATTTTCTACCCGAAAAAGGAACCCTTTCCTGAGTGTCAATAAAGAAATGCCGTGCGCCTTAAACAAAGAAGAATGAAAGAGGTGAAATGCGCATAGGTTATGACCGCGTTTCGACGGTTGATCAGAATCTGGATTTACAGATTGACGCCCTGAATGCAGCGGGCTGCGATGAGATTTATGAAGATGAGGGTCTTTCTGGCGTGAGGGCGAAGCGCCCTGGACTAGAAAAAGCCTTAGCACGCCTAAAGCAGGATGATGTGCTGGTGGTATGGAAATTGGACCGCTTGGGGCGCTCAATGAAGCACTTAATCGAGCTGACCAGCGCGCTGGAATCCCGAGGCGTCGGGTTTCACTCGCTATCTGACGCCATTGACACCTCCACGCCGGGCGGAAAGCTGTATTTTCACCTGATGGGGGCGTTCGCTGAATTTGAGCGCAACCTAATTAGCGAGCGCACGAAGGCAGGCATGGCCGCCGCCAAGGCGCGCGGCGTGAAGATGGGGCGGCCAAAGAAGCTCGCCCCGCAGCAGCGGGAGGCGGTTGCTAGATTTGATAGCGACGTTCTTGATGATGCGGCGCGGCAGATTGGGGCACATAGCAGCACCGTGCACTGTTCTTTCAATAGGACTAAGCCGACCTGAATTTAAGCACAGCTATATACGACCGATCCATTTATTGGCGAAGATCACGCGCCAGATAAGTCTTTAGATTATTTTCTGAAAGCTGGGATTTCAATGGGCGGTTAAACGCTACATTCTTTTGAACCTGGCTTGGTTCTCTATGACGAGATACCAACCCAAACGAAAATGTGTGCTTTGTTTCCAAATTTTGCTTACTTAGAAGCAGATCGTATTCCGCTTTATCTATTCGACCGACCTCTCCTGGCCCATTAAACTTGTAGATTAATTGCCAAGGTTCGCTGTTAATTGTCTCAACCATTTCATTAAATGCTTCTGACCTATACTCTTTTAAAACATCAATCGCAGACAAATAAGACTTTCTCTGAACCGCCTCCTTTCCGAAGGTCAGCTCTGCCGTTTGTTTAATAGAATTAGCATCCGGCACGGCATTAACCGCCGCCACTATCATTGCTGCTCCGATATTAAAGAAGAGAATTGGCTCATCTCCTTCTGAAAAAGTGTCGGCAACAATATCAGCCAGCCAATCATCTTCATCGACGATCCAAAGTAAGGCTCCCGCCCGCTCTATAGGGGAAGACCATGTGCGTGATGGCATGCATAGATTTAATCTCTGAAACTCAGTCGAGTCCGTTGCTGACGCCAGAAACGTCAATCGCCGAATAAAATCGCGGGGTCTATTCAATTCCGCATAGTGACGTCCATTAATTGGCCTAGTCACCACATCAAAGACTGTTCGCCAGTTTGGTGCGTTTTCTAAATGAATTTGTTCGGCACGTTTCCAGAATAAATCATCTCGCGAGTTTAGCGTGGATAGAGATTCCTTAATCTTAAGAAATGAGGATTCAAATCGTTCTTGTTGCTGCATCAAGTCTGATTGGTATCTTTGATACTGTGGATCATTTTGATCCTGAGACTCTAGCTCAGCCTTTTCCCGCTCTAATTGAATATGTTCAAACCTCGCTCGCGAGATATCGGAGGCAAAGTCCTCAACAACCGCGATGTTGCGAAAATATGCCGACGACGCAGCATCGAATTTTTTATCTAACAGCTCAATCTTCTGAATGAGAGATTGTTCGGCTGAATTATCGCGAGTCGCCGCCGCGATGATGATAGCCACCACTGATGTTAGCAATGCAGCCGGAACACCAATGATAAAAGTTAAATATTCTGCTGCGCCTATCCTCGTGCCATCATAATTATCTGAAAAAATCCCAGGCAATATAGTTCTAAGATTATCATCGTCAGAAATGATAATACGGACAAACCAAAAAATGCATATGCCTAAGAGAATCCACGCCACAGCCCCAAGGATATTTGAACGAATAAAGCGCCATGAAAGCATTGTTCCCCCCGAATCTCTGATGCCTTAACCCCTGCCAAAAACTAATTAGCGGCTGAGGCAGCGTCGTCAAATAAATTTGCGCCTGACTGTGTTTCCACAGAAACAGTGAGAGCTTGATTTGGTTTTATTTCAGTTGTTTAGCCTAAAACAGTTGGTGCGGGCGGGGGGACTCGAACCCCCACGGGCTTACGCCCAACGGATTTTCTTACACACTTCGGCTTTCGCCGCCCTGCCCTGATGGACAGGTTTGTGGTCTGGACTATCCCTTCGCCCTAGCCTCGCCGGAGGCCGTAGGCGCTGCCCGTCTAGTCTCTACACCTTCCTCTCGCAGTGAGAGGCTTGGCTCGGGATCGGCATGGCAAATACGTCATTCGCCGTAGCTTTCCCCGAATTTGAGCAGTTCTACTCCCCACGTTTCCGAGGGGGCACTCAAGGTCGCTTAAGTCCGTTGCGTCTACCGGTTCCGCCACGCCCGCATTTCTACTAGATAAACAGAATACAGCTTTGAATTGCAAGGCTTAATTTTATTCTGCCAACATACTTTGCACATCAACTTGTTCGGTCTTCTTTTTCTTGGGTCGGCGGACATTGATCGCAGCAGCGTTGAGGCTGGTTTTGATATGCGAGGCGTAAAAGGTCTCGATCATCTCGACGGATGTTCGGCAGTTCTTGGCGATCTGGTAGATGTCAGCGCCTTCCATCAGGCGAAGACAGATATAGGTGTGCCGGAGGCTGTAGGCTGTGCGCCTTTGGCCTTCCCTGTCGAATTTTAGATTCTCTTCTTCCAGGATTGCGTTGAATAGCTCACGCGGGAAGCTTGGAAATATCGGGGCTTCCAGTTTTGGCTTATTGCGTTCGACCAGACGCTGAAACGGGCGCACGGCCCCGCTCATGCTCTTGCAATAGCCGACGCCGCGCTTGCCACGCACTTCAATTTCTAAAATGGTCTCTTCTGTCTCTTCGTCTTCAACAATCGTAACGTCACGATATTGAAGCCGGTTGGCCTCATCAGGCCGCAAGCCGGTATTGGCCATGAACAGCACATAGTCGTGAAGCTGCTCGGAGGCATGCTTCCAACGTTTTGTGGATGGCTTTTGGGCGCGACGGCAAGTCGCTTCATAGAGCTTTTTGTATTCATCCGGCGAGAACCACGCCCTATGCGTATGTATCCCGTCATCGATCATGAGACCATTTGAGGGATTTTGTTAGCGGAGGAATTTGGTTCATCGTAGCTCTGAGGAGGAGTGAAGATGAGACAGAAGTCCCAGCCCGAAGGGTCAGCCGAAAAGACAGTCAAAGACATTCGGCGGGCGACGCGCAAGCGCCATGCGACAGAAGAAAAGATCCGCATTGTTCTGGAGGGACTGCGCGGCGAATATTCAATCGCCGAGTTGTGCCGCCGCGAGAACATTGCGCAGAGCCTTTACTACAGTTGGTCGAAGGAGTTTCTGGAGGCGGGCAAGAAGAGGTTGGCTGGCGATACGGCTCGTCAGGCGACATCGCCGGAGGTGAATGATTTGCGCCGTGCAGCGAGCGATCTGAAAGAGGTCGTCGCCGAGCTCACCCTTTAGAACCGCCTGCTTAAAAAAAGCATGATCGGGGATGGGGGCGACCAAGAATGAAGTACCCTGCGTCCGAAAAGCTGGAGATCATTCGCCTGGTTGAAGGATCGCATCTGCCGGTGAAACGCACGCTCGGCAAACTCGGCGTATCGCGACCGACATTCTACCGCTGGTATGATTTGTACCGGCGGTTTGGCGAAGAAGGGCTTGAAGATAGGCGTTCCGGCCCGCCTCGCGCTTGGAATCGCATTCCTGACAAGGTGCGCGCTGACATACTCGATATGGCGCTGGCGCGCCCGGAGTTATCCCCGCGCGAGTTGGCGGCGACCTTCACAGATGAACGTGCGTGCTTCATCTCGGAAGCCAGCGTCTATCGTCTGCTGAAAGCCCATGACCTCATCACCAGCCCGGCCTTCACGGTGATGAAGGCCGCCAGCGAGTTCAAGGATAAAACTACGGCGCCCAATCAGATGTGGCAGACCGACTTCACCTATTTGAAGGTGGTCGGCTGGGGCTGGTTTTATCTGTCGACCATCCTTGATGACTTCTCGCGTTACATCATCGCGTGGAAGCTCTGTACGACGATGAAGGCGGATGACGTGACCGAGACATTGCAGCTTGCGCTCAATGCGTCAGGGCTTGAAGAAGCTAATGTTGTTCATAGGCCGCGTTTGTTGTCAGACAATGGCGCGTCCTACATCGCCGGCGACCTCGCCGACTGGCTGGAAGACAAGAAAATGAGCCATGTGCGCGGCGCGCCCTATCATCCGCAGACCCAGGGCAAGATCGAGCGATGGCATCAAACGCTGAAGAATCGCATCTTGTTGGAGAACTATTATCTGCCTGGCGATTTAGAGGCTCAGATCGATGAGTTCATCGGTCACTACAATCATCAGCGATACCATGAGAGCCTGAAAAACCTCACACCCGCTGACGTCTATTTTGGGCGCGGCCAGACCATTTTACTGAAAAGAGAAAGGATCAAACGTAAAACATTCGAACACCGGCGCTTGCAACATGCAAAAGCCGCAGCTTAAATTGAAACAGAAGATGAGCCAGATACTCCGTAACTAAACACGCTCAATGGTCTCAAGTTATTTGATGACGGACACGCGAAGACCAAGATACCAATCCTCAGCAAATTCTTTTGCGCGCGCAAGCGAGTCCTCTTTTGTGCTCTGCCTCCAATTTCGTCCGTCCAGAAACGTTGAGCATTGCCAATTGCTGCTGTCGCTACGTCGATAGACGTAGACCTTGCCGCCCATGATTTTGTGTTTCTCGGTCAAAACGCTTCTCCAACCTGCACGAAAAACTGTGAAAACGTGCAACAACTGTGAAAGTAGGTTGGAAGAGCTTAAAATTCAATAAATTACTGATTTATATGTGTTTTTTGTTGTGGATAAGTGGCGAAGTAGGGATTTTAAGTCCGTTGCGTCTACCGGTTCCGCCACGCCCGCATCCGGGTCTCGCTTAGCATTCATCGCGCTGCGCCGCAAAGCGGTGCGGACGATTTTCACGCCAGCGAACTTGCAGGCCGCGCCGAGGCGGCGTAGGCGGGGTCAAAAATCGGTCCTGGTTATGCTACGCGCCGTCTTTTCCATATCCGCATTGCTGCTCGCCGCCGCCATCCTGCTGGCCGGCAATGGATTGCAGGGCACCTTGCTGGCGGTGCGCGGCAATCTCGAAGGCTTTCCGACCGCGCTGATCGGCGCGCTGATGTCGGCTTATTACACCGGGTTCATTCTCGGATGCCGGTTCAATCCGTCATTCATCAAATCGGTCGGCCACATCAGGACGTTTCTCGCCCTCGCTTCAATCGCGTCAGCAGCGACGCTGATGCACCCGTTCTTCGTCAACGTCATCGCCTGGGCAGTGCTGCGAGCGATCACCGGATTCTGTTTCGCCGGTCTGATCATGATCATCGAAAGCTGGATTAACGAGCGGGCGACCAACGCCAATCGCGGCCAGATATTGTCAGTTTACCGAGTGATCGACCTCGGCGCGACAACCGCCGGCAACATGCTGCTGGCGACCGCAAGCCCGCAGGGGTTTGAACTGTTCGCGCTGACGTCGATCCTGATTTCGCTGGCGCTCGTGCCGGTCGCGCTAACGCGCGGCGACGCGCCGAAACCGATCGCGACTGCACGCCTCAACATTCCCAAACTGTTTCAGGTGTCGCCGGTCGCCGCCATCGGCGCGCCGCTGATCGGATTGGGCAATGCGGCGTTCTGGTCGGTCGGCGCCGTATATGCGGCGCGCCTTGGCTATGACAAGGCGCTGATCGCCTCGTTCATGAGTTCGGTCATCATCGGCGCGGCGGTTTTGCAATGGCCGCTGGGCTGGATCTCCGACCGGATCGACCGCCGCCTCGTCATGATCGGCTCGGCGATCTGCGGGGTCAGCGCAGCGATTGCACTCGCCAGATATGGCGGCGTGTCGCCGCATTTGCTGCTGTTGCTCGGCGCGACATTCGGCGCGTTCATCATCCCGATGTTCGGCCTGACCGCCGCGCATGCAAACGATCATGCCGAGCCCGGAACCGCGGTCGAAACCAATGGCGGGCTGTTGCTGCTGAACGGCTGCGGATCGGTGATCGGCGCAACGCTGGGCGCGATCGTGATGGCGAAATTCGGACCCGCCGCGCTGTTTGAATATATCGCCGCCGTTTACAGTATATTCATCGTCTTCTGTATCATCCGTGTACTGATTACAAAGCCGGTACCGGAAGCAGAAAAGTCGCCGTTTTCGCCGGTGCCCAAAAACGCCGCGCCGACAGTGTTTGAAATCGGCGCCGATGACGAGAGCAGAAGCGAAACCGAAGACGGCGCGCCAAATGCGGCGTAAATTTCAGCATTCAACAACATTGACCGCCAGCCCGCCCTCACTCGTTTCTTTATATTTGCGCGACATATCAAGCCCGGTCTGGCGCATCGTCTCGATCACCTGATCGAGGGAAACCTTGTGGCTTTCCGACGCGCGCAGCGCCAGGCGCGCGGCGTTGACCGCCTTGACCGCGCCAATCGCATTTCGCTCGATGCACGGGATTTGCACAAGACCGCCGACCGGATCGCAGGTCAGGCCGAGATTGTGCTCCATGCCGATTTCCGCCGCATGCTCGATCTGTTCGGGCGCCCCGCCCCAGACCGCAGCCAGCCCGCCGGCCGCCATCGAACACGCGACCCCGACCTCGCCCTGGCACCCCATTTCCGCACCGGAGATGGATGCGCGCTGTTTATACAGCATGCCGATGCCGGCGGCGGTGATCAGGAACCGGCGAATATGGTCCTGATGCTGATTTTCTTCATCGCCGCAATAATGCCGGATGACCGCCGGAATGACCCCGGCGGCGCCGTTGGTCGGCGCGGTGACGACGCGCCCGCCGGCGGCGTTTTCTTCGTTAACCGCCATGGCGTAAACATTAAGCCAGTCGAACAATTGCTCGCGCTCATTGGCGAGCGGCGCATCGACGAGCTTGCCGTACAGCCCCGGCGCGCGGCGGGTGACATTGAGCCCGCCCGGCAGTTCGCCGCGGGTTTTCAGCCCGCGCCCGATGCAATCGCGCATCGCCCGCCAGATCGCATCGACGCCGGCCAGCGTCTCCTCGCGAGATCGCAGCGCGTCTTCATTGCGCAAGATCACCTCGTCGATCGACAGGCCCTCGCGCTTGCAGATTTCCAGCAATTGCGCCGCCGAGCCGAAAGTATAGGGCGTATCGTGCGGATCGTGGATCATATCGTCTTTCGCCGGCGCCGATAATTGCCGCGCGCTGGCGATAAACCCGCCGCCGACGGAATAGAAAACCTGCGCGAACAGCGCCTCCCCGGCGGCGTCAAACAGGCAAAGCTGCATCTCGTTGGGGTGGATTTCTGGAATGATGTCGCCGCGAAAATCAATATCGCGTCTGAAATCGAACGCGATCTCGGGCCCGCCGGCCAGTTTCAGCGTCTTGCCGGCTTTGGCGTTTTCAAACGCCGCCTCCGCCGCATCGGGATCGGTCGTCTCGGGCGAGAACCCGAGCAGGCCAAGAACGCTCGCCTTGTCGGTGCCGTGCCCGACGCCGGTCAGCGCCAGCGAGCCGTGCAGATCGACCTTCACCCGCGCCGCCTTGTCGAGCACGCCCGCCTCGGCGGCTTCGGCAAGGAAGCGCGCGGCGATGCGCATCGGCCCAACCGTGTGCGAACTGGACGGGCCGATGCCGATCTTGAAAATGTCAAACACGCTCAGCATGTCAATTGCTCGCCTTATTGTTCAGTGCAACGCGCATTCTATTCACCTCCCGGCGACGGCGTCACCCGGTGGTCGCCGTCAGCCGGCTCGACCCCGAGGGCGCGAATGGCGGCGCGCACGCTGGCGATGGCCGCGTCGGCCGCATTATCGTTTTCCGAACGCGCGACCACGGTGACGCCCTTGTCGTCGCCGTCGATGGGATAGCTGCCGATGGAAACCCCGATCAACGCATTCTGGATCTCGGCAAGCTGATCGGCGAGCCGCGATTCCGGCAGGCCGGGCGCGGTGACGGCGCGCGAATGCACCATTACCCCGGGCTCGATCACGGTCTCAACCGCGCCGAGCATGCCTTCGAAAATCGACGGCACGCCCGCCATGACAAACACGTTCTCGATCCTCACGCCGGGCGCGCCGGTGACCGGATTGCGAATCAGTTGCGCACCTCGCGGCATCAGCGCCATGCGGCGGCGCGCCGGGGTCACTTCGTCGCCGCGGGCTTCATACCATTTTGCGATCAACGCCAGAGCGTCAGGGTGCTCAACAACGTCGCGCCCGAACGCGGCGGCGACGGCGTCATAGGTGATGTCGTCATGGGTCGGCCCGATGCCGCCGGAGGTGAAAACATAGTCATAGCGCACCCGCAGGGCGTTCAGCGCATCGATAATTTCGGCCTTGTCGTCGCCGACAATGCGCGCTTCGCGCAACGCCACGGCGCGCGCTGTCAACCATTGCGCAAGAAAATGGATGTTCTTGTCGCGCGTCCTGCCGGAGAGCAACTCGTCGCCAATCGCCAATATCGCCGCCGCCCTGTGGGCCATCGGTGTCTTCTCCCTTACGTCTTTTCAACGCCGGCGGCCAACCGGCGCGCCGCCGCCGCCGTTCTTTGGCCGCGGCCTAACTTGTCGTCGGCCAGTTCCGCAAGCGCCTTTTCCAACATGTCGAGATAGCGCTCTTCGCGCGCCGCGTCATAGGCCGCCTGATAGGCGCGGAACAATTCATGGTCGAGCACCACGGCGCATGGCCGGTCATGACGATAGATCGCCACCGGGGCGCGTTGGGCCTCGTCGAGCACTTCGCTGAACTTTCTCGCCGCCCGCGTCGCATTAAACAACCGCATGGCGAACCTCCCCGGCCGGCGCCGCGTAAATTCCACATTTTACGCTCAGCCCGAGATAACACGATGTCAATCTTTGTGCGGGGTGTAGCGTTTTTTTCCGTATTTTCCGTACACAACGCAATGGTGTAAACATGTTCGCGCCGCCGCGCTGGCGGGCAGTATTCTGGAAGTCGTTCGAGTTTTTCATAAAAGCCTCGTTAATTTACTCAACAAGACCATGATAGGGCATGCGCAAGGGAGGGGGATGGATTTTTGTTTCGCCCACGCATCAACGACTTAGATGGTTAACGCAAAAATCGCCGCCTGTCACAGAAGCGATTTTGCATGCCAGCGCAGATGATCCTCCATGAAGCTGGCGATGAAGTAATAAGAATGGTCGTAACCGGCCTGCATGCGCAGGGTCAGTTGCTGGCCGGCCGCCTTCGCCGCGGCTTCAAGAAGCTGCGGGCGCAACTGCTCGTGCATGAACGGGTCGGCGTCGCCCTGATCGACAAGGATATGCGCCCCGCTGGCCCCGCGCGCGGCGAGAAGGCGCGTGGCGTCATAGTCCGCCCACGCGTCCTGATCGGCGCCGAGATAGTTTTTCAGCGCCTTTTGACCCCACGGAACATCCATTGGCGCGACAATCGGCGCGAACGCCGAACAGGTGCGGAACTTTTCACGGTTTTTCAGATGAATCGTGAGCGCCCCATGCCCGCCCATCGAATGGCCAAACACGCCGGCGCGCGCCATGTCGGCGCTGAAAAACGCCGCTGCAATCACCGGCAGCTCTTCGGTTACGTAAGAATACATCCGGTAATGATCAGCCCATGGCGCCTGCGTCGCGTCGACGTAAAACCCGGCGCCGAGACCGAAATCATAAGCGCCCTCGGGGTCGTCGGGCACGCCCTGTCCGCGCGGGCTGGTGTCGGGCGCGACAATGGCGAGCCCAAGCTCGGCCGCGACCCGCTGGGCGCCGGCTTTGATGGTGAAGTTTTCCTCAGTACACGTCAGGCCGGAAAGCCAGAACAGCGCCGGATATGGTCCGGGGCCGTGCACATCTTCCGGCGGGGTATAGACCGAAATCCGCATGTCGCACTTGAGCACATTGCTTTCATGGCGCCACACCGACTGTTCGCCGCCAAACGATTTGGCCGATTCAACTTTCTCCATGACCGAACTCCTTCACTTGTCGCACACCGCCCGTTAAAGGCTGAGAGCCATATATATGACGCCGTCGAGCGGATTGTCGTAATAGCTGTCGGATTCGGCAAACCCAAGGCTGTTGTAAAGCGCAATCGCCGGCTTCAGCCGGTCCAGCGTATCAAGGCGCATGATGGCGAAGCCTTGCGCCCGCGCCGCATCAATCAACGCCAGCGACAGCCGCCGACCAAGCCCCAGCCCCTGAAAGCCGGGTCGCACATAAAGCCGCTTCATCTCGCATACGCCGCGGCCAAGGTCTTTGAAACCGACCGCGCCGGCCGCCTCGCCATCAACGAGCGCCAGCAGCAGATGGCGGTATGCCGCAGGGAATGTCGCGATCTCTTCGTCGAACCCCTGAAAGCACAGATCGACATTGAGAAACTGCGCGTATTCGATGAACAGCGCCTTGACCGCATCTATCTCGCCGGCGGTTTTCGGTTCGGCGATTTCGACCTGAGGCATTGGCATTGACGCCCCCCTTCCCTGCGCGGCCCCACAAGACGCTGTAGCGCGCGTTCACATAAAGGCGGTTTGCGGAGAAATGAAAGTGCGCGCGCGGCGCTATTGGCGCAGATAGATCTGGCCGCCGGTCGGGCCGATGCCGTCCGGCGTCGGGATGTCCGTCGACTTGTAATTTGCGTTCAGAACCAGTGTCGGCGCGCCGCGCAGGCGTAACCGGCGCGCAACGATCGCGGTATAGGCGGACTGGTCGGCGAGCGGCACGGCGGAGGCGGCTTCCAGATCGCCGCGCGGCAGGTAAAACGTGCCAAGCAATGTGCGCGCATTACGGCTCATAATGGAATGCGTGCGCCCTTCCGGCGCGGCGCGGTCTTCAAAGAACAAGACGCCGGCCAACAGGCCGGTTTTCGGCGCCGTGAGGTAGATGTTCGACTCCATTTCAAACCTGAAGACCGCATTGTCGCCGGTCAGGTAAAAGCCGACATTTTCTCCGCGCAACCGGCCGCCAAGATCAACTTCCAGCGAGCCGTCCTTGATGATGTAGACGCCGGGCGCCAGGTGCACGTCGGCGCTGGCGCGGATGTGAATGCCGCCGCAATAAACACCGGGCTCAAGATCATATCGGACATAGCCGGGCGGCGTGCCGGTGGCGTCAATGATGTTCAGCCTGGTCAACGCGCGCGACAGATCGCCGAGCTCAAGATCGGTTTCATCGCAGGCGCCGACCGCTGGCGCGGCGCGGCTTTCCAGCGGGTCTTCATAGACCGGGCAATCGGTCAGCGGCTCCGGATTGAAATTCCGCGACGTCCCGCGCACGCCGCCGGCCGAGCAGATCAGGTCGGCTTCCAGAACCGACATCCCACGCATGTTGATGCCGTCCTGCGCGGTGGAATCGGAAAGGATCGCGCATTCCGGCGCCGACAGCTTCGCCACGACATTGCCGCTGATCGCATCATTGGCCTCGGCGTCGAGCGCGATGACGCACACATTGGTGACGCCGCGCGCCACCGCCGTCGCCTTCACCGATACGCCGTTCCTGAACGGCTCGAAACTTTTCAGGAAATAACTGCCGAGCGCCGGCTGGAAAATCTCGACATCGACGGATTTGTCGTCGCGGACAGTTGAAACCGTCAGTTCAAACCCGCCGATTTCAGGGCGATATTGCGCATCGGCCGTGGCCTCAACGACGGATTTGACCTGTTCGTCGGTCGCATTCATCAACAGGAATTCGCGTGCGCCGCGCACCGCCAGTTCATCGACGGCGTTCTGCGCTCTCGATGTCTGCGTATGCCAGCGCTGGAAATCGATTCCCGCGCCAACCGCCATGAGCAGCAGCGGCGCCAACAGCGCGAACAGCAACGCAACATTTCCGCGATCATCTCGCCGCATCCGTCCCCCCCGACTCAGCGGCTGGTCCCCGGTTGCGGGCACGCTATCGATGATGTCTTAACATAGGTAAAATTTTACCGATTGCTGAAAAATGCGCCGCCCGTTGACGGCTGTGGCCGTGCGCGCCATTGAACCGCCATGCTGTTCGCCTCGCCCCTGATCCGCGGCCGCCTCATCCGCCGCTACAAGCGGTTTCTCGCCGATATCGAGCTTGAGACCGGCGAGACCATCACCGCGCACTGCGCCAATCCCGGCTCGATGATGGCGGTCGCCGTCGCCGACGCCCCCGCCTTTGTGTCGAAAAGCGACTCGAAAACCCGAAAGCTCCCCTATTCGTGGGAACTGGTCGACCTTGGCGGCGCGCTGGTCGCGATCAACACCTCGAACCCCAACAAGATCGCGGCGGAGGCCATTGCCCGCCGGGCCATCCCTGAGCTTGCGGGCTATGAGGGCATGCGCCGCGAAGTAAACTATGGCGAACGAAGCCGCATCGATCTGCTGCTGGAGGGCGGGGCGAAGGGCGCTAAAACCGGCCCGTGCTATGTCGAAATCAAGAATGTGCACTTGGTGCGCAATCCCGGCCTGGCGGAATTTCCCGATTCGGTGACGACGCGCGGCGCCAAGCATATGGCCGAGCTGGCGGCGCTCGCCCGCGGCGGAACCCGCGCGGTCGTAGTCTTCGTTGTGCAGCGCGGCGACTGCACCCGCTTCGCCCCCGCCGCCGATCTCGATCCCGCCTATGCCGACGCCTTGCGCCTCGCCGCCGCCGCAGGCGTTGAACTTTTGTGTTATGATTGCGAAGTAACGACGCAAGAAGTTCGCCTCAGAAAAGCGCTACCGATAGAGATCTGACCCGATGGACCAAGCTGAAGCCAAATACGCACAAGCCGAAGACGACGACGCCGTGAAAACCGGCGCCATCAAGCTGCACCCGCCGCAGGATTTTGAGGGGATGCGCGTCGCCGGCAAGCTCGCCGCGCAATGCCTGGACATGGTCGCGCCGCATGTGCAGCCGGGCGTCACGACCGGCCATCTCGACGATCTCATCCGCGAGTTTGTGTTCGACCATGGCGCGGTTTCCGCGACCATCGGCTATCGCGGCTATCGCCATGCAAGCTGCATTTCGCTGAACCACGTCATCTGTCACGGCATCCCGTCGGACAAGGCGGTCAAGAACGGCGACATCATGAATATCGACGTCACCGTCATCGTCGACGGCTGGCATGGCGACACCAGCCGCATGTACTGGGCGGGCGAGCCGAAGGTGAAAGCGCGCCGGCTTGTCGATACCACTTATGACTGCCTGATGGCCGGCATCGCCGCGGCGAAGCCCGGCAATACGCTGCGCGATATCGGCCGCGCCATCCAGACGCTGGCGGAGGGCGAAGGCTTTTCGGTCGTACGTGATTTTTGCGGTCACGGGCTGGGACGCGTGTTCCACGATGCGCCGAACGTCGTTCATTATGCGGAATATAAAGACCGCCTTGGCGTGCATCGCGCGCCGGACACGGAATTGAAACCCGGCATGTTCTTCACCATCGAGCCGATGATCAATGACGGCAAGCCCGATGTTAAACTGCTCAAAGACAACTGGACCGCGGTATCACGCGACAAGTCGCTGTCGGCGCAGTTTGAGCATTCCATTGGCATCACGGAAGACGGCGCGGAGATTTTCACCACTTCCCCGGCGGGGCTCGACCGGCCGCCTTACGCATGAGCGGCGCGTCTTCATGAGCGAACCGGGCGCGCCGACAGAAAATCACGCCAGCGGCCACCGCGAGCGGTTGCGCGCACGATTCAAAAAGGCCGGCGTCGACGCCGTGCAGGATTATGAACTGCTTGAGCTTGTGCTGTTCCGCGCCATCCCGCGGCGCGATGTCAAACCGCTGGCGAAAGACCTCATCAAACGCTTTGGCGGCTTCCCGCAGGTGCTGGCCGCGCCGATTGAACGGCTCGTCGAAGTCAAGGGCGAATCGGAAAATACGGCGCTGGAGATGAAGATCATTCACGCCGCATCGATCAAGCTGGCGCAAACGCGCGTTCTCGAACGCTCGGTGATTGCATCTTGGAACGATCTCCTTTCCTATTGCCGCGCCGCGATGGCGGATGAGAAGACCGAACTCTTCCGCATCCTGTTTCTCGACCGGAAGAACATTCTCATCGCCGACGAAGTGCAACAGCGGGGCACCGTCGATCACACGCCCGTCTATCCGCGCGAGGTCGTCAAGCGCGCGCTCGAACACGGCGCCTCGGCGATCATCCTTGTGCACAACCACCCGTCCGGCGACCCGACGCCGTCGCGCGCCGACATCGAAATGACCGGCCAGATTCAAAAAGCCGCGAACGCGCTCAATATCCGCCTGCACGATCACATCGTTATCGGCCATGCCTCGGAAGTGAGCTTTAAGGGTTTAGGATTGCTGTAAACGCCGATTTGACGCGAACGGGGTTTTGGCGCGCGCCCGTTCGATGCTAAAATCATCGTCCACGTCCTGCCTCCAGCCACTGGTAACGCCCTCTTTTTCATGCCGCGCATCATCACCCTGACGCCGAACCCCGCGCTCGACTATTCGGTCGAAGTCGACGCGGTTACGCCCAATCGCAAACTCAATGCCGAGAATGTGCGCGTCGATCCCGGCGGCGGCGGCGTCAATGTCGCGCGGGCCGCGCACCGGCTTGGCGCCGAGACGCTCGCGATCTTTCCCGCAGGCGGCCCGCTTGGCGAGACGCTGTGCGCGCTGGTCCAGGCCGAAGGCGTGGCGGCGCGGGCGATCTGCGTCAACGGACAAACGCGGCTGTCGTTCGCCGCGCGCGACCGGCGCACGAAAAACGAATACCGGTTCGGCCTGCCCGGCGCCGCGCTCTCCGAGGCCGAAGCGGCGATGCTGCTCGACGCGCTGGACAAGGAGACAAGCGCCGGCGATTTCGTTGTCGGTTCGGGCAGCCTGCCGCCGACGGCCGATCCGGGCGCGCCGCGCGATCTGTGGGCGCGCGCCGCGGCGATCGCAGCGCGCCGCCAGGCGAAATTCGCGCTCGACACCACAAGCGGCGAAGCCGAGGCGCTGGCCGAAGGGCTTTACCTCATCCGCAAGAACAAGACGGAGCTGTCGACCATCGCCGGGCGCGAGCTTGACTGGCCGGATGAAACCGCCCGCTTCGCCCAAGACTTCGTCGCCAGCCACAAGATTGAGCGCATCGTCATCACCCATGGCGGCGATGGCGCGATCATGGCCTCGCGCAAGAATTTCGTGCGCGCGCCCGGATTGAACGTGCCGATTGTCAGCGCCGTCGGCGCCGGCGATTCATTTGTCGCTGCGCTTTGCGCGTCGCTGATGCGCGGCGACAGTGACGCGCAGGCGTTACGCCGGGCGATGGCCGCCGCCTCCGCCGCGCTGATGACGCCGGGTACGCAATTGTTTGATCCTGGCAATGTCGAAAAATTGATGCGCGATCACGGGTAACGGCGCCAGAGCTATTAGCATTCAACCTGAATCGCGAAATTGCTCTAACTATTTGTTGGGTCGCATTTTCTTGCGCGAACCGGTTCCCACTTCATCGGAAAATGCTCTAGCTGAAGCGGCGCACATGCGGCGCGCCGGAGAACAGCAATTGTTGCGCGCGCCCATTGATGAAGCCGTCGAAACGGATGCGTTCGGGCGACGTCTCGTCGTCGCCAAGGCGCCATTCACCGCCCTCAAGCGGCACAAGCGGCACGGCGTTACCGATCCACAAACCGCCGGCGCGGGCGTAGATGTAAAGCGGCCCCGCCCAACGGTCGTCATTATCGTACCGCCCGGCAAGCGCGCGCAATTCCTCCGGCGCCGGCGGCATATATTCCGTAGACGGATTGACAAGATATTCCTTTTCGCCAATCCACGCGCGCACCGCCGCGTCGTTTTCAGCTTCGAAAACGACGCCGGTGACGGCGAAATCAGGTTCGGTCGTTGCGAACAGGGCGTCGCGCGCGCGCTGCATCGGGCTGGTGCGCCCGGCGCGCCTGACGTTCAGCGCCTCGCCCGCCGCGACGACTTCAAAGCTGTCGCCGTCGGCGGCGGTGAACACGCCTTTGAACTTGCCTGCATCGGCGATGACCGGCTTTGATGGTTTGGGCGCCGGCGCGTCGCCGCCTTCGCGGATGGCGCGCAGCAATTCGCACCCGTAAACGGTGATGTCGCGCGGGCGATACCCGACGGCGTAGTGGATATTGGTTGACGCGAATGCGGCCACCCCGGCCTCCGGGTCGACATGCAGCGACGAGCAGAACGAGACCATGCCGCCGGTGTGGTGAAGGTATTTGCGCCCATCGACCTCCACCCGCGCAACGCCATTGCCGTAATGCTCGCCCGGGCCCCACCCTTCCGCGGGGTCGGCGAGAAAACGCTTTGCGGTGTCGTCTGAGAACACCGCCCCGCCTTCGCCATCGGCGACACCAAGAAGGAAGCGCAGGAAAATCGCCATATCGCCGGCGGTGGCGGCGACACAGCCGGAGGGGCTGTCGGAATCAACCCAGGGCGTCGGCGTCATTTTCGACGGCCGCAAGTTCAGCCGGTCGGTCAGCGCCGGCTCATACCCTTGCGCATAACGCGGGCGGTCCGCGACGAACATCGCAGAGACCGAGTCGGTCATGCCGAGTTTCTTCAGCACGCGCGCATCCACGAGTTCGAAATTTGGCGCACCGCCGACGGCCGCCGACATGTGCCCCGCAAGATTATATCCGGCGTTTGAATAGGACCAGTTCGACCCCGGAGAAAATCCGCTCCACAGTCCGCCCTGCGGAAAAATGGAGGAATCCGCCGGCAGGCCGGCGGTGTGGTTGAGCAATTGCTGGAGCGTGATCGCCTCGCCGTCCCGCACCGACATGCCCTCAAGCACGTCCTGCATGCGCGCGTCGGGCGACAGCCGGCCCTCTTCGATCAATGTGTACGCCGCCAACGCGGTGAACATCTTCGAGATCGAGCCGATCTGGAACAGATGGTCGGGCCCGACCGGGATTTCCTGTTCGACATCGGCCCAGCCGGCGCGGACGAAACCGGCGAAACCGTCGCGGTCGACGACGACAACGGTCATCCCCGGCAGGCCCCAGTCGGTGCGGTGTTGCTCGACCAGGGCGTCGAGCGCTTTTAAAGCCTTGGAATGCGCCTTGCCGCCGCCGGCTTTCGACGTCGCCGCCATTGAGGGCGCCGCCGCAGCCGCCGAGGCGGCCATCGCCGCACCGCCAAGAAAAACCCTGCGATTAAAGTCCATGCCGGCGTTCCTTTTTGTCAGCTCTGATTATTTTATTCGGCCGCGGGCGCATCGTCGCGATAGATCGCGACTTCGATATGATCGCCCTGCCGGACGCCGCGGAACATGCCGGCGGAGTTGAAATCCATCACATAATTCCCATGCGGATCGAGAACGATAACGCCGCCGTCGCCGCCAGCGTCCTGCAGGCGATGGTGGATCATATCGGTCGCCGCATCGGCGATTGACTTGCCGGCGTATTCAACCTGGGCGCAGATGTCGCGCGCAATCGTCCAGCGGATAAAAAACTCGCCCCAGCCGGTCGCCGACACCGCGCAGGAATTGTTGTCGGCATAGGTGCCTGCGCCGATAATCGGCGCGTCGCCGACGCGGCCATAGCGTTTCAGCGTCATGCCGCCGGTTGACGTGCCGGCGGCGAGATCGCCATGGCTGTCAAGCGCGACGACGCCGACCGTGCCATATTTGAAATCATGCGGCAGGCCGCTTTCGCGGTCTTGCGCGGCGGCTTCTTTTTCCTGCCGCAGCGCGTCCTTATAGGCGCGCCAGCGCGCTTCGGTTTTGAAATATGAGCGCGGCACGAAGGTCAATTGCTGTTGCTTGGCGAATTCTTCCGCGCCCTTGCCGATCATCATGACGTGTTCGGATTTTTCCATCACTGCGCGGGCGAGCCGGATCGGGTTCTTGATATGGGTCACCCCGGCGACGGCGCCGGCGTTCTTGGTCGCGCCGTCCATGATCGACGCATCAAGCTCGTTCTTGCCGTCGCGGGTGAACACCGCCCCCTTGCCGGCGTTGAACAGGGGCGAGTCCTCCATCACGACGATGGCCGCGACCACCGCATCGAGGGACGAGCCGCCGTCGTCGAGCACGTCATAGCCGGCGTTGAGCGCTTCGGTGAGTTTTTTCTCAAACGCGGCTTCCTGCGCCGGGGTGTAGCGCCCCGGCTCAAGCGCCCCGGCGCCGCCATGGATGACAATCGTGACGGGCGCCGCCTCTTCCGCGACGGCGATCGGTGAAACACACGCCAGCGCGGCGGCGATAAACAGTGACTTGAACATCGGGGCCCTCCTCGGGTCAGCATGAGGAAAGCCGCGACACAGTGCAAGCGCCGGGAACCGTACGCGCCGGCGCGTCCGCCGAAAGCGTCGCAGCTGCAAACGGGATCAGGGCGTCGCTTCAAGCTCTTGTTTTGACGCGTTTCCAGACGGCGAACCGCACACGCTTCGCCTCGAAACGCTTTACACGTCGGGCAGCAGCATTTTCTGCGCCCGCCACTGCTCGACGATGCGGCCGATAAAGCCGTCGTCGTCCACCTCGACGGACCAGCCGTCGGTGAAGCTGGCGGTCAGGCTGCGCGGCACTGATTCGCGCCCCAGCGCGTCGAAACGGATGCGCGTCGGCAGCGGCACGCCCTCGCCGACGGCGATCGCCTCGCCGAGGCCGAGCGAGGGCAGGCAGGCGAGCAGGCTGGTCGACGCGTCGGGCACGGCGGCCCTCAGCGCTTCCTGGTCGGCCTGGTTGGCAAGGCGCATGGCGAAAATGGTGTTGCACTGGGAAAGGATCGTGCCGTCGAGTTCGGTCGGGCGCTGCGAGGCGACCCACAGCGACACGCCGACCTTGCG
Source organism: Parvularculaceae bacterium (assembly GCA_041398145.1). GTDB lineage: Bacteria > Pseudomonadota > Alphaproteobacteria > Caulobacterales > Parvularculaceae > Amphiplicatus. The sequence goes on along the minus strand of JAWKVF010000005.1, from coordinate 109,732 downwards.
GCCTTCCTTGGCGATGCGCACCAGCGCTTTGCGGGTCGGGGAAAAGCCCGCGCTTTCCTTCGCCGGGGCGTAGCGGTGCGCGTCCTCGACGACGAGCGCCAGCGGCGCTGCGCCATGGCTCCACAAGCCGAACTCGAACGCGATACGCGCCACGACCGAGACGACGACTTGCGCCACCTCGACCGGCAGTCCGCCAAGTTCGATGATCGAAATCGGCGAGCCTTCGACCGGAATGCGAAATAGCTGGCTGAGGAAATCCGACATCACGTCCTGCACCGTGAGGCTGCCGAACATGAAACCAAACCGCGCATCCTGGCTCATCTGGTGCAGGCGCGAGCGCAACCGCTTGTAAGGACCGGTCGCGCGCGAACCGTCAAGCGAGCCGAGGGTCTTGTCGATCAGCGTCAGCAATTCCGAAATGCGGTACGGCACCGGGGTGTCGACCGTGACCGAAGCGCCGTCGCCGCCGCGCCGTTCAGCGAACAGCTTGATGCCCGACGTCGCATTGGCGAGATTCATTTTCTTCGCCTGCGGAATAAGCTCGGCGAGGATTTCAATCTCCTCGTCGGTATTGGCCTTGCCGGGATATAAAATTTCCGCCAGCTCTTCAAACGTCAGCATCCAGAACGGCAGGGTCAGGCTCGACGGATCGAACACCACGGCCTTGTCGCCGAAACAGTTTGAGTACTCGTTGTGCGGATCGAGGATGACGATATGACCATGCTCATAGCGCTCGACGACGGCTTTCAGCATCAGCGTGATGGCGCACGACTTGCCGGAGCCGGTGGTGCCGAGCACCGCGCAATGGCGCGAAAACAACTCGTTCACCGCCACCGTCGCGGGTATCGCCGCATCCTGTTTGACGATGCCGATGCGTACGCTGGCCGACCCGTTAGCGGCGAACAGCGCCGCGAGTTCTTCGCGCGCGGCGAACTGCACTTCGTCATGCAACGTCGGATAGGTGGAAACGCCGCGGCGGAAGCGCGCCGGCGCCTTGGCGGTCGGCTTGGTGAATTCGCCGATCAATTCCAGCTCGATGATGCGCATGTCGGCGCCCGCCTCTAGCGTCGGGGCGGGCACGCTCATCGCTGAAACAAGACCCAGCACGATGCAAGTGCCCGTATCAACCGCCAGGATGGCGCCCAGTTGCGGGCGGTGCACGCGGTCGATCTCGGGCCGGTCTTCATCAAGCATCACCAGCGCGTTGGTGCCAGTGACGGAGATGACCTCGCCGATCCGCTGGCGGCGGCGTCCGGCGCTCCGCAGACGGTCGACAGAGGCGTTCATATTCTCGGCAACGTTTTGCGCCATGACTTTTCTCCAGCAAATCCTCTATCCGGCGAGACGCACATCGGCGGCGCCGGTCTGTTCGCGCGGCGGCGGCAGCATGATGCGCACCAGCGTCCCCTCGCCCACGCGGCTCTTGATCAGAAATTTCCCACCCTGAATTTCGACAAATGTCTTCGCAATCGCGAGGCCGATGCCCGGACCCGCGAACGAGCGGTCAAGACCGCGATGCACTTCGGTAAACGCCGACAGCGCTTTGTCGACGGCTTCCGGCGACAACCCCGCGCCACGGTCGCGAACCGCAATTTCCGCCCAGCCAAGATCGTCGACGACGGCGCGCACGAGAATACGACCGTCCTGCGGCGAAAACCTGATGGCCGTGCGCAAGATATGGTCGAGCGCCTGGCCGACGCGGACATGATCGCCCCAGCCGTTGACCGTGGCCTCGCCCGGCTTGACGTCAATCGTCACCGTGGCGGCGTCGGCGGCGATTTTCGCGCGCTTGACCGCCTCGGCCAGGGCGTCGCCCATGTCGATCTCGCCCGGCTCAAGACTCAAATCGCCGCCGTCGAGAGCGGCCGCCTCAAGCAGCGTGTTGATATGACCGAGCAACAGGTCCGCCGATTGCAGAACATATTCCGCATACGTTACACGCTGTTCGGGCGCGAGATCGTAATTTTCCGCTTCCTTCAGCATGGTCGCGAAGCCGATGATCGCATTCAGCGGCGTGCGCAGTTCGTGATTCATATTGGCCAAAAACTCTGAACGCGCCTTGATCGAAAGCTCAGCCTCGGCTCTGGCGTTCTGCGCCTCCAGCGCCGCGCGGCGCAGCGCCGCCGTCTCGGCGATGCGAGTGGAGAAACTGGCCAGCAATGACTCGGTCTTTGAGGACAAGGGTTGCATCTCGCGCCGCAGGCTTTTCAGCCCGCAACGCTAACGCGCAAGCGCTAATGCGCCGTTAACCAGCGGTTCATTCACACAACGTTAACCACCATTTAAAGCGTGGATTTTTCCGGCCGCTCGGCTGCCGGGTCTTTTGGCTTTTCCGGCGGAGTTTTGGGTTTTTCCGGCGCGTCTTTCGGCTTTTCCGGCTGTGGCGGCCTGGGGATGTAAGCAAGGATCGTATCGCCGATTTCCGGCTTGATCGGATGTTCCTTCGAGGCGAACAGCAGCGCGCCCTTGCGGATGGCGCAGACGATTTCATATTCCTTGCCAAGATCTTTCAAATAGCGATCAGGCGGATATTCCTCGGTGATGCGGGTCTTTTGATACACCCATCCGGCGTAGTGCCGGCGCAGCAGATCATCTAGCGGCGCGGCCGAATGCAGGAAGGTGCGCCCCTGAAGCGTGTAGGACATGGCGCGGCGGTCTTCCTCGTCCTTGCCGCGCGCGTTTACCTGGTAAATCGCCGCGCGCCCCAGTTCCGGCGCAAGGTCGGTGCACACGAGCGCGTTGTGGGCCTCATTGCCCGACACCGCCAGCAATGCCCCGAAGCGGTTGAGATCTAGATGGTGCTCTGTCACCTCTGACAGGATCTCGCCGTAATAGGTCGGCACATTGGCGAGCCGCGCCGGGCGCAGCCGCCGCCAGCTCGCATCGGCGATCATCACCGGAATTTCCATTTCCTTCAGCTTCACGGCAAGCCCAGCCGACCACGGCGTCGCCCCGAAAATCAGCACGCCCGGCCGGTCTTTCGCCGCAAGGCCGAGCGCTTTGGCCAGCGGCCCGATCGTGAACCCGTGCAGCACGACCGTCGCGAACACCATGGCGAACGCCAGCGGGATCAGGCGCTGGGCGGAATCGATCAGGAATTGCAATTGCGCGTGGTCGAGCGCTGAATGCGTCTGCATTTGCAGGTCGGCGTAATAGTTTACGAGCGCGGCGCCGAAAAAGCTCGTCACCGCCACGGCGACGATGCCGCGCGGCGCGATCCAGCCGACCAGCAGTTTTTCTTTCCACGTAAGCTCGGTGCCAATGGTCGAGATGAACACCGTCAGCGGCCGCACCACCAGCAACATCGCCAGCAGGAACGCAAAGTCGCGCACGGAGAATACCGAAAATGTCTCCCATGTCAGGTTCGCCGTCAAAATGATGAACACGCCCGACACCAGAATGACCGCGACATTCTCCTTGAACAGCCGCAATTCATTGATGGACGCGATACGCGAGTTCGCCAGTGTGACGCCCATCGCGGTCACCGCCAGCAACCCGGCTTCCTCCTGCAACAAATTGGCGAATTCAAAACAGAACAGCACGATGACGAGCAGCACCGGGGGCTTCAAATATTCCGGCACCCAGCCGCGGCTGAACGATGCGGCGGCGAACCGGCCGAGCGCAAAACCGAGCGCCGTCGACAGGATCGAGGCGATCAGCAGCGAGCCGAAAATCTCCATCGGCGAATGCGAAACGCCTTCCGCGCCGCCGAAGGTGACGACTTCAAAAACCAGCACCGCCGCCAGCGCGCCGATGGGATCGTTGATGATGCCTTCCCATTTCAAAAGCGTCGCCGGGCGTTGGTTGAGCTTTGACTGGCGCAAAAGCGGAATGATGACCGTCGGGCCGGTGACCACCATGATGCCGGCGAACAAGATCGCCACGGTCGGCGCAAGGCCGGCGACGTGAATGGCGGCGATCGCGCCAAACCCCCAGGCGATGATGACGCCGGGAAAAACCAGCCGGCGCACGCCCTTTGACAGTTCGCGAATTTCAGCGAAGTTGAGCGTCAGCCCGCCTTCAAACAGGATGACCGCAACCGCAATTGAGATGATCGGGCGGTAAAACTCGCCGAACAGCACCTCCATCGGCGCGCCGTCCGCCGGCGTAAAGCCGGGCGGCCATAACAGGTGCAGCACCGGGCCGGCGACAAGGCCGGCGATTGACATCACCACAATCGCCGGCAAGGCAAAGCGCCACGCAAGCCATTGGGCGCCGACACCCAATATGCCAATCACCGAAATGGCGAGTACTAAATTATCCAAAGAAGTCTCCGGCCGGCCCGTTCGTCAACGATTCTTGAATACGGGTTTTCGCTTTTCAACAAAAGCGGCCATGCCCTCTTTTTGATCTTCTGTGCCGAAAACCGAGTGAAACACCCGGCGTTCGAACCGCACGCCTTCGGAAAGCGTCGTTTCATAGGCGCGGTTAACCGAGTCTTTCGCCAGCATCACGATCGGGCGCGAGTACGCGGCGATCTGGTGTGCGGTCTTCAGCACTTCGGATTTTAACTCGCCCTTTGGCACGACGCGGCTGACAAGACCGCACCGCTCCGCCTCCTCGACATCCATCATTCGCCCGGTCAGGCACATGTCCATCGCTTTCGACTTGCCGATGAACCGCGCAAGGCGCTGGGTGCCGCCGGCGCCGGGAATGGCGCCGATCGTGATTTCCGGCTGGCCGAACTTTGCGTTGTCAGCCGCGATGATGAAGTCGCACATCAACGCCAGCTCGCAACCGCCGCCCAGCGCATAGCCGGCGACCGCGGCGATGACCGGCTTGCGGCAGCGCGTCGTCTCTTCCCAATTGCGGGTGATGAACGCTTCATTGAAGACGTCCATATACGACTTATCGGCCATTTCCTTGATATCAGCGCCTGCGGCGAAGGCTTTTTCCGACCCGGTGATGACGATGCAGCCGACATCGTCGTCCGCTTCGAAGTTTTTCAGCGCGTCAGTCAACTCATCCATCAACTGGTCGGAGAACGCGTTCAGCGCGTCCGGCCGGTTGAGGGTAAGGATGCCGACATCGCCGTCCTTCTCGGAAAGAATGCACTGATAGGACATTGAGAGCCGCCTCCTATAGCCTGTCGCCGGAAAAGCCGTTCACCGGTTTTCCGGTCCGCGACAGGCGTCACCAAGAATTTAGAGCCGCTTTCTAAATCACACAAAGCCAAACGGGTCTAGCGCATTCCGAAAAACGGGAACCGGTTCCCGCCTGATCAGGAAACGCCTTAACGCTTGTCAATCGGCGTCACGTCGCGTTGCGATGATCCGGTGTAGTGTGACAGCGGCCGGATCAGTTTGTTGTTGCCCAATTGCTCCATGACATGGGCCGTCCAGCCGGTGATGCGGCTGACCACGAAAATCGGCGTAAACATCGGGATTTCAAATCCCATCAGATAATAGGCCGGTCCGGCGGGAAAATCGAGGTTCGGATAGATGCCCTTTTCGCCGACCATGGTCTCGTTGAGAATCCGGCTCATTTCCCAGTATTTTTTCGCTTCCGCGGTGCCGATGACGTCGACCATTTTCCTGTAGGCGTCGGTCATGGTCGGCACCCGGCTGTCGCCGGAACGGTAAACGCGGTGGCCAAAGCCCATGATCTTTTTCTTGGTCGCCAGCGCGTCGAGCATCCACGCTTTGGCGTCTTCGGGCGTGCCGACTTCTTTCAGCATGTGCATGACCGCTTCATTGGCGCCGCCGTGCAGCGGCCCTTTCAGCGAACCAACCGCGCCGGTGACGGCGGAATAAAGATCCGACAGCGACGAGGCGATGGTGCGCGCGGTGAAGGTCGAGGCGTTGAACGAGTGCTCGGCGTAAAGCGTCATCGAAATATCAAAGCATTTGACGACTTCCGGCTTTGGCACTTCGCCGAAACACATGTGGAAGAAGTTTTCTGAAAACGCCAGATCCGTGCTCGGCGCAATCGGGTCCTTGCCGTTGCGCAGGCGAAAATCGGCCGCGACGATCTGGGGAATCTTGGCGTAAAGCCGGATCGCTTTTTCATACAGCGCCTCGGGCGAGCTTTCATTCGCGGTCGGATCTTCCTGGCCGAGGAACGAAATCGCCGTGCGCAGCGTGTCCATCGGGTGCGCGGTCTTGTTGAACCGCGCCATCACCGCCAGCACGTCGTCCGACAGGCCGCGCTCGTTCTTTTCCGCCGCGTTGAAGGCGTCGAGCTGGCCGCGGGTCGGCAGTTCGCCGTTCCAGATAAGATAGGCGGTTTCTTCAAACCGGCACTCGGTCGCAAGATCCTGCACCTTGTAGCCGCGATAGGTCAGCGAATTGATCTCGGGCATCACTTTCGAGATCGCCGTATCGTCAGCCAGCACGCCGGCAAGGCCGTATTTCACTTCTTCAGACATGATGCTCCCTTTTTCTCTTCCTGTACCATCGAATAACCCGCCGGCGTGACGCCGGTTGTTGCTTTATTGCGTCGGCGTGTCGCCGACCTGAAAATTGAAAATCGACTCATCGAATTTGTTGTAGTCGTTGTAACGCAGAAGATCATACAGATCGCGCCGGTGCTGCATGATGTCGAGAACGCCGTTCTGATCGCCGTCGCGCAGGATCGCGTCCAGCCCGGCGTCGGCGGCGCCCATGGCGAGGCGCAGCGTCGTCACCGGATAGATGACAAGATTAAAGCCGAGATTTTCCAGTTCGGTTTTGTTCAGCAGGCGGCTTTTTCCGAATTCCGTCATGTTGGCGAGGATTGGCACGTCGAGCGCGGCGCGCACCGCCTCGAATTCCTTCTCGTCCTTCATCGCCTCGGGGAAGATCATATCGGCGCCGGCGTCGACATAGGCTTTCATACGGTCAATCGCCTTGTCGAGCCCTTCCACTGCGCGCGCATCCGACCGCGCGATCAGGATGAAATTCGGATCGCGCTTCGCCTCCGCCGCCGCCTTGACGCGTTTGACCATGGTTGGCGTGTCGACAACTTCCTTGCCGTCGAGATGGCCGCAGCGCTTTGGCATCACCTGGTCTTCGATATGGCAGGCGGAAATGCCGGCCTCCTCCATCGTCCGCACCGTGCGCGCCGCCGCCATCGGCTCGCCGAAGCCGGTGTCGATGTCGATGATCGTCGGCAAATCGGTGACGCGCGCGATCTGCTGGCCGCGATCGGCGAACTCGGTCATGGTCGAAATGCCGATATCCGGCAGGCACAGATCTGCCGACATCACCGCGCCTGAGATATAGACCCCGTCAAAGCCCTTGCGCTCGATCAGTTGCGCGCAAAGCGGATTGAACGCGCCCGGAAACTGCAACAGTTTCCCTGACTTCAGTTTCTCGCGAAAGTCGGCGCGTTTTTCAGCGGCGAGTTTTTTGGTGAACAGCATGATTATTCCTCGTCTTTAAGTGTCCGCGCGGCGTTGTCGGTTTTTTCATCAGACAAATCGCTGTTGAGAGCCGATGGCATCAGATGCGATTCAGCAATCAGCTCTGAATCTTTATTGTTGCCTGTTGCGAAGCGGTAAACCGGTGACCCGCTTTACCAGCAACAGACTTTAGCTCCCCATACAGAAGAAGTTGAGCTTGTTGCCGTCCAGATCGCGCACATAGCCGCAAGAGCACATGCCATCGAGACGCGGGCCGGCTTCGCCTTCGTCGGTTGCGCCAAGCGCAATCGCCTTGTCGTAGAGCGATTTCACCTGCGCGGGGTTTTTCGCGGCGATGGCGATCATCACGCCATTGCCGACAGTTGCTTCCTTGCCGTCATGAGGCTTGGCGATGGCGAACATCGGCTGGGCCGGATCGACGCCATATCCGACAAAACTGCCGGTCGGGTTCTGGAAAACCGCCTTGGCGCCAAGCTCGGCGAACAGCGCGTCATAGAATTTGCGCGCGCGCGCCATATCATTGGTGCCGATGGTTGAATATGCAAGCATGATTATCCTCCTTGTTGTTTCTTTCGCGATTGATCGCAAATCCGTGTCCTTGAACGCCAGTCAATTCTTCTTGTGTTCGCCAAGCTCGGCGCCGATCCTCGCGCCCATCGCCTGGCCGAGCGCCATCAGGCCGGACGCCGGACGGATCATCACTTCAAATTCGGCGATCAGCCCGTTTTCATCAAACCGGATAAAGTCCGCGCCCTTTAGCCGCTTGCCGCCGACATGGGCGGAAAATTCAAGCCCAACGCTCATTGCATCCTCGCTGACGAACTGGCGGTGATAGGTGAAGTCCTCAAACACGCCGATGACAGTCGAGAGCACCAGCGCCAGCGCCTCGCGTCCCTCGTAAGGGGTGTGCGCTACCGGCGAACGGAACACAACGTCCGCCCGCGCCATCTCGTCGATTTCCGACATGTCGCCGGCCGCAACCATTTCATGCCAGCGCGCGAGTGCATGTTTAACCGCTTCGGTCGTCATCGAATGGCATACCTCTCTCGCGCCTCTCTCTCACGCCCCGCCGCCCCCATCTTTCGCGACGGATGAGGGCGGTTTATGCGGCTGACGCAATACAACCTTAAAAAATCCCTTTCGCGGGATTTTCCACCAGATAGCCCTTCGGCGCCACCGGGTTCAGCAGTTTGACCTGGTCGGCGGAAAGGTTCGGCAATTGCTGCACAAGGTCGAGAAAACGTTCGCTTTCGGCCTTGTCGAGAATTTCATCAGTCAGGGTACGGAACTTCCTGATATATTCGGCGCGGCCGAACGGGCGCGCGCCAAGCGGGTGCGCGTTGGCGATGCCAAGCTCGTCAATCAGCTCTGAGCCGTCTTCAAACGTGACGACGACACGCGCGCCGAAGGCTTTTTCCTTCGGGTCGTGGCTGTGATAGCGCCGCGTCCATTCCGGGTCTTCGATGGTCGAGATCTTGCGCCACAGCTTCACCGTATCCGCGCGCTGGGCGCGTTCCGGCGCGTAGGATTTTACATGGTGCCATTCGCCGTCCTGCAACGCGACGGCGAAGATATACATGATCGAGTGATCGAGGGTTTCGCGGCTGGCGTTCGGGTCCATCTTCTGCGGATCGCCCGAGCCGGTGCCGATGACATAATGGGTATGATGCGAGGTATGCAGAACGATTGATTTCACCTTGTCGAAGCCGCCGCGGCCTTCGATTTCCTTGCCCATGCGGAAGGCGAGATCGATCAGCGCCTGGCTTTGGTATTCCGCCGAGTGCTCCTTGGTGTAGGTCTCAAGGATGGCGCGCTTGGCCTCGCCCGCGCCCGGCAGCGGCACATGATAAGTCGGCTCATACGGGCTTTTTCCCTGATCGCGCGCCGTGCGGCCGTTGAGAATATAAGAGATCGGGCCGTCTTCGCCTTCATAAGCGGGGCTTGGCGCGCCCTCGCCGCGCATGCAGCGGTCAACCGCCTCGATCGCCAGCTTGCCGGCATAGGCCGGCGCAAACGCCTTCCACGTCGAGATCTCGCCCTTGCGCGACTGGCGCGTGGTGATCGTCGTGTGCAGCCCCTGCTGCACCGACTGATAGATAATATCCGTAGGCAGACCAAGAAGCGTGCCGACGCCGGCTGACGCCGACGGGCCGATATGGGCGATATGGTCGATCTTGTGCTCGTGCAGGCAGATCGCCTTCACCAGATTGACCTGGATTTCGTAGCCGGTGGCGATGCCGCGCACCAGCGCGCGCCCGTCCTTGTTCATTTGCTGCGCGACGGCGAGCACCGGCGGAATGTTGTCGCCGGGATGCGAATAATCCGCCGCGAGAAACGTATCGTGAAAATCAAGCTCGCGCACGGCGGTGCCGTTCGCCCACGCCGCCCATTCCGCGCACACGGTATGACCGGCCGGCATGCCGAACAGCGTTGCCCCGCCGGCGCGGCCATGGGCGTTGGCCATCGCCCGCGCCGATTTGATTGGCCCGCGATTGAGCGAGGCGACGCCCACCGAGGCGTTATCGATGATGCGGTTGATGATCATGTCCGTCGCGTCGGCGTCGACCTCGACCGGGTCGGCCGCGACTTCGGCGATTTTCCAGGCGAGCTGGTCTTCGCGTTTCAGATTGTCTTTTGAACGATGGGCGTGAACGTCATGGGTGATCATTATCTTGTCCTTTTCGGGCCGGCGGAGCGCGGGTTCGACGATGCCGGCCTGGCTTGGAAAGCGGCGGCGCGCCTTGCCGCAATGCGGTCGCGCGTTACCTGCCGCAACTGCGACAGACTGTCCATTGGGGAAAAAGCGGCATAACGCCTCTGGAAAACTTTCCCTTTGTTTTCAATGAACTATTTGATTTTCGTGTTCGCGCGCCCGGATGCCGCCGCGGTTTCAGGCCCCGCCCGGCGGCGGTGTTCATCCCGCGCCCGCTTTTGTATGATTGCGCCACGGACCGCGCGCCCGCCAGCGGCGGCGTCCCCTTGATGCGAGCGCCGCATAACGGGCCCCTCTTTCAACAGGCGGTATTTTGTCGTCAGGCCCGATCCGGTCGCCGCCTGCGGCGCGGTGTGCGTCCATCAAACGCCTGCGAGCAGCCGCGAAAGCGAGTTCATGATTTCACTTATGCGTTACCGCCAAATGTTTTAACCTCAACAAGACAACAAGGAGATCGCACGATGAAGATCACTGGCGTTCTGTTTATTGTAATGGGCGTACTCAGCCTGCTTTTCCCGATTCTTTATGCCGTCTGGCTCAACTATCTTTTCGCCGTATTGCTGATCGTCGGCGGGATCATCCATTTCTGGATGGTCGGCAAGGATAGCTCGGACCACCGCCTGCAACATGTCTTGCTGGCGCTGTTTTACCTGCTCGGCGGCGTCGCTCTGGCGTTCTTCCCCGGCGTTGGCATTTTGACGATGACTTTGCTGTTGGGCGCAGTGTTTTTCGTACACGGCGTTGGGTCCGTCGCCCTGTATTTTTCACTCGGGGCGGTTGCGAAAAAATGGCTGGTGCTGTTTAGCGGCGTTCTGGAGATTCTTCTCGGCGTCATGATCGCCGCCGGCCTTCCCAGCTCTTCGGCATGGGTGATCGGCACCCTCGCCGGCGTGAACTTCATTTTCTTCGGTTTTTCACTGTTCACACTGGACCGGGAAATGAGAGTACTGTCGGCATAGCATTTGCCGGTTGAGGTTTTTCGGCGGTCCAATGATTTTAAAATCAGGGCCGCCGGCGCAAGCCGCGATGCGCCGCGCAAGGGCGATCGTATATAAATGTAAGAATCTTGAAATGGTGGAAAACCGCACGATGGCTGTCGATTCGATCACGACGAGAATTGTGAATTTGCTCGGCCCGGTCTCAATGGCGAGCCGGCCCGACGACCTTGTTACGCCGTTTTCTGAAGCAATATCCGCATTTGGATTCGCCTTTGTCTGCTACCTGACGTTGCGATCAAACTTTCGCAACAACGCCTATGGCGAAGCCATACACCTGAGGTCGAATTTCGCCGACATCGACGCCATGGTCGAAGGCGCCGGCCGGATAGATTTCGACCCGGTTTTTCTTGATAAAGTCCTCAAGACAAAACCGTTTCATCTTTTCAGGCTGGAGCAGGACCCGCGAGTGACCGAGCTGATGCGCCGTATCATCGACGCCTTTCGCAGGCATGACATTGTCGATGTCGTCTGCGTGCCGGTGTCAGCCGAAGTGGGGGATATCGGCGTGTTCTTCCTCTCGGCGCGCGGCGTGGAGTTCCATCTCGACCAACTCGGCAAGACCGCCCTGCATGTTATCTGCGACGCGGTGCATCGCCGCCATGGCGAGTTGAAAAACTCGAACCGGGAAATCGCGCCGATCGCCATGTCGCAACGCGAGCAGGACGTCGCCGACCTGATGGCCGAAGGCAAGACGAACAAGGAAATCGCCGGCGTGCTGCGCATCTCGGCGCATACGGTCGACACCTATATACGGCGGATTTTCGAAAAGATCGGCGTGAACAACCGCATCGAGGCCGCGGTAAGATATGCGCTGGTCGAAGGGCTGAGCCCGATCAGATAAAACCGATCCGCCCGGCGCCGCGCGCTGTCGCGTATTCACGCGATGGCGGCGGCGTGCTGGTCGAGCGTATATCGCCGGCAAAACAGAGTTTTGCAGGACCTTGAAAGCATGAAAAAAATAAACGGCGCCGGCGCGGCGCTGAGCGACGGCGCGGCCGATGCAATGGAATTTGAGAACGACCTCGTTGATCACGTTTGCCGGCTTTACCGGCTCTGGCTCAAAATGGAGGCCAATTCCAGCGAAAGCGCCGACCCCGAATGGCGCGACAACATCACCGACGCCCAGACAAGCGTGATGGGCATGATGGAGTCCTTGCAGGCGCGCACATTTGAAGCCGTGTTGTTCAAACTGTTGATCTGGAACCGCGAAACCATGGGCGCACAGATTGAAACCGCCGGTCGCGCCGACCGCCTTGCACATTCAGCGGTGAGAGATCTCGCCGCGTTGTGCGGCCTTACCGAACTTTTCGAAAATCCGCTGGAGTCTGTTGCAGAAAAAGTGGGGCGCCGGTTTACCGCTTCGCAACAGGCTCCATCAAAAATTTAGAGCCGATTGCAGACTCGCACGAGCCGCAACCGGCTCCGAAATCACCAGCCGCCGCCCCCGCCGCCGCCGCCGCCGCCGCCGGAAGAACCGCCACCGCCGGAACCTGACGACGACGAGCTTTGCGGTAACGACGCGGACACGCCGCTCGATATGCCGGAGACGAGCGCGCTGTTGAAGGCGGTAAGCGAGCGCCCGCCGCCCAAATTCCCGCGCGACCAATGCGGATTGTAGTCGGCGGCTTCCGCCGGCATCATTTTTTCAAAATGCTCCGTCCACGGCTTTTCAACACCTAGCGCCACCGCATAGGGCAAAAACCGCTCATAACGCTCCACCGTCATCGGCGGCGGCGCGCCGGCCCCAACCTTGACGGCGTTGAGCTGTAGTTTTTCCGCGGTTTCGAGATAAAGCCGAAAGCCTTCGATTTCGGTCCGCACCGCCTGCCCTTTCGGGGTCGGCGCGGGCAGGAAATACGACCCCGCCGCCGACATCAGGCCAAGCGCGACGACGGCGATGGTGTGCACACCAGTCCACTCGATCACGAAATTGGCGGCGATGATCACGACGAGCACCGACAAAGCCGCCGCCAGCATCAAAAACCCACGGTTCCATCTGAAATAGGGCGGGCCGAACAATTTCGCCAGCGTCAAGCGAAACTGCGTATAGGCGTTTGTGAACGCGGCATTGTATTTACCGCCAAAGGTGAGTGAGCCGCCTTTGCCAATCAGCAGCTTTTGCTCCAGCTCAATTTCATGATCTTCAAGGCCGCTGACGCCATCGCTTTTGATGCGTGTCAGCGTGATTTTCTTCTTGTCCTGCGCGTCGATTTCCACCTGTTTATGCACGCCCAGATTGATAAGCGTTGCAATGAGCGCGTCATGACCCGAAAAGCCGCGACGATAGATGTAATGCGCAGCCGCCGGTGAATACCCGCTGGGCGGCTCATATCGCGCGAACACCGGTCCCTTCACCGGGTCGCGGCCGATGCGGTTCCATAGCGCCAGATACAGCGACGCAATCGCCGCGAGCCCCGCGCCGAACACCACGAGAGAGCTATTGAGCGCCCACCATTGCGCCCGCGCGTCAGCCGCGCTTGGTGGGTCGACGACGCCTTTTGCGAACCCCGCGGCGACGGTCAGCCCCTCGCCGCGGGCGAGTGTAATCGCGGAAAAAACATGCGCCCCATCGCTGAAAGTATAACCGGCGGCCCGCCCGCGCTCGCCCTGCGCCCCGACATAAGACGCGGTCTGCACCGCACCGGCGCCACCCGGCAGGCGAATGCGTGCGCGCGCCGCATCAATCGGAAACGCCCAGTAATTGCCGGTCGCGTTCCAGTAAATTTCGTCATACCCGTCAAAATACCGGACCTGGTTTTTGACCTCGTAGACGATTTCATACTGATGCTGGCCGTGTTCGAGATAATGATCGGGGTCGCCGATACGGATGCGGAACGCATTGCCGTCTTGTTCGATTTTGTAGCGCTCTTTGCGCCCGTCGCGCATCACCGATTTGACGTTATAGACATAAGGGATATTGCGGCCGTCACTGCGGTGAAGGCGCGGCAGGTCGCGAAAAATGCCGCGCTGGATTTGAGTCCCCTCGGCCTGCACGCGAATTTGCTCGGTGACGAGAATATCGCCGTCGCGTTCAACATCAATGCTGACATCGAAATCGGTGATCGCCTCCAGCGCCAGCGCCGGCGCCGTGAAAAGCAGCGCGAGCAACAATACCGCAAAACTACGCAGCGCCGTCATGACCGCCCCAGCGCAACCGCGGGCGTTGCGCGGTCGCCATCTGCAATTTCGAAATATTTGCGCGGGCTGAAACCGAACGCGCCCGCGACGAAATTCGACGGCACGCTGGCGACCAAAATGTTCAACTCGCGCACGGCGCCGTTGTAGAACCGCCGCGCCATCTCGATCTTGTCTTCGGTTTCGGCGAGCTGTTTTTGCAGGTCGAGAAAATTCTCATTGGCTTTCAGGTCGGGATAATCTTCGGCAAGCGCAAAAATCCTGCCCACCGGGCGCGACAACGCGGTCTCGGCGCTGGCGCGCGCATCCGGGTCGTCGCCGGCGGAAAGCGCGGCGTTGCGCTTTTGCGTAATCTCTTCAAACAGCGTGCGCTCGTGACTGGCGTAGCCTTTCACCGTCTCCACCAGCGGCGGGATGAGTTCGCTGCGGCGCTTTAACTGCACGTCGATATCGGCCCAGCCATTGTCGACCAGCATGCGCTTTTGCACGAGCCTGTTGAAAATGACGATGACGCCGACACCAAGCGCCAGCGCCAGCGCCAGACCCGGCAAAACAAGCGATGCGGACAATAATCCCTCCCCGATCTCTCCATCGATATATCTGGGTGTTTCGCGCGCAAATTCAATCGCATGCGAGAATGAATCCGGCCGCCGCACCCGCCATCACAGCCTAGAAAAACAACAGTTTCACCGCCATCGCGACGAGAGCGAGGTAAAAAACGCGCCGGATCAGCTTTTCGCCGCCGCCGATCGAGGCGTTAGCGCCAACCCAGCCGCCGATCGCGTAGCCCGCCGCCAGCGCGAGGCCGAACGCCCATTCAATTTCGACATTGGCGGCGAAAACGCCAAGCGAAACGAGAGAGAACACCAGCGCGACAAACACCTTGTGCATGTTCGCGCGCACCAGATCGATCCCCATCACCCGGTTGAGGATCGGCAATTGGATGAGCCCGACGCCGATCTGGATGAACCCGCCCCAGAACCCCGCAGCGATAAACAGGATATGCCCGAGCACAAGATTGCGCGCCTTGCTGTCGGTGCGCGCCGGCTTCTGGCCCGCATCCGTCAACATCACGACCATGATCGCCAGCATGATGAGCGCCAGCGTGCGCTCGAACCAGACGCCGTCGAGTTTGACGCCGACAAGCGCGCCAAAGTAAGCGCCGACTGACGCGCACGCGGCAAGGCTGGCGCTGAGTTTGAAATCTGAAAACCCCTTGCGGAAAAACGCCGTCACCGAGGCGAGGTTCTGCGCGATGACGCCGATGCGGTTGGTGCCGTTGGCGACCGGGCCCGGCAGGCCGAGAAACACCATGACCGGCACGGCCAGCATCGAGCCGCCGCCGGCAAGTACGTTCACCCAGCCCGCCGCAACGCCGGCGACGAACAATAACGCAAGCTTGGGCGATTCCATGTCCATGGGGGTCGCTTAACCGGGTTCGCCGCCGCAGGCCACGCGAAAACGCCATGCCCCTTTCACGAAGAGAGAATGCGCGCTTGTTCAGCCGGCGTCGGGGCGAAACAGGTTGCGCGCCGGCCGAACCAGTCAAACCGGTTGCGCTGGATGAGATCGTAAAGAGCGTCGCCAATCGGGCGCGGCATGACATGCCCGGCAAAACCCAGCCATTTCCACGGCGCCGGCATCGACTTCGCCGCTTCCAGCCAGCCGCGCCATTTCACATATGGCTGACCATCCTTCAGCACAAGGAAGGTATCGAACGCATCCGCGTCGAGGCCGTAATGTTGATAGATCGCCCGCGCCAGCGGCGCCTGTATGGTGAGGAAACGCGTCGCCCCGTCGGGGTCGCGGCGCATCATCCATTCAACGCCCGACGAGCACAGAACGCATACCCCGTCGAAGATCAAGATCGCCTCGGCGTCGTCGAACGCCGGCACGGCCGGGTCGTCGCGATAAGAATAGTCGTCTTGTCGCATAACGCCCCTCATCTGGCGGCGAGCGCCACAAGAAAAGACACCTCGATCAACACGGTCAGCGGAATGCGCACGCCGAGATACCATGCCGGCGCGCCGTCGCCGCTGCGGGTCGCGCGCAGATCGTCGATGAGCAACACCGCGATCAGCACCATGATCGCAGCGATCTTCACTTCCGCCGGGCCGGGCATGAACAACGGCAAAGCCGCCAGAAACGGCGCGCCGGCCCCGACAAGTCCGCCCATGGTCGGGCCCTGCGGTTTCATCACCGCAACGCCCCAGCGAACGCCGGCGAAGAAAATCACCAGCGCGGCGCCGTAAAGCACCAAAAACCCCTGCGCCAGCGGCGCGTGTTCGGGGCGCGCCACAATCGTCAGCGCCGCCGCCAGCAGGGGCGCAGCGCCGAGATAAGCAAGCAGGCTCGCCGCCGCTGTCATCGTCGCGGCGTTCGCCGCCGGCCCTTTCAGGGTTGAAGACTTCGCAACGCGCTCATCGCGCCGCGGCGCGCTTCGATGAAGTTCAAGAACGTCAGCATAGGCCATATTCGCCTCCATAACGACGCCCCGCCCTCGGGGCGTCTATTTCTTCCTGATGAACGGGCTCAATAGTTCGACGGCTTTACTGCCGAGCTTGATCAGCGGCAGCAGCTTTGATTTCGGTACGTCGTTCATTTGCGCATACCACTCGTTCAACATGTCGATCAGCGCTTTCATTTCGGTGAGGCGCGCCACCGCGGCCCGCGACGCCGCCGGGTCCTGCGCGGCGTCGTCGAGACATGATTTCAACACGGCCTGCGCCGGGTCGATCTCGCGCGCCTTGCGGATCGCGACGATCTTCGACGCCATCTCCCAGACATCGCCTTCCGCCTCGAAATAATCGCGGCGCTCGCCGCGCATCGGCGCCCGGCGCACCAGCCCCCACCCCACCAGGTCGCGGATCGAGGTGGAAACGTTCGAGCGCGCGATCTTCAAAATGTCGGCGATCTCTTCGGCGTTGAGCGGGCGCCCGGCGACGAACA
This sequence comes from Parvularculaceae bacterium, assembly GCA_041398145.1. Classification (GTDB taxonomy): domain Bacteria; phylum Pseudomonadota; class Alphaproteobacteria; order Caulobacterales; family Parvularculaceae; genus Amphiplicatus. The sequence goes on along the minus strand of JAWKVF010000005.1, from coordinate 92,595 downwards.
GCAATGCGTGGATCTGTGCGACGGAGCGGTTGACGCCCCAGGTCGCGCCCATGTCGCCCCAGTGCAGAATGAACCGTTCAATCGCAGGGGTGACGGCGATAGGGGCCGGGGTCACGACGTCAGGATTTTCGGTTATTTCTGTCATAACAGAAATATCTGATATTTCAGATTGATTCACAAGAGACAGGCTGTCGCACCAAATTCGTGGGATGCTCACCACGAAACACCGTAATCCGGCTATGTTCCCACGATTTCAGGTTGCGCCAGCGCGAATCCTCCCATTATTTTGGCAAATATCTTGCTTTTCGGTCTCCCAACCAGACAGAAACAAGGGATTTTTCCCACGATGGTACAGCTTTCCGACCTGATCGACCGCGCCGAGGCTTATGCCCGGCGGGAAAACCTGTCGCTTTCGACCGTCTCGCGCAAACTTCTCAACGACGGCAAGGGAATCGCCCGGCTTCAGGGCGGCGGCCAGCTCACCCTGCGCACGCTGGAAACGGCTTTTGAACGTTTATCGGCTTTAGAAGCTGCAACGCCCGGCCGCACGCCGAAACAACCCGCCAATACCAAAGACGCCAATAAAGGATCGCCCATGAACGCGCCGCTCGATCAGTCACCGGGACGCCTGCCGCCCGATCCGCTGAACATGACCCATCTCGACCGGCTTGAGGCCGAAGCGATCCACATCATGCGCGAGGTCGCCGCGGAAGCGGAAAACCCGGTCATGCTGTATTCGATCGGCAAGGACTCCTCGGTGATGCTGCATCTGGCGGTGAAAGCGTTTTACCCTTCGCGCCCGCCCTTCCCACTGATGCATGTCGACACGACATGGAAGTTCAAGGACATGTACGCCCATCGCGACCGCATGGCCAGGGAGCTTGGGTTCAACCTCATCGTGCACGTCAACGAAGACGGCGTGAAACAGGGCGTCGGCCCGTTCACCCATGGCTCGCAGATCCACACCGACGTGATGAAGACGCAGGCGCTGAAACAGGCGCTCGACAAACACAAATTCGACGTCGCGTTTGGCGGCGCCCGACGCGACGAGGAAAAATCGCGCGCCAAGGAACGCATTTTCTCTTTCCGTTCGGCGCAGCACCGCTGGGACCCGAAAAATCAGCGTCCTGAGCTTTGGGACATTTATAACACCCGCATTCACAAGGGCGAGTCGATTCGCGTATTTCCGCTGTCGAACTGGACCGAACTTGATATCTGGCAATATATCTATCGGGAGAGCATTCCGATTCCGTCGCTTTATTTCGCCGCCAAACGCCCGGTCGTCGAACGCGACGGCATGTTGATCATGGCTGACGACGACCGCTTGCAGCTCGGCAAGGGCGAGACCATCCGCGAAGAGGTTGTGCGTTTCAGAACCCTCGGCTGTTACCCGCTGACCGCCGCGGTGCGCTCAACCGCCGCCACCTTGCCGGAAGTCATTCAGGAAATGCTGCTGACCACCACGTCGGAGCGCCAGGGCCGGCTGATCGACCATGACCAGGCCGCGTCGATGGAGAAGAAAAAACAAGAGGGGTATTTCTGATGTCACACGCAAACGCCCTCGCCGCCGACGATATTCTCGCCTATCTCGACAGCCACGAGAAAAAGTCGATGCTGCGCTTCATCACCTGCGGCAGCGTCGACGACGGCAAGTCGACCCTGATCGGCCGCCTGCTCTACGACACCAAACTGCTTTACGAAGACCAGATCGCCGCGCTGGAAGCCGACTCCAAAAAGATGGGCACGCAGGGCGAGAAGATCGACTTTGCACTGCTGGTCGACGGCCTCGCCGCCGAGCGCGAACAGGGCATCACCATCGACGTCGCCTATCGGTTTTTCTCCACCGAAAAGCGCAAATTCATTGTCGCCGACACCCCCGGCCACGAGCAGTACACCCGCAACATGGCGACCGGCGCATCGACCGCGGACGTCGCGGTCATTCTTATCGACGCGCGCCAGGGGGTTTTGAAACAGACCCGCCGGCACTCGTTCATCTGTTCGCTGCTGGGCATTCGCCACATCGTCGTCGCCATCAACAAGATGGACCTCGTAAGCTATTCCAGGGACGTGTTTGAAAAGATCGAGGCCGAGTATCGCGCGTTCACCGCGCCGCTCGGTTTTGACTCCATCGTCTGCATCCCGCTGTCGGCGCTGGAAGGCGACAACATCACCGCCAAAAGCGCCAATACCCAGTGGCACAAGGGCCCGGCGCTGCTTCCTTATCTTGAAACGCTGGAGGTCGACTCCGATCTCAGCGAGCGCCCGTTCCGTCTGCCGGTGCAGTGGGTGAACCGGCCCAATCTCGACTTCCGCGGGTTTTCGGGAACCATCGCCGGCGGCGTGGTCAACCCCGGCGACGACATCATCGTCGTGCCGTCGGGCAAGCGCTCGAAGGTTAAATCCATCATCACTTATGACGGCGAGATGCCGACCGCCGGGCCGCACCGCGCGGTCACGCTGACGCTCGAAGACGAAATCGATATTTCGCGCGGCGACGTGATCTGCGCCGGCAATGCGCCCGCCGAACAGACCGACCAGTTCGCCGCGCACATCATCTGGATGTATGACGAGGAGATGATCCCCGGCCGCCAATACCTCATCAAAAGCGCCAATTCGGCGATCTCCGGCACGATCACCGAGTTAAAGCACAAGGTGAACGTCAACACGCTCGAACACATGTCGGGAAAAACACTTGAGCTCAACGAAGTCGGGTTCTGCAATGTATCGACCAGCAAGCCGATCGCGTTTGATCCGTACAAGACCAATCGCGAAACCGGCGCGTTCATCATCGTCGACCGCCGCACCAACAACACCGTCGGCGTCGGCATGATCGACTTTTCGCTGCGCCGCGCGGCGAACGTTCACTGGCAGGATCTTGACGTCAACAAGCTGGTGCGCGCCGAGGCCAAGCACCAGAGGCCGTGCGTTCTCTGGTTCACCGGCCTGTCGGGCTCGGGCAAGTCGACGGTCGCCAACCTCGTCGAGAAACAGCTCCACGACCTTGGCCGCCACACCTACACGCTCGACGGCGACAATGTGCGCCACGGGTTGAACAAGGACCTTGGCTTTACCGACGCCGACCGGGTTGAAAACATCCGCCGCGTCGGCGAGACCGCCAAGCTGATGGTCGACGCCGGGCTGATCGTGCTGGTGTCGTTCATTTCGCCGTTCCAGAGCGAACGGCGCATGGCGCGCGAAACCCTCGACGACGGCGAGTTCATCGAGGTCTATATCTCGACGCCGCTGGAGGTCTGTGAAAAGCGCGACGTCAAGGGCCTCTACGCCAAGGCGCGCCGCGGCGAGATCAAGAACTTTACCGGCATCGATTCCGATTACGAGCCGCCGGCGATGGCCGAGCTTGACCTCGACACTTCGAAAGTCGCGGCCGAAGACGCCGCAACAGCGATTGTCGGTTATCTGCGCGATAACGGCTATCTGGCCTGAACGTTACCGGCGGCGGTGCGGGACGTCCCGCACCGCGCCAGATCTACCCACGCCCACCCTTCGCGCGCCAGAGCGCCAGGGGCTTTTCCGCCGGGAATCCGGCGATCAGCGAATATTTTCGCTTGCCAGCGCAGTTTCGGCGTTCGGCTGTGATCTTGGTCACAGCGTCCGGCGCACGCACGCTGTAGCTTGCCTAACTGGAAGCGAGCCAAATTGCATGCCTACACCCCTCTTGCGACGCCCTGGGCTTGCTTCCGATGGGGAGACTAGCTCGGCGCCTCGCGCGCCATCGACGACTGGGGGAGAGGGAAACGACCGGCGCGCCCGGCCGTTTCCCATTCATTTTTACCGCTGGTTTCCTGATTCATTATCCATCACGGCCCGCGATAACTTCTGAATTCTGGTGGATATCAGCCGCTCATGCCGCCGCCGCCGCCAAAGCCGCCCGCACCTTGCGCTTTTCCCGGCCCCTCGCAATCGGTAAAGATGCCCGGCGAGACGGGAGACGGCATGGCGTTAGGGGTCAACGAAGCCGAACGGACATATATCGCGCAGGTTCTATCGAACGCGTCGCTATTCGCCGGCGTGTCGGGCGACGACCTGCGTGAATTGACGCGGTGCGCGCGCCTCGCCTCGTTCCAGCGCACCCGGCCGCTCGCGCCGCCGCGGGGAAAATCGGCCGAGGTTTATGTCATCTGCTCCGGCGTGGTCGCGGCGCTGACGGCAGGCGATGGCGGCGCCGACGCCATGCTGACCATGCTGTACGGCCCTGACGACACTGTCGGGCTCGGCGCGTCGCCGCGCGACGGCGGCGCGTTCATGGCGCTCGTCGACACGTCGGTGGTGGCTTTGCCGCGTTCGGAATTCAACCGCGTCAGACGCCGGTCGCCGGAATTGTGCGACGCGGTATACGCCAGTCTCACGCGCGAGATCGATCTTGTCTCGACCAAGCTTGGCGAATTGCTGTCGCGCTCGCTCGAAGCGCGCCTCGCCGGCTTTTACGCACGCATCGCCGATCTTGTCGCCAGCAATCACTGGGAGCCGCGCGTGCAGATCGGCCGCATCACCCAGACGCAGACCGCGCATCTGCTCGGCGTCACCCGCGAACACGTCAACCGTACGCTGATGATGTGGGAGCGTTCAGGGCTGGTGTTTCAGGCCAAGGGCGGCGATCTCATCATCGAAAACCGCAAGCGCCTCGCGATCCTTGCCGACGAACGCGCCGCGACGCGCCACGCCGCCGAAGGCGACCGGTTGTGGGAGATCGACAGCTATCTCGACAAGGGCCTGAACCAGATGGCCTATAATCTCGCTATCGAGGCCGCCAGGCGCTCGCCGAAAGACAAACGCTTTCCGCACCGCGCCGTGCTGGCCACCGCAAGGTCCGGCGCGCTTGAAGAAGCCCTCGCCCTCATCGACGCGTATAAGCTGGCCGACGATTATTCCGACGAGGAAATCGCCTGCCTGCGGCCGCGCCTGTTGCGCGACATTGCATTTTCCTATCCCGGCGATGCGCTGGAGGAGAACCTGCTCGGCAAGGCGGCGCAGGAATTTTCAAAGGTCTTTGACAACACCGGGGGATTTTACGCCGGGCTGAACGCCGCGGCGACATACGCCATGCTGGGTGAGGAACAGACCGCCGCTGATCTCGCCCACAAGGCCGAACGCCTCGCCCTCGACTGTCTGAACGAGATTGATGTCGATGAGCCGTCTTACTGGGTCCGCGCCACGGTCGCCGAATGCCGCCTCATCGCCGGCGATCTGGCGGCTGCCTCTGCGGACTTCGCCAATGCCTGCCGCGCCAGCGACGTGACGCCGGGCAAAAAAGCGACGACGCGCAAGCAATTGCGCCGGCTGGCGCGCTCATTGCCGATCGACAGCGCATGGATCGACGAGGCGGCGCCGCAAAAGGGCGTGCTTTTTTACGCCGGACCGCTGGCGCCCACCGACAAGAGCGGATCGGAAATATTCGATGCCATGCGCCGGGCGGTTCGGTCTTATGTCAAGACAAACCGGATCGGCAACGCCTTTGGCGCACTTGCATCGGGGACGGATATCGTCATCGCCGAAGAACTGCTTGACGCCGGGATCGCGCTGAACATTTACCTGCCCCTTCCGCCTACTGAGTTTGTTGAAAACTCGATCGCGAGGTCTGGCGCAGACTGGGAAAAGCGCTTCATCGCCTGTGTCGACCGGGCGCAGACATTCGCATGGAATCGCCGCGCCGCGCCGTCGCACGCCGCGTTTCAGCTAGGCGCCGTCGCCGCCATGGGCAAGGCGTTGCGATATGCGGAAGATATCGACGCAAGAGCGCATGGTTTCTTCGCCTATCAACAAGGGCGAACCGCCGAGCAGTCGGTCAGCAAGGCCAATGAGTGCCTGTGGCGCGCGCGCGGCCATGAAAGCATGTCATTCGAGGCGCAGTGGCCTGCTTCCGCCGACGCCGCGCGGTCAAGCGAACAGGAAAAGACGGTGTTCGCCTGCATTTTCGACCGCTCCATGTCCGCGCATGAAAGAGCCGCGATCTTCGGCGCCGGCGACGTCACGATTGTCGAAGACAGCGACATCACCGCCGGCCTGTTCGCCGAGCCGGCGCGCGCCGTCGATGCGGCGACGCGCGGCGGGGCGAGCCCGTCATTTGCCGGCGCGCGCTGCTGGCTTGACGCGGGCGCGTTCACGCCGGGCGGGCGGGAATGGGCCGGCGCGTTCATCGCCGCGACGTGCCGGCCAGCCACCCCGTCGCCTTCGATCTACGCCAGCGAGGTGTTCGCGCTTTCCTGCGCCACGCTGGGCGAGGACCGGTTCCGGTTTGAATATGCCGGCTTCATCCCCGGCCAAGAAAAGCTTGAGCCCTGCCCGCTTTACCTGATGGTGTGAGGCGCTGATGGCGTGACGCCTGCGTTCATACCTGATTAAGAAAATCATGCAACTTATGCGTGTGTAGATATTTTTAACACACCCTAGCGGCATGGCTGAGATGGAACACAAAGACACAATCTTGTTGGTCGCGCTGGATGATTTCGACGCGGCGGTTCTGCGCGAATTGCTCGAAAAGTGCTGCCAGCCGCAATACGCCGTCGATAGAGTGCGCACCGCGGCGGAAGGATGCGGCCGGCTGGCCCGGCGCGATTACGCGCTGGCGATCACCAGCCTGCAATCGGACGACGCAACCAGCGCCAACGTCATCCGCGATTCGATCAGCGCCAATCCGCAAACCCCGGTCATCGCCGTTGGCCCTGACGACGGCGAACGCATATCGCTGATGGCGCTGCGTCATGGCGCGCAGGACTATCTGCCGAAAACATCGCTCGACAGCCGCAGCCTGCAACGCGCCGTGCGTCACGCCCGCGCGCGCAAGGAAATCGAAAACGATCTGGTCGCCAAGGCGTATCGAGACCGCCTGACCGGCGTCGGCAACCGCGTCTTGTTGCGCGACAATTGGCGGCGCTCGCTGGCGCGCGCCACGAGAAGCGGCCGCAAGACAGGCGTGCTGGTGATCAATATCAACCGGTTTTCGGTGATCAACGATACTCACGGACGCGAATCCGGCGACGAGGTGTTGCGTCATCTTGCGGCGACGCTGAAACGCTCAGTACGCCGGAGCGACATGGTCGCCCGTCTTGGCGGCGACGAGTTCGTCATCGTGCTGGAAAATATTCGCAGCATTGATGAGGCCTTTCTGGTTCGCGACAAGCTGCAAACCGGCTATTGCTGCATGATCGGCGACCCCGGCAGGCGCCTTGAATATGTGGTCAGGATTGGCGCGGCGATTTCCGACCCGGCGTTGGATGAGAAAATCCTCGATGTTCTGACCCGTGCGGACGCCGACATGCACGCCCGCAAAACCACGGCGGATACGCACCGCGAAGTGGCCTGAACACTGGCGCCTGAGCGATGTCGCGCAAATTTGTTCGCGCGACTTGTTTCAGACCATCCAAAAACAACATGACGCGGCTTTTTCAACCGGCGCGCCGGTTGGCGTGACCTGTTTTCGGGATTACCATGAATTTCCGCCCCTCAGCGGCGGCATGATAATCACGCGACGGGAGTGCGCCCATGACCGAAGTTTTTCCGGTGGATCCGGAGTTTGCAAAAACTGCTCTCTATGATCTCAAGAAATACGAACGCGACTACCAGCGTTCCATTGATAACCCGGAAGGCTTCTGGAAAGACATCGCCACGCGTCTCGACTGGGCGAAGGCGCCGACGAAAATCAAGGATGTCTCATTCCACAAGGATGATTTTCACATCCGCTGGTATGAAGACGGCGAGCTGAACGCCTGCGTCAACTGCGTTGATCGTCATCTTGAAAAACACGCAGATGATGTCGCCATCATCTGGGAAGGCGACAACCCCGCCGACAGCCGCGCCATCACCTATCGGCAATTGCATGAAGATGTCTGCCGAATGGCCAACATCTTGAAAGCGCGCGACGTCAGGAAGGGCGACCGCGTCATCATCTATATGCCGATGATCCCCGAAGCCGCCGTTGCGATGCTGGCTTGCGCGCGCATCGGCGCCATTCATTCCGTCGTATTTGGCGGGTTCTCCCATGACAGCCTGGCGACGCGCATTGAAGACTGCGGCGCCGTTGCGGTGATTACCGCCGACGAAGGCGTGCGCGGCGGACGCAGGGTGCACCTGAAAAAGAATGTCGATGCGGCCATCGAAAAGGCCCACGGCGTCAGGCTGGTTCTGGTCGTCAACCGCACCGGCGGCGATATCGGCTGGACCGCGGGGCGCGATCTTTGGTGGCACGAAGCGCGCGAAGACGTCTCGCCAAACTGCACGCCGGAAATCATGAACGCCGAAGACCCGCTGTTCATTCTTTACACATCCGGTTCGACCGGCAAGCCCAAGGGCGTTTTGCACACCACCGGCGGGTATCTCGTTTTTTCCGCGTTCACTCACGAGGCGGTGTTCAATTACAAGCGCGGCGATATTTATTGGTGTACGGCCGATATCGGCTGGGTCACAGGCCATACCTATATCGTCTATGGCCCGCTGGCGAACGGCGCGACGACATTGATGTTCGAGGGCGTGCCGACCTATCCCGACGCATCGCGGTTCTGGAACGTCTGCGAGAAGCACAACGTCAATATTTTCTACACCGCGCCGACGGCGCTGCGCGCGCTGATGCGCGAGGGCGACGATTTCGTCAACGCCGCCGATCTATCGTCGGTGCGCCTGCTCGGCACGGTCGGAGAGCCGATCAACCCCGAAGCCTGGCTGTGGTATCACCGCGTCGTCGGCAAGGGGCGCTGCCCCATCGTCGATACCTGGTGGCAAACCGAAACCGGCGGCGCGCTGATCACGCCCCTGCCCGGCGCCATCGCCGCCAAACCCGGCTCGGCGACCAAACCGTTCTTCGGCGTGCAGCCGGCGCTGGTTGACGCGGAAGGCGCGTTCATCGACGGCGCGGCGAGCGGCAATCTGGTGCTGCTGGATTCATGGCCCGGCCAGATGCGCACGGTTTACGGCGATGATCAGCGGTTTTTCGAGACCTATTTCTCGACCTATCCCGGCATGTATTTCACCGGCGACGGCGCGCGCCGCGACGAAGACGGCTATTGGTGGATCACCGGCCGCGTCGATGACGTGCTGAACGTATCGGGCCACCGCATCGGCACGGCGGAGGTTGAAAGCGCCCTCGTCGCCCACCCTGACGTCGCCGAAGCCGCGGTCGTCGGCTATCCGCACGACGTCAAGGGACAGGGCATTTATTGCTTTGTGACGCTGATGCAGGGCGCTTCCCCCTCGAATAATCTGGAGACTGAGCTGATCGCTTATGTGCGCAATGAAATCGGCGCCATCGCCAAGCCGGATAAAATCCAGTTCGCGCCGGGCCTGCCGAAAACCCGGTCCGGCAAGATCATGCGGCGCATCCTGCGCAAGATTGCCGAAAACGAAGTCAGCGCCATTGGCGACACTTCGACGCTGGCTGACCCGAGCGTTGTCGACGACCTTGTGGCGAACCGCCTGACAGATTGACCGCATCCGATTGAGCGGGCGATGTTCGCTCAATCGGCGACCGGCAGCACCGTCGTTTCTTTCACTTCGCGCAGCGCGATGGACGAGCGCACCTGCCCGATCTCCGGGAGTTCGAGCAGGAATTTCTGCAGGAACCTGTCGTAATCCTGGATATCGCGGGCGACGACTCGCAAGGTGAAGTCGGAATCGCCGGTAGTGGCGTAGCATTCCAGCACCTCGGGGCGGGCGCGGATTTTGTTTTCGATCTCCTCGATGACATTCGTGTACTGACGTTCAATCATGACATTGACGAACGCCGTCACCGCAAAGCCGGCGCGGGCGCGGTCAAGTATGGCGCGATAGGCCTTGATGACGCCGCTGTCCTCCAGCGCTTTCAGCCGCCGCCAGCAGGTCGCGGCGGAAAGCCCGGTGGCGTCCGCCAGTTCCTGCGCCGACTGGCGGCAGTTTTGCTGAAGCGCCGCCAGCAGTTTGCGGTCGGTGTCGTCATAAATTTCAGCGGCGTGTCGCATATGATAAAATCCATCCATATCTTAGGATTATTTGAGCTATATATTTCACAAAATCGCCAGACTGGCCAGTATTTGCAGCGAAATTGCACAAGGACTCTCTTATTCTGGCGCGGCTGGAAGGAGAGATCCGCTATGTCCGAGGCCGCCGCCCCAACCATCGCCGCCATGCAGTTCGCCGATACCGGGCCAAAACTCGACGATTACACTCTCGACGATCGTTTCGCGCGCAGCGAAGGCCGGGTCTTCCTGACCGGCAGTCAGGCGCTGGTCGCGATCATGATCATGCAGCGCCGCCTCGACCGGCTGGCGGGGCTCAACACCGGCGGCTTCGTCTCCGGCTATCGCGGCTCGCCGCTGGGCGGCGTCGATCAGGCGTTGTGGCGCGCGAAGAAATTCCTGGCGGCGGAAGACATCACCTTCCTGCCGGCGATCAATGAAGACCTCGCCGCGACGGCGGTGCTTGGCGCCCAGCAGGTCGAACTTGAAAGCGAGCGCACCGTCGATGGCGTATTTTCCATGTGGTACGGCAAGGGCCCCGGCGTGGACCGCGCCGGCGACGCGCTCAAGCACGGCAACGCCTATGGCTCCTCGCCCCATGGCGGGGTTCTGGTCGTCGCCGGGGACGATCACGGCTGCGCGTCATCCAGCATGTCGCACCAGTCGGACGTGGCGTTCATGGCGTGGTACATGCCGACGCTCAACCCCGCGTCAATCGCAGAATATGTCGAGTACGGACTTTACGGTTTTGCGCTGTCGCGGTTTTCCGGCATGTGGGTCGGCTTCAAGGGCGTTGCCGAAACCGTGGAAAGCGCCGCCAGCGTCACCCTGCCCCCGCTGCGCCCGTTTGCGCCGCCGGAAGATTTCGACATGCCCGAGGGCGGGCTGAATTTTCGCTGGCCCGATTTGCCCGGCATGCAGATCGAAAGCCGGATGAAATTCAAAAAAGAAGCCGTGCGCGCCTTCGCCCGCGCCAACCCCATCGACCGCACGATCTTTGGCGTGCCCAATGCGCGTTATGGAATCATCACCACCGGAAAGGCGCATCTCGACGTGATGGAAGCGCTCGCCCGGTTGGGAGTCGACGCGGCGCGCGCCACAAAGATCGGTCTTGACGTATACAAGATCGGCCTCGTCTGGCCGCTGGAAAACGAGGGCGCCGAACGCTTCATGGCGGGCAAGGAAGAAGTGCTGGTCATCGAGGAAAAGCGCGGCATCATCGAAAGCCAGTTGAAGGAATATATCTACGACCGCGCCGTCGCCAAGCCGAAACTCATTCTCGGCAAACATGACGAAAACGGCGCGCCCCTGATTTCATGGGTGGACGAATTATCGCCGTCCGCTCTTGCGCCGATCATCGCCGGCCGCCTGACGAAAATTTTTCCCGCGCTTGATTTTTCCACCCCGCTTGCGGAACTGGTGCGCGCGGCGCAAAGCGTCGCGGCGCCAGGAGGCGCCAGCCGCATTCCGTATTTCTGTTCGGGCTGTCCGCACAACACCTCGACAAAAGTGCCGGAAGAGTCAAAAGCGCTCGCCGGCATCGGCTGTCATTTCATGGCGTCATGGATGGACCGCGATACCTCGTCGCTGATCCAGATGGGCGGCGAAGGCGTCAACTGGGCGTCGAAATCAATGTTCCTGAAAGACCGCCCGCACATTTTCCAGAACCTCGGCGACGGCACCTATTACCATTCCGGCTCGATGGCGATCCGTCAGGCGATCGCCGCCGGCGCCAACATCACCTATAAAATTCTGTATAATGATGCGGTCGCGATGACCGGCGGCCAACCGATTGACGGCGTGCTGACCGTGCCGCAGATCGTCGGCCAGCTCGTCGCCGAGGGCGTGAAAAAAATCGTCATCGTTTCCGACCAGCCGGATAACCTTGTCGCCGCCGGCGGCATACCCGCCGACATCGCCGTGCGCAGCCGCGACGACCTTGACGAGGTGCAGCGCGATCTGCGCGAGATCAAGGGCGTAACCGCGCTCATCTATGAACAGACCTGCGCCGCGGAAAAACGCCGCCGCCGCAAGAAGGGGGAATTCCCGGACCCGGCAAAACGCATCTTCATCAACGATCTGGTATGCGAAGGCTGCGGCGATTGCTCGAAACAATCCAACTGCCTGTCGATCACGCCAGTCGAGACCGAATTCGGGCGCAAGCGGCGCATCGATCAGTCGTCGTGCAACAAGGATTACTCCTGCGTCAAAGGCTTTTGCCCCAGCTTTGTCACGGTCGAGGGCGGCGCGCTCAAAAAACCGGCGCCGAACGCGCTCGGCGACGCGCTTGAACGCCTGCTGGCGGACCTGCCGACGCCGGCGTCGCCCGCTGTCGGGCGCGCTTATGATTTGCTGGTCGGCGGCGTCGGCGGCACCGGCGTCGTCACCATCGGCGCGATCATCACCATGGCCGCGCACCTTGAAGGAAAGGGCGCCAGCGTGCTCGACTTCATGGGCTTTGCGCAAAAAGGCGGCACGGTGCTCAGCTATGTCCGCCTTTCCGACACGCCCGAGCAATTAAATCAGGTGCGCATCGACAATGGCGAGGCGCATGCCGTCATCGCCTGCGACCTAGTGGTCGGGTCCGATGCGCGCTCGCTCAAAGTGATGCGCAAGGGCGCAACACGCGCCGTCGCCAATACCGACATCATGCCGACCGCGGATTTCATCCGTGACCGCAATGTCGATTTTGAAGCCTTTCGTCGGATCAAAATCATCAAGGACGCCTGCGGCGCGGAGAATGTCTCGGCGCTCAACGCCAGCGAAATCGCAACGCGGCTTTGCGGCGACACGGTTTACTCAAACATGCTGCTCACCGGCTATGCGTGGCAGCGCGGGCTCATCCCGCTATCGCTCAGCGCCATCATGCGGGCGATTGAGATGAACGGCGTCGCCGTCGCTAAAAACAAATTCGCGTTCAGCCTTGGCCGCGCCGCCGCCATCAATATCGACATCGTCGAAAAGGCTGCAAGATTGAAATTCGACGCCGCCGCGGGGCCGACGCTTGACGAGGTGATCGGGCGCCGCGCCGAATTCCTCGCCGCCTACCAGAACGCCGCTTATGCCGCGCGCTATCGCGATTTCGTTGACGACATTCGCGCCCGCGCCAGCGGCGTCAGCGACAACGAGCCATTTGTTCGCGCCGTCGCGAAATATTTGTTCAAGCTGATGGCGTATAAGGACGAATATGAAGTCGCGCGGCTTTACACCGACGGGGCGTTCCGTAAAAAGCTGGCGTCGGAATTTGAAGGCGACTACCGGCTTAAATTCCACATGGCGCCGCCGGTGTTCAACGCAGAACTCGACGATCAGGGCCGGCCAGGTAAAAAGACGTTCGGCCCGTGGATGTATGGCGCGCTGTCGGTATTGAAACACTTCAAATTCCTGCGCGGCACGCCGTTCGACCCGTTCGGCGCCCATGAGGAGCGCAAAATCGAACGCCGCCTGATTGACGACTATCGTGCGCGCATCTCATCCATCGCCGGGCGCCTTGACCCGGACAATCTCGACGCCGCTGTCGCCATCGCCAGCGCGCCGGACGACATACGCGGCTATGGTCCGGTGAAGCGCCAGTCCATCGTGGCGAACGAACAAAAGCTTGCGCGCTTACTTGACAGTTTCGAAAAGAGCGCGAAGGAAGACGCCGCCGCCTGACCCATGGAGACGTCAATGTTCGCAGACCTCGACAAATTGCCTGCTGACCCGCTGCTCGGTTTGACCAAGCTGTATCAGGACGATTCGCGCGCAACCAAGATCGATCTCGGCGTTGGCGTGTTCAAAACGCCCGACAACAAAACGCCGGTGATGAAAGCCGTCGTCGAGGCGCAGAAAAATGCAGCGTTAAAAGAAACCACCAAAGCCTATACCCCCGCTGATGGCGCACCGGGTTTTGGCGACGCCATTGCAACGCTGCTGCTTGGCGGTGCGAACCCGCGGGCGCGCGTCATCCAGGCGCCCGGCGGCTGCGGCGCGTTGCGGCTTGGCGCGGAACTGATCAAGCGCGGCGGCGCCAAGGGCGTCACCATTGGCGCGCCGACATGGAGCAATCACCAACCGCTGATCAGCGCCGCCGGCGTCGCCATCAACATGGTCCCCTATTACGACGCGGCGACGGGCGAGATTTTGTTCGACGAATTTTACGCCGGCGTTGAAAAGCTGGGCCCGAAGGACGCGCTTCTTTTGCACGGGTGCTGCCACAACCCGACCGGCGCAGACATGAGCCGCGAGCAGATCGACGCGATCATCGACCTTGCGGCGAAACGCGGCTGTCTTGTGTTCATCGACACCGCTTATCACGGCTTCGCCAACGGGCTTGAAGACGACGCCTATCTGGTGCGCCGCGCGGTCGAGCGCCTGCCCGAACTGCTTATCTCGTATTCGTGCTCAAAGAATTTCGGGCTGTACCGCGAGCGCACCGGCGCCCTGACCGTCGTCGGTCAAACGCCGGACCGCGCCGACGCCATGCGCTCGCATGTTCACGTCATCGCCCGCCAAAGCTGGTCGATGCCGCCGGCCCATGGCGGCGTCATCGTTGCGGAAATCCTGTCCGACCCGGCGCTGGCGAAAGCGTGGAAGGATGAACTGGAGGCGATGCGCCTTGCAGTCATCGGCAATCGCAAATTGCTGGTGGAAACCGCGCGCGAGCACCAGCTCGGCGACAGGCTGGATTATATCGCCGCGCAACACGGCATGTTCTCGATGTTGCCGCTGAATCCTGAGCAGGTGATGGCGATGCGCGAACGCCACGGCGTTTACATGGCCGGCAATGGCCGCATCAACATGTGCGGCGTCAACAAGCACAATGTCGGCCATCTGGTTGCGGGCGTGGCGGACGTTCTGGCCGGCTAATCCATCATACAATAAACCGGATTTACGCTATAATGGTTTATTTTTTAGTGGTCTCATCGCGAAATGCAAAAACCGTTGCACACTTTTTGCGCGATGCTCTAACGCGAAGGTTATTTCTTGACGTCTTCCAGAACGCCGCGGCGGATCTGGTCGCGCTCCATCGATTCGAACAGCGCCTTGAAATTGCCTTCGCCGAAGCCTTCGTCTTTCTTGCGCTGAATAAATTCAAAAAAGATCGGCCCGACCATGGTTTCTGAGAATATCTGCAACAACAGGCGCGGATCGTTCTTTTCGGTCGAGCCGTCGAGCAGGATGCCGCGCGCCTTTAACTCGTCCACCGGCTCGCCATGGCCCGGCAGACGCTCGGCGAGCATTTCGTAATAGGTTTCCGGCGGCGCCGTCATGAACGGCACGCCAAGCGCCTTGAGATCATCCCAGCATTTGAGCAGGTCGTCGCACGAAAACGCGATATGCTGGATGCCCTCGCCATTATACTGCATTAAATATTCTTCGATCTGGCCGCGCCCGCCGCCGCCTTCCTCGTTCAGCGGTATGCGGATTTTTCCGTCAGGCGCGGTCATTGCACGCGATAACAGGCCGGTATATTCGCCCTTGATGTCGAAATAGCGAATCTCGCGGAAATTGAAGATACGCTCGTAATAGTTCGCCCAGAAATCCATGCGGCCGCGATAGACGTTATGGGTCAAATGGTCGATGACCGTAAAGCCGCAACCCTTAGGGTGCGGGTCGACGCCGTCGAGATAGTCAAAGTCGATATCATAGATCGACTTTCCTTCCACATAGCGGTCGATGAGATATAAAAGCGCGCCGCCAATGCCCTTGATCGCCGGCAGTTTCAGCTCCATCGGGCCGGCGGGCACGTCGATCGGCTGACCGCCCTTTTCAATCGCGAGCTTGTAGGCCTTGTGGGAATCGCGAACGCGAAACCCCATACCGCAGGCGGACGGGCCATGCTCGCGCGCATAATAATAAGCGTGCGAATTGATCTCGTAATTGATGATGAAATTAATATCGCCCTGGCGCCACAGATCGACGTCTTTTGAGCGATGGCGCGCGACATGGGTGAACCCGATCTTTGAGAACACGTCTTCCAGCAGGCCGCGTTCAGCAGCGGCGAACTCGACGAATTCAAACCCGTCCAGCCCCATCGGGTTTTCAAACAGATCGGCCATCGCACTCTCCATTCATTTCAATTGCCAGATTGCTCCGCCCCGATTGCACCATAACAAGGGCGAGGCGCGTTTGCCTGTTACGGCATATCAGAGCGCGTGCGCAAGCCGAAACCGCGCCGCGAATTAGCAAAGGAAACAAAGGATATCAGCGCCTTGCCGGCGCCCTGCCGCATGATTGCGCGGGAAAGCGCCAACCGCTTGAAAGGGTCTGCTATCGGCGCGCACGCATTACTATAAAGCTGCACTGGATTGACCGAACCAATCAGCTTGCGGCGGGACGGTATATTTTTTTCGCTGACCCCAAGCACGCGATTTTACTTCACGCGCGGGCGCGGGAGAAATAGCCGTACAGGTCAGCGCGGCGCGCGGGCGGCGAGGTATTCACGGGCCTGACGCTGGGCCTCGGCGATTTCTTCCGGCGACATTTCCTGCGCCAGTTCGGCGCGGTACAGACGCGCTTCGGCATTGCCGAGCATAGCCGCAAGATTGAACCATTTGTGCGCGGTGACGAGATCAAACGCACCCTCATCGCCGCCAAGCGACGCTTCAAGACCGAGACGATACATATCCTCATCACTGAGGATGACGGCGGCGTCCGTTACATGTTCCGCCGAAACACTGATTGACATGGCTCCCAACCCTTTGTTCGTGCCTGCCCCGAAGCCCCCGCCCCGGGTTAACCATGAACACAGTGAAAGGTTGATCGCTAATTTTGCGTAAAAGAAAAGTTTCCGATTCCTTTCCGCTTCCCTAACGAGGTCTTAACGCGATCATTTATTCTTTATACAGAGTTATCGTAAAACGTCCGGTCGGCACAGTGATCTTGCAATGCCAGGCCTGTGGCTGAACTCGGCAATCGTCCACCGCGTCACCCGCCAGCCGTCTTTTCTGAATGGGCCGCGCCACGGCGCATCAACGGTCCAGACATGATCAGGATCGACAGCGCCGGTCACATGTTCCGGCGCTGGCGGGCCCAGTTGATCGGACCAGATGAAATAACATTTGTCGCCATCCGCCCACCCCTGCGGGGTGTAAAACGGCATATGCGCCGACAACACCCGCGTTGACGGGAACAGCCGGCGCAGATTGCCGGCGGTGTGGTCTTCAAACCCGACCAGCGTTGCGCCGTCGATATCGAGTTGCGAGACCGTCCGTCCAAGATTTTCGTAAGGAACCCATTGCCGGCACTGATCGCAAAATGGCGGCCCGGCGACGACAGCCTCGATGACGCGCAGGCTCGCCATAGCGGCGACGACAGCGACAACAATAGCGGCGTATCTGGTGATTGCGCGCTCGCTCGCGGCGCGCCTTGCCGCAAGCATCAACCAGAACAGACCGGGATACATGAACGCGATGGCATAGCGTTCCTGCATATTGTCGATGCCGAATATGACAACCGCCGCGATGAGCGCCCCGGCGCCCAGCAAGGTCGCGCGCTGCACCAGCGCCGCCCCGCAATCTTCTGTTTCAGGATCAGCACGCAACTGCGAAACAAGGCCGGGAAACGCCGCCGCCAGCACCAGCGCCAGGGGCAGGAAAAACGCAATCACCGCCCAGACAGCGGCGGGCAGGCCCGCGAGCGCGCGCCGCCAGTGCGGAGCGCCCGACCCGGCAAGGCGCGCGCCCGCCTCCTGCGCGACGGCGGTGTTATCCGCCATCAGCCAGAAAACATGCGGCGCGCAAATCGCCGCCGCAATGGCGAGCGAGAGCACGGCGCCGGGCGCCGCCAGCGCACGGCGCCCTTGCAGCGTCGTCAGGCAAGCGACAAGCCCAAGCCCGGCCGAGGCGAGAAACGAATATTTCGCCAGCACGCCAAGACCGACGGCAAGCCCCAGCAGCGCGTAAGCGGGAATCGTTCGTGTACGAATGACATTAACAAGCGCAAACCAGAACAGCGCGGCCGCCATGATGAGCGCGGTCGAATGGGTGAACGCCTGATGATAGTTCGACCCGATCTGATAAATCAGCAACAGAGATAACGCCGTCAGCCCGGCCCAGCGGGCATCATCCATGATCGCCCGCGCTGCGAGGAAGGTGAACACCCCGGTCAGCGTCAGGAAGGCGTATTTTACAATAAGAAAGCTCGCCAGCGCCGGCCCGGCAAGGCCCTGAACCGCGATCAGCATCCACTCGAACAGCGGCGGATTTTCTGGCAGATATCCGCCGCGCCATGACTGCGTCAGCACGTTCAGCTTGACATCATCCAGCGCCAGCGCCGGCCCGGCGGCGCGGGTGATCACTGCGTTGACGACGCCATAGAGGATGAAAAACACCGCTACGCCGCGAACGGACGATACGGCGTTCAGCATGCCTTGCAGATATTTGCCGCCGGTCATCGCTAAAGCCCGCTCCTGGCGGCGAATAGCTTATTGCGCCGCCTCATCCGCCGCTTTGGGCGCAAGCCTGACGAACGAGCCGACCCCGCACGACCCGGTCATAAAACCGCCGGTATTGTCGACCACGCGCAAAATGTCGTTACGGCAAAGCTGCGACGTCGATGTCGTGTACTCAAACCGGTTGGAATTGCCGGTGGCGCCATTGCAGCGGCTCGTCAGATCGTTGACGTAGTATTCGTTGACGCCAACGCGCACCAGAAGCGTGTTTTCATCAACCGCCGTCAGTGAATTTATGGTGCGTGAGTTGATGCACGAGCGCACATCGTCGGTGCGGTCAAAATCGGCAAGTTTGGCGGCCGCCGCCTCGTTCACGCGTTCAACCGGCGTGCTGGCGCAACTCGCCGCCGCCAGCAATCCCCCCATCAATCCGCCGATAATCAAGATCGATTTCATGAAAATGCTCCTGTTCTGTCCACCGAGCCCACGGCCATCCTAGACCCTTCCGTCCGATCACGCCATCACGGGTCGCCATCACATGGACGTGCGCGCAGCCCACACGGCGAGGTTAGTCGACGCCGAGCTTGCGCTTGAGAATCTCGTTGACCGCCTGCGGATTGGCCTTGCCGCCGGTCGCCTTCATCACCTGGCCGACAAACCAGCCAAGGGTTTTTGGTTTTTCCTTCACCTGCGCCACCTGATCGGGGTTGGCCGCGATGATTTCATCCACCGCTTTTTCAATGGCGCCGGTGTCGGTGACCTGTTTCAGGCCGCGTTCCTCGACGATGGCGTCGGGGTCGCCGCCGGTTTCGAACATGATGGCGAAGACGTCTTTTGCGATACGCCCTGAAATCGTCTTGTCTGCGATGAGGTCGATCAGCTTGCCGAGCTGGTCGGCGGAGATCGGCGAGTCGGCGATGTCCTTGCCGCTTTTGTTGAGAGCGCCGAACAATTCGGTCGTTACCCAGTTCGACGCCAGCTTGCCGTCGCGCCCGGTCGCCACCGCTTCAAAATAGTCCGCCTTGTCCTTGTCCTGCGACAACACGGCGGCGTCGTAGAGCGACAGGCCGAAGGCTTCCTGAAAGCGGTGCTTCTTGGCGTCCGGCAGTTCCGGCAGGCTCGCCCGGATCTCTTCAATCCACGCCTCGTCGAGTTCGAGAGGCAATAAATCCGGATCAGGAAAATAGCGATAGTCGTGCGCGTCTTCCTTCGAGCGCATGGTGCGGGTCTCGCCGGTGGCGACATTGAACAGGCGGGTTTCCTGATCAATCGTTCCGCCCGCTTCAATCACTTCGACCTGGCGGCGCGCTTCATAATCGACGACCTGTTTCACATACCGGATCGAATTGACGTTCTTGGTTTCCGTCCGTGTGCCGAACGCCTCGCCCGGCCGGCGCACCGAAACGTTGACGTCGGCGCGCATCGAGCCTTCTTCCATATTGCCGTCGCAGGTGCCGAGATAGCGCACAATGGTGCGCAGCTTGGAAAAATACGCCCCCGCCTCTTCCGCCGAACGCATGTCGGGCTTCGAGACGATCTCCATCAGCGCGACGCCGGAGCGGTTGAGATCGACGTAAGACTCTTTCGGCGCCAGATCGTGGATCGACTTGCCGGCATCCTGCTCAAGGTGCAGGCGCTCAACGCCGACCCTGATCATCTCGCCGCCGTCAAGCTCGACCTCGATCTCGCCCTCGCCGACGATCGGATCTTTATACTGCGAGATCTGATAGCCCTGCGGCAGGTCGGGATAGAAATAATTCTTGCGGTCGAACCGCGACCAGCGGTTGATCTTGGCGTTAAGCCCGAGCCCGGTCTTGATCGCCTGCTCGACGCAGAAACGGTTGATCACCGGCAACATGCCGGGCATCGCCGCATCGACCAGCGACACGTTTTCGTTCGGCCCGGCGCCGTATTCCGCCGAGGCGCCGGAAAACAGCTTGGCCTTTGACGAGACCTGGGCGTGCACTTCAAGCCCGATCACCACTTCCCAATCGCCGGTCTGCCCCTGCAGATATTTCCGGGGTTCGTTCATCATCGTCTCCAACGCCTATTCGGCCCACATTCGTCTTAGCGAGGTCTGCACATGCTGCAAGCGGATGCGGTTCTCCCACTCCATGTTTTCGCCTTCAAGGGCGTAAACCTCGCCCAACTGGTATAGCAAATCGCGCTGCAACGGGTCGCGCACCTCGCTCTGGATGAAGGTGATCGCCACCATCCGCTCGCCGGATTCAATCGGCAGCACCTCGTGAATGGTGAGCGAGGGATAAACAATCGCCGAGCCGGGCCGGCCCTTGATGCGGATCGGGGTGGAGCCAAGGTGGATGGTCAGCTCGCCGCCAAGGGTCTCATCGGGGTCCGACAGGAACAGCGTCGACGAGACGTCGAAGCGGGTGCGCTGGCCCATGATGTTCTCATAAGCCGCATCGGAATGGCGGCCGTAATGCATGCCCTTGCCGTATTTGCACAACATCGGCGCCGCCATGTGCCTGGGCATGGCGAAATCGCGGAACTGCTCGTTGCGCTGATAGGCGGCGAGCATGATCTGCGAGGATTCCTTGTAGGCCGGCGAATTGACGTCGATCTGGAAGTTGTTCTTGGTGATGTTGTAGGGATTCGACACCCGACCGGCGATCCACGGCGCGGTCTGCGCGATCTGGCGCAGTCTGGCGACCTCGTCAGAGGTCAGCAGGTTCTCGATTTCTAAAAACATCTCGCCCGAGCCTTTATAAGCTTAGGGGGCCGTTCTAACGCCCCATTTCGTCAACGCAATCCGGGGGGCAATCCGGGGGCGATCCGGGGCGGCGGATTCAGCGCCCGCCGGCCCGTTCGGCGCGGGCGATCACGCCGTTCACCGCGTCATAGACCTGCCGCGGCGACTGCAGTTCCAGGAAATGCGTGCCGCCGCGGACATGGCGGAATTCTACGTCGGCGTCATCGGCGAAATAGCCCTTGAGAGTGCGTGCGTCGCCCATCGAGACGAGGTGATCGACGTCGCCGTGCATGATCGTCACCGGCGCCGTCACCGATTTCAGCCGGTCGAATAGCGGGCCGATCTGGGCGCGCCGCCCGGCGAGCTCGGCGCGGGCGTAGTGCAGCGTCCTCGGCGCCAGACTGCGCACCACCGGCGCGCCGCCAAGATCGACAAAGGGCTGCACCCAGCCGCGCGGCTCGGTAATCAGCGCCGCGACCGTGACCGCGCCCTTGACCTTGTCGGGGCGGTCGACGAGCGCCTTCAGCGCCAGCTCGCCGCCATAGGAAACGCCCATGGTGACGACCTTTTTGTCAGTCTCAAGAAACGGCGCCGCCGCCGCGATCTGATCGTCGAAATCGAGATAGGCCTGCGCATGCCCGCGTCCATAGCCGGGCCGCGCCAGCAACACGACTTCCAGATTGTTGGGCGCCAGTCGCAAAAACCGCTCGAACAGATATTTGCGCGCCGGCGTGCCGGGAAAGACGATCAGCCGCCAGTCGCCCGCCGCTTCCGCCAGCCATGCCTGATTTCTGAGCGGCGTCGCCAGCGGAACGTCATAGGCGATTTCGCGATAGCGGGTGGGCATTATTCTACCCCCACCACTTCTCCGGTTTCGCGGTGAAGTTCGCCGCCTGCTCAAGCGCGAACATGCCCTTGAACATCGTCTCTTCGTCGAACGGTTTGGCGATGAGTTGCAGGCCGAGCGGCAATCCGCTGGCGTCGAGCCCCGCCGGCACCGACGCGCCGGGCAGCCCGGCTAGGTTCGCCGTCACGGTGAAGACGTCATTCAAATACATCTGCACCGGATCGTTCGACTTCTCACCGAGCGCGAACGCCGCAGACGGCGCCGACGGCGTCAGGATGAGATCGACCTTGCCGAAAGCGTCGGCGAACTCGTCGAAGATCTTTTTACGGACTTTCTGCGCACGCAGATAATACGCGTCGTAATAACCCGCCGACAGCACGTAAGTGCCGATCATGATGCGGCGTTTGACTTCCTTGCCGAACCCTTCGGCGCGGGTGTTTTCATACATCGTCGTGATGTCGGTATAGTCTTTCGCGCGATAGCCGTATTTGACGCCGTCATAGCGCGCTAGGTTCGACGAGGCTTCCGCCGGCGCTACGATGTAATAAACAGGAAGCGCGTATTTGGTGAGCGGCAGCGAAATATCGACGATCTCACAGCCAGCGTCTTTCATCCATGCGATGCCCTTGGCCCACAGGTTTTCGATCTCGTCCGGCATGGCGTCGATGCGGTATTCTTTCGGCACGCCGATCTTCAGCCCCTTGAGCGAGCCGCCGAGCGCCGCCTCGTAATCGGGGACCGGCCGGTTGACCGAAGTTGAATCTTTCGCGTCATACCCGGCCATCGATTTCAGCATGATCGCGCTGTCGCGCACGTCGCGCGCAATCGGTCCGGCCTGATCGAGCGAGGACGCGAACGCCACGACGCCCCAGCGCGAACAGCGCCCATAGGTCGGCTTGACGCCGACCGTCGCGGTCAGCGACGCTGGCTGGCGGATCGAGCCGCCGGTGTCGGTCGCGGTCGCCGCCGCGCACAGATGCGCCGCCACCGAGGCCGACGACCCGCCGGATGAGCCGCCGGGCGTCAGCTTTGCATTCCCGCCTTTGGCCCGCCACGGATTGATGACCGGTCCGTAATAGCTTGTCTCGTTCGACGAGCCCATGGCGAACTCGTCCATGTTGAGCTTGCCGAGCATGACCGCGCCGTCGCGCCACAGATTGGCGGTGATGGTGGATTCATATCGCGGTTTGAACCCGTCGAGTATGTGCGAGCCGGCGGTGGTCAGCACGTCTTCGGTGCAGAACAGATCCTTGACGCCAAGCGGCACGCCTTCAAGATCGCCGCCCGCGCCTTTGGCGAGTTTTGCGTCGGACGCCTTGGCCATGTCGCGCGCCTTGTCGGCGGTGATTGTGACGAACGCGTTCAGCTCTTTCGCCGCTTCAATATTGGCGAGATAGGCGTCGGTCGCTTCAAGCGAGGTGACGTCTTTCTTTTTCAGCGCATCGCGCAACTGCGCGAGAGACAATTGGGTGACGTTCGTCATCGCCTACTCCACCACTTTCGGAACGACGAAGAAATTGTCTTCGGTCTTTGGCGCGTTCGCGACGATATTTTCCGGCTGGCCGCCCCCGGTCGGTCCGGCCTGCAAGACGTCCTCGCGCATCGGCAGCGTGACATCGACGGCGGAGGCCATCGCTTCGACGCCCTCGACATCAACCTCGTTCAACTGCTCGATCCATTTCAGGATGCCGTTGATCTCCGCGGCGAGCGGCTCAAGGCGATCTTCGGTCTCGGCAATGCGCGCCAGCTTGGCGACCTTGCGCACGGTTTCCTTGTCGACAGACATGAATTCTCTTGTGGGTTGGCGAAAAGACGCCAAGCCCTATCAATGGCTTGCCATGAACTCAAGGCTAATCGCCGGGCTTATCGCCGGCTGCTGCAAGCTCGGCCAAACGGTCGAGGGCAAGATCGGGCCGCGCCTCGGCGGTGCGGGTCGCCAGCGCAATCGCGCCCGCCGCCGCCTCGCCGACAGTCTCGCCCGCCAGTTCAAGGAACAGCCGTTCGTCATACCCGCCATTGGTGGCGGCCCGGCGCACCAGTTCGCGCCAGAACGCCCCCGGCCCGGCCTCGCCGGCGGCGATCACCGTCAGCACATGACCGCAGGCGTAAGCGGCCCGCCAGTCGCCCGCCGCCTCCGCCGCGAGCAGGGTTCGCCCGGCGGTCGCCCGCGCACACGCCGCCCGCGCCGCGGTGAAATCCCGCCGTTGGTCGGCGCCGTCCCACAGCCCGGCGGCGACCATCGCCTCGGCCGCCAGCGCATCGGCGCCGCCTTCATGAATCCAGTTCGGCACGGCGTCTGAAACCGGGCGCGCCTCGACCTGCCACAAATGCGCGGTCTCGTGGGCGGTGGCGCGCTGGAAGATTTCGCGCGCCTTGGCGCTGTCGTCGCGCCAGCCGCCGCCGGCCAGCGAGATCAGCACCTGCCCCGGCAGGGCGTCGCCCTTGTAAAAAAGCCGCCCCGGCTCATCCGCCCCGCGCCAGGTCAGATACAGCTCCGGCTCGGTCGGCAGCGCGCGCGCAAACACCGCCGTGAACCCCTCGACGAGACGCGGCGCCAGCCTTGATGTTTCCTGCGTGATCCAGTCCGGCGTCGCCTCGGCCGCGGTCAGCGCATACGCGCCGTTGTCTTCCGCCTGCCCCGCGCCGGCATAGATGAACGCCGGGTGGCGATAGGGACTCTCCCAGTTTGCAAACCCATCGTCGCGCACGCCGAACGCCGCGACATGATTGGCGCCGGCGGGTTCGATGGACAGCGTCGCGCGCATCCGCCGCCCTTCCGTAAACGGAATGATGTGGCCGGTATAGATCAGCACCGCGCCCTCGCCCATCGGCGCGAAGGGCTGATAGCCTTTGCTGATATCCGCCAGCCCCGGCGTTGCGGTAAACGTGACCGCCTCGGCGCGAGCGTCGTTCAGCAGTCTGAATATATCCCGCCCGCTCTCGACGACGAAGACGCCATTGTCGGCGCGCCACATGCGCGCGCGATAATCGCCAAGGCTCGGCCCGAAGTCGATCTCGCGCACCGGCGCGGCGTAATCATATTCAATCGTCCACGCGCCGTTGTCGTGCTGGGTCATGTCGATCTCGACCGGCCCGCGCGCGCCATCGGGCGCATCGCGCCCGCACCCGGCAAGCGTCAAAGCCGCCGCCGCCACAACAACAAGAAGGGTGATTTTCACGCGCACGATACCGCTAACCTTAAAGCCGATTGCGTCTGATGTGATTCAGCCATCGACTCCAATTTTTGAGAGAGCCTGTTGCGATCCGGTAAATTGGTGAACCACTTTACCTGCAACAGCCTCTAAAAGCTGGCCCGCCGCCCCAAAGCTGGGATAACTTGCCCGAATGAATGATGAATTTGAACAGGCCGCGAACGCCTTCGGCGCGCGCGGGGCGCTTTTCGCCCTCGATCTGGGGGAAAAAACCATCGGCGTCGCCTCGTGCGACCCCGACCGCAGGGTCGCAACGCCGGTTGAAACCATCCGCCGCACCAAATTCACGCAGGACGCAGGCCGAATCAGCGCGCTCGCCGCCGAGCGCCGGATCGTCGGTATCGTGCTTGGCCTGCCGCGCAATATGGACGGGACCGAGGGCCCGCGCGCGCAGTCGACACGGGCGTTTGCGCGCAATCTCGCCCGCGCGCTGTCGCTGCCGCTCGCCTTCTGGGACGAGCGCCTGTCGACCGCCGCGATGGAGCGCGACATGATCGCCCTCGACATCAGCCGCGCCAGGCGCCGCCAAACCATTGACGCCAAAGCGGCGACCTTCATCCTGCAGGGCGCCATCGACGCGCTGCGGCGCATCAATGCAGATAACTGATGTCAACGATATGAGGCGCGTGCGCGCCATGTTAGGCTCCCGCAAAATATTTCGGGAGGAAAGCCATGTCGCCTGTTCTGTTGAGAGCGCTGGCCAGCGGGTTCCTGCTGGGTAACGGCGTCCTGCACCTGGCGGTCGCGTTTTTTTTGGCGCCAGCGCAATTAAAGGCGCCGCTCGCGGTGTTCGGCGTCGTCTATTTCCTGCTCGGCGTGTGGACGCGCCTTGGCGGGCGCACGGCGATGTTGTGTGCGGTGCTGGTCACGGCGCTCGGCCTTGGCCTTGGCGGCGCCAATTATATCCAGTCGGGCGGCGGCTCCTGGACCATGCCGGTGATGTTCGTGATCGACGTCGCGGTGCTGTTCACCGCCGGCGGCTGGCTGTTGAAAAATCGCCAGGCCGGGTGAGCGGCGGTCGCGGCCGAATCATTGCCTGCTTTGGCGGCGAAGCCTATAGAACCGGCTTTCATGACCAGTGAAGAACGCCCCTCGCCGCCGTCTGGCGGTTTCGCCGCGACGAACCTCATCAATGTCGATGATTTTCCCGCCGCCGAGATCGACTATGTGCTCGATCTCGCCGCGTATTACGCGAATTTCCTGCGTATGGGCGCGCGCCCGCCGCAGCGCCTCGCCGGCAAGACGCAGGTGAATTTGTTCTTTGAAGACTCAACCCGCACCAATCTCAGCTTTGAACTCGCCGGCAAAAAACTGGGCGCCGACGTACTGGGCGTGCCGGTGTCGGCCTCGTCGGTGAACAAGGGCGAATCGCTGGTCGATACGGTGCAGACGCTGGCCGCCATGGGCGCGCATGCGCTGATCGTGCGTCACCGCGAACCGCGCGTGCATGACGAGCTTGCCTGCCGCATCGACTGCCCCGTGATCAACGCCGGCGACGGCGTGCGCGAACACCCGACACAGGCGCTGCTGGACGCCGCCACCATTCGCTCCGTCTACGGATCGCTTAGCGGGCGCGTCATTGCAATCTGCGGCGACGTCAAGCACAGCCGCGTCGCCGCCTCGGACGCGCGCCTGTTCACGCGCCTCGGCGCTGAAGTGCGGTTCGTCGGCCCGGCGCATTTGATGCCGACGCCGCATCAATTCCCCGACATTCGCCGCTGCGACACTCTGAAAGACGGCTTGGCGGGCGCCGATATCGTCATGGGCCTGCGCATGGAAGTTCGAACGATGCTGGTTGAAGACGCGGCGCCGCCGCCGCACAGGGCTATTTGACGCGTCTGGCCTGACCCATGGAAACCCTTCCTACGCAAAGCCCGAAGAAAGATCATGCACCCCGCCGATGAACCGCGGCGTCGAGATTGACGGCGCGCTCGCCGACGACGCCGACCGCTCGCTTATCTTGCAGCAGGTGTTTTTCGGCGTCGCCGCGCGCATGGCGGTTCTCGACGCGCTGATCACAAAGGGGCAATCATGACCATCGCGCTGACGGCCCTGCTCGGCTATCTGTTCGGGTCGATCCCGTTCGGTCTCGTCATCACCCGCGCCGCCGGGCTGGGCGATATCCGCTCCTTCGGCTCCGGCAATATCGGCGCGACCAATGTGCTGCGCACCGGCCGCAAGAACCTGGCGCTGGCGACATTGCTGCTCGACGGCGGCAAGGGCGCGATTGCGGTGCTGATCGCCTATGCGCTTGACTGGCGCCCCGAGATCGCCGGCGCCGCGGCGTTTCTTGGCCATTGCTTTCCTGTCTGGCTGAAATTCAAGGGCGGCAAGGGCGTTGCGACTTTTATCGGCACCCTGCTGGCGCTGTGGTTCCCCGCCGGGCTGTTCGCCTGCGCGCTCTGGCTCGCCGTCGCCTTCGCGCTGAAGTTTTCCTCTCTCGCCGCGCTGGTCGCCGCCGCCGCCTCGCCGTTTGTTCTCTTTACGCGATGGACAAGCCGGCATTCACCATCGCCGCTGCTTTTATGGCGCTATTGGTGATGATCCGCCACAAGGCGAACATCGCGCGCCTGATCAATGGCGAGGAGCCGAAGATCGGCGCAAAGAAAGACACAGGGCATAAAGACGATACGCCGCCGGCGTGATCGGCAATCGCGGGGGGGGATCATTGAAAACGCCATCTCGACGCGGAACGCCTTGACTGGCTGCAACTCATCCGTACGCAGACCATTGGTCCGGTCACCTTCGCGCAGCTTTTGTCGCGCTTCGGTTCGGCGCGCGCGGCGATTGACGCCCTGCCCTCGCTGGCGACCAAGGCCGGGCGGCGAAAGCCGATATCCCGCCTCGCCTGCAGGCGGCGGCGGCGGATGAAATCGCTAACGCCGACAAAATCGGCGCGCGCCTGATCGCCTGCTGCGAAGCGGGATTTTCCGGCGCTGCTGGCGCAAATTCCCGGCGCGCCACCGCTGATTTACGCGCGGGCACACATCAGCTGTTCGACAAGCCGGCGATCGCGATCATCGGCGCAACGCCTCCGCCGTTGGGCGAAAAATAGCGCGCAATCTCGCGGAAGGTCTCGGCGCCGCCGATATCGTCGTGGTGTCCGGGCTGGCGCGCGGTATCGACGGCGCGGCGCACGAGGCGTCGCTGTCAACCGGCGCCGTCGCGGTCGTCGCCGGCGGCGTCGATGTCATCTATCCGCCCGAACATGAAGCGCTGACCGCCGCCATCGCCGAACGCGGCGCCGTCATCTCTGAGCAGCCGCCGGGCGCAACGCCGACGGCGCGCGACTTCCCCAAGCGCAACCGCATCATCTCCGGCCTGTCACGCGGCGTCGTCGTGGTCGAGGCGGCGGCGAAATCCGGCACGCTGATCACCGCGCGCTTCGCACTGGAACAGGGGCGCGACGTTTTCGCCGTGCCCGGCTCGCCGCTGGACCCGCGCTGCCAGGGCGCGAACCGATTGATTCGCGACGGCGCGATGCTGGTGGAGAACGCGCGCGATATTCTCGACGCGCTGGCGCAGCAGGGCGGCGGCGCGATGGAGGCCGGGCGCGATCTGTTCGACTGGGGCCCGTTCGACCGGGGCGCCGGCGAGGCGCCGGGCGATGATTACGCGCCGGAGATCACGGCGAAGGTAAGATCACAGGTGTTCGAGGCGCTGAGCTATACGCCGCTGCATCGCGACGAGATCCTGCGCGAGATCGAGGCGCCGACGGGGCTTATCCTCGACGCGCTCCTGGACCTCGTTTTGTCGGGCGAAGCCGAAGAACATTCCGGCGGGCGCTTCTCGCTGGCCGCAGATTAAGCGCCTCATGGCTGTAGCCGATGCGGTCAACCGGCGGCGAAGCGCCGGGCCTCGTCGCGGCACTCGATCAGCCGGTATTGCAGCTTGACCAGGCCATGGGTGCGTGCGAGTTTTTCCAACTGATCGAGAAAGTCGGCGATATATTCAGCCGTCTCCACCTCATTGGCGAGCACTGGCGAGTCGGAGTCGTTCGCAAGATTGGCTGATGGTGTCGAGTGGTGGGCGATCATTAAATTTTCCCCGCTTTTCAGAGCGTTACCCGCAAATGAGCAGAGTTTGGTATAGCAACCTAAAATAAATATATCAAGAAATAAATAACCTTGGGTTGCAGCACGCACAACGAACGCAGTTGACACCGGCGCCGACGCCGACGCACTTTCCCGCGCCATTGCGCCGGCGCGGCTCTCGCCCGGCCCAGCTTAAACGCGCAGCGGAGAGTTCCCGACGCATGCAGGTCGTCATCGTAGAATCGCCGTCAAAAGCGAAGACAATCAACAAATATCTTGGCTCCGGCTACAAGGTTCTCGCCTCTTACGGGCATATCAGGGACCTGCCGTCGAAAGACGGCTCGGTCGATCCCGACCACGATTTCTCCATGGTGTGGGAGATCGACCCCAAGTCCAACAAGCGGATGAACGAGATCGCAGATGCAGTGAAATCGGCCGACCGGCTGGTGCTTGCGACCGACCCCGACCGCGAGGGCGAAGCGATTTCCTGGCATATTCTTGAAGTGCTGGCGAAAAAGAAGGCGCTGAAAGACATCGAAATCGACCGCGTGGCGTTTAACGCCATCACCAAGACCGCGGTCGCCGACGCCATGGCGCATCCGCGCCGGGTCGATCAGGACCTCGTCAACGCGTATCTTGCACGGCGCGCGCTCGACTATCTTGTCGGCTTTACGCTGTCGCCGGTTCTGTGGCGCAAACTGCCCGGCGCGCGTTCGGCCGGGCGCGTACAGTCCGTGGCGCTGCGCCTCATCTGCGAGCGCGAGCTTGAGATCGAAAAGTTCACGCCGGAGGAATACTGGACCGTCGCGGCCAAAGCGGTCTCGGGCGCCAGCGCGCCGTTCGACGCGCGCCTCGTCCTGCACCAGGGCGAGAAGCTGCAAAAGTTCACGCTCAACAACGAAGCGTCCGCCCTCGCGGCGAAGAAGGCGGTTGAGGCCGCCGCGTTCAGCGTCGACTCGGTTGAGGCAAAGCCCGCGAAGCGAAACCCGCCGCCGCCGTTCACCACCTCGACCCTGCAACAGGAGGCCGCGCGCAAGCTCGGCTTTAACGCCCAGCGCACCATGCGCACCGCGCAGTCGCTGTATGAAGGCGTCGAGATCGACGGCGAGACGACCGGCCTCATCACTTATATGCGGACCGACGGCATCGACATGGCGGGCGAAGCCATCGCCGATGCGCGCCGTGTTATCGAAAAGGAATTCAGCGGCGATTATGTGCCGGCCTCGCCGCGCGCCTACAAGAACAAGGCGAAAAACGCGCAGGAAGCGCACGAATGTATTCGCCCGACCGCGTTTGGCCGCCTGCCCGGCCGCATTCGCGGCCTCGATCAGGACCAGCACAAGCTCTATGAGCTGATCTGGAAGCGCGCCATGGCCTGTCAGATGGAGGCGGCGCAGCTTGAAAACACCACGATTGATCTTCTGTCTGCGGATAAAAAGACCGGCCTGCGCGCGACCGGGTCTGTCATCCTGTTTGACGGCTTTTTGAAACTCTATGAGGAAGGCCGCGACGACGCCGACAGCGAAGACGGCGCCGGGATGCTGCCCAAGGTTGAAAAGGGCGCTAAAGCCGACATCTCAAACGTCGCCGCCGACCAGCATTTCACCCAGCCTCCGCCGCGCTATTCCGAAGCCTCGCTGGTCAAGAAGCTGGAAGAACTGGGCATTGGCCGCCCGTCGACCTACGCGTCGATCCTGACGACGCTGCGCGACCGCGACTATGTGACGATGGACAAGAACCGGTTCATCCCCGATTCCAAGGGCCGCATCGTCGTTGCCTTCCTTGAAAATTTCTTCAAGCGATATGTCGAATACGACTTCACCGCCAATCTGGAAGAAACCCTCGACGAGATTTCAAACGGCGACACCGACTGGAAAGCGTTCCTGCACAAATTCTGGGACGATTTTTACGCCGTCGTCGAAGGCGTCGGCGAGTTGCGGATTACCGACGTCCTCGAAGCGCTGAACATTTCGCTCGCGCCGCACATCTTCCCGAAAAAGGAAGACGGCTCGGACCCGCGCGCGTGCCCGTCCTGCGCAGACGGGCGCTTGTCGCTGAAGACCGGCAAGTTCGGCGCATTCATCGGCTGCTCGAATTACCCGGAGTGCAATTTCACCCGCCAGCTTTCCGCCGCCGACAATGACGAGACCGAGACCAGCGATCGCGTGCTCGGCGTCGATCCTGACAGCAATCTCGACGTCTGGCTGAAAATCGGCCGCTTTGGCCCTTACGTTCAGCTTGGCGAGTCCGAAAAAGGATCGAAGGAAAAGCCCAAACGCTCGTCGATCCCGAAATCGTGGAGCGTTGAGGACATTGATCTTGAAAAGGCGCTGATGCTGCTGTCGCTGCCGCGCCAGGTCGGTCCGCACCCGGACGATGGCGAAATGATCGAGGCCAATCTTGGCCGCTTCGGACCTTATGTGAAGCACCTGAAAACCTACGCCAATGTGCCGACCATTGAGGACGTGTTCGAGATCGGGCTGAACCGGGCGGTGACGCTGATCGCGGAAAAGCGCGCCAACCCGCGCGCCGGGCGCGGCGCGGCGGCGAAGCCGCTGAAGGAACTTGGCGCGCACCCTGAGACCGGCGATCCGGTGAATGTGATGGACGGGCGTTACGGGCCTTACGTCAAACACCAAAAGACCAACGCCACCCTGCCCAAGGACATAAAGCCCGACGCCGTGACCATGGATCAGGCGCTCGCCCTCCTCGCGGAACGCGAGAAGAAGGCGCCCAGGAAACAGGCGGCGAAAAAGAAAGCCGCCAAGAAAGCGACCGCCAAAAAGGCGACGAAGAAGGCTGGGACGAAGAAAACCACAAAGAAAACAACGAAGAAAAAGGCCGCGACCAGGAAATCCGCTGATTGACCGTGAAAAACCGATCCCTTGCGGTAACCTCGCCGCAGGAATTGCGCGGTAATCATCACTTCATGGCGACGTCACACTATCTTTCACGCACGCTTCTAGCAGCCGCTGTCGCCGCCCTTTCAGCCTGCGCGAGCGCGACGACGGGTCCGGCGGGCGCACCGCCGCGCGTCGGCGATGTTGCCGCCTACGCCTTCAACGACGAGCTATATCTCTGCAATGGCGTTTCAATTTCCAACGCGCCGGCGGCCGACAGCTATCGCAAGGTGATCGGCTATCGTCCCACCGCGCGCGTCAACGGGGTCACGCTGGCGCGTGCGCCGGTAGACGCGTGCATTTCATCCGCTTACGGACCGCGCCGCG
Source organism: Parvularculaceae bacterium (assembly GCA_041398145.1). Lineage (GTDB taxonomy): Bacteria > Pseudomonadota > Alphaproteobacteria > Caulobacterales > Parvularculaceae > Amphiplicatus. The sequence goes on along the minus strand of JAWKVF010000005.1, from coordinate 60,250 downwards.
GCGGCGCGGGCGCATTCCATGACGGGCTCGACCTTTACACCGGCTCGCCCCGCCCCGCCCATGCCGGCGCGAGCGGCGTCGTTGAATTCGCCGGCGTCCGGCGCGGCTATGGCAATGTCGTGCGCATCAGCCATGGCAATGGCGTCGCCACGCGCTATGCCCACCTGTCGAGCATTTCGCCGCGGATCAAACCCGGCGCGCGCGTTGCGACCGGCGAGGTCATCGGCCAGACCGGGCGCACGGGCAACGCCACCGCCGTGCACCTGCACTATGAAATCCTTGTCGGCGGGCGGGCGATAGACCCGCTGCGCGCCGGTGATTAGGGTTTTGCGCCAATCGTGCTATGGCTTGCGCGTTGTATTAAAGCTGAAAGTCCCCCTTGCCCAAACCCAAACGCCCTCGCGGCCTGCCCTCCCGGAAGGAAATCGCTGAATATCTCAACACGACGCAAGGCGCGGCGAGCCGCCGCGATATCGCCCGCGCGTTCAACATCAAGGGCGATGACCGCGCGAAACTGCGCGCGTTGCTGAAAGAGATCGAGGCCGAAGGCGGGCTGAAACGCGTCGGCGCAAAAAAATTCCACCTTGCCGGCAACCTGCCGCCGGTTCTGCCCCTCGACATCATGTCGGTCGACGATGACGGCGATCTATTATGCCTGCCGTCGAAATGGGAAGGCGAAACCGAACCGCCGATTATCAAGCTGGCGCTGCGCGAGGCGAACCGGCACAAGCCGCCGCCCGGCGTCGGGGACCGCATTCTCGGGCGCATCACGCCGGCCGGCGACGACGGCTATGACGCCAAAATCATTCGCGCCATCGGCAAGGGCGCGCATCGTTTTCTGGCGGTGTTCCGCGAGCGCAAATTCGGCGGCGTCGCCGAACCGGTCGAGCGGCGCGCCCGTAACAGGTTCACCATCGACAAACGCGACGCGCGCGGCGCGAAGGACGGCGATCTCGTCTTTGTCGATGCGGCCGCGCCGGTCGGGCGTGGCGCCGGCGCCAGTCGCGGCCGGGTGCGCGAAATCGCCGGCCATGTCGACGACAAAAACGCGTTCTCGCTGATCGCGCTCGCCAGTCACGACGTGCCGGTCGAACTGCCTGCCGACGTGCTGGCGGAGGCGGAGAAAGCGAAGCTGCCCCCGCTTGGCGAGCGTACCGACCTGCGCGACATCCCCCTCGTCACCATCGACCCGGAAGACGCGAAAGACCATGACGACGCGGTGTGGGCCGCGCGCGACGACAATGACGACAACAAGGGCGGGTTCAAGGTGATCGTCGCCATCGCCGATGTGAGCTGGTTCGTTAGGCCCGGCACGCGGCTCGACCGCGAGGCGCGCGCGCGCGGCAATTCGGTCTATCTGCCTGACCGCGTGGTGCCGATGTTGCCGGAACGGCTGTCGAACAATCTGTGCTCGCTGCGCGTCAATGAAGACCGCCCCTGCATCGCCGTCGAACTGATCATTGACGCCGGCGGGCGCAAAAAATCGCACCGCTTCATGCGCGCGATGATGCGTTCGGCGGCGAAGCTTTCATACGGCGACGCGCAAAACCTCATCCTTGATCGCAAGGCCAGGGGCGAAATCGCAAAAACCGTGCATTGCCTCGACGATGCGTTTCGCGCACGCTGGAAGGAACGCGCAAAACGCGCGCCGCTCGATCTCGACCTGCCGGAACGCAAGATCATTCTCGATGAAAACGGCGACGTTGCTTCAATCGCACGGCGCGAACGGTTTGACGCCCACCGTCTGATCGAGGAATTCATGATCCTCGCCAATGTCGCCGCCGCCGAAGAGCTTGAGCGTCATCGCCGTGTGCAGATCTATCGCGTGCATGACACCCCGTCGGAAGACAAACTCGACTCGATCCGCGAATACCTTGCCGAGCTTGACTACTCGCTTTTGAAAAGCGGCGCGGTGCGCCCGTCGCATTTCAACCAGCTTTTGAAAATCGCCGGGGACCGCGACCAGAAGGAAATGATTTCCGACGTGGTGTTGCGGGCGCAGAGCCAGGCGGTTTATTCAACGGAAAACCTCGGCCATTTCGGGCTGAACCTGCCGCGCTATTCGCACTTCACCTCGCCCATTCGTCGCTATGCGGATTTGACCATTCATCGCGCGCTGGTCAGCGCGTGCAAGCTTGGCGACGGCGGCCAGACGGCGGAGGAAGCGGCGCAATTACCGAAGATCGCCGAAGCGATCTCGGATCTTGAGCGCCGCGCCATCGCGGTGGAGCGTGAGGCGACCGACCGCTATCTCGCCGGTTATCTGGAAGAACGCATTGGCGAGGAGTTCAACGGGCGCATACGCGGCGTCACGCGCTTTGGCCTGTTCGTCATGCTCGACGACAGCGGCGCCGACGGCTTTGTGCCGATGCGCACCCTCGGACCCGAACGGTACGAGTTCATCGAAGATCGCCACGCCGTTATCGGCCAGCAATTGGGCGGGGCCTACCGCCTTGGCCAGAAAGTGCGCGTCGCCCTTGTCGAGGCGGCGCCGATCTCCGGCGGGCTGCGCTTTGAAATGCTGTCCGACCCGGTTGAAGACCCCGATTTCAAACCGGGCCCGCGCCGCACCCGCGCCGACAGGAATTTCGGCAAAAAGGGTCGCAAGACCAAAACCGCGCGCGGGGCGAGCAAGACGAAATCGGACAATACAAAAAACGCCGCGAAGAAGAAGCCGCCCGGCAGGGCGAAAAAACGCGGCAAGGCCAACGCCAAACCCAACGCCAAACCAAAACGGAATTGACAATCGCGGTGAGCGGTTCGATGTAGCGCCTTGTCAATACAGCCTAGGAAGCAACGTCATGACTGAAAGTCTGTATACCGTTCGCGATTTCCTGCGCTACGCCGTCACCAGCTTTCGCCGCAGCGACATCTCCTACGGCCATGGCGCCGCCGACGCTATCGACGAGGCGGCGTTCATGGTGCTCGAAGCGCTATCCTTGCCGATTGACGACATAAATCCGTGGCTGGATGCGCAATTGACCGCCGCCGAACGCCGCCGCGTGCTCGACCTCGTCAAAGCGCGCGTCGAAACCCGAAAACCCGCCGCCTATCTTCTCAACAAGGCGTATATCCAGGGCCTGCCGTTCTATGTCGATGAGCGCGTTATCGTGCCGCGCTCTTTCATTGGCGAGATTTTGGCGAGCGAACCGGCATTTCTTCCGCAGGCGGATGGAGTCGCATCGGTGCTCGATCTGTGCACAGGCTCGGGCTGTCTTGCGGTCCTTGCCTCGTTTTATTTTCCCAATGCGGAAATTCACGGCGTCGATCTTTCGCCCGACGCGCTCGACGTCGCCCGGCGCAATATCGCCGATCACGGCCTTGAAGATGTCATCACCCTGCATCAGGGTGATCTGTTTGCGCCGCTGGGCGACCAGCGCTTCGACGTCATCCTCACTAATCCGCCTTATGTTGACGCCGGGGCAATGGCGCATCTGCCCGCGGAATATCGCGCAGAGCCGGTGATAGCGCTCGCCGGCGGGCCCGACGGCCTTGATATTGTGCGCCGGATCATCACGGGCGGGCGCGCGCATTTAAACCCCGGCGGCGGCGTGTTGTGCGAGTTCGGCACGGGCCGCGACATTCTTGAGGCTGAGTATTCCGACCTGCCTTTCCTCTGGCCGGACACCGAGGAAAGCGAAGGCGAGGTTTTCTGGCTCGCCGAAGACGATCTGCCGAAATAGCGCGCGCCGCTAGAGCAATTTGCATTCAATCTGAATCGCGAAATTGCTCTAACTATTTGTTGGGGTCGCATTTTCTTGCGACGAACCGGTTCCCGCTTCGTGGGAAAATGCTTTAGGAACGCAGTTGTGCATGTCCGCGATTTGAGATGGAAAAGCGCCTCGCCCGTTCCGGGGGATAGAGCCCATTTCCGAAAAACAGGAACCGGTTTTCGGAAAAAATGCGCGATAAAACAAAACCAGAGCATGTTCTCCACCCGGATAAAACGGAGCATGCTCTGGCGGCGCAAATCAATCAAGATCCGCCGCGCTTAACCCCGCTTCGTGTAAAATCGCCTCGCGATCAGCATCGACCGGGCGCGGCGGGCGCGGGTCAGCCGGCGGCGCGCCGTCAAAGCGCGGCGCGGCGGCGGTCTGCAACACGCCGTCGACCTCGCGATAAATCCGGCGCGCCTTGATATGCGGATGGTCTTTGGACTCGCCCGGCGCCAGCACCGGCGCGTAACAAACGTCGCTGCCCTCCAGCAATTCGTCCCAATGCGCGCGCGGCTTCGACGAGATAAGTGCGGCGAGTCGGCTCTTGCGTTCAGGCCAGTGCGCCGCGTCATATTGTGCGGCGAACGCCTTGTCGTCGCTGAGCGAGAGTTTTTCCAGCAACAGCGCGTAGAATTTCGGCTCCAGCGGGCCGAGCGAAATCCACTTTTCATCCGAGCACTGATAAACATCGTAAAAATGCGGACCATCGAGCATGGATTTGCCGCGCGCATCGTCCATGCCCCCGGACGCACGCAGCGCCATCAACAGGTTCATCATATGCGCCGAGCCGTCGACAATGGCGGCGTCGACGACGCACCCCTTGCCGGTTTCGCGCGCCTTCATGACCCCGGCCAGGATGCCGATGGCGAGATACAGCGCGCCACCGCCGATATCGCCGACCATTGTCGGCGGCGGAACCGGCGCGTCGCCGGCCCGGCCGGCATACCACGCCGCGCCCGACAGCCCGACATAATTGATGTCATGGCCCGCCGCCGGCGCCAGCGGCCCATCCTGGCCCCAGCCGGTGATTCGCCCGAACACCAGCTTCGGATTGACGGCGTGCATCGCGTCGGGCCCCAGCCCCAACCGCTCCATCACGCCGGGACGCAGCCCCTCGATAATCGCGTCAGCCCCGGCGGCGATCTTCAGCGCCGCACACACATGGGCGGGCTTTTTCAGATCAAGCGAGATCGAGCGCTTGCCACGATTGAACACCGACGCGCCGCCGCCGCCGCCAGCGCGCGCGATCAAGTTGACGTCGGCGCCAAGGTCGGCGAGGTGCATGCCGCAAAACGGGCCCGGCCCCAGCCCCTCGAACTCGACGATTTTCAATCCGGATAACATCAGCGGGCCTCGTTGCGGCTAGTTCACCTTGCGCTGCACCATGCAGACGGCGTGCGCGCTCTGCAAGCCATTGGCGCAGTCGCGCCTTCGCGCTGGGGAGGCGCAGTCGCGCCTTCGCGCCTTTCAAGCAATCGGCGCCTTCGCGCGGGGGAGGACGAAGGTTAATCATTCGCCACGGCCCGAAGCTTGCAGCACGGCGATTAACCATCGGGAGAATTTCAAAATGGGCATCGCCGGATTTTTCTCGCGGCATTTTTCATGGCTGCATGTTTCAACGTTGCACGATTCAGGGCTGCACGCTGGAAGCCCGCACCATCGCAAACAGCGAAAGCAGTTTTCGTTCGACCAAAGCCTGTCGCTCGCCTATACGCCGCTCGAACGCATGTTGTGCAAGGTCGCCAATGACGACACGCCGACGCCTATTCCGCGGCCGGCAAATGACAGTGCTCGTCCGACTTCACGCGACCGCCGCTGAACACAATCCCTTCGACGCCGGGCACGTACAGCATATTGGTCAAACGTCCGGACAACGCCACATACTCACAGTCCTGCGCGCGCATGCACACATGCGACAGCGGCGTCGCCTCGCCGATCTGCGATAGCGATTTACCGCCCACCTCGCGGAAGTGTTCGATGTCGTCAGGATGCACCATCTGCTTCGTAGTCATGCCCAGAAGGTTTTGCGGCGGCGCGCCGAACGCCGGCTCGGCCGACGGGCTGGCATAAATAACCTTGCCGTCAGGCGAAAATATCAGCGTGATATCGCTCGACGCCTCGACGAGGGCGCGATAGCGCTGCTCGGCTTCATTGGCGGCGTCGACCTGACGCGTCAACGCCTTGAGGAGATTGTCATTGCGCGACCGCAGCCTGATCGAACGTTCAATCATCTGTTGCGTCGTAAACGCCAGATAAGCGGCCGCAACGCCATAAAGAACAATCACCAGCGCGATCAGCACGCCGTCCGGCCCGCCGAACAAGGCGTAAGAAACCGCAAGCGACGCCAGCGACGGCACGTTAAACGCCAGCACCGATTTCCATGACGCGCCAGCCGAAGCTAACGCCGCCGCCGTCATGCCGGCGATGACAAACGGCAAGAACGCATTCGACAGCATGTCCGACAGCGCAAAGATCGGCGCGAGCGAGCCCCACAACACGCCGTTCAGCCCCATCGAGGCGACATGCCACCGGGTGAATTTCAGCAATCCCTGCGCGGTATGCGACTTGCGCGAGAATTGTCGCCACACGAACAATCTGACCAGCGATAGCACAATGACCGCGCCGGCCCAGACGCCAATGGTCAACCGGTCCATGCGGTTCCAGCCGATGGCCAGCGTTATCAGTGCGTTTGAAAAACTGATAAGGGCGGCGATCGGCGCGCCGCGCAACAGCAAGGCGTGCCGGTCGATCTTGATTTTCACCCGATCAGCCGAGGTCAGTTTGTCCTCGACCCGGCGGCGATCAGGCTTGTTCGCGATCGCCGTCTTCAGGCCCGAAATCATGCGCGCTCCATGTCCGCTCCCGGGGGCTTTATGAAACCACACAAGTCGGCGAGCGCATAGCGCAACCTTTAGTTGCGAATTTGCTAATATAGGTCGCGCCTTTGGGCGCAGGAGCTGATTTTATCAAATTTTTACAACGGATTAGGGGAATCCGCCCGCCTGCCCCCCCGAATTCGCCCGCTCCTCCGGCGGGGATATTTTTCAACACCTGAAGCGACTTTCCGGCGGGAAATTCACGCGGCGCGATGACTGGCCGTGTTGGATATCGCGCTGCAACACGCTAGAGCACCCCACGCATTCCTTGCAAAATTCAGGCGAACAACCATGACAGAATTCCGCCAGTCCGACGCGCTTGCGCGCATTGCGCCCTCGCCCACCCTTGGCGTCACCCAGCTTGCGCGCGAATTGAAAGCCGCCGGCCGCAACATCATCGGCCTTTCCGCCGGCGAGCCGGATTTTGAAACGCCCGAGCACGTCAAACAGGCGGCCATCGACGCGATCCGCCGCGGCGAAACCCGCTACACCAATGTCGACGGCATTGCCGAGCTGAAAGACGCCGTCGCCGCCAAGTTCAAACGCGACAACAATCTCGCCTATACGCCGAAACAGATATCTGTCGGTCCCGGCGGCAAGGCGGTGTTGTTCAATGCGCTGATCGCCAGCGTGAACCCCGGCGACGAGGTCATCATCCCCGCGCCTTACTGGGTGTCCTATCCCGACATGACGATGCTCGCCGGCGGCAAGCCGGTGATTGTCGAAACGCGCGAAGCCGACGGCTTTCGCCTGACGCCCGAGGCGCTGGAAGCGGCGATCACGCCGAAAACCAAATGGCTGATTTTCAACTCGCCATCCAACCCGACCGGCGCCGCTTATGACCGCGCCGCATTGAAAGCCCTGGCTGAGGTGTTGGTGCGCCATCCGCAGGTGATGGTCATGGCCGACGATATTTATGAGCATATCGTCTATGACGGTTTTGAGTTTGCGACCATCGCCGAAGTCGAGCCAGCGCTTTTCTACCGTACACTGACGGTCAACGGCGCATCGAAAGCCTATGCGATGACCGGCTGGCGCATCGGTTTCGCCGGCGGCCCGGAAAAACTGATCGCCGCCATGGCCAAGGTGATGTCGCAATCAACGACCAATCCGTGTTCGATCAGCCAGTGGGCGGCCGTCGCGGCGCTGAACGGCGACCATGGTTTTCTCGCCGAGCGCAACGCCGCGTTCAAGGCGCGGCGCGACATGGTGGCGTTGACGCTGAACAACGCTGAGGGAATTTCCTGCCGCACGCCGGAGGGCGCATTCTATGTCTATCCGTCCTGCGCCGGGACAATCGGCAAAACCGCGCCGAACGGGCGCGCGATCCAGACGGACGAGGATTTCGCGGCCGCCCTGCTCGATTGCGAGGGCGTCGCCGTGGTGTTTGGCGCAGCGTTCGGCCTGTCGCCCTATTTCCGGATTTCCTACGCCGCAGCGAAATCAGAGCTTGAAGACGCCTGCACAAGAATCCAGCGGTTTTGCGCATCCTTGCGCTGAGACCGCCAGAAGAATAATCGACTTTTTCGATACATTAAAAGAATATAATCTATTTGAACGATGCGAAGGCACGCCCTATCTCTTGGTCAGAACAGACAGGAGAAGGACACGCCAAAATGGAAAAATTAAACACCGGTCTCGACAGTAATTCGCGTAAAGCCGTCGCCGACGCCCTCAACGGCGTGCTGGCCGACACTTATGTGCTGTACCAGAAAACCCACGCCTATCACTGGAACGTCACCGGCCCGCAGTTCCACACGCTGCACGTCATGTTTGAAGAGCAATACCGCGAAATGTGGGCGGCGCTTGACGAAATCGCCGAGCGCGTGCGCGCCATCGGGCATTTCGCCCCGGCAAGCGGCAAGGCGTTCGCTGACCTTGCGGCCATCGACAGCGCCGACGCCAAGCCGCCGGCCGCGGCGCAGATGATCAAGAACCTGCTTGAGGGCCATGAAACGCTGATCCGCCGGGCGCGCGAAGCGCTCGACATCGCCGGCGAGGCGAACGACGCCGCCAGCGAGGATCTGTTGACGGTGCGCATTCAGACACACGAAAAGACCGCGTGGATGCTGCGCTCAATGACCGAATAATCGTCCTGTCTCTCCCCCTCTCCCAGGACGAAAAGGCCGGTCTCGCTTGCGCGGGACCGGCCAGTATGTCGAGCAAGATCAGAGGGCTCAGTTTTGCTCGAACATTCGCCAGCGGTCAGTGAAACGGCCCTGGGGGTGATCAGCCGTTTTATCGAGGGGCAAATTGGCCGCCGGTTTGTGTTGCTACAAATGTAGGATCGCCGCCGGCGTTTGCGAAGCCAGCCCGCCGCAGAATTAAAACGCCCTGTCGAAAGTGGTTGCCAAAGCTGGCCGCTATTGCGCCGCGCGCCAGCGTTTCACGATTTCGCCCGCCAGCCGCGCCGTCTCGTCGACAGGCTCGTAACGCCAGTTTTCCAGCGCGCCGGTGAAGGGCCGCGCCGCGCCCGCCTGGCGCAATTGCGTATGGAAGCGGTCGAACTTTTCGGCGTTGCCGAAACGCCGCCGCGACAACGCAAACACATGCACCGGCTTGCCGGTCATCGCCGCCTCGCTCGCCAGGTTGACGCTGTCTTCGGTGACGATGACATGATCGGCGACGGCAAGCATTTTCGGATATGGGTTGTCGCCAGGCGCATCCGCGTCGGCGCGCCAGAATGTTTTCGCCACATCGCCAAGGCGCGCCAGCAACAGCGCGGCGACATCTTGCGGGGTTCGGCGCGATGTCGTCACCCACAGCGCCGCGCCCGCAACGGCAAGCGCGCGCAATTGCGACGCAAGGCGTCTCGCATCGTCGACACTGAACCTGAACGCGCCGCTGGACCCGCCGACAAGAACCGCCACAACATCGCCGCCTGCGCGGTTTGCATTGGGCGAACCTGTCAGGGCGTCGCGGTCGATCCGGTTCGGCGCACCGATGATGGGAATGACATTCGGCCCCGTCAGGCGGTCATGGGCCGGCGGGGCGACGACATCGAACAATGCCGCCGGCGCGCGCGGGGCCTGCAACTGCACGGTAAAGGTGCGCGGCGATTTTCGTTTGACGCCGATGGTCAGCGGCACCGACGCCCGCCCGCACGCAATCCAGAGATCCGGCCAGAGATCCGGCCAGAGATCCGGCAAGAGATCAGCAGTTTGCGGCGCAAGCGGCGAGCGATCCGCCGCGAGTTTTGAAAAACCGTCGCCGATCAACTGGCGCGGCAGATACCGCCACGGCGCACGCAAGACGATGCGCTTCACCTCGATTTCAATAGGGCGTACACGCCCTATCGCCTCGGCGAGCCCCAGCGCCTGCGCCTCGATGCCGGCGCGGCCGTCAGTGACGACCCAGCAAACTGCACGCGATGGCGCGCCGCCCGTCATTCACGCTCCCGGTGTAAAATCGGAGAACCCTTTGCCCTCCGCCGCGAGCCTCTCAAGCAGGGGCGACGGCTTGAAGGCGTCGCCATGAGCGGCCTCGAACGCTTTCAGACGCGCGACGATCTTGTCGAGACCGACGCCTTCGGCCCAGAACATCGGTCCGCCGAGATAGACCGGCCAGCCATAGCCGGTGATCCAGACCACATCGATATCGGACGAGCGCAGCGCAATGCCTTCGTCAAGGATTTTCGCGCCTTCATTGACCATCGGATAAAGACAGCGCTCAAGAATTTCATCGTCGCTGACGTCGCGCTGTTCATATCCCTTCGACACTGCGAAATCCTTGATGAGTTTTTCGACCAGCGGCGACGGCGTGCGATTGCGGTTGTCGTCATAGTCGTAAAACCCGGCGCTGGTTTTCTGGCCGCGCCGCCCCTGCTCGCACAGGATTTCGCGGATGGTCGACGACGATGTCGTCTTTGGATTCCAGCCGATGTCGATGCCGGCAAGATCCGACATCTGGAATGGACCCATCGGCATGCCGAAATCATAGATCACGCGATCGACATCCCATGGCGTTGCGCCTTCAAGGATGAGATTTTGCGCTTCGCGCTGGCGCTGCGCCAGCATGCGATTGCCGACAAATCCATGACAATTGCCGACGACGACGCCGACCTTGCCAAGCGGCTTGGCGAGTTTCAGCGCCGTCGCGATCACGTCCTTGCCGGTTTTTTTACCGCGCACGATCTCAAGCAGGCGCATGATGTTCGCGGGCGAGAAAAAGTGCGTGCCAATGACGTCCTGCGGCCGGCTCGTCGCCGCCGCGATCTCGTCGATGTCAAGATAAGACGTGTTACTCGCCAGTATCGCACCCTTTTTGGCGATCTTGTCGAGACGCGAAAACACGTCCTTCTTGATATCCATCAGTTCAAAGACGGCTTCGATCACCATGTCGCACTGGCCAAGATCGTCGAAATTGAGCGACGGGTTCAGCAGCGCCATGCGCTGTTCGACATCATCGGCGCTGATGCGCCCCTTTTTCATGGCGCTTTCATAATTGCGCCGAATGGTGGCGACGCCGCGATCAAGCGCCTCCTGTTGCATCTCGACGATGGTCACCGGAATGCCGGCGTTTAGAAAATTCATCGAAATGCCGCCGCCCATGGTGCCGGCGCCGATGACGCCGACATGTTTGACGTCGCGGATCGGCGTGTCGGCGTCGATGCCAGGCACGCGCGCGACCTGACGTTCGGCGAAGAAGATATGACGCTGCGCCGCCGATTGCCGGCCCGCAATCAGTTCCATGAACAGGCGGCGTTCTTCCTCGATGCCTTTTTCAAACGGCAGGTTCACCGACGCTTCGATGCACCGGATATTGTATTCCGGCGCCAGAAACCCGCGGAACTTGCGTGCGTTCTTTTTGCGGAACGTGTCGAAAATTTCCGGCTTGCCGCGCGCTTGCGAAATCTTGTCGTCAAGATCGCGCACTTTCACCAGCTTGCGCCCTTCGGCGACGACCTTGTTGGCGAAGTTGACTGCGGTTTCGCGCAATGCGCCCTCTTCGGCCAGTTCGTCGATCAGCCCCATCTCATAGGCCTTTCGCGCCGGGACATGTTCGCCGCTTGTAACCATTTCCAGCGCGCGCTCGGCGCCGACAATGCGCGGCAGGCGCTGCGTGCCGCCCGCGCCCGGCAACAGGCCAAGCTTGACTTCGGGCAGGCCGCATTTCGCCGACGGCGCCGTGACCCGGTAATGCGCCACCAGCGCGGTTTCGAGGCCGCCGCCAAGCGCCGTGCCGTGAATGGCGGCGATCACCGGCTTGGGCGAGGCTTCGATGAAATTCGTCAGTTCAGGCAGGCCCGGAGACACCGGCGGCTTGCCAAACTCGGTGATGTCGGCGCCGGCGAAGAACGTGCGTCCTTCACAGATGATGACCATCGCCTTCACCGCGTCGTCGGCCATCGCGGTCTTCGTCGCAAGTTCAAGCCCCTGACGAACCGCAGCGGACAGCGCGTTGACTGGCGGCGAGTTTACGGTGACGACGGCGACGCCGCCTTCGAGATCATAGCTTGTTACGTCATTGATTTTCATGGGTCCGCCGCTCCGCTGTTCACCGCCCCGATGGGGCCTTATTCGCGTTCGCAAAAGAGTGCCAGAAGCCCACGATGTCAAATGCCGGCGCATGGCAAATCGCCAATGCAGTATGATCGGGCTGTACGGGGGTGTGATGGTGCCGGTTGAGGGACTTGAACCCCCGACCTTCGGTTTACAAAACCGCTGCTCTACCAACTGAGCTAAACCGGCCGTTGTCGCGCGCTGAAGATTGGCCCCGGAGCAAGCCCCCGCGCATTCGTGCACGCGGGGTTGGCTCTAGCCGAACTGCACCGCGATGGCTAGATCATCCGGAGGAGATTCGCGCCCGGGCGATGATTGCGCGATGCCGCCGCCTGCGCTGATGGGCCTCGCCGGCGGCGGTGGCGGGCGTCAGCGAAACGCCCTAAGGTCGCCGGCGTTTTCAGCAGGGAGCAAAACATGCGTTTTTCAGTGCTGGCCGCAGCGGCGGCGATCAGCCTTTCGGCCTGCGGCGGCGGCGACGAAAAGCAACAGGCGCCGGGCGACGGGACGGCCACGCCTGCGGTCGCGGCGCCAGCGCCCGAACCCGAGCTGAGCCTTGAAGAACAGGGCCGCATCGCGTTTCGCGTTTGCGCCGTCTGCCACGCCGTCACCGACCCGACCGCGCCGGATTACCGAAAACTGATCGGCCCCAGCCTTTACGTCGTGTACGGCGCATCTTCCGCGCATCAGGAAGGCTTCGCCTATTCCGCCGCGATGATGAGCGCCGACATCACCTGGGACGACGCCAATCTCGACGCGTATATTCACAACCCGCAGAAATTCATGCCCGGCAACATGATGAGCTTTCCGGGCGAACCGCGCGCGGAAAAACGCGAAGCCATCATCGCCTATCTGAAAACGCTGAAATAGCGCGTATCGTCACGCCGACAGGTGCAGAACGACTTTGCGGTGTGGCTTACCGGTCGTAACCCGGATTTTCGCGGTTGAGTTTTCGCATCAACGCCGGCCAGGCGAGATTGTCGCCCATGCCCGGCACGAAGGCCGGCATGCCTTGCTGCAACACTTTTGCGCCCATCGCCGGCGGCTCTTCGCGCGGAGGTTTTGTGTCGGACTGCGCAAGGATCTGCGTGCGGCAGGCCTGTTCAAGGAAATACATGCGCAAAAACGCCAGCGCGCAATTCGCGCCAACCGTCAGCGTGCCGTGATTGCGCAGGATCGCGAACGAGTGCGACCCGATATCATTTATCAGGCGCTCGCGTTCGTCGAGGTCGGTCGCGATCCCCTCATAGTCGTGATAGGCGACATCGTCGTGCACGATCATTGAAAACTGGGTGTATCGTCTCAGCCCGTCTTGCTGCGCCGAGACGGCGACGCCATAGGGCGAATGCACATGCAACACGCAATGGGCGTCTTCACGCGCCATGTGCAGCGCCGAATGAATGGTGAAGCCGGCGGGATTGGTGAAATACGGCGTGTCCTGAACGGAATTGCCTTTAAGGTCGACCTTGATCAGGCTCGACGCGGTGATTTCTTCAAACAACAGGCCATAGGGATTGAGCAAGAACCGCGCCTCGCCATCCTCAGACGGCAGGCGCGCCGAGATATGGGTGAAGATCATATCGTCCCAGCCATACAGCGCGGTAAGCCGGTACGTCGCTGCAAGATCGCAGCGCAACCGCCATTCAATATCCGAGACCTTGCCTTCAAGGCTGGGCAGATCGGCCGGATCGGGCAGTGTAAACCCCGGGGCGACGCCAACCGTTTCAGCCACATTCGCCTGCACGTTCATCTGTTTCCTCCGGCTATGGTGTTTGCGCTTTGGCCATCGTAACACCCTGACTGCGGGCGGAAAACGAACAATGGCGCCTGTACGCCGGCTTTCATGGCGCGCCCGCTTGGCCTATCCTGACGTGACGATCTCTGGAGCCGGATTCTTTGCGACTTTGCATACTCTCAAGTGAAAAACCGCAAGCTGTCGCCACGGCGGCGAAACTGCGCGAGCGCTATGGCGAGCACGGGCCGGCGACATGCGACGTGATCGTCGCGGTCGGCGGCGACGGCTTCATGCTGGAAACCCTGCGCGCCTTCATGAACGCGGGCCAGCCGGTTTACGGGGTCAATTGCGGCACGGTCGGGTTTTTGATGAACCCGCTCGATCTCGACGATCTGCCGGCGCGGATCGACGAGGCTGAAACGGCGGTGATTCATCCGCTGTCGATGAAGGCGACCGACCGCGACGGCAAAACCCATCACGCCCTCGCCATCAACGAGATTTCGCTGTTCCGCCAGACCCGACAGAGCGCGCGAATCAGGATTTTGGTCAACGGCCGCGAGCGCATGGGCTCGCTGACCTGCGACGGCGTGCTGCTGGCGACGCCGGCGGGCTCGACCGCCTATAATCTCTCGGCGCACGGGCCGATCCTGCCGATCAATTCGAACCTGTTGGCGCTGACCCCTATCAGCGCGTTTCGCCCGCGCCGCTGGCGGGGCGCCCTGCTCTCGCACGAAGCCGTGGTCCGGTTCGAGGCGATGGAGCCCGACCAGCGCCCGGTGTCGGCGGTCGCCGACAATCAAGAGGTCCGCCACGCGATCTCGGTCGAAGCGCGCGAAAACCGCGATATCGCGATGAAAGTGCTATTCGACCGCGGCCAGTCGCTCGATGAACGCATCCTGCGCGAGCAGTTCGAGAACTGACCGGCGAGATCTGTAAAATCCCGCAGAAATAGTCGTTTACCTTAACCGCTGAATCGCTCCACCTTGCTGGCGCGAACAGCGGTCGGGCAGTCCCGTGCGCGCCGCCGCGTTCAGCATGAATTAACCTGCGCGCACAACAATGCCCGCAGGAAACCGACGGCGCCGCGGCGGTGGCCGAGCGGAGGGAAATGAATGGGCGCGCAGGCAATAAGACTTTCTAACATCGACATCGATAATGCGTTGAAGAACAAAGACTTCGAAGTTCTTTTTCAGCCGATTTTCGATCTCGCGAATGGTGCGCTAGCCCGGGTTGAGACGTTTATCCGCTGGCGTCATCCGTCTTTGGGCGTGCTGCCGCCGGGTGCTTTTATCTCGTTTTTCGAAACCCAGGGGCGGATGAGCGAATTAACCCGCTATGTCCTCGCCGAGGCGTTGCGCGAATATCAGTCGTGGCGCGGGCCGTATCCGCCCGGCTTTTCGATCAATCTGGCGCTCTCCGACCTGACCGACGAGGCGTTCGCCGCGCACCTCACCGTGGTCCTGCGCGAAGCCGGCTTTCCGCCCGAATGCGTCACCCTAGAATGCCCGATGCCGCCGGCGCCGGTCGATCTTGCGGCGGCGACGAAACAGTTCCAGCGCCTGGCGGATACCGGTGCGCGGCTGGCCATCGAAGTGCGCGGGCGCGCCAATGACTTCCTGCGCTCGATCACGCCGTTCCCGTTCGCCGAGATCAAGACCGGCGGCGCCGCCATCCTGCGCTTTGCGCGCACCGTGCGCGGGCCGGGCCTGAGCGCGATTTCAGAACTGCTGGAACTTGCCAACGCCCAGAATGCGGCGATCACCGCGGTCGGCGTCGAGGATCAGGCCTCGCTGTCGGCGCTTCGCGGTCTTGGCTTTGCGGCGGCGCAGGGCAATCACCTTGGCCGGGTCGGCGGGCTTTCTGATTTCACGCCGTCCCGGGTCAACGATGTCCGGGAGTTGCTGGAGCTTGAGGCATTGTCGAAGGAAGACTTGTCGGCGCTGTTCCGCACCGGCGGGCCCGCGCTCGCCCCGGCGCCGAAACGCAAAGTCGACAAGGAAGCCAAAGCTGGCGCCGCGGCGAACCCGGAAGCCGAAGACGATGCGTCGATGACCGACGATCTTGTCGAGCGCCTCGCCGCGCGGATCGAGCGGGTGGATATGGCCGACGAGGCGCCCGCCGCCGAAACGCCCCCGGCGGACGCGGAAGCGACAGGGGACGATGACCCGGAACAACAGAGCGCGCTCAAAGCGGCCGCGATTGCGCGGGCGCGTGCGAAACTGGCGCACCGCGCCAGAAAGGCGGCGGCCGCCCGCGCCGCCCGCGAAGACCACGACACCGAAGACGGCGGGGAGGATGTTCGGGAAACGCTCTCGCCGCCGCGAACCATGCAAAACCGGTTGTCGGAAGAATTTGAAGCGTTCGCCGACGATGAGCGCGCGAGCGCTGAGCAGGCCGCGCATGCCGAAAGACACCGATCGCCGGTTCGCGATGAGTTCGAGATTGACGAACCGGCCGCGGCTGACGAAATCGAGGCTGAACAAACCACAACCGCCGAATTAAACGCCGGGCATGAAGCCGCGACCGACCGCGACGTCATGGACGACGAGTTTGAAATCAGCGATGATGTTGCAGATGGGCCCGACGGCGGCGCCGAACGATGGGCTGAAAATCAGTTCACGCCCGAGATGAAAAACGCAGCAATGACCAAGGCCATCGGCGACGTGCACGTTTCCATTCACGGCGCGCGCGCGCGTTTCGTGCCGGGCATTCGCGTGATGTCGGCGGCGCCCGCCTTCGACGACGATCTGGAGCCGCAAACGTTCGGCAAGCGGCCTTCAAACACCGGCACGTCTTCAACGGCAGCGCCCGTCGCACACGCTCAGGACACGGAAGAAGCTGTGGCGCCGCTGTTCGACCCGGCCGAGGTCGTCGCCGAGGCTATCGCAGGCGCGCCCGCAGCGCGCGCGCCAATAAAGCCCCAGAATGGCAATTCACAGGCCGACAAGGCGAAAAGCCGCAAACCGGCCGCCGACGCGCCAACCCGCGACGAGACCGACCTCGGCGATCTTCACGCGCAAGAGCAGGAGACGGTGTGGATCGAGGATTCTGTCGCCATCGACAACGCGACGGACACGCCGCGCCGTCGGCGCAAGAATTTCCTCAATCGCAAATACAAGATGCCGCGCTATTCCGGCCATTTCTGGCCGCGCCCGGTCCGCAGATGGATGAAACAGCGCGCCACGGCCAGTGCGTCACGCGGCGACGACAACGCGGCGGCGAACTGACATCGCCGCGCGCGCCGTCAATTCAGATCACGAGAACGCCTGAAGGCCGGTCTGCGCGCGGCCGAGGATGAGCGCGTGAATGTCGTGCGTGCCTTCATAAGTATTGACGGTTTCAAGATTCACCGCGTGACGCAGCACATGATACTCGTCTGAAATGCCGTTGCCGCCGTGAATGTCGCGGGCGACGCGCGCGATTTCCAGCGCCTTGCCGCAATTGTTCCGCTTCATCAGCGATATCGCCTCGGGCACATAAGCGCCCTGATCGAGCAGGCGCCCTAACTGCAAGGCGCCCTGAAGGCCAAGCGCGATTTCGGTTTGCATGTCGGCGAGTTTTTTCTGCACCAATTGCGTGCCGGCGAGCGGCTTGCCGAATAAAACGCGCTCCATCGCATAATCGCGCGACGCCATCCAGCAAAACTCAGCCGCGCCCATCGCCCCCCATGAAATGCCGTAACGCGCCTTGTTGAGACACGAGAACGGGCCGCGCAGGCCCTTGACGTGCGGCAACAGCGCATCTTCCGGCACGTGAACATCGTCGAGCGCGATCTCGCCGGTGACGGAGGTGCGCAGGCTCAGCTTGCCTTCGATCTTCGGCGTCGTAAAACCCTTTACGCCGCGCTCAATGACGAAGCCGCGAATCTCGTCCTTACCCGCATCATTGGCCAGTTTCGCCCAGACCACCGCGATATCGCTGACCGGCGAATTGGTGATCCACATTTTCGAGCCGTTCAGCTTATAACCGCCCGAAACTTTTTCCGCTCGCGTGCGCATCGCGCCGGGGTCTGAGCCGCCGTCGGGTTCGGTCAGGCCGAAACAGCCGATCCATTCTCCGGAGGCAAGCCTGGGCAGGTATTTTTTCTTCTGCTCTTGTGTACCGAACGCTTCAATCGGATACATCACCAGCGAGGATTGCACCGACATCGCAGAACGATAGCCGCTGTCGACGCGCTCAACCTCGCGCGCGATCAATCCGTACGCGACGTGACTGGCGCCGCCGCCGCCATATTCTTCCGCCACCGTGGCGCCGAGCAGGCCCTGCGCGCCCATCTCGGTCATGATCTCGCGCTCGAAGGTCTCGTGGCGGTTGGCGGCGATCACCCGCGGCATCAGCTTGTCTTCGCAATAGCCGCGCGCGGCATCGCGGATCATCCGCTCTTCCTCCGACAACTGGGAGTCAAGCGACAGCGGGTCCCGCCAGTCGAATGTCTGTTTTTCCGCCGCTTTGGCGCCAGCGTCCGCCATGCAAATCTCTCCTCTATTCGCGGTGTATGTACCCCCCGCCCTTCACCGCTGCAATCCTGCCGGGCTGCAATGCGTGAAACGCCAGATTTCGGCGGTTTTCCGGTCTGGCCCGCCGCTGGCGCATGGAACGCCGGTTGATCGCATCCGCGCGGCCGGAGCGGCGCAGGGCCGGCCCTGCGCCGCGTGGTGTATTTACACCATTTTTGCGCCACGACGCGCGGTGATCGTTGCCGGTCAAAATTCGATCAATTAGCAATCGAGAGCGCGCTCGATGCGACGCGTCGATTTCAGCAAACGACGAATTTTCAATCGGAGGGGACATCTATGCGATATCTAACAGCAGGTTGCTTCGCCTTACTCGCCGCAATGTCCAGCGCCGAAGCTGCGCGCTGGGACAATCTGAAACGCGAATCCTGCGTCTCGCCCGGAAAACGACAATATTCCTCACGCCTCCTTGATGCGGGATGGAGCTGGGAGAATGACTGCAAGGCGACAAGCGCCTCACTCAATGGCCGCAATATCGGCGCGCCGAACCGCTGCGACAATCACGGTCCCGGCGGCATGTGGGGCGTCTGGTTCGTCAGCGATGGAAGTTGCGCGGCGAATTGGGGCGCGCCGAAGGAAGACGCCTGCACCGCGCCCGGTCGCCGTCAGATTTCCTCCGTCATTCATAACATTCCGCCCGGACAAAGCTGGGAAGACGCATGCGCGAAAACGCCGCTCACCTATAAAGGCGTCAATGTGGGAACGCCAGCGCGCTGCGTTCACCAGGGCGCAGGCGGCATGTGGGGCATATGGGACGTCGCGGATTCCGCCTGCGGCGCGCATTGGGATACGCCAAAGCGCGACAAATGCGCGGGACCGGACAAGGCGATTGTTTCATCAATCATTCGCGACGTACCGTCCGGCCAGAGCTGGGAAGACGCCTGCGCGCAGACGCGGCTCACCTATAAAGGTGTTGATATCGGAACGCCGTCACGCTGCGACAATCACGGCATCGGCGGCATGTGGGGCGTGTGGTCCGAAGCGAAGGACAGCGAATGCGTCAGCGATGATCGTTCTGCGGAAGAACGCACGCGCGCTCAATATGAAGCCGACAGGCCGTCCATTGAATCGAAACAGGCGTCGATGGCGCGCGCGTTCGCCGCCGCAGAAGGAATCGGGGAAGAACCCGGCCTCGACCAAACCGACAAGATCGTCGCCAAATCAACCGATGCGGGACGCCGCGGGTTGATGAAGCGCCGCCTCGACGCGGAAGGCGTCAGCGTCGTCACCCTGATGGGCGGCGGCTTCGGCGCGGTCGTCGTCGGCTATGGCCACGCGGAAGGCTTCGCCATGAAAAAAGGCGCCTCCCGGACAGCGCCCGGCGCCGGCGAATGGGGCGCCTACACCTGCAAGAAAGTCTGGAGCAACACCTTCACGGCCGGCCTGGCGCTCGGCGGAGGCGGCGTCATGGAACTCGGCGAATGGGGCGGCGATTTCGACACGCTTGCCGGCGACACAAACGGCGTACAGGGCTCGCTCTCGCTGCTGGCGGTCAGTTGGGGCACGGGCGCGCACTGGAATGCGAACGGAACGCCGGCCGGCGTGACGGTTTCGCATGGCGGCGGCGCCGGCGCGCTCGACGTTGGCGTTGAATATGTGCACGGATGGACCGGCGTCGATGAAGCCGACGTCGCCTGCGACACGATCAGTTGGAAATAGCGGATCGCGCAAAAAGTGTGCAGCGGTTTTCGCCTTTCGCATTGCGACCACGAACAAACAAGCCGTCATGGCGTGCCTTGGTTTACTGCATGATGGTTTAGTATCTCGCGGTTAATCGCTTTCGACTGAAAGCCGGGCAGCAGACTGCGCTCCGGTTTTCCGGCAATCCCGCAATGCGCCGGTTCTCCCTCACGGCGGCGCAATGCTGGCCGCCGGCGAATGAGTGTGGCATAGCAGGATCGCCACCGGAAATCGAAACCTGAGGGAATTCATGAAACACGTTTCCAGCGCCGCCCTGGCGTTTATTCTGCTCGCCGCCTGCTCACCCGAACAAACCGGAACCGCCGCCGCGCCAGCCGAAGGCGGCGCCGAGCCGGCCGAAAACGCACAGGCGTATACCGTGATTATCGCCGGCAAGCCGGTCGGGTACATGAATGTTACGCGCACGAATGTTGAGCCAAAAGGCGCCGACATCGCCATCGACTATGATTTCAAAAATAACGGCCGCGGCCCCGGCTTCACCGAGAAGCTGACCATTGACGAGGCCGGCGCCCCGGTTTCGTGGTCGATTGCGGGCAACACCACTTTCGGCAATGAGGTCGAGGAAAATTACGCGCGCAACGGAGATCATGCGACCTGGTCGGACACGGCCGGCCCCGGCGAGGCGGCGATCAGCGAACCGACGCTGTACATCAGCCAGTTCGGCAGTCCGTATGCGGCGTATGTTCAGGCGAACGCCCTTCTTAAAGACGAAGACCATACAATGCCGGCGCTGCCCGCCGGTTCGCTGAAACTGACGCAGATGGAGACCCTTACCGTAGCGGGGCCCAATGGCGACGAGGCCGTCACCGCCTATGCGCTGACCGGCGCCGACCTTGCGCCAGATTACTTCATTCTCGATTCCGACGATCAATTCTTCGCCTATATCACGCCGCGTTTCATCACCATCGCCAAGGGCTATGAAGGCGAAGAGGAACGGTTGAGAAATCTCGCCGCCGACTTTGGCGCGGCGCGTCTTGAAGACCTTCAGCAACGCTACGCCCACAGCTATGGCGCGCCGGTGCGCATCACCAATGTGCGCGTGTTCCAGCCGCAAAGTCTTGACATGTCAGAACCCGTCTCGGTGCTGATCGATGGCGAGCGCATTGCATCCATCGACGCCGCAGACGCCGCCGGCGACGGCGAAGTCGTCATCGACGGCGGCGGCGGGTCGCTTATCCCCGGTCTTTACGACATGCACGCCCACATTGCCGACGACGACGCGCTGATGAACCTGCTCGCGGGCATCACCTCGGTGCGCGACATGGGCAACGAGATCGACGTGCTGGAACCCTTGCGCGCGAAGATCGAGAGCGGCGCCCTCGCCGGCCCGCGCATTTCGATGAGCGGCTTTATCGAGGGCGTCAGCGACACCAATAATTCAACCGGCGAGTTAGCCTCGAACGAAGGCGAAGCCGTTGACCTTGTTCAGATGTACGCCGACCGTGGCGGTTATCACCAGATCAAGGTCTATTCGTCGGTCAAGGGCGAATGGGTTCCCGCCATGGCCGCAAAGGCGCACGAAAACGGCATGCGCGTCGCCGGGCACATCCCCGCGTTCTCAACCCCCGATGAGATGATCGAAGCCGGCTATGACGAGATCACCCACATCAACCAGGTCATGCTGTCATGGGTGCTGGCGCCGGAAGACGACACGCGCACTTTGAAGCGCATTACCGGCATGGCGAAATTCGCCGGGCTCGATCTCAACAGCGCGCCGGTGCAAAAGACCATCACCATGATGGCCGAACGCGGCATCGCCGCCGACCCGACGACGGTCATTCACGAATACGGCCTGACCGGGCGCAATGGCGAGACAAGGGCCGGCGTCGTCGATTATATCGACAACATGCCGGTGGCCGTGCAGCGCGGTGCAAAAGTCGCCATGCTCAACGTCGCCGACGAGGCGGAAGACGCGGCCTATCGCGACGCCTTCGACACGGTCCTCGATACGCTGGCGCTGATGCACGAACGCGGCATCTTTCTCGTGCCCGGCACTGATATGGGCGGGGCGTTCGAACTTCACCGCGAGGTCGAGCTGTTCACGAAATTCGGCTTCACGCCGGCCGAGGCGCTGCGGCGCGCAAGCTATGACATGGCGAATTATCTCGGCTTTGACGACCGCGGCGAGATCGCGCCGGGCAAGCTGGCGGATTTCTTCCTCGTGCCGGCCGACCCCGTCGCCGACATCAAGGCGATCAAGAAGATCGCTCTCGTCTCGCGCGGCGGCGTGGTCTATTTCCCGAGCGAGATCTATCCCGAACTCGGCATTACGCCGTTTACGGACGTTCCGGCGGTGAGCGGGGAATAACGCACGAAACGAAAACAGGGCGGCTTTTCGCCGCCCTGAATGGCGATCGTGATCCTGCGACTGGCCTTTAAACCAGCTCAATCGCCACAGAGGTCGCTTCGCCGCCGCCGATGCACAGCGAGGCGACGCCGCGCTTGCCGCCGGTTTGCTGCAAAGCGTTGATCAGCGTCACGATGATGCGCGCGCCCGACGCGCCAATCGGGTGGCCAAGCGCAATCGCGCCGCCATGGATATTGACCTTTTCCGCCGGCAGTTTCAGCTCGCGCATCGCCGCCATCGGCACCACCGCGAACGCCTCGTTGATTTCGAAAAGATCGACATCACCCGCCGACCAGCCGGCCTTGTCGAGCACTTTGCGGATGGAATCGACCGGCGCTGTGGTGAACCATTCAGGCGCCTGGCTTTGGGTCGCGTGCGCGACAATGCGCGCGAGCGCGTTTTGCGCTTTCGACGCGCGGGTGACGACCAGCGCCGCCGCGCCGTCGGAAATCGCCGAGGACGAGCCCGCCGTCACCGTGCCGTCTTTTTCAAACGCGGCGCGCAGGGACGGGATTTTTGACGCATCGACCGTGCCCGGTTTTTCGTCGTCTGAAACCGTCACCGCGCCCTTGCGGGTCGCGACCTCATAAGGCACGATCTCGGCGGTGAATTTGCCCGTCTTGATGGCGTCTTGCGCGCGCGTCACCGAGCGCATGGAATATTCGTCCTGCTCTTGCCGGCTGAACTGCCATTCGCGCGCGCATTTTTCAGCGAAGATGCCCATCGCCGAATGGTTGCTGTACGGATCTTCAAGACCGTCATAAGACATGTGGTCGAAGATCTGGCCATTGCCGAATTTGACGCCGGTGCGCCCGGTCGGCAGGATGTGCGGCGCGTTGGTCATCGCCTCCATGCCGCCGGCGACGATGAGGTCGGAAGCTCCCGCCGCGATGGCGTCATGCGCCATCATCACCGTCTTCATGCCCGAGCCGCAAACCTTGTTGACCGTGGCGCAGCCCGCCGCCTGCGGAAGCCCGGCGCCGAGCGCCGCCTGACGCGCCGGCGCCTGACCGAGACCGGCCGGCAAAACGCAGCCCATCAGCACTTCGTCGACATCGTCGCCCTTGGCGCCCGACCGCTCCATCGCCGCCTTGATCGCATGAGAGCCAAGCGCGGTCGCGGCCACGCCGGAGAACGCACCCAGGAAATTGCCGATCGGGGTTCGCGCCGCGCCGGCGATGACAATATCTTCTTTCATGGGGAGCCTCCTTGGCCTTGTTGATGGGGGTGTTGCTGGGGCGCATATCTAGCGCGCTGGCGGGCGCAAGAAAACCGGCGCCGCATTACATTTTGCCGCACCGCAAATTTAGCCCGCCGACTCCGACGCGCAAAATAGGCCTAGGAATAACAACGCATTAAAGCGCCAAAAGGCGGAGCGGCGGGCCGATGAAATCGTCAGGCCGCCGCTTTCGCCCTGGCGATCACCTCAAGCGCCATCTGGTCGGCGATTTCGCCGGTCGGGCGGGCTTCGCGCCTGGAGCGCTCGAAAATCTCGCCCAGCGTGTCGGCGATCTTGTCGATGCGCGCGGTCAGCCCCTGCGCCGTCCACTGGTCGAGAATCTCAAGCCCGACGGAGATGACGCCAGCGGCGTTGATGACA
The DNA here is from genome assembly GCA_041398145.1 of Parvularculaceae bacterium. GTDB lineage: Bacteria > Pseudomonadota > Alphaproteobacteria > Caulobacterales > Parvularculaceae > Amphiplicatus. The sequence goes on along the minus strand of JAWKVF010000005.1, from coordinate 36,260 downwards.
TAGTCCGGCGCATAAAGGATGTTGCGGTCGAACAGCGCCTTGTCCATTTCCGGCGTCAGCAACTGGTTGTTGGCCGCGCCGGCGACAATGCTCGCCTTTAGCCGCTTAATGCTGTCGGTATTGATGGCGCCGCCAAGCGCGCACGGGCTGAACACGTCGACATCGGCGCCGACGCAATCTTGCGGGGTGGTCGCGCGCGCGGCGAAACGGCGAACGGCTTCGGCGACGGCGGCCTCGTTCACATCGGCGACGACAAGTTTCGCCCCCTCCTCGTGCAGCAATTCGGCAAGCGCCATGCCGACCGAGCCGACGCCGAGAATGGCGACGCGCACGTCTTTCAGCGACGTCTTGCCAAGGCGCGCACGCACCGACGCCTGCACGCCGCGCCACACGCCGCGCGCGGTAAACGGCGACGGATTGCCGCCAATGTCGGCGTCGGCCGCGTGTTTGGCGATGCCGGCGACATATTTTGTTTCTTCACGAACGATTTCCATGTCGGCTTCGGTCACGCCGGAATCCTCCGCCGTATAATACAGCCCGTCGAGACTGTTCACCGCCCGCCCGAAAGCCCGCATCATTTCCGGCGTTTTTTCAGTTTTCGGATCAGCGATGAGCACCGCCTTGCCGCCGCCGAACGGAATGCCGCCCAGCGCGTTCTTGAACGTCATGCCGCGCGACAGGCGTTTGACGTCGTCAAGCGCCTCATCAACCGACGCATAGGCGCGCACGCGGCAACCGCCGCAGCCGGGCCCCAGCGTCGCGTCATGCACCGCGATGATGGCGTTGAGACCGCTTGCCTCATCAGTAAAGCGGACGACCTTGCGCCATCCCTCGACAGCCAGTTCACTTGCCTTCAACGCATCCTCCCTAAAGACTCACTAAAGACTGGGCCGACCCCGTTGCGGCCGGCGTCCTATGATCCGCGCGGGCAACATACGCCGCGCCGTAAAGTGAATTCCGCCAAATCGGCACTAAAGCCGCTTGACACTTAGCATATACTGCTAAATAGATGGCGTTTTCTGGCGTTAACCCGGACCCTTAGAGAAACTCTCCTCCATGAAACTCGACCAGATCGACCACAAGATCCTGCGCTATCTCCAGGAAGATGCGCGTATGACCAATGCCGACCTCGCCGACAAGGTGGGGCTGTCGCCGACGCCCTGCCTGCGCCGGCTGCGCCGGCTTGAGGCCGACGGCATCATCAAGGGCTATCACGCCGAGATCAACCGCGAGGCGCTGGGCGTCAACGTCACGGTGATCATCCTCGTCAAGCTGGAGCGCGAGGACGACCAGACGCTGCGCGACTTCGAAGCGGCCATCAAGAAGCGCCCGGAAGTGATGGAGTGTTATCTCGTCACCGGCAAGTTCGACTATTTTGTCCGCGTGGTGATCCCGTCGCTTTCCGCATACGAAGTGTTCCTGTCGGAAACCATCCTGCGGATGCCGAAAGTCGCAACGGTCGAGTCGAGCTTCACCCTGCGCGAGGTTGAGCGCAAGGTGGTGGTGCCGATGCCGCCAAGCGCGCTTCGCTAGCGCCTGTTGCAGTTCACGCGGATCACCGGTTTGCGACAGCCGTCGTCTCGCGCTGCGCTTGGTTGCCAGATGGACGTCAACCTTACCGGCTCTGGCGCACTCAGCCCCCTCTCCGCCGGTACGCCCAGGAGAAGCACGTCAAGCGCGGTAAGCGCGCCAATCGTCGAAAGCCCGCGAGCATCTTGAGGCTCAACGCTGGCCTGATGCCCCCTATAACGAGCGCTCAGCCTTCGGCGTTTCCGACGCTGAACGCTGCAACAGGGCCCTCGCTGGAATCGGCGGTCTGACAACTTCGCTGACGCATAAGCAGGAGGCGAAACGCTTCAAACGCTTGCGAAAGAAGCGACTCCTCAAAGAGAACGAATCGTGATCCGAATGAAAAACGGCGGCTCTGCGGGCCGCCGTTTAACTGGTAACCGCCCGGAAGCGGCTGAATTTTGTGCACGAGGAATCAATCGAAAAATTCGGACACAAAGTCAACTGCTTTCGGCGTCAACATAAAGGAAACTTTATACGATGTCTAAAAGCACAAGAAACTCTGGCAAAGGCTGGAGCAAAGGCGAAGTTTCTCAATTGAGAACGCTCGCCAAACAAAACACGCCCACGCGTGTTATCGGCCTCAAACTTGGCCGGAGCGAAAGCGCTATTTATTCGAAGGCTTCACAAGAGAACCTGAGTCTGAAGCCGACGAACCAATCGCCTTACGGCACAAAGAAATAGACTGCTCGTAAAGCGCTCGCTCGCGTTTGGTCCAGGCATGATCGTGTTCTGTCAGGGCAAGCGCGAGCGTATCTAGCGTGTGAAGGAGAAGATTCATGACCGATAAGATTGTCGCTAAGTTTAATTGCACCGGATGCGGGCCCACTGAACTTAAGTTCGATGAAAAGCTTGGCGACTCTGCGCCCGTCTTTTGCGCAAAGTGTGGGGCCGACTTCCAAACCACCTACGGGGAGGTCAAAAGCGAGAAGTTTGTTGATGACCAAATCCGCGACATTTTCAAAGGAACCCGGTGGAAGGTCAGCTAAACGCCGGTTGATTAGCTCTCGAAACTGAACTTCCTTCGGATAACAAAAGCCCGGCGTTTAGCCAGACCCCTTCTTCTTCGTTTTACGTTTCGTCGCCCGCTTTTTGGTCGACGGCTTTTCCCTCCCCAAAGGCTTATGCGGCTCTGGGGGCGTCTTCAGAAGGTTCTGAAGCGTTTCGTTGAACTTCTTATCGTCGGGCTTACCATGGATCGTCGCGCAGTAAATAAAGCAGAAAGCCGCTTACGAGCAGCAAGGAAGACTTTGAAGCGTCTGGAACGAGCATCCAATCTGCAAGATTTCGCGGATGAATGGTATCAATTCCTTACAACCGCAAAGAACGTATACACCCAAATAGAAAAGGGATCAAAATCTTCCGCGCAATCAAGACAATGGTTTGGCTCTAAAAAAGAATTTCGGCGAAACGACCAATTGCTCCAATATATGTTTCAAGCGCGTGACGATGACGAACATGGCCTCGATCTTCCAGTCGCAATAAGGCCAGCTCAAATCGAAATTGGAGCAAGCGGACCTAATCCCAGTCATTACTTTAGGATCGACAGGGCCGCGACCCAAAACTTCGTCATGGAAAACTGCATATTCGGAGATTCCGGCGAGGGAGCCATAAAATTCATAGGCGATACGCCACACGACATCAGAATTACGTCGCTTGATGGAGGAACGGTTGCCGTTCAACACCAAGCAGAGGCTATTGAGCTTAAGCCTGTAATTGGCCGTGGCGATGTAACATATAACCCGCCGACGGAGCATCTAGGCAGGCATCTAGTACTCAGAGACCCGCTATTTATAGCGGGGCTTTACTTGGATTACCTCGACGGACTTGTGGGAGAGGCCGCTAAGCGCGCGTAGGCCATGGCGCGATAGACGGACTCCAAAATATCCGCGACCTCATCGCCAAGGCTATGCTCCTATAACTCAGCGAGGCCCGCCGAAATCATTTTTGCGTAACAACTATTTCTATTCCGGGCTACCCTTGAGAGTCTGCCAATGGATTTTTACTTTCTCAAGTATAAAAATACCGATTAAATCATCATGGTGTGAATCCGATTCATTGCATGATGGTTTAAGAAACAATCACCTCTGGAAATCGTAGAATGATCCCATGTCGAGGAGGCGCGTCAACGCCTCCATCGCGGCGAGCGCCTCTTCCATGAACGCCGGGTCACGCAGATCGTCAACGCTCAGCCGGTCGCGGTAATGGGTCTCGACCCACGTCTCAAGCACGTCGAGCTTTGACGTGTCGAGCAGGAAATTCTGGTTCGCCGCCGCAAGTTCATCGTCGGAGAGAACGACCCGCAGGCGCAGGCACGCCGGCCCGCCGCCATTACGCATCGACTCGCGCACATCATAAAAAAGCGCGCGGTTGATCGGGTTGTTTTTGCCCACCGTCTCGTCGACGAAGGCTTTGACGCGGGCGTTTTCTTCCGCCTCTTTCGGCAGGATCAGCGCCATCTCGCCGCCGGGCAATGACAAAAGCTGCGAGTTGAAGAGATAAGACGTAATCGCATCTTCAAGGCTGACCGCGTTGTTCGGCGCCTCGACGATTTCAACATAGGGCGCGGCGGCGCGAATGGCGCCATAGGCGCCCTCGCGGTCCTCGAAACTTTGTTCGTGGGCGAATAAAACATTGGCGTTGGCGACCGAGACGACATCGTTATGAAAGGCGCCCGCGTCGAGCGCGGCTTTGGCCTGCTTGGCGAACACCGTCGCGGCGGGGTCGAGCCGGTGGGCGCGCGCCACCGCTTCGCTTGCGCGGCGGCGCTGGCGGGCGGGAAACTTGTCGCCGTCTTCGCCATAGACGAACAGGTGCACGCCTTTGTCGCCGTGGCGTTGCGCAAAGCGGCCATGGTTCGCCGCGCCCTCGTCGCCGAAGTGCACGCCGCCCGGCAAAAGAGGGTGATGGATGAAAAACTTCTCATCCGCGAATAAGTGTTTGAGCGTGCGCGCGGTTGTCGGCCCTTCAATGGCGCGATGGAAATTGCCGGCGAGATTGGCCGGAGTGAAATGCACCTTGCCGTCTGACGTGTCCGGCGACGGTGCGACAGTGCCGGCGTTCGCCGTCCACATGCACGAGGCGGAATAGACATTGGCCAGCAGTTCCGGCGCGGTTTTCGCGCATTGCGCGATCATCTGTTGGTCGCTGCCGGAAAACCCCAGCGCGCGCAGGGTTTTCAGATGCGGGCGATCCTGCGGCGGCAGGAAACCCTGATGCAGCCCCAGCGCATTCACCGCGCGCATTTTCGCAAGGCCCTGCAACGCCGCCGCGCGCGGATTGGAAACGCCGCCGGCGTTCTTGGCCGAGGCGATATTGCCAAGCGAGAGCCCCGCATAATTATGCGTCGGACCGATCAGGCCGTCGAAATTGATCTCGTGATGTGTCACTTCACCCCCACCTGCCCGTCCGGCATGGCGAGCAGCCTGTCGCCTTCCATCGACGCGACCGGATAGGCGCAATAGTCGGCGGCGTAATAGGCCGCCGGGCGGTGATTGCCGGAATGGCCGACGCCGCCGAACGGCGCGGAGCCCGCCGCGCCCGTGGTCTGGCGGTTCCAATTGACGATGCCGGCGCGCGACAGCGCCAGGAATTGCTCCCACTTTTTGGCGTCGTCGGAGAGCAATCCGGCGGAAAGGCCGAACGCCGTCGCATTCGCGCGCGCGATCGCGGCGTCGAAATCTTTCACGCGATAGACGGCGAGCATCGGCCCGAAATGTTCTTCATCGGGGATCGCTTCAGCCCGCGTCAGATCGACAATGCCGGGCGAGACGAAGGCCCCGCCTTCATCCTGCACCGACAGGGCGCGGATCACCTCGCCACCCTGATCGACGCGGAAATCAAAGGCGCGCTCAAGCAGCTCCGCCGCGCGCGGCGAGATCACCGGACCCATAAAGGGCTGCGGCTCGGCGAAGGGCTGATCGACGATCAGCCGGTCGCGCATTTTCGCCAGCGCGTCGATGAATTTGTCGCCTGCCGCGCCTTCCGGCACGATCAGCCGGCGCGCACAGGTGCAGCGCTGACCGGATGTCAAAAACGCCGACTGGATCACCGTCCACGCCGCGGCGTCGACATCGTCCGTATCCCACCAGATCAGCGGATTGTTGCCGCCAAGTTCAAGCGCGGTGATGACGCCCAGCTTGTCGGCGAATTTGCGATGGATCGACAGGCCGGCGCGATAGCCGCCGGTGAACAGCACGCCGTCGATATCGCCGCCATCGAGCAAGGCCTCGCCGGTGTCGCGCCCGCCGTGCAGCAGGTTGACGACGCCCGGCGGAACGCCCGCTTCTTCCATGGCGTGCACAATGAACCAGCCCGGCGCCGGCGCCAGTTCGGACGGTTTGAACACCACCGTGTTGCCGGCGATCAGCGCCGGCACGATGTGCCCGTTCGGCAGGTGCGCGGGGAAATTGAACGGGCCCAGCACCGCCATCACGCCATGCGGCTTGTGGCGCAGCACCGCGCGCGTCGGCCCGTTCGCGCTGTCTTTCTCGCCGGTGCGCTCGTGATGGGCCTTGATCGAAATCTCGACCTTGCCGGCGACGGCGGCGGCTTCGGTCCTGGTTTCCCAGAACGGTTTGCCGGTTTCTTTCGAGATGAGTTTGGCCAGCGCCTCGGAATGCTCTTCGATGATTTCCTTATAGCGGCGCATGATCGCGATGCGTTCTTCAAGCGGGCGCATCGCCCATGCCGGAAACGCCTTGCGCGCGGCGCTGACGGCATCGGCGACATCGGGCCGCGTTGCGCCGCCAGCTTCAAACGTGCGCTCGCCGGTCGACGGATCGAATGATTCAATCAGGCCGCCATGGCCTTCGCGCCATTCGCCATTGATGAAAAGTCTGTTCATGTTGTCCTCACCACGCCACGCAGCGAATTTCATCGCCGACTTGAACGTTGAGCGCGCGCGCCGTTTGTGCGTTGACGGTCAGCTTAGCGCCGTCGATGCGCGCCGGCTCCTTCACGCAGCGGAAGCTTTGCACCGCGCCGGCGGCCATCAGCGTGACCGGCGCATCGGCGACATCCGCAATCGCCGAGAGTTTCAAGACCGTGCTTTCCTTGACCGTCTTGATGCGGCCCACCCGACAGTCGACCAGCGGCCCGCCGTCGAAGATGTCTATATAATTATCGAACTCGAAGCCTTCATCAATCAGCATGTCGAACGCCGGCTGGGCGCTGGCGTGCGGACGGCCGATACAGGCGCGCGCCGCCTCGCTGAGAAGGCATTCATAAACCGGATGGCGCGGCATCAAATCTTGAATGAACTGGTTCCCATACGTTGCATTGTGCAGATCGGCGTCTTCAAACTCCATGTCGAAAAAATTGCGCCCCAGCGAATCCCAGAACGGCTGCGAACCGTCGGGCGCGCGCCAGCCGCGCAACTCGGCGCAAACCTCGTCGGCGACGATTTCAGGTTTTTGCGCAATGAACAAATAGCGCGCCCGCGCCAGGAACTTGCCGAACCGCCCGCCGCGCGCATCGGGCGACAGGAAAAGCGAGCCGACCTCCGCCGTTGCGGTAAAGTCATGGCTTGGCATCAGAACACGCCGGCGGGTGCGCCGGCCAAGGCGCGTTGAATAATGAAACTCGTCAATGATCTTGAAATTGACGAAACCGGCTTCAAGCCCGATGGCGGAAAACACCGCGCAGGTGCCGACGACTTTGCCATCGACATCGAGCACCATCATGTAAACCTCGCCGCCCGGTTCGGTCGCGCCGCTTTCAAAGCTATTGCAGGTAAACTCGATGCGCGCCTGAAGCGCAACGCGGTCGTTCGGCAGGTTTGTCATGCCGCCGCCGGAAAGTTTCGCCAGCGCGAACACTTCTTCAAAATCATCGCGCCGCACCGGCCTGATGAAAGCAACGCTCATATAGTCTTGTCTCCGGTAGAGCAATTTTCGCGCGCTCGGGAAAGCGGTGTTGCTCCATCTGTTAGTTTGATTGCATTTTCTTTCGGCGAACCGGTTTCCACTTCGCCGGAAAATGCTCCATCTGCTTTTCTGGTCGCATTTTCTTTCGGCGAACCGGTTTCCACTTCACCGGAAAATGCTCCGGGGTTGGGAAGATCGCCAGCGGCGATGCGAAGCAACAGCAAAGCGGAAAGTTTGGCGCGCTCTTCAAGACTGTCGAGGCGCACATATTCCTGCGCGCTGTGAATGTCGCCGCCACGCACGCCCAGCGTGTCGATCACCGGAATGCCCGCCGCGGCGATATTGTTGCCGTCGCATACGCCCCCGGTCGATTTCCAGCCGATATCGAGACCAAGCTCGACGCCGGCTTTTTTCAGCGCTTCGAAAAACGCCTTCAACTGCGGCGTCATCGGTTTTGGCGGACGGCCAAAACCGCCATGCAGGTGAAGGCCGATGCCGTCGCGCGCATTGACCTGCGCTTTGATGTTTTTCAACTCGGCCGCGAACCAGTCAGCGTCTTCGGGTTTTTCAACCCGCACATTGAACCGCGCAACGGCGTTGTCGGGCACGACATTGTTCGGCCCGCCGCCGTCGATCTTCGCGACATTGACGGTCAGCCCGTCGCGCGCGCCGGTCAGCGCATCGACGCGGGCGGCGAACGCGGCGGCGGCGACAACGGCATTGCGGCCAAGATGGTGCTCGCGCCCGGCATGGGCGGCGCGCCCTGTAAAGATCGCGGCATAATTGCCCGACCCTTTGCGCGCCCCGGCGAGCGCGCCGTCCGGCATCGCCGGTTCGTAAACGCAGGCGAATTGCGCACGTGAGGCGGCGTCGAACAACGCCGCGCGCGAACCGGGCGAGCCGATTTCCTCGTCGGCGTTGATAATCACTTCATAGCCGATGCGTTCCGCCAGCGGCGAGCGCTCGATCGCCTTGAGCGCATAGAGCATGACCAAAAGCCCGCCCTTCATGTCGGCGCCGCCGGGCGCGTTCAGCGTGTCGTCATCGATATAGCGGTCCGCCTGGAACGGATGATCGGCGGCGAACACCGTGTCCATATGCCCGGCGAGCAGAACACGCACCGGCGCCTGCGGGCGTTTGACGAGGCGGAGCATATCGCCGATCTTGTTCTCGACCACCACTCCGCTCGCGGTCACCACCTGCTGCGCGGCGGCGGGCCGGGTTTCAACCTCGCCCAGCTCGGCGAACGCCTCGCCCAGCGCTGCGTGCATCGCCGCCAGCCCGTCGAGATTGCCGCTGCCGGTATTGATCGCGCACCAGTCGCGCAGCGTCGCCGTCATCTCGGCCCGCTTGCCGTCCAGAAACGCCAAGTCACTTGAAATATAGGGGGTTAGGGTCATCGGCCGCTAGCTCTAAACCCCGCCGGGCCGCCGGGCAAGCCGTGCCATTTCGAGGCGTTTTACAACCGCAGCATGTGCGCATTGCCCCGATTTAACGAACCTCCCTATAGTGCGTGGCGTCGATTGGGCGGCTATGCGGGCCGCTTTTCGCATGCCGGTGCGACAGGGGCTTATGCTGGGGCTGATCGAGAAATTTCTGCTGGTGTGGACTGGCGTGGCGCGGCGCGCCGGCTGGCTGTTCATCGCCCTGTTCGCGGCGGCAACCATCGCCGGCGGGTGGTATGCGTCGAACCATCTGAAGGTGAACACCGACACCAGTTCGATGCTCGACCCCGGCCTTGATTTTCAACAGCGCGCGGCGGAGCTGCGCGAGGCGTTCCCCGAAATAAAGACCGACATCGCCGTCATCGTCCGGGCGCCGACGCTGGACGAGGCGGACGGGTTCGTCGCCGCGCTGCGCCAGCGCGCGCTGGAAAAGCCGGAGATTTTCACCAGCGTCTTTGCGACGTCCGCCGACCCGTTCTTCCTGCAGAACGGGCTGTTGTATCTTGAACCAGGCGCACTGGAATCGCGCCTTGCACAAATGACGAAAGCCGCCGGCCTGATTGAAACGCTGGTCGCCTCGCCCCATGCCGGCACGCTGTTTTCAACTTTGGCTGAAAACGACGCCCTCGCCGAGCGTTCCGATCTCGGGCGCGAAACGCTGGCGGCGATCTATGCCGAACTCGCCGACGTGGTCGAAGCGAGCGCCGCCGGCGACACTAGGCCGTTTTCATGGATGGGCGCGCTCGACCCCGACGCAGAACCCGCCGCCGTCTATCAGCGCATGCTGTACGTCACGCCGGTGCTCGATTTCACCCGTCTGCAACCGGCGAAACCGGCGATTGCGGAATTGCGCCGCGAAATCGACGATCTGGAAAACGCTTTTGACAACCGTGTCGAGACGTTCATCACCGGCGATCCGGCCCTGCGCGCCGATGAATTGAACGCGGTGACGACCGGCATCGGGCTTTCTTTCGCCATCTCCTTCGTCGCTGTCGCGATCTTGCTGTTCCTCGCCTATCGCTCGGTGTTCCTGTCGTTGATCACGCTGTCGTCGCTGGTGATCTCGATCGTGCTGACCGCATGTTTCGCAACGGTCGCCATCGGCGAGTTGAACCTCGTTTCCGTCGCGTTCACGGTGTTGCTGGTCGGGCTTGGTCTCGACTTCGCCATTCACCTTTTATTGCATGTGCAAGAGCGCCGCGCCGGCGGGCAGACAACGGCGGACAGTTTGAAAGGCGCCATTCACGAAGTCGGCGCCGCGCTGACGCTGGCCGCGTTCACCACGACGCTGGGATTTTTCGCCTTCGTGCCGACGCAGTTTAACGGCATTGCGCAACTGGGCGTCATCGCCGGCGCCGGAGTCATCATCTCGCTGTTTGTGTCGGTCACCTTCCTGCCGGCGGCGTTGGGGGCGCGGGCGAACTTCAAGGCGCATCCGTCACACGGCGCGGTGCGCGCCGGGTTTAAATTCATCGAACGCCTGTCGGCGCCGGTCGCGATCTTGACGGTCGCGCTGGGAATCGCGGCGCTGTTCGCACTGCCGCAGGCGCGCTTCGACGCCGACCCGATGGCGCTGCGCGACCCCGACAGCCAGTCGGTCATCGGCTTCAACCTGTTGTTCAACGACGCCGACACGACGCCCTATCGCCTCAGCCGTATCGTCACCTCGCAGGACGATGCGGTCGCCACCGCGGATCAGGCGAAGATGATCGACACCGTGCGCGCGACCCGCGAGCTCACCGACTTCGTGCCGGAAGACCAGGATGACAAGCTCGACCTTATCGACTTCGCCGCCGGTTCGCTGGTGTTTGCGCTGGCGGGCGAGGCTTCCGATGCGCCGGCCGCAGCACCCGACCCCGCTGACGGCGCGCGCGCGCTGTCGCAGCGGCTTTCCGGCGCCTACGAAACGGGAACCGGGCCGCGCCGCCTCGCCGCCGCGCTCGACGCCGCCATCGCCAGCGCCGACCCGCAGGCTTTCGCGGCTATCGAGAAAAACATCTTCGCCTACTGGCCAGACCTTGTTGAGCGGCTGCGCGCGCAGATGGGCGCGGACTACATTGATCTTGATACGCTGCCCGAGGCCCTGACCAGGCGTTATTTATCCGTAGACGGAAAATGGCGGGTCGACATCCTGCCGCGCGAGGATGTGCGCGACCCCGCCGCGCTCGACCGTTTCGTGTCCTCGGTTGAGGCGAAGTTCCCCGATATCGGCGGCGGCGCCATCCAGACCGAAAAAGCCGGCGAGGTGATTTCCGGTGCGATGCTGCAAGCCTCGGCGATTGCGCTGGTCATTATCTCGATCTTCCTGTGGCTGCTGATGCGCCGCATCGACGAGGTGTTGCTGATGCTGTTCCCGCTGGGGCTGGCGGCGACGCTGACCATAGCGGCGGGCGTCATCTTCGACATCCCGTTCAACTACGCCAATGTGATCGTGCTGCCGCTGTTGCTCGGCATCGGCGTCGACAGCGCCATTCACCTTGTGATGCGCCAGCGCCAGGTTGACGCCGGCGACAGCGTTTACGGCACCTCGACGCCGCGCGCGGTGTTGTTCTCGGCGCTGACCACCGTCGCCTCGTTCGGCAGCCTGATGCTGTCGCCGCACCGCGGCACCGCCTCAATGGGCGAGCTGCTTTCCCTCGCCATCGGCTTCACCCTCGTTTGCACCTTGATCGTGCTGCCCTTCGCCTTCCGGGTCGTTGAGGGGCGCAAATTCGGTTAAAATTCGCCAAGGTAAATGCGTTTGCGTCATCATTTCGCGATCAACACGTGGCCTTGCTGGAAAATCGCCGCAATTGTCCCATACTCCGCCAGCCAGCCCGACCAACACCGTCACAATGGCGGCCGCCAGAAAGGATCAAGGATGAGAAAAACGCTTTTGGCCCTTGCCGCCGCCGCGCCCCTTGGCGTGATCGCCGCGGCCGCGCCCGCCGCCGCCGCAGAAACAACCGACGCCGCCGATGCGATGGAAACGCCGACCGCATCAATCGACGCCGCCATCGCCTTTGCGGAGGATCTTACCGCCAATGCGACGCTGGCGCTGACCTCGGAAAAGAGCAAGGCCGAACAGCTTGCCGAATTTCGGCAAGTGCTGGGCGAGGCGCTCGCCGTCGACGTCATCGGCAAATTCATGATCGCCGATGCGCGCAAGACCATGAGCGAAGACCAGCTTGCCCGCTACGAGGCGATATTCCCGAAATACCTGACGCGGCTTTACGCCGACCAGTTCGCCGAAATCGTCGGCCGGCCGCTTGAGGTGATCGACGCCAAGGCGCTGGGCGCGCGCGACGTGATCGTGCGCTCGCAGCTCCGCCGCGGCGACGGCTCGCCGATCAATGTCGACTGGCGCATACGTACGTTGCGCTCGGGCGAGCAAAAAGCCATCGACATCATCGTTTCCGGCGTCTCGATCATGCTGGTCAAACGCGAGGAGTTCTCGTCGTTCATCGCCCAAAGCGGCGTCGACGCGCTGCTCGACCGGATGGAAGCAGAAGCCGCGGGTTAACGACAAAAAACCGACGACAAATTGCACCGATGACGCGAGCCGCGCGGTCATCGCCGCAATCTTCTGGCGCGTTTTCCGCACGCCGGCGCGGACGATTTCAAAAAAAATCCGTTAACCAATTAACCCGCTGAAATTACAGCGAAACAAAAATCTATCCCGCCGTTTATCCCCCTACTTATCCCGCCACTTATCCCCGCCTCTATCCCCCGACTTATCCCCCTCCCTTCGGGACGCCTTAGCCTTTCAGCGTTGTCAGTCTGCAATCGCGAAAGGAGGCGGAGGTGCTGGAGCAATTTGCATACAATCTGAATCGCGAAATTGCTCTAACTATTTGTTGGGTCGCATTTTCTTGCGACGAACCGGTTCCCGCTTCGTCGGAAAATGCTCTAGGATTTCAGCGAGAACGGCGTGAAGTCGGTTTCGGCGTCATAGACGTCAACGCCTTCTGCGCGTTTCAACATGGCGATGACGCGATAGGTTACCGGCGTCAGCAGCGCTTCCCACGCGACTTTCATCAGATAATTCGTAGCCAGCACCGTCAACACCAGCTCGACCGACCACACGCCGAGAAACGCCAGCGGATAAAAGATCAGCGAATCGACGCCCTGCCCGACCACGGTCGAGCCGATGGTCCGCCGCCACAAATGCCTGCCGTCGGAGGAAACCTTCATCCGCGCCATGACATAGGCGTTGGCCATTTCGCCGCCCCACAACGCCAGCACCGAAGCGAAAACGATGCGCGGCGCCTGGCCGAAATTGAGCGCGAACGCGGTTTGCTTATCGACGCCGCCGATATCGACATTCCACGCCGGGTCAGGCGGGATCATGGTGATGAACGCCGCCATGGCCGCAGCGAACCCCGCCGAGGCGAAGCCCGCCCAGATGACGCGGCGCGCGCGCGCATAGCCGTAAACCTCGGTCAGCACGTCGCCGGCGACATAAGACAGCGGAAAGAACAAAATGCCCGCGCCAAAGGTCAGCCCGCCGACGGTTGCGATCTTGCCGGCGCCGATAATGTTCGAGCACACGATGACGACGCAGGTCGCCGCCATCATGAAATCGTAATACCGGAAGCGATGCGCCGACAGCGCCTGCGCACGCGAGATTTTCTCCGTGCTCATCTATCAGTCGGCGTCATTCCAGCCGGCCCAGCCCGGCCCGCGCACAACGCGGCCCGCCGTTGCGCCCGTGTGTTCTTCATTTTCGAGCGTCATGACGCCGTTGACGAACACATCGCGCACGCCGGTGGCAAGCTGGTGCGGCTCTTTGAACGTTGCATGATCCTGAATGGTCGCCGGGTCAAACACCACGACATCGGCGAAATAGCCGGGCGCCAGCAGGCCGCGGTCGCGCAGCTTGAGGTTTGTCGCCGGCAACGAGGTCATGCGCCGCACCGCGTCTTCGATCGTGATGACTTTTTCATCGCGGACATATTTGGCGAACACGCGCGCGAAATTGCCGTAAGCGCGCGGGTGCGTGCTGGTGGCGATGAACACGCCTTCGGGCGCCATCGAGCCGGCGTCGGAACCGAAACTCATCCACGCCATCGCGATCTTCTTGTTGATATTGGCTTCCGACATCACGAAATAGGCGACGGTGACGCGGCTCTGGTCTTCAACCACGAGATCAATCGCGGTTTCCTCCGGCGACGTGCCGCGTTCGCGCGCCACTTCGCCAAGCGTCATGCCGGCGTATTTGCGCAGATCGGGATTGCGGAAACCGAGCAGCAGGACGCCGTCGGGCCCGCCCGCATGCTCAAGCCGGTTTTCAAAGCCGGGGCCGGGATTGCGCATTTCTTCGGCGACGCGCGCGCGGATTTCGGGGTCATTCAGACGGTCGAACCACGCCTGGTCGCCGCCTTCCTGCACCCACAAAGGCATCGCCGCATCAAGCCCGGTCGAACTGGCGGGATAGGCGTACATGTCGGCGGTGATTTTCACGCCGCGCGCGCGCGCCGCCTCAACCCTGGCGATGGCTTCGTCCATCTTGTCCCAGTTCGGCCGGCCGCTCGCCTTGAAGTGGTAAATCTCAACCGGCGCGCCGGTCGCATCGGCGATTTTGATAATCTCGTCGACCGCTTCGAGAAACTCGCCCGCCTCGGAGCGAAGGTGCGAGATATACGCGCCGTCAAATTCCTGCGCCGCGTCAACAAGCGCGATCAGTTCTTCGGTCGGGGCGAAATTCGCCGGCGCATAGATCAGCGACGAGCCGACGCCGAGCGCGCCCTCGCGCATCGCCTCGCGCACCAGCTCCTGCATCCGTGCGAGCTGTTCGTCCGTCGCCTGAACATTGTCTTCGCCGACTTCATGAATGCGCAGCGTCGTCGCCCCGACATAGGATGCAACGTTCGGCGACACGCCCTTGCGTTCAAGGAAGTCAAGATATTCGCCAAGCGTCGTCCACTCGATGTCGTATTTGATGTCCTGCTGCGCCGCGAGCGCATCAGCCTTCATCTTGTTGGTCATCGGCCCCATCGACCAGCCTTCGCCGAACACCTCAAGCGTCACGCCCTGACGGATGTCGCCAAGGCTGCGCCCGTCCTCGATGAGATCGTCAACCGCCCAGGACAGCATGTTGATAAAGCCGGGCGCGACCGCCATGCCCGACGCATCGACAATCTTGTCGGCGCGCGCCTCGTCAAGATCACCGACCGCGGCGATGCGGTCGCCGTCTATCGCCACATCGGCGACGACGCCAGCGCCGCCGGCGCCGTCATAAACCATGCCGTCGCGGATCAGCACGTCGTAATGCGCCGTCTCGCCAACGCTTGCGGCATTGCCCGCACCCTCGCCGCTGACGCAGGCCGCAAGCGCCGCCGCGGCGACCGCCATCATCATCATTTTTGTGAAACCGCGCATATCGCCCCTCTATCGCTGAAATTCGTCCGTCCAATCTTCATCCCCGCAGTCTATCGGCGTTTGTCAGTCCTGCGCATCCCCCGCAGACATATCATCGCCCGGCGCGGCGGCGCGCCTTTGGCGGGTGAGATATTTTACGACGCCGCGCATCATCCGCACTTCGCCCTCGGAAAGCCCGGCGCGCGACAGCGCCACCCGCAATTTACGCTCCATCACCGGCCGGCGCTCGGCCGGCAAAAAGTAATTCGCAGCCTCAAGTTCTGCGAACAAGTGGTTGATAAAGCCGTCGAATTGCGCTTTTGGCGCAGGCCCCGCCAGATCGAGATCGCTGGGGCCCGGCGTGCGCCCGTCGGCGCGCGCCCATTCATACCCCATCAACAACACCGCCTGGGCGAGGTTCAGCGAGGGAAAGCCGGGATTGACCGGGATCGACACCAGCGCGTCGGCGCGGTCGACATCGGCGTTGGAAAGCCCCGAGCGCTCCGGCCCGAGCAGGACCGCACACGCCTCGCCCCGGTCGATTCGCGCTTTCATCCGGGCCGCGGCCTCCGCCGGCGACATCACTGGCGTCAGCGATTCGCGCGCGCGCGCCGTCATCGCCACCACATATTGGCGGTCGGCCAGCGCCTCGGCGGTGGTCGCGTGCAGGCGCGCGCGGTCGATGACCAGCGTCGCGCCAGACGCCATCGCCACGGCTTTTTCATTCGGCCATCCGTCGCGCGGGTTGACGATGCGCATTTCAGCCAGGCCGAAATTCAGCATCGCCCGCGCCGACGCGCCGATATTCTCGCCCATCTGCGGTTCGATCAGCACGATCGCCGGCGCGGCGCGCAAATCGCCCGCGCCCCGCGATACCGGCGGTCGCGCCGATGGTTGTTTGCTGACGTCCTTCGCCGACATGCGCCCTATCCCGTTGAAGCCCGTCGGTTATTCCGTAACGGCGGGGAAAAATGCAAGCCTTCCGGGTCGACAACCGGCGCCCCGCCCGCCCGCGACGCGCGCAGCGACGGCGCAAACCCCCGACATCGCCGCGCCCCGCGCCGAACTGGCCGGCTTCGCCTTTGCGCGCCACGATTGGGATGCTATAGCCACGCGCGCAGCACTCTTCCCAGTACGAACACACGCCAAGGAAAATCAATGACGAAGATCAAAGTCGAAAATCCCGTTGTCGAAATGGACGGCGACGAGATGACCCGGATCATCTGGCGGATGATCAAGGACAAGCTCATCCATCCCTATCTAGACATTGACCTGAAATATTTCGACCTTGGCATCGAAGAGCGCGACCGCACCAACGACCAGATCACCATCGACGCCGCCGAAGCGACGAAAAAATACGGCGTTGCAGTCAAATGTGCGACCATCACCCCGGACGAGGCGCGGGTTGAAGAATTCAACCTGAAAGAAATGTGGCGTTCGCCAAACGGCACGATCCGCAACATTCTGGGCGGCGTCGTCTTCCGTGAGCCGATCATCATCCGCAACGTGCCGCGCCTGGTGCCGGGCTGGACCAAGCCGATCATCATCGGCCGTCACGCTTTTGGCGACCAGTATCGCGCCACAGACATGTTGTTCCCGAGCAAGGGCAAGCTGTCGATCAAATGGCAGGGCGACAATGGCGAGGTCATCGAAAAGGATGTTTTCGAGGCGCCGTCCGCCGGCATATACATGGGGATGTACAATCTCGACGACTCCATCCGCGATTTTGCCCGCGCCTGTTTCAATTACGGCCTGCAACGCAAATACCCGGTTTACCTGTCGACCAAGAACACCATTCTCAAGAAGTATGACGGCCGCTTCAAAGACCTGTTCCAGGAAGTGTGGGAGGCGGAATTCGCCGACAAGTTCGCCGCCTTCAAAGGCACATATGAACACCGCCTGATCGACGACATGGTCGCCTCGTGCCTTAAATGGTCCGGCGGTTATGTATGGGCGTGCAAGAACTATGACGGCGACGTGCAGTCGGACACGGTGGCGCAGGGCTTTGGCTCGCTCGGCCTGATGACGTCGGTGCTGATGACGCCCGACGGCAAAACCGTCGAGGCCGAGGCCGCACACGGCACCGTCACCCGCCATTACCGCGCGCACCAGCGCGGCGAGGACACCTCGACCAATCCGATTGCGTCGATCTATGCGTGGACGCGCGGCCTCGCCCATCGCGGCAAGCTCGACAACAATGACGAGTTGATCCGCTTCTCCAACCTGCTTGAGACGACGATCATCAAGACTGTCGAAGGCGGCGCCATGACCAAGGACCTCGCGCTGTTGATCGGCGCCGAGCAGAAATGGCTGACCACCACCGGCTTCCTGGAAAAAATCGACGCCAATTTCCAGAAGGCGATGGGCGCGTAAAACATCGCGCAAAACGTGTGCAACGGTTCAAAATTGCATGGCGGGAACGCCCGGAAATTTCACGATTTCGCGGGCGGCGCCCCCAGACCTCAACGGCTCGCCTTCGATTCGTCGGCAAATACCGTGCGCCTTGTCGATTTCGCATCGAAACCGCCGGCGGCGCGTGACATATGTCGGGCACAACAAGGACGGGGACTTAAAATGACCGGAAAAACAGCCCTTCTCACCGCATCGGCGATCACGCTTCTGGCGGCCTCCGCCGCTTACGCCGAAACACAAAACTTCTCATTCACCGACTTTACCGGGGTTTCAGTGTCCGCCGGCGTTGACGCCGACATCGCGGTCGGCGGCGATTATTCCGTTGTCGCCGAAGGCTCCGACAAAGCGCTTGAGCGGCTGAAAATGAAAGTCAGCAATGGCGAATTGCAGATTGGCCGCAAAGCCACAATCGGCTGGCGGCGCGGCGACGACGTACACGTCTCAATTACGATGCCGTCAATGCAGGCGCTTGAAGTTTCGTCAGGCGCATCGGCCGACGTGACCGGCGTTGATGCGGGATCGTTCGACATCGACGTATCGTCGGGCGGCAGCGCTGATGTTGCGGGCACATGCGAGGACCTGAACGTCGACGTTTCAAGCGGCGGCGATATCGACGCACGCAGCCTTGAATGCCGCAATGCCGTCGCCGACGCCTCGTCGGGCGGGTCCGCCGACATCTACGCCTCTGAAAGCATTAATGGCGACGCCTCTTCCGGCGGAAGTGTGGACATATACGGATCACCTCAACGTATTGGCAAGAATACTTCGTCCGGCGGCAGCGTTTCGGTAAAATAGTTTGTACACAAACAATAAAAAAGGCGCCCGTCGGCGCCCTTTTTCAGATTGGATTACACGCCTTATCCGGCAATGGCGGCCCTGATCGCGTCAATCGCCTTATTGGCGCTTGCGCCGTCCGGTCCGCCGGCCTGCGCCATGTCGGGCCGCCCGCCGCCGCCCTTGCCGCCGATCGCCGCAGCGCCGACGCGCACCAGATCAACCGCTGAAAGTTTTTCTTTCACATCGTCCGTCACCCCGACGGTCAGCGCCGCCTTGCCGTCGTTCACGCTGACGAAGGCCGCAACGCCCGAGCCCATTTTCGCTTTCGCCTGATCGACGAGCCCGCGCAAATCCTTCGCCGCAACGCCGTCGAGAACCTTGCCGACATAGTTGACGCCGTTGACGGTTTCGACCGCTTCGGCCGGCGCCGCGCCGCCGCCGCCGAGCGCCAGTTTCTTTTTCGCGTCGGCGAGCTCGCGCTCGATCTTCTTGCGTTCCGTCAGCAACGCCTCGATACGCGCCGGCAATTCGGCGGGCACGGTTTTCGCCGCATCGGCCGCCGCGCGCGCGAGCCCCGCCTGTTCTTCAAGATAGAGCCGCGCGCCTTCGCCGGTCAGCGCCTCGATGCGGCGAACGCCGGACGAGACCGCACCTTCGCTCACCACCTTGAACAAGGCGATATCGCCGGTGCGCCGAACATGGGTGCCGCCGCAAAGTTCGACCGAATACGACCCCTCGCCGTCTTCAGCCTCGCCCATCGACAGAACGCGCACATCGTCGTCATATTTCTCGCCGAACAGGGCGACGGCGCCCGACGCCACCGCATCGTCGTAAGCCATGATCCGCGTCGCCACCTCGCCGTTCTGGCGGACGACCGCATTTACGCGGCGCTCGATTTCAGCGATCTCATCCGGCGTAACCGCGCCATTATGCGAGAAGTCGAACCGCAGCCGGTCTTCGGCGACCAGCGATCCTTTCTGCGCGACATGCTGGCCGAGCACATCGCGCAGCGCCTTGTGCAAGAGGTGCGTCGCCGAGTGATTTGCGCGGGTGCGGTCACGCCGCGCAACGTCGATCGCCAGCCGGACCACGTCGCCGCTTTTTATCTCGCCCGCGGTGATGCGCCCGATATGGCCGTGCAATGCGCCAGCGCGCTTTTTTACATCGGAGATTTCTATCACCAGCCCGTTTTCGCCGGTGATGGTTCCTCCGTCGCCGGACTGTCCGCCGGACTCGGCGTAAAACGGCGTCTGGTTGACGATGAGTTCAATGTCGTCGCCGGCACGCGCGGCGGGCGCAACCTTGCCCCCCCTGACAATCGCCTGCGCCACGGCTTCGGCCGTGTCGTGCACATAGCCGAGAAATTCGCTGGCGCCGAACTGCTCGCGCAGATCGAACCAGACCGCGTCGTTCGCCGCGTCGCCCGAGCCGGCCCACGCCGCGCGTGCGGCGCGTTTTTGCTCGGCCATCGCCTGCTCGAAGCCGGCCGTATCCACCACGCGCCCTTTGCGGCGCAACGCGTCCTGCGTCAGATCAAGCGGAAAGCCATAGGTGTCATAAAGCTTGAACGCCGCCGCGCCCGGCAACGCAGCCCCGGCTTCGAGCGTTTCAAGCTCCTGGTCCAGAAGTTTCAGGCCGCGATCAAGAAGCGATTTGAATTTGTCCTCCTCCGCCTGCAAGGTCTGGCGGATCAGCACGCGGGCGCGCCCGAGTTCCTGATAGGCGCCGCCCATTTCGCTCTCAAGCACCGGCGCAAGGCGCGCCAGCAGCGGGTCTTTCGCGCCAAGTCCGTGCGCATAGCGCATCGCCCGCCGCATGATCCGGCGCAGAACATAACCGCGCCCTTCGTTCGACGGCGTCACCCCGTCGGCGATCAGGAAACAGCTCGCACGCAAATGGTCGGCGATCACACGGTGCGCCGGCGCATCATCGCCGACGGCGGGACGCCCGGTCAGTTCGACAGACGTATCAATCAGTTTCTTGAAAAGATCGGTGTCGTAATTGTCGTGCACGCCCTGAAGCACCGCGCCGATACGCTCAAGCCCCATGCCGGTGTCGATCGACGGTTTTGGAAGCGGCGTCATCTCACCGCCCGCCTGACGCTCGAACTGCATGAACACCAGGTTCCAGATTTCGATGAAACGGTCGCCGTCTTCATCGGGCGAGCCGGGTGGGCCGCCCGGAATGTCCGCCCCGTGGTCATAGAAAATTTCCGAGCACGGCCCGCACGGGCCGGTGTCGCCCATCGACCAGAAATTGTCATTGGTGGCGATGCGAATGATCCTGTCCTCCGGCAATCCGGAAATCTTCTTCCACAGCGCCGCCGCCTCGTCGTCGGTGTGATATACGGTCACGCACAGCCGGTCGCGGTGGAGCCCGAACTCGCCATTCACCAGCGTCCACGCGGCGTTGATCGCCTCATCCTTAAAGTAGTCGCCGAACGAGAAATTCCCCAGCATCTCGAAAAACGTGTGGTGGCGCGCGGTGTATCCGACATTGTCGAGGTCGTTATGCTTGCCGCCGGCCCGCACGCATTTCTGCGAGGAAGCCGCGCGCGAGAATTTCAGCTTCTCTGCGCCGGTGAAAACATTCTTGAACGGGACCATGCCGGCATTGACGAACAACAGGGTCGGATCGTTCTGCGGCACCAGCGGCGCAGACGGCGTGACCTCATGCCCCCGCGACCGGAAAAATTCCAGAAATCCGCTTCGGATATCGTTCAGGGTCTGCATAGCCAGCCGCCATTCTCCACTTCGTTCCGGCCGCCCCCAATGGGCGACGCGCCGAAGGGGGCAAGCCCCTTCGGCGCGGCAATCGTCATAAAAGGAACGCGCCCGCCCGTCCAGCGAACCAGAGCGGCTTTACCGGCTGAGGTCAGCCCGATCAGGCCTCCGCCGCTTCATCCAGCTTGTCGTCTTCATCCTCTTCGCCGACGAGCATCTCGTTTGCGACAAGCCCGGCGTTTGTGCGCACCGCATTACCGATCTCTTCAGCGATATCGGGATTTTCCAGCAGGAAGCGTTTGGCGTTTTCGCGGCCCTGGCCGACCCTTTCACCATTGTATGACAGCCACGAGCCCGATTTCTCGACCACGCCGGCCTTTACGCCGAGGTCGATCAACTCGCCGACATAGGAAATGCCCTGTCCGTACATGATATCGAATTCAACCTGCTTGAACGGCGGCGCAACCTTGTTCTTGACCACTTTCACGCGGGTCTGGTTGCCAACCACTTCATCGCCATTCTTGATCGCGCCGATCCGGCGGATATCAAGACGCACCGACGCATAGAATTTAAGCGCATTACCGCCTGTCGTCGTCTCGGGAGAGCCGAACATCACGCCGATCTTCATCCGGATCTGGTTGATAAAGATCACCAGACAATTCGACTTGGAAATCGAGCCGGTGAGTTTGCGTAACGCCTGGCTCATCAACCGCGCCTGCAGGCCCGGCAACGAGTCGCCCATATCGCCTTCAATCTCGGCCCGCGGCGTCAGCGCCGCCACCGAGTCGATGATCAGGACATCAACAGCGCCGGAACGCACAAGAGTGTCGGCGATTTCAAGCGCCTGCTCGCCGGTGTCAGGCTGCGAAATCAATAACTCGTCGAGATTCACGCCAAGCTTTTGCGCGTAGACCGGATCGAGCGCATGTTCCGCATCAACAAACGCCGCAGTGCCGCCGCGCTTTTGCGCCTCCGCCGCAACCTGCAACGCCAATGTCGTCTTGCCGGAGCTTTCCGGGCCATAGATTTCAACAATACGGCCTTTCGGCAAACCGCCGATGCCAAGAGCGATATCAAGCCCCAGCGAACCGGTGGAAATCGCCTCGATATCAACAACCTCACGGTCGCCTAGGCGCATCAAAGAGCCTTTGCCGAACGCTTTATCGATCTGCGAAATCGCTGCTTCCAATGCCTTTTTCTTATCCACGCCGTTTTCCTCCACCAACCGCAATCCAGATTTCGCCATAATCGCCTCCATCGCCTGACCTCGCCGCCGCCAAAATCAGCGCAGCGGCGAACTTTGTACCCATTTTGTTCTTTATTTGCAAGCCCATTTATCCTGCTGCTTTTGTTATGATTTCCCAGAATGTTCTGGTTCTGTCCGACGCGTTAAC
Source organism: Parvularculaceae bacterium (assembly GCA_041398145.1). Lineage (GTDB taxonomy): Bacteria > Pseudomonadota > Alphaproteobacteria > Caulobacterales > Parvularculaceae > Amphiplicatus. The sequence continues at coordinate 13,734 of JAWKVF010000005.1, read as the reverse complement.
TTCCGCCTATATCCCCTCGCGACAAGTAAGCGCCGCGCCTCTTAATGAAGCTGATTCTCATGACCGGTCGCGCCAAAGCGCGGACCGAAAGATACATGCCGACATTAAGCGTGTTTTTACGACTCTGGAGCGATTTGCGTTCAATCTATATCGCAGCATGGCTCTATGTTTTGATTGGTCGCATTTTCTTGCGGCGAACCGGCGCCCACTTCGTCGGAAAACGCGCAAAAGAGCCGCATCCTCATTTAGAAAAGTTCATACGGTCTTCGAACCGCGCCAAAAGTGATTATGTTAAGATCACGCAGGTCGAACGCCGTTCGCGCCGGCATCGCAAATTAAACTCGGAACACACTCGCTATGTCCAAATTTCTCGCCGGTCTCGTCGCCCTCATCGTCTTGTTAGCTGCAATCGTCTTTCTTGCGCCTAATCTCATTCCCGCCGAAGCGTACAAAGGAAGAATTGAAACCGCGGCCAGCAATGCGATTGGCCGCAACGTCACTATTGGCGACAGGCTCTCGTTCAAGATTTTTCCGCAAACAGCGTTTTCGGTAGAGAATCTCGTGATCGCCGACGCGCCGGAATTTGGCGAGGAACCATTCGCGCGGATTGGCCAGGCGGACATCGGCGTCAAACTTTTTTCCCTGCTCTCCGATAAGGTTGAAATTCAAAAATTTGTACTGACAGACGCCGACATCAAACTTCAAAAGCTGTCTGATGGTAAAACGAACTGGGTGTTTGCGAATGCCGCCGGCGAAAGCGATGGGCAAAGCGCACAGCAACCGATGCAGGACATCAGCCTCGGCGATGTGCGAATAATCGGCAGCCGTCTTCATTATGAAGATAAAAGTGCAAAACAGACATATCTTGCGGAGAACATTGACGCCAAACTGCGTTTGAGCAGCTTATCGCAACCGTTGGAGTTCGACGGTGAACTGGATTTTCAGGGCGTCCCGTCAATCGTCAATGCAGTCCTATCCAATCCGGCTGACTTGAACGAAAAGCGCCCCGCAAATTTCAAGATCAATGCGACGATCGGCAAGTCGACACTGGGCGCGGATCTTACCTTGACCCCGTCAGAAATGGCGACGTCGTTTAATGGGCCGGTAAATTTCAACGCACCGGACCTGCCTGCGTTCGCCTCGTTATTCGGGATAGAGTTGGAATCAGCGCCCGGCTTTGACCGGTTGAAGTTCTCCGGCGATCTCGATGGCGCCTCGACTGAGGCCCGGCTTGAATCGGCAAAGATTGAGTTTGACGAAATTGACGCTGAAGGCGATTTAACATTCGACTGGTCAGGGCCGCGTCCGAAAACAACTGGCGCAATCGCTGTTGGCGCGCTTGATTTCAGACCGTACATGCCCGCTCCCGCCCAAACGACGCAAGGATTCCCGGCGTGGTCGGAAGCGCCGTTGAATTTCACCAGCTTGCGCAACATGGACGCCGATCTGGAAATTCGCGCGGACAAGATCTTCATTAACGATATTGAGACAACCGACAGCCGGTTACGCCTTGCAATCAACGCCGGCAAAATGACTGCCGACATATCGCAGCTTGGTCTATATGGCGGCGGCGGGTCTGGCCGACTGGTCGTCGACGCATCGCGCGCTGTTCCGTCGATCGCCGGGAATTTTACGCTCGCTTCCGTTGAGGCGGAACCATTTTCGGCTGCCGTTTTAAAGAACGACAAGCTTATGGGACTCGGCGGCTTCAACATTCAATTCACCGCCGCCGGCGCGAGTCAGGCGGCGATTATGTCGTCGCTTGATGGCAAAGGCGGTTTCGACATCAATGACGGGGCACTCAAAGGCGTGAATTTCGTCAAGCTCGCAAGCGCCGTCAACACGCTTTACAATGGCGGCGCGATCAACCCGGCGGCCGTTACATCAGCGATAGCCGAAGCGCGACGCCCCGACGAAAAGACAGATTTTTCGAAAATGCTATCGCAATTCACCATCGACAACGGCTTGATCGACGCACCGACAATCAACCTCGAAGGGCCGTTTCTGACCATGACGGGCGTCGGTAAAATCAACTTGCCCAGTCAGGCCGTTGACCTACGGCTGTTGCCCAGAGCGTCAACTGCTGCAGATAATCAAAGCGGTCAGGCAATCGCCGTACCGGTAAGGATTTCGGGCACATTCTCCAATCCCGTGGTCGGCGTTGACGTAGAATCGCTGGTGCGCGGAAAAGCCGAATCAACCCTCAGTGATCTTTTAAACAACGCCTTCAAATCAGACGACAAAACCAGCCAAGACGGCGGCGCGGCATCGTCGAGTGAGAGCGCCAAAGATCCAGCCGACCCCGCAACATCGATCCTCAAAGGGTTGATCGGCGGCGAAAAATCGCCTGACGGGACGACTGCGGCCGGCGACTCATCAGCAGCGTCAACGACCGGGGACGACGCCGCGCAAGAGGCCGTGAGCGGCGCGATAAACCAGCTTTTTGGGGCAGGCTTCGGCGCCAGCAAGAAGACTGACGAGAACGCCGGCGCGAAAGACGAATCAGAGCCAGAATAGGCGCTGTTGAAAACTTCCCCGCAAGGCGGCGATGAAATACCGACTGAGCCCCTAGCGGCGACATGCGAACACAGTACATATTGTGTTTTTCCTCGCGGGTATAACGAGATGTGGCGGCAACCCGGCGCCAGTCTGTCGGGCTTCCAATGCCAAGTTTTAAGGATGCGCTAGGTTTCAGGATGCGGCCACTGATCCAGACAACCAATAGATTTAGCGCCCGGCTGAAATCCGGCGTGGCGGGCGGCGCTGTACTTTCAGCAATGCTCTCGCCTGCCCTCGCACAATCCGCACCGGCCCCTGCGACCGATCCCGCCGTCATTGGCGTCCTTGCCGCAAGTGCGTTGACGGTCGCCGCGATTGCGTGGGCGTTACGCGTTTCCTCAGCAGCGCGAAACGCCTCCGCGGTGTGGACCAGCAAGCTCGCGGAAATGGAAGCGCAACTGGAAAAGTCAGATTCCGTTCTGGCGGCGCATCCAGGACTGGTTCTGGTCTGGGAAGACGATTACGACGCCATCGAACAAGGCTGGGGCACGCCGAAGATCCTCGGCGGGCCAGCGGCGCTTGCCTCGCTCATGTCGTTCTCCAAAAAAGACGACGACCCATTCGCTACACCGGTAACCCGGCTGTTGAGCACGCTGGGCGATCTGCCGCTGGAGGATGATGGCGCGCCGGAAGATTTCAAAAAGCTGAGAGAAAAAGTTCGCGAGCTACGTGAACATGGGATCGCGTTTTCCGGCTCGGTAATGACCCATGAAGGTCGCGCGATCGAAGCCGATGGTCGCGTCGCCGGAAGCCAGGTCGCCCTCTGGTTGACGGATCCGGCGGTGCGCATGGCCGAAGACGGCGGCATCCTCGGCAAAGTCAGAGAGAAAACCGCCGACCTGCACGGCGCGCTGGCGCAGCTTGACCGCGCACCGGTGCCGGCATGGCGTCGAAACAGCGACCTCAGCCTGAGTTGGGTAAACGCCGCCTATGTGGAGGCGGTTGAAGCGCCCGGCGCCAGCGTCGTGCTGAAAGACCAGATGGAGCTCGATTCCGCGGTTCGCCGAATTGCTGAACGTGCGGCGAACGAACGGCGCCCCGCCGAAGGACGCGTGACGTTGAACATCAAGGGCGTTCGTAGAGTTCTAAAGGTTTCCGAGGCGCCGATGCATGGCGCCGGCGACGCCTCGATCGCAGGATTTGCTATCGACATCACCGAACTCGAACGCACACGCGGGGACCTCAACCAGCATATCGAGGCGAACAAGAATACGCTCGATCAGGTGCCCGCCGCTGTTGCGTTATTCGGCGGCGGCCAGGACCTTGTTTATTATAACGCCGCGTTTCGTCGCATGTGGGAGCTTGAAGACGCGGATCTCGGCGCGCGCCCCGCGCACGGCGAATTGCTGGACCGGTTAAGACAGCAAGGCAAACTGCCCGAACACGCGGATTACGCCGGGTGGAAACGCAGCCAACTGGCGCTTTACACGGAAAGTCACGCCGCCCCCGGCGTTGAACGCGACGGCAGGGCCCCTGACGAAATCTGGCATTTGCCCGATGCCCGGACTCTGCGCGTGTCGCGCGCGCGCCACCCCCTTGGCGGCGTGTTAGTCGTCTTTGACGACATCACGGAAAAAATAAAGCTGGAGGCGAGATACAACACGCAGATCAACGTCCAGCGCGCGACATTAAACAATCTTTCTGAAGGGGTTGCGGTTTTTGGCGCGGACGGAAAGCTGCGCCTCTTCAACAGCGCCCTTCAACGGATGTGGCGGCTCGACAACTCAATGGTTTCCGCCAATCCGCACATTGAGAATGTGATGACGGCTCTGGGAGAACGCGTTGTGGACGGCGCTGATGTTCTCAACACCATCCAGCGGCGTGTAACCTCAATGTCGCCAGATGATCGAACCGCACTCGAAGCTGAAACTATCGTTCTATCAGACGGGCGAACGCTGTCATTCGGAACCGAGCCTCTGCCCGACGGCGCAACTCTTGTGCATTTCCTTGACGTGACGGACAGTCGCGAACGCGAAAAGGAATTAAAAGCGCGCAACGCCCTGCTTGAGGAAATCGACCGCCAAAAATCAAAATTTGTCGATCACATTTCCTATCAACTGCGCACGCCGCTGGCGACGATCATCGGGTTTGCCGAAATGCTGGACGGCCAGATGTTTGGCGTGCTGAATGATCGCCAGAAAGATTACATGGCCTCGATATTGTCCGCGTCGCATCACTTACGCGACCTGATCACCGACATTATTGATCTGGCGGCGATCGATGCCGGAAAGCTGACGATCGATCCTGAAACCGTCAATATCCGGGAATTGCTGACCGGCGCGGCGACCTATGCCGCCCTGAAGGCGGAGGACACCCAGATTTCTCTTAACGTGGATTGCGCTAAAGATATCGGTTCAATCACTGCCGATCCGCGTCGTATGAAACAGGTGTTATTCAACCTGCTTTCGAATGCGTTCGCCTATACCGGCGCGGGCGGCAACGTCTCGCTCGGAGCCGACCGAACCCCTGGCCTGGTTCGGATCTGGGTGGAGGATACCGGCCGCGGCGTCTCGCCGTCCGATCAGGCGAAGGTATTCGAATCGTTTGAATCGAGCGGCCCGTCCGCCGGCGCCGGTCTGGGGCTGTCGCTGGTGCAACGTTTGATCAGCCTGCACGGCGGTTGGGTGCGGATGGATTCCAGCCCTGGCGAGGGGACAAAAGTCACTTGTTACCTGCCGGCGGAGGTGCGCAAATCGGAACCGATTGGCGAGCCGGAAGGCAACATCGTCGTTGCACGGCCACGCAAAGCGCAATCAGCAGAACAACCGGCGGGCGAAAAAAAGAAAAACGCGCCGCCCAGAACCCCGCGCCGGCGCACGGTAAAAAAAGCCGACGCCGCCGAATAAACACCAATTAATCGTAATGGCCACTTTTCCGCCAAAAAGGCGGCGCGTAAGGTGCTTGTATGAGTGCTTTGGTTTCGCTGATATTTTTCCTGACGCCTGAGGCGCCATATCTGGCGCCTTATCTGGAAACGAGTATCGAGGAAGCGGGATCGAACCCCCGTCACGCCGACTGCATCAGACTGGTGGCGAAAGATCTTGAGATTGGCCGGATCGCAGCCCAGCAATGGACTGTGGAGGGCGGCGGCATGGCGGCGCAGCATTGCCTCGCCATCGCTGATCTCGCCGCCGGATTTCCCCGATTGGCGGCGGCCCGACTGGTCGACATCGCAGAAAAAAAAGACGTTGGCGACGTCACGGTCCAGGCGCGGCTCTGGACCCAGGCGGCGCTCGCCTGGCTTGACGCAAACGATGCGGCGGAGGCGACAGCGGCGATTGAAAAGGCGATTGCGTTAGAACCGGGCAATGCGGCCACAAGAATAATCGCGGCAAAGGTCTATAGCGCTGCGGATAGATGGCAATTGGCGGAAGACGCGATCACCGATGCGAAAAGTTATGGTATCGAAACGCCGGAAGGTTTTGTCATCAGGGCCAGAGCACGCCGCGCCCTTGGGCGCGACATGGCCGCAGCAGAAGATGTCGCCAACGCTTTGAATATTGATCCATTCAATCTGGACGCTCTGGTCATTCGCGGCGAGTTGCAGCAAGCGGGAATTAATATCGAAGCGTATTACGGTGATAACGACGACACTGAGGAAGAATTTGGCGTTGAATAACCTGTCCGCGAGGGAATTATCGTCCTGCTCGGCATGACGCCGGATCCCAAAGGCGGCGCTTTTGTGGACAATTTTCAGTACTAGGCCTGTGACAGCGACCGAGCCCACTCAATGGCGATTCATTACCAGCGTCCGGCTGTCGAGCAATCGCGTTGACAAAGAATTGACGCCGTCGAGGATTGGCGTTTCTACACGTGTTCGCCACTCGAACTTTCCATTGCGACTGAATAAGGAAATATCCAAAGCGTTTGAGTTGGCGCAGCCGGGATGTCGCCCTGACGCACGGGTCATCCGATTGACCGATGGACTGAACTTCCAAATCAGCTCAATAATGACCGATTAACGCGCTATTAATCATCAGGGCGCTCAATCATCGCTCGATGAACAACGGGAGCCGGAGAACGGATGGGCGCACAGACTGAGCTTCATGACGGCAAGGATGTGCGCGATCTTCAGGCCCTGGCTGATCAAGCACTGGATGGAAGAATCCGGCACAAGCGAAAACCGCTTTCGCGCGCCGGACAGCTCCACCTGATTGATCTGCTCTCGCGGTATAGCGGTTTTGGACTGGCGATATTCGCCGGCGTCACCATTTTAATCGCCCTGACGATCAGTCGCGAGGCCCCTCTTCGCACAGCGGTATGGGCCGCGCTCGTTTTTGGTTCTCTCTTCCTGTGCGCAAGATACCGCAAAGACTTTCGGATTGGAGAGAAAATCGCGTCTCGCCCGTTCCGCTGGCGCGCAAATTACACCGCCGCCCTTTGCGTTCTCAGCGCGGCATTCGGATCTGCCGCCATTTTACTGTTCTCAGAAGCAGTGACGTCCCCGCTGGAGTTTTTTGCTTTGTTGCTGCTCGCCGCCTTCGGCGCCTCCATGCTCAGCATTGCGCATCCTGTGTCCGCAGCCGCCGCGTTCATCCCCGCCGCCGGCTTCATTCTCTTGGGCGCGTTGAAAAGCATTGGTCCTTCGACCGGTTATTTCGTTGTGGTCGGCGTTACCGCCCTCGCCGCCGCAGCGGTTACCGCTATGGTTTGGCGGCTACACACCCTGACCGCCCGCCGCTTCCCGAGAACCGGATTCATCCGAAGCGAAATTGGCTACAATCTGGAAATTAAAACCCAGCAGGCGGAACATCGTGCGCAATTAGGCGCCGCTTAATAGCTGAATCTGTCGAGTTCGATAGTTTCAATAAAGTCCGCCTGAAATCGTTAGACTTAAGCGATCACGTTACGCTATGACGCCCAAAAGAACAGTGGCGACGCTGCTTGTGTCCAGACGTTGCTGCATTGCAAAAAAACGCTGCGGCGGCGCGTCGGCTTACGGTTTCTTATCGGCCAACCCGCTACATCTTTCCGCGGCGGCGGGAGAACTAGAGTATGGCCGAAAGCTTTCACACGATTGCAGATCAAGAGACCTTGGAAAAGGTCATTTCCATCGCCCTGAAAGACAAGAAGGCTCCCCACAGCGCCAAGGATGCACTTGATCCAGCTTTCGAAAGCCTGCTGTCGCAAGTTGTCCGGTACGCAACCGGAGAAGACAAATACTGGAACCAGCCTGAAAGCCTTCTCGCCCGCGTCCTGGATGCATGGTCCGCGGCGGAGACCCGCGTACCCGGCGAGCCGACGGTTTCGTTGCGGCTCCACAAATCCGAAAACTGGCGCGACTCACGGCTGGTATTGGATGTGATAGCGGATGATATGCCGTTCATTGTCGATTCTGTCACAGCGGCGCTAACAGACGCAGGAAAAACCGCACATTTCTTTGCAAACGCCGTCATAAATGTCTCTCGGGACAAGAGCGGCAAACGAACGAACGACGGCAAGGGCGTCGAAATCGCCGAGTCGATAATCCATGCGGAACTTGATCCGCCTGTCGATGACGGCGAGATTGAAATTCTGGAGTTGGAGTTGCAGGCGGTGCTTGCAGATACCGCTCTTGCGGTCGCCGATTTCGGACCGATGCGTGATCGGCTGGCGGCCGGCATAAACCAGTTGGAACGCTATCATCCAAGGTCGCTGGATGATGACGACCTAAATGAATCTATCGCGTTCCTGAAAAAACTCTGGGACAATAAATTCACGTTTCTTGGTGTTCGTCGTTACAAGTATGCACTCCAAGATGGCGGGCCGCATTTTGTGCGCGATCAGAAAAGCGATCTGGGCATCCTTCGCGACAATGCAAGGCGCGTTCTAAAAACAACGTGGTCCAATGAAGGTGAACTCTCGCCCGCCGTTACCGAGTTCATGCAGTCCGACGAACCGCTAATAATAACAAAAGCCAACGCGCGCTCAACGGTTCATCGCCGTGTCCACATGGATTATGTCGGCTTAAAGATCTACAGCGAAGATGGTTCGGTTATTGGCGAAGACCGGTTTGTCGGGTTGCTCACATCCGATATGTATAATCGGCCCGCATCGGACATCCCGATCCTGCGCAAGAAAATCCAGAAAGTAATTCAAGGCGCCGGTTTCCGTCCGGGCGGGCATAACGCCAAGGCGCTGGTGCATATCCTGGAAACATTTCCCCGTGATGAAATGTTTCAGGCAGATATCGAAACACTGACTGAAACCGCACTCGGCATCCTGCGGCTGTATAAACGCCCCCGCACCAAAGTGTTCTTGCGCCGTGATCGTTTCGATAGATTCATTTCCGCGCTTGTCTATATTCCCCGTGATCGGTTTTCCTCAAATGTTCGCGAGGGGATCGGCGACATTATGGCCGACGCTTATGACGGTTATATCGCGGCGTTCTCAACGCAATTTGGCGACGCATCGTTAGTACGCGTTCATTATATTATTGGCATTGCGCCAGGCGCTCCCGAGGGCCCTGGCATAACGGAACTTGTGAGGCGCATACGCGAAGTCACGCGCACATGGGGCGATAACCTTTTGGATGCGCTGCGTGAGGCGAATGAGGGCGCAACACCACACGGATTGTTTCAACGCTACGAAAGTGCGTTTGACGTAGGTTACCGCGAGCGAACAGGCACATCTGAAACCCTTGACGACATCGCCATTATCGAAACCATGACAGACGCTGATGTGGCAATCCGCGTGTTTCGAAGACCATCATCAAAAGACAACGAATTAAACATAAAACTCTATTGCCCCGGACACGGCTTGCGGCTCTCGGACCTCATTCCCCAGTTGGAGAACCTTGGTCTGAGTGTACTACAGGAAAGCGATGCGCAGGTTCAATTCAGCGACCATGACGGTGCTGGATTTATCTGGATACACGATTTCTACACCGAAGAAAAACATGGACGCACTATTGATGTCAGCACCATCAAGCACACGGTGGAAACTGCTTTCTCGGCGATTCTGGGTAACCGTGCTGAAGATGACGGTTTTAACGCACTCGTAGTGCTCGCCGGACTCGACTGGCGAGAGGTTGCAGTGTTGCGCGCAGGCGCCAAATATCTGCTTCAATCAGGGTTTTCTTATTCGCAGAGCTACATCGAAGAAACTCTTTCCTTATACCCTGAAATTGCTAGAAACTTGGTCGCTTGTTTCCACGCCAAATTCAATCCTTCCGGGGCTTCGGAGCTGAAAGGCCGTACAGAGGAAATAAAATCGATTGAGGCTAAAATCGTATCATTGCTTGAGGATGTTCAAAGCCTCGACCAAGATCGAATTATACGCAGGTTTTTGAATCTGTTGACCGCTACGTTGCGTACGAATTTCTATCAACGCGCTTCTGGTGGCGATCCCAAGCCATATATATCCTTCAAACTCAACAGTTCTCTCATCGACGATCTTCCCGAGCCTAAGCCGTATCGCGAGATTTTCGTATCAGGACCGCGTGTCGACGGCGTGCATCTCAGATTCGGCGCAATCGCCCGTGGCGGCTTGAGATGGTCGGACCGTAAAGAAGATTACCGAACCGAAGTGCTTGGATTGGTAAAGGCGCAACGGGTTAAAAACGCAGTGATTGTACCCTCCGGCTCAAAAGGCGGATTTTTTCCAAAACAACTCCCTATCGGAGGGGATCGAAACGAGATCTTCGAGGAGGGAAAAGCCGCCTACCGCGAATTTATTCACGGACTTCTGGATCTGACAGACAATATTGTCAGCGGCAAGACGGTATCTCCTGAATCTGTCGTATGCTGGGACGAGGAAGACCCCTATCTCGTCGTCGCTGCAGACAAGGGTACCGCGACATTCTCTGATACGGCAAACGCCATTTCATCAGAATACAATTTCTGGCTTGGCGACGCTTTCGCATCTGGCGGATCAGCTGGCTATGATCACAAAGCGATGGGCATCACAGCCCGCGGCGCATGGGAGGCTGTGAAACGCCATTTCCGTGAACTTGGCAAAGATATCCAGCGCGAACCTTTCACTGTGTCGGGCGTTGGCGACATGTCGGGTGATGTTTTTGGCAACGGCATGCTGCTCTCCGAGCAAATAAGGTTAGTGGCCGCTTTTGACCATCGCGACATTTTCATTGACCCTGACCCTGATCCTGCAACATCATACAGCGAGCGACGCCGGCTATTCGAACTGCCGCGCTCATCTTGGCAGGATTACGATAAATCCAAAATGTCTAATGGCGGCGGTATCTTTCCCCGTACGGCGAAATCCATCAACCTGACACCAGAAATCAAGGCTTTACTTGGCCTGAAAGTTGATTCAACAACACCCTCGGAACTCATACAGGCGATACTAAAAGCGCCTGTAGAATTGTTCTGGCTTGGCGGCATCGGGACATATTTTAAAGCCCGACATGAAGACAACTCCCGCGTCGGTGATCGTGCAAATGACGCCATTCGTATTAATGCAGATGACATGCGAATGAAGGTTGTAGGTGAAGGCGCCAATCTTGGCGTGACGCAGGCTGCACGCATTCAATTCGCCCGCGCTGGCGGCAGCATCAACACCGATGCGATCGACAATTCCGCCGGCGTCGATTCTTCGGACCATGAAGTCAATATCAAAATCCTATTATCTTCCGCCATTGAGCATGGCGGTTTAAAGGCAGGTGACCGAAACGAGCTGCTGAAAGCGATGACCGAGGACGTCGCAAGTCATGTGCTTCAACATAATTACGATCAGACGCGCGCAATTTCTTTGATGAGCGCCGATGCGGCAAACAACACAAACGCTTACGCCCGCTACATGAATGCGCTCGAAGCCGCGGGGCGACTTGATCGTGAATTGGAAGGGCTCCCAAGCGACAAAGAGCTAGGCGCGCGGAAGACGCAGAATGAAGGCCTCACACGCCCGGAACTTTCGGTTCTTCTGGCATATGCAAAAATGCAGGTTTTTGAAGAGCTTGTAGACTCCAATGCTCCTGACGACCCGATGCTCGAACGTGAATTGTTCGGATATTTTCCGGAACAAACACATAACTTCAAGCACGCGATTGTTCAGCACCGGCTGCGCCGCGAAATTATCGCGACGCGCCTCGCCAATGAAATTATCGATACCTGCGGCGCAACATTTGTTCATAATCTGGTAGAAGTCTCCGGCGCCAGCATCGCTGATATTGCACTTGCGTACGAGTCCGCCAGACGTATTTTGAACCTTGGTCACTTTGGTGCTGAAGTCGATGCACTCGACAACTCGGTTAAAGCCAGCCTGCAAACTGATCTCTACAAAACAGCTGTAAATCTGCTAGCGGAACAAGTTTCAAAGATTATCAGCGACGTTGATGCAAGTACGATTCTGCTGAAGAGCGGAATCAAGGGACTAATCCATGAGTATCGTGACCCGATACAGGCTTTGAAAATTTCCCTTCCTGAAGTTCTCCCACCAAACGCCGCGAAGGGGTTGAAATCCAGGGCCGCAAGTTGGCGCAAGCGCGGCGCCCCGGATGCAATCGCCGAAGAGGCCGCACTGATGGCGTCTTTGGAATTCGCGTTTGATATCGTAAATCTTTCCCGCGAAACCGGTTGGTCAGCAGAAGCGATAGCCGCTGTCTTTTTCGCGACCGGACACCGTTTCCATATCGACGCCGCGCGAAACGGCGCCAGGAACTTCCTCCCCGACAATCATTTCGAGCGGCTCGCTGCAAGGCGACTGGTTGACGAGCTTTCCACTCGTCAGAGCGCGATCTCCCGTTCGATTGCGACCTTTGCAGGAGACGAACCCAAGGGCCAGGCGAAGTCCTGGCTGGAGGGATTGATTTCCGCATGGCGAAAGAAAAATGCGCCCGCATTGGAAAAGTATGAACGCTTTGCAAATGAAATCGATATCGGCGCCAGCGCAAGCGTGGGCAAGTTATCTCTTATGAATCAAAAGCTCATAGAATTGGTGATGCGCGCTGAAACATAATCGGATTATCACACACCCGCCATCACACTCTGCGGCGGACCGAGCACTGTCACAACTATCGCTCAAATTGATAGTCGGTGGACCGAGCATGCATTATATGTATTCGATCGGTCTACTGTGCGGGCTGGTCAATTTCCTTTTTGAGATCGTCAATCTTCTTCAGGTCAAAGTAAGGATCCTGGGCAAGCGTCCAACTCGGGTCCGGTATTACTGACCTACCGGTCAATGAGGGTACCGGGTCCATCATCTTCTCAATGCCCTGCCGCCGAAAGTCGACAAGTCCTTCGTAAATCCGTGGATATATTGATCTTCTGTCTGCTTTGGCCAAACCAGTTCGACTGTAGTCGCGTCATTTGCCACGCCCCCACGAGCCGCAGTCCGTGCTGCCGCGATACCTTCATTCCAATCTGATCCGCTTGAGGCTGGCTGAGAAAATCCATTTAGGCACCTCAGATTTCGGGCTGTTTCCTTGTCACTTTCACAGTAGCCAGTTGTTAAGTCGATCTTGTCGATAGCATCTGACGGCGACAGCCTTGGAAGATAAGGAATTTGACGACTTCTTGCGTTTGTTGAGGGCTTGATGGCGCCCATGGTATCCATTGCGGCGCGTGTGCGTTTTTGATTGTTTTGTGTATTCCCTTCGGATTGAACGACCGAGTCATCAGAATGTTCGACTGCGGCACCGCCTAGCGGGAACGCACGCGCAACAATCATCACGTCAATAGGGATTTCAGATTTCTTGGCGTCGCCACCCGCAAGCATTGTGTGCCGAAAAGTGAGATCAAAGAGATATAGGATCGAAAAGTTCAACAGAATTGAATAAAGAATAATCCGTATCCAGCGGCAATGATTGATTACATCTTGCCCAAGGCGCACCAAATGTTCCTGTTGCCTCACAATCTTCAGTGGCAAGAATGTCCTCAGGTTGCGTGTTTGACGAGTTCGCCGCCGCTCTTCCAATGTGAATCTTTACCCCTGTCTTCGCAGGCCAGCGCCCGATAGCTTTTCTTTCCTCAAAATGAAATTCCGGGCCGCCGCCAGATCTTCCGGCGAATTAATATTCAGAAAAGAGCGTTCGCACTCCCAACAAACTTTTTCTGCATGGCATAGCGACGCCAGATGTCGCAGACTCAGATTTCTGGTGGTTTCCAGCGTTGAAAACGCGGTGCGCAATTGTCGCAACCTCCAATACGCAAATGTCGGATGGTCGCCAACAGACGTAGTCGCAACGCAAGTTTTGGCGGTTGCACTCAGACGCTCCGTCAAATCCAGCGGTAAAAA